>NZ_JBITCR010000010.1:24057-86078 GCF_044453405.1 Nocardioides sp. NPDC051685 | reverse complement strand
CGTGCCCCCCCCCCCCCCCCGGGGGTCGGCCTCCGCGCCCCCCCCCGGGGTGTCTGCGCCCCCCCCCCCCCACCACGAGAGGGTCGGATGCGCCGACTCGGCACCACGAGAGGGTCGGATGCGCCGACTCGGCACTACTTCTTGTTCTTCGGCAGGCTATTGAACCTGTGCGCCACGACGACGATGTTGCTGTCGTAGCCTGAGCCGTTCCAGTCGGTGCAGGTGATGATCACCAGGCGCCCGTCGCCGTGGTCCTGGCCGAAGATGCGCTGGGCCTGGTCGGCGAGCTCTTTGCGGCTGAGCACCTCGACGGAGTCGACCTGGTGCTGGAAGGTGCCGTCCTTGGTGACGACGTCGACCTCCTGCCCCTCCTTGATGTGGTCGAGCTTGTTGAGGCTGCCGCCACCGGTGTGCACGGTGTGGCCGGTGACCACGGTCTGGCCCTGCGCCGAGCCCGGCTTGGCGCTGCCGACCCACCAGCCGATCTCGCGCGGGTTCCGCGGCGGGTCGAGCACCTCGCCGTCGAGCCGGATCGGGACGACCCTGGCCTTCGTGTGCAGCCCAGGCAGCTCGAGGCGCTTCGGGGCACCGGGTGGCACCTCCACTGCGGCGCTGCCGGCGGGCCACATCAGCCCGGCCAGCACCATCGCCACGGCGAGCACGACCAGCCCGGTCCACAGGCTGCTCGCCGCCGCGGCAAGCCGCGACGGCGAGTCAGCAGTGGTTTCAGCCACGCCGCAGCATGCGGACGTACGTCGCCGCACCGGCGCCCGCGGCCGCGAGCAGCAGCAGGGTGACGAGGGCGATACGGCCGGCGCTGCCGTCGTCGTAGCTCTCCATGCCGGCGGTCACGACGGTCGGGACCGAGGCCGGCGGGTTGCCCTTCGGTGGGTTGTTGACGACGGTCTTGGTGACCGGGCTGTTCGGGCCGCAGTGGCTCGTGCCGATCGTCAGGTGCGCGAGACTGCCGCCGACGAACCCCTCGGCCGCCGGCAGGACCTTCGCGTCCAGCGCGGTCACCGTGATCTCGCCGGGCGCGGTGACCTGCTTGTTGAGGGTGATGTCGAGGACGTTCTCCTCCAGCGGTGCGAGCTGCGACTGGATCTGCCCGAGAGCGGTGTCGAGCACCTGCGTCTGAAGCTGGTCGAGCCCGCCGTTGGCCGGCGCCAGGGCACCGTCCAGAGCGTTGCTGAACTGGGTGCGCAGAGCATCCAGGATCGCGTCGGTCACACCGGTCAGGTCGGTGACGACCTTCTGGTTGACGTCGGGGTCGACCGGAAGGTCGACCAGGGTGACGTCGCCGACCGTCGGGACTGTGACGTACGCCCTGCTGTTCGCCAGGCTGCTGTCGCCGGAGGCGGTGTCCTTGTCGGCGGTGCAACTGCTCTGCACGGCGCCGAGGTCGAGGTGCAGACCGGGATCGCCCATGGCCGCGAGGAGGTCCTCGAGCGCCTTCGAGAGCGGGTCGGTGACCGCGGTCTGGCTGAGCCCGGCGTCCTTCAGCGCGGTGATCAGCTGCTGGTCGACGCCCTGGAACAGCCCCGACGAGACGAGCTCGACGTCGCTGAAGTCGAGACTGGCCGCGTCGAGCGAGATGTTGTCCCCGCCGCTGAGGCAGTTGCCGGACCCGACGGCGACCACGGTCGCGCCGTCTCCGGCGAGACCGGAGCAGGCGGCCGAGGTGGCGTCCTTGTGGGCCACCGCGTCCTGGGCCAGCGTGCCGGCCTGGATCGCCTTCTGTCCGCCGAGTGCCGTGATGAGCGGCTCGTTGGTGCCTGTGGCGGACTCCCTGGAGCCGTCATTGGTGACGGCATAGGTGCCGGTGTCCCTCGCCCCGGTGCCGGCGAGCTCCAGGCTCAGCGCGGTTGCGGACGCCTGCGACACCGTCGCGGCGCTCGCAGGTGCGGCTGACAAGGCAACCATGGCGGCCGCGGCCGCGACTGCGGCTCCCCGCGCGATGAGTGTTGTGCGCACGTACTTCTCCCCTCCCTTTGAGATTCGTCACAGTCAACGGTCGAGGTTACTGGGGAGTTACGGGCGAGTAGCCCGCTTCTGCGTAGCGGAATCAGCTGTCGCAGACGGTGCCGTCCTTGTCGCCGTCGCGATACCACTCGTACTCGGCGTCGCGGCCCTTCCGGTAGGGCCCGTAGCCCTTCGCGGTCGCCTTGGCGCAGGTGTCGAAGCGGGGGTCCTCACCGGAGCCGCCGGCGGGAGTGCCGCTGGGGCCCGAGCCGCCCTCGGGCGGTCCGGCCTTGGCCAGCCGCACGGTGATCTCGGGGTCGTCGCAACCGGCGGCGATCTTCTTCAGTGCGGCCTTCTCGGCACGGTCGACGAAGAGGCTCCAGCGGATCTTCACGGCGACCCAGTCGGCGACGTACGTGCAGTGGTAGCTCGTCGCGTCGGGCATCCAGTCGGCCGGGTCCTGGTCGCCCTTGCTGCGGTTGGTCGCGGCGGTGACGGCGATGAGGGTGCGCGGGTCACCGAGGTCGTTGGCGTACGCCTCCCGCTCCTCGTCGCTCCACGCGTCGGCGCCGGACTCCCAGCCCTCCTTGAGCGGGACCATGTGGTCGATGTCGAGGCCGCCGGGGCGCTTGAGCGTGACGCCGTCGTACGCGGAGAGCCATACGCCCTTGGTGGCCTCGCACCTGCCGCGCGCCTTGTTCCTCGACTCCTCCAGGAGCACCTCGGTGCGGGCGTCCTGGCAGTCGCCGTCGGCGTCGACCCAGTGGTTGAACTTCTCCCGCTCGTAGCCGGAGGTGACCTCCTTGGCGACCGGGAGTCTCGCGATGGCCTCGGTCAGCGAAAGGCTGACCTCCTCGCCGCTTTCGGCGCCGTACCCGGCTTGGACGGCGGTGTCGGGTTCGGAGATCTCGGCGCAGCCGGAGCAGAGGAGTACGACGGCGCACAGGGTCGCCAACGGGCGCAGCATGGGGGACTCCAGAGAGTTGGGGAAGAGCTCTGGGGAGCATCGGGGGCGGCGTAACCCTGTCGGATCCTGCGGCGGTCGGCACGCAGGCGCGCCGCCAGATCGCGTACCCCACAAAGAATCCCGGGCCAAGGCTTGACGCCTTGGCCCGGGACGGGGTGCTGATCGGTGGATCAGGCGTGTGCGCGGCGCAGCAGGAACCACCGGGTGGCGGCAGCGGCGGCGACGAGCAGCACGAGCGCGCCGGCGGCGAACCCGCCCTTGGCGGCCGGGGACGAGAGCAGGTTGAGCTCGGCGTTGGCCGGAGCGTTGTCGGGCTTGGCCGCGACACCGGCCTCCGGGTTCGACCTGTCACCGGAGGCGACCACGTCGACGTTCGTCTTCTTGCCGCTGGTGACGGCCTTCTCCTCCGAAGCGGTGAGACCGTTGGTGCCGCAGGTGCTGGTGCCGATGGCGACGTTGGCGGCGGTCGGGGCGCCGACCTTCTTCACCGCGTCGAGGACCTTGACGTCGAGAGCGGACACCTCGAGGGCGTGGGCGGACCTGTCCTGCTTGTTCAGGGTGAGCTTGACCAGGTCGGTCTCGAGGCCCTTGAGGACCGTGGCGAGCTGCTGCTTGACCAGCTCGATCAGGTTGGTCCGGATGGAGATGTCCAGGGCGCCCGGCGCGATCTCGCTCTTCAGGCCAGACCGGAGCAGCGTGTCGACACGGCCGAGAACGGCGTCGGTGACCGGGGAGAGGTCGGGGACGACCGTCGTGTTCTTCTTCGGGTTCACCGGCAGGTCGGCGACCTCGACGTCACCCTTGCCGGGGACGCTGACGGTGACGGCTGCGTTCTTGAGGCGAGTCGTGCCCTTGAACGAGTTGTCCTTCGCCATACAGGTGCTCTCGGCGGCATCGAGGTTGATGCCGACCGACAGCCCGCTGACCTTCTTGAGTACGTCGGCGACGACGGTCTGGACCAGGTCGTTGACCGGTCCGAGCTTGATGTGGACGTCCTTGCTCTCGTCGGTGAGCAGGTAGTCGGTGGTGGCGCCGAGCTTCTGGAGGTCGAGCTCGGCGAGGTTCACCCGGACGGCCTCGCCCGGCTTGACGCAGCTGTCCCCGTCACCGATGGCGACCAGGGTCGCGCCCTCGCCGGCGAGCGCCGAGCAGGCGCCGGAGTAGACGGTGCCGTTCCGGAGCGCGGCGGCGGCGTCCTGCGCGAAGACGCCGACGGAGATCAGCTGCTGCTCGCCCTTGAGCAGCGGCAGCGCCGGCTTGTTGGTGCCGGAGTTGACGGTCTTCTTGCCGTTGTAGGTGGCGGTGTAGCGGCCGGTGTCCACCTTGACCTTGTCGGACACGTCGACGGTCAGGGCTACCGACGAGGCCTTGGCCCGCGGCTTCTCTGCCGCAGTCGCCGGGGCCGCGGTCACGGAAAGACCGATCATCGCGGTCGCCGCAACAACGGCGGCCCCGCGGACCGAGAATGGGGAGCGCAAGTGACTTCTCCAATGATGTTGATAACTGTCGATGACAGGGCACGACGAGTAGAAGTCAGCTGCTGCAGCCCCCCGGTTGCTGTGACTCGCCGTGACGAAGCGGGGAGTCTAGCCACGTCGATTCGCCGTCGCCCAGCGCTCAACCGGTGCCGGAGTTCGCAAAACTTCGCCGTAACTTCGCCGGTAACAGGTCGTGTTCGAGGTCGAATTCCGGGCGGAAATGACCAAGGTCCCGGAAGTGGCCGCCGATATGGACCTGGCGTATGGATCTTGTGCCTCGGTTGTTCTTTTGGATCCGGATGGCAAAAAGTCGTGCTCAATCCATTCCTGTCGAAACTTAGGGTAGCCTAAATTGGGCCTTGATGACTTTCTGACAGTGTGTCAATATCTTTCTTCGGAACGCCGATCGCCCGACGCCCCGACCTCACTGGAGCACACATGTCTGCCCTTCTTGTCGACGAGACCTCCGGGGCTCCGCTCTCCGCGCTGATGCGCGAGGGCTCTCGTGTCCAGCACGCCGCCGCCGAGGCCTCCTCCTTCATGGGAGAGCTGCTGGCGGGCCGGGTCAACGAGAAGGGGTACGCCGACTACCTGCTGCGCCTGCGCAAGGTCTATGTCGCGCTCGAGTCGGTGGGCCGTGATCTGGCGGCCACCGACGACATCGCGGCCGCCGTCCATGACGTGGCTCTGGAGCGCCTGGCCGCGATCGATGCCGACCTGGTCGTGTGGGCGCCGGGTGTCGACACCGATTCCGTGGAGTCGGCGGCCGCCGATGCGTACGTCGCCCGGATCGAGGCCACCCGCGCCTGGGGTGGTCTCTATGCCGCCCACCACTACACCCGCTACCTCGGCGACCTCTCCGGAGGCCAGGCGATCGGCCGGCTGCTCGACCGGTTCTTCGAGCTCGGTGGGGACGGGGTGGACTTCTACGAGTTCGCCCAGATCCCGAAGCCGAAGCCCTACAAGGACGGCTACCGCGCTCGCCTCGACGCGCTGGACCTCGATCCCGCGGAGAAGCTCCGCATCGTCGAGGAGGTCCAGGTCGCGTTCGGGCTCAATCAGGCGCTCTTCGAGGAGCTCGGCGCTCGCCTCGACGACTATCGCCTGTGAACTATGGTTCGTCCTCGTGCCCCGTATCGCCGCCGAGAACGTCCCCGAGCACCGCAGGCTGGTGCGCGAGCGGATCTTCGCTGCGTTCGCGGAGCTGATGGCCGAGGGCAGCTATGACGCGATCACCATGTCGAAGCTGGCTCAGCGCGCCGAGATCGGGCGCACCGCGATCTACCACCACTTCAAGGACCGCGATGCGGTGATGGTCGCCTTCGCGACCCACGAGACCGCCGAATACGTCGCGTCCCTGCAGGCTCAGCTCGCCGCGAGCGAGCAGCCGGCGGAGCGGCTGCGGATCTACGTACGCAACCACCTGGCCCTCGGCGAGAAGTTCCACATGGGCTTCGGCCCCCAGGTCTACGGCGGGCTCCCCGAGGAGGCTCGCCAGGAGATCCGCGAGCACGTCGTCGCCGTCGAGCGGGTCCTCGCCGAGATCCTCGAGCAGGGTGCCGAGCAGGGCGTCTTCGCCGTCACCGACGTCGACGCCACCCTCGCCCTCGTCCACGCCGTGCTCGGCACCCGCCACCTCCCGGCCGAGCGGATCGAGGAGTTCGTCCTTCGCGCCGTCGGCGCCCTGTGAGTCGCGCGCGCAGGCAGGTCAGCTAGCCCTGCGGCAGGCCGACACTGTTCCTCTGGAAGTCGACCAGCCGCTCGTTCTCGTAAGTGATGCGGTCGGTCGTGCCCTCGAGCTCGCGAAACATCTCCTTCAGGATGCGGATCCCGTCGGACGACTGACGCGCGATGAGTCCTGCCAGGTCGAGGGCGACTGCCTCGGCTTCGTCGGCAGGGGCAGTGCGCTGGGCCAGGCCGATCGCGACCGCCTCGTCCGCCCCGACCGGGCGCCCGGTGTAGATCAGCTCCTTGGCGCGCGAGAGGCCGACGAGCTGGGTCAGCCGGGCCGGCCCGACCGGAACACCCAGCCGAGCCCCCGCCCACGCCAGCTTCAGATTGTCCCCGGCCACGCGCAGGTCGCAGCCGGCGATGATCTCGGCGCCGGCGCCCACGCAGTTGCCGACGCAGACAGCGATCGTCGGCACGGGCACCTGCTCGACAAGGCGGTAGAGCTCGGCGAACGCCTCCATCCGGGCGACCCCGCCCGCTGCGTCCAGGGGTTCGGTGACGTCCGCTCCCGCGCAGAAGGCGTCGGGAGACGTCGTGGAGAGGACGACGGCGCGCACGTCGCTGTCCTCGGACAGCTCTCGCAGCGCGTCGTTGAGCAGGTGGAGCGTCGGGGTGTCGAGGGCGTTCCGCTTCTCGGGACGGTTGAGCCGGAGGATCTCGACCTCCCCGTGCCGCTCCCGCACGAGGCTCGTCATGGCCGGTCCACGAAGATGTCGTACTCCAGGTCGCCGGTACCTCCGTACTTCGAGAAGTCGGTGACTCCGGAATCCCGAAGGACGTCCACATCCAGGAACGTGTTGCCGGTGCACTCGCGCGAGGGGCGCCGCAGGATCTCCACCGCGGCGTCGGCGACGATCTCGGGCGTACGTGACCTCTCCACCGCTGCGTCTCCGCCGAGGAGGTTCTGCACAGCGGCGGTGGCGATGAGGGTCTCGGGCCACAGGCAGTTGGCGGCGATGCCGTGCTCGGCGTACTCCGCGGCCCAGCCGAGCGTCAGCAGACTCATTCCGTACTTCGCCAGGGTGTAGGCCGGGTGTTTGCCCAGCCACTGCTGCGACAGGTTGATCGGCGGCGACAGCGAGAGGATGTGGGGGTTGGCCGATGCGCGCAGGTGGGGGAGCGACTTGCTGGTGAGCAGGTACGTCCCGCGCAGCTGGATCTGCGTCATCAGGTCGAAGCGCTTCATCGGCAGGTCTTCGGTGCCGTCGAGCGCGATCGCGGAGGCATTGTTGAGCACGATGTCGATGCCGCCGAACCGCTCGACGGTCTGCGCGACCGCGTTCTCGACCGAGGCCTCGTCGCGGACGTCGCCCACCACCGCCAGCGCCTGACCGCCCGCTTCTTCGATCTCGGCGGCGGCGGTGTGAACGGTGCCGGGGAGCCGCGGGTCGGGTTTGTCCGTCTTCGCCAGCAGCGTGACGTTGGCTCCCAGCCTGGCTGCGGCGATGCCTACGGCCAGGCCGATGCCGCGGCTGCCGCCCGACATGATGATGGTGCGTCCGGTGAGGGTCATGCCGGGGACGTTACAGATCGTCTGCGGCTGTGGCAATGATGTAAATAACACATCGTCTGCAGGTGCGGAGTCCATGTAAGATCCGGAGGGATGTCATCACCGTCCGCCGCCGATGCGAGTGCCCTTCGCCCTGTGTCGGCCCGTTCGGCGCTCCTGGGCCTGCTCATGAGCGCCGAGGTGCCGACCCTGTCCGCCCGTGAGCTCGTCGCGGGAGGCCGCCTGGTCGGCTTCTCGGAGACGACGGTCCGGGTCGCGCTCTCCCGCATGGTCGCCGCCGACGACCTGGTCCGAGCTGCCAACGGGCGATACCAGCTCTCCGAGAGGTTGAGCCAGCGCCAGCGACGTCAGGAGGCGGCGATCCACGTGCAGACAAGCGCGTGGGACGGCGAGTGGGACATGGTCGTGGTGACCGCGACCGGCCGCTCCGCCGCCGACCGTGCGAGTCTCCGCGCGACGCTCACCGAGCTCCGTCTGGCCGAGCTGCGAGAGGGCGTGTGGGTACGCCCGGCCAACCTCGACCTCGCGTGGTCCGATGAGCTCGCCGGTCTGTGCGAGCGACTGACGATGCGGCCCAGGACCGACCCTGCGGCGTTCGCCGGGAGGCTGTGGGACCTGACCGCCTGGGCCGACCGGGCGCGCGAGCTGCTGGCGGCCACCGACACCGACGACCCCGTGCTCCGCTTCACCGCCTGCGCGACGTCCGTTCGCCATCTGCTCGAGGATCCCGCCCTACCCGACGAACTGCTTCCCGCAGACTGGCCCGGCGCCGCGTTGCGCAAGGCGCACCTCGACTACAAGGACTGGCTGATCGACACTCGTCAGGCGCTGACCGAACGCATCTCCTGAGCGTACGAGCGTGTCAGCTGGTCGGATCACCGACCAGCCGCCAGCCCGCCGCAGACGTACGCTGCTGCCAGAAGTCCCGGTAGCGACCTCCGGCCGCGAGCAGGTCGGCGTGGCTGCCGCGCTCGGCGATCCGGCCGCCGTCGAGGACGATGATCTGGTCCGCGGCCGTCACCGTCTGGAGCCGGTGGGCGATGACGATGACGGTGCGGTCGGCGGCCAGGGCGGTCAGCGCCTCCTGGACCGCCGCCTCGTTCTCGGCGTCGAGAGCCGCGGTGGCCTCGTCGAGGAGGACCACGGAGGCGTCCTTGAGGAGGGCCCGGCAGATCGCGACCCGCTGACGCTCGCCGCCGGACAGCGTGGAGCCGGCCTCGCCGACCCGGGTGTCCCAGCCGTGCGGGAGCCGGGCGACGATGTCGTCGACCCGCGCCAGCCGCGCGGCCTCGTCCAGGCGGGCAGGGTCGGCGTCGGGAGCGGCGAGCAGGACGTTGTCCCGCAGGGTGCCCTCGAAGAGGTAGACGTCCTGGAAGACGATGGACACCTCGGCCATCAGCGCCTCGGTCCCCAGGTCGCGTACGTCGACACCACCGACCCGCACCGACCCCGAGGTGACGTCGTGGAACCGGGCGGCCAGCCGGAGCAGGGTCGACTTCCCGGAGCCGGAGGGCCCGACGATCGCGGTGAGAGAGCTGGCCGGAGCGGTGAAGGACACCCCGTCCAGCACCGGGGTGGAGCCGTCGTAGGAGAAGGAGACGTCGTTCATCTCCACCGCGCCGTCATGCGGGGTGCCGGGGGTGGATGGCTCGGGGAGCGGGGCGGTGTCGAGCAGGTCCAGGACTCGGCGCAACGACCCCTGAGCGATCCGCAGGGCACTGGAGAGCTCGCCGAGGTCGACCATCGACTCCACGAACCGGACGCTGAGCACCAGCAGTCCGATCGCGGTCGCGGCGGCGAGGGTGCCGCCGAGGACGAGCTGGACCGAGAGCGCGACCACCACGGTGAGCAGCGCCTGGACGGCGAGCAACTGGAGTCCGCGACCGCCGAAGCCGGTCACCAGCATCCGCCGGCTGGCCGCCCGCTGGGCGGCGAAGGCGTCCTCGACCAGCTCGTTCCCGTGGACGGTGCGACCGAAGACCCGCAGGGCCTGCTGGTTGAGCGCGAACTCCACGACCCGCGCCGACCCGTTGGCCATCGCGGCGTCGTAGCCGGCCTCGGAACGCCCGATGATCGCGCTCAGCAGGCGGGTCGCGGCGAAGACCAGGATCACGCCGGCCAGCAGCGCCACCCCGAGCCGCCACTCCAGGACCAGCAGTGCGGCGACCACGGTGATCGGGCTGATCACGGCCGAGGTCATCGGCCGGAGCAGATGGCCGGGGATCGAGGAGATGTCGGCCGCGCCCTTGGACGCCATCCTGCCGACCATCCCGGTGCGGTCGGCGTCGTACCACCCCAGCGGCAGCCGGGCGACGTGCTCTCCGAGCCGGGCCAGGGTGCGGTCGAGGAGGTCGCAGGCCAGGTCGTAGCCGGCCAGGTCGGCGAGGGCGAGCAGGACGTGGTGGGCGACCAGCAGCCCGATCAACGCCACCGCCCAGGTCGTCACCCCGTCCCAGTCCTGAGCGAAGAGCGCGACCAGCAGTGGCACCAGCGCGGCGAAGGCGAGCCCCTGGAGGATCCCGGTGGCGACGAAGGTGGCGACCACTCGCAGCATCCGCCGGCGGCCGTCGTGATCGAGGAGGGTGCTGAGCATGCGTACGACGGAGATCATCGGGCCACCTCGGCGGTCTGAGTGTGGGATCGGACGGGTTCCAGCTGAGCGCGCTGGTCGGCCTGCCACAGCCGTGCGTAGAGGCCGTCGGCGGCGAGCAGTTCGGCATGCGTGCCGGACTCGGCGACCAGGCCGGAGTCGAGGACGACGATCCGGTCGGCGCCGGTGATCGTGGAGAGCCGGTGCGCGATGACGAGCAGGGTACGTCCCGCGACCAGCCTGGAGAGCGCCTGCTGCACCTGCGCCTCCGACTCCGGGTCGGCCGCCGCGGTGGCCTCGTCGAGCACCAGGACCGGGGTGTCGGCCAGGATCGCCCGGGCGATCGCGACCCGCTGCCGCTCACCCCCGGACAGCAGCGCGTCCTCGCCGACCACCGAGTCCAGTCCGCGTGGCAGGGCGTCGAGACGGTCCAGGATCTGCGCCGCGGCCGCGGCATGACGTACGTCCTGGTCGGAGGCGTCGGGGCGGGCCAGCCGGATGTTGTCGCGGACGCTGGTACGCAGCAGGGAGGTCTCCTGGAAGACGAACGAGACCCGCTCGTAGAGCTGCTCGCTGGTCAGGCTGCGCAGGTCGCAGCCGCCGAGGGTGATCGATCCGAGCGTGGGATCCGCGAAGCGGGGCAGCAGGCGGGCCAGCGTCGACTTGCCCGACCCCGACGGGCCGACGAGTGCGGTCACGGTGCCGGGTTCCAGGGTGAGCGAGATCCCGTCGAGCACGAGTCTGCCGCCCGGCGTGTAGGCGAAGCCGACCCCGCGCAGCTCGACGCGGCCGCCCTCCGGGCGCGCGACGGTCGTCGGGGCCGGGAGCTGCGGGGTGTCCAGCAGCTCTTGGATCCGCCGCGCGGCACCTGTCGCCTCGCGCAGCTCGCGACCGGCGTACCCGGCCACGGTCACCGGTGCCGTCATCGTCAGTCCCAGCACCAGGAACGGGACCAGGTCGATCGCGGCGAGGTGACCGCCGCGCACCAGCAGCGAGCCGACGACGGCGACGATCGCGAGGGCGAGCACCGGGGTCAGGGCGAGCTCCATCACCAGCATCCCGAGCGCCGAGTGCCGCATCCAGTCGCGGTTGAACCCGCCGAAGCGCCCCGCGACCTCGGTGAACCGGCGGTGCGTGCGCCCCTCCCGGCCGAAGGTCTTGACCACCGTGATCCCGTTGACCAGCTCCACGGCGGCCGAGCCGAGCTCGGCCAGCCCGCGGTCGTACGTCTGGTAGAGCTCGGCCGCGCCGCGCATCGAGATCCGCAGACCGATGATGCCGGCGACGAGCGGGACGCAGGTGACCAGCGCCATCGTGACGTCGACCGAGAGCAGGTACGCCGCCACGGTGACCGGCAGCGTGATCGCTGCGGTCAGCTCCATCGCCGAGTGCGCGACCAGGTGGTGCAGCGCGGCCACGTCGTCCTGGACCGCCTTCTTCACCTGCCCCGAGGAGCGCTCGGTGAACCAGGCCAACGGCACCCGCCCCAGCCGGGCGACCAGGCTCCGCCGCAGCAGCACCGAGAGGTCCAGGTCGGCGGCATGGGAGAGCCAGGAGGCGGTCAGGATCGTCGCCAGCCGTACGCCGAGCGCGGCCAGGCTCACTTGGACGACCAGCCAGGCGCGGTCGGCGTCGTCGCTGCTGCCGCCGCCGGTGCCCGGTAACAGGATCCGGGCCAGCTCGACGATGCCGATCATCGGCACCAGCCCGGCGACCGTGGAGATCACGGTCAGAGCAATGCAGGCGAGAAGGCGGCCGCGTACGGGCCGGAGGATGTCGCTCAGCGGCGAGGCCATCAGGGCATGTCCTTGTCCAATGGAAAGGTCGAGGTCCGAGAAGCCTGATCAGGCAGGCCGACGGCCACCTCGGCGCTCCACGAGCTCACTCAGCGCCCAGAATCAGGAATCATTCTCATTTTGACATGATGGATCGTCGGGAGGAAGCCGCCACGCCCGGGATCCGGAAGGGTGGAGATCGGGCAGCGGGCGCTCGACCGCTATTACGCTGCTTGCATGACCGACGCACCCGACATCAAGCCCCGCTCACGCGACGTCACCGACGGCCTGGAGAGGGCCGCCGCCCGCGGGATGCTCCGCGCGGTGGGCATGGGCGACGAGGACTTCGCCAAGCCGCAGATCGGGGTCGCGTCCAGCTGGAACGAGATCACGCCCTGCAACCTGTCGCTGGACCGGCTCGCGAAGGCCGTGAAGAACGGCGTCCACGCGGGTGGCGGCTACCCGCTCGAGTTCGGCACCATCTCCGTCTCCGACGGCATCTCGATGGGACACGAGGGGATGCACTTCTCGCTGGTCAGTCGCGAGGTGATCGCCGATTCGGTCGAGGTCGTCATGAACGCCGAGCGGCTCGACGGCTCCGTCCTGCTCGCCGGCTGCGACAAGTCCCTGCCGGGGATGCTGATGGCCGCGGCTCGCCTCGACCTCGCCAGTGTGTTCCTGTACGCCGGCTCGATCATGCCCGGCCAGGTCGACGGCCGTGACGTGACGATCATCGACGCCTTCGAGGCCGTCGGTGCCTGCCTGGCCGGCAAGATCACCCGTGAGGAGGTCGACCGCATCGAGCGGGCGATCTGTCCGGGCGAGGGTGCGTGTGGCGGCATGTACACCGCCAACACGATGGCCTCGGTCGGCGAGGCGCTGGGCATGTCACTGCCGGGCAGCGCCGCTCCGCCGGCGGTGGACCGTCGCCGCGACGGGTTCGCGCACCGCTCGGGCGAGGCCGTGGTCAACCTGCTGCGCAAGGGCATCACGGCGCGCCAGATCATGACGCGCGAGGCCTTCGAGAACGCCATTGCCGTCGTGATGGCCCTCGGTGGCTCCACCAACGCCGTCCTGCACCTGCTGGCGATCGCCAACGAGGCCGAGGTCGAGCTCACCCTGGACGACTTCAACCGGATCGGCGACAAGGTCCCGCATCTGGCCGACATGAAGCCGTTCGGCAAGTACGTCATGAACGACGTCGACAAGATCGGCGGCATCCCGATGGTGATGCGCGCGCTGCTCGACGCCGGCTTGATGCACGGCGACACACTGACCGTGACGGGCAAGACGATGGCCGAGAACCTCGACGACCTCGCGCCGCCGGCCGTCGACGGCACGGTCATCCGCTCGCTCGACGCCCCGATCCACAAGAGCGGCGGGCTGACCATCCTCAAGGGCTCGCTGGCTCCCGAGGGCGCGGTCGTCAAGAGCGCCGGCTTCGACGACTCGGTCTACAGCGGCACGGCCCGGGTATTCGACGGCGAGCGGGCGGCTATGGACGCGCTCGAGGAGGGCCGGATCGCCTCTGGCGACGTCGTCGTGATCCGCTACGAGGGTCCCAAGGGCGGCCCGGGTATGCGCGAGATGCTCGCCATCACCGGCGCGATCAAGGGCGCGGGCCTCGGCAAGGACGTCATCCTGGTGACCGACGGCCGGTTCTCGGGTGGAACCACCGGCCTCTGTGTCGGCCACATCGCGCCCGAGGCCGTCGACGGCGGCCCGATCGCGTTCGTACGTGACGGCGACCCCATCACGCTCGACGTCGCCAACCGCACCCTCGAGCTCGGTGTCGACGCCGACGAGCTCGAGGAGCGCCGGATCGGCTGGGAGCCGCTGCCGCCGAAGTACACCCGCGGCGTCCTCGGCAAGTACGCCAAGACCGTGCAGTCGGCCGCGGTCGGGGCCGTCACCTGCTGAGATCCGCTACCCAACAGCACGGCCAGTTGCCGACGCGTCATCCTGCGTTCGACAACCGCGGGGACCGCAGCCAGTTTGGTTGAGCCGGTCTCAACGACAGCAACGCTGGCTGTAGCCAGCCAGGCGTTCCTACCTCGGGTCGGCAGCATCGGCACGCCTGAACTGTGCGCCCACCACATTCCCGTACGGACCCGGGGGTCTTCATTGGAAGAAGCGCTCCTGGTCGACGCGGCGCAGCCATACTCGACACCGGCTGCGATAATCCCGAACTGGACCAGCACCCCGAGTGCCGTGCAGCGCTACGTAAGCGCCACCAAGTCGCGCATGGACAAGCTCACCGACCGTTTGTCCAAGGTCGCCAAGTCGTCGAAGTGGTGACCGGCTTGGCGGCCCTGCCGCCGAACGATGCCGCGCGGACCAGGCGCTTGAGCGAGGCCATCTTGACCAGGCGGCGTCGCTGATCCGACACAAGCTGGTGAATGCTGAGTGGCTGATCCTGAGTGGGTCTGCTCAGGGAAGCGCCTTGACGTCGTACTGCCTCACCTTGTCGTCGACGGTGACGAGCGCGGCATCCTCAGCCTGGGCCTGGACGATGAGCATGCGGTCGAACGGGTCGCGGTGGATGAATGGCAGCTGTGCGAGCCGTCCGCCATGTGCGGCAGTGAGGGGGAGCTCGATGAAGCCGTCGTCCTCGATGCCGTGTGCGAAGTCGTCGTCGACCTCGAGTCGTCCGATCGACTTCTTGACCGCGATCTCGGTGATGGAGGCCGCTGACACGAACACCTGGTTGTCGAGGTTTGCGATGAGGTCGCGTGCGGCCTGCGGCAACCTCGGAGAGTCATCCCACCACCACAGGAGGATTTGGGTGTCGAGGATGAGCTTCACGAGGCGAGCGGGTCCGTGTCTTCGCCGTACCAGGCGGTTTCGTCGTCCTCGGTCCACTGGTCGAAGTCCTCGTGGATCCGTACGTGGCCCTTCATGCGTCCGGGTGAGCGTGGCGCACTCTTGGGGATCGGGCCGAGCTGTGCGACCGGGCGTCCATTTCGGGCGATGACGATCGTCTCACCGGCCTCGGCTGCATTGATCAGCCTGCTCAGCGAGGTCTTGGCCTCGTAGATGTTCACGATCGTCATGTCCTCGATGGTTTGCCGCCTCGGTCAGGTCTGACCAGACTTGTTCGGGGCGGCTTGAAACCGACCGCTGATCCAAGGTTGCCAAGCCACCAGGGGAACCTCCGATGCAAGAGGTGTGACGCGCTGCGATGCTGTCGGATCGTTGCCCTGGGGGATGAGACTCGTGGGGTCGTCCGGCGGCGTCGGGGCACAATTAGCTGCTGGTTCGATGGCTGTCAGCGGCATGTGATGCGGGACTGGGGACTCGTTGAGGGACGTCATTGCGCATCGTCCGCCCCTCCCGTCGAGTCGATGCTCGGGGTAGGCTTTCGTTCCTTGGAGTTCGTCGGACACTTGTGTAACTGGCTCAGCGTGATGCCAGGCGCCGGCAGATTCTGGCTGTCAGCGCGCGGTCTGTCCGGTCCGTCCATAGCCGCTCTCGACGATGCTCCGTAGTCGGGCGAGGGCGGCGTCGTCGGCTGCGCGGGTATTTCTGACCCATGCCACCGAGCTCACGGCCATGAAGAGATCACGGCCGTCGATGCCATCGCGTGCCTGGCCTGCGGCGCGGGCTGCCTCGAGGTAGTCGCCCGTCGACGTGATCAGGTCCGCGCACGATCGCGTCAACGGATTGCTGCTTCCGCTGGTCTTGCTGGCTATCACGAGGGGCTCGGAGAGACCGTTGTAGAGGCTGAGGTAGTCCTCCAGTGCCCGCAGCCACCGACGCAGGGCCTCGCCGGGGTCTTCGAGGTTGTCGATACGCCGCTGCCGCTTCTCGAGCTCGTCGCGTCGCTCGTTGAGCAGACCCGCGAGAAGCGCCTCGCGTGTCGGGAAGTGACGGTAGAGGGTTGCCACTCCGATGCCGGCTTCCTTGGCCACCGCCTCCAGGGAAGCGGCGACTCCCTGGGTCAGGAAGTGTGTCTCGGCCGCCTCGAGGATCCGTGCCCGGTTCCTGACGACGTCCGCCCTGGGCTTGCGACTCGTTGTGCGCGTGTTCATCCATTCCCTCTCTGCCTGCTACCACTGTGCCATACGGAGCATGACTCCGTATCCCGGCACGAGTTCGTCGTGTAATACCGGTCGCCGTCCCGGGGCGCGCCCAGTTTGCAATATGAAGGGTGCCTCCGTATTCTAAAAATGGAGGGCGGCTCCGTTTCATGGCCGCTCGGGCTGATGACGGAGGAGGACGACGTGGCTGATCGCACGATGGCGCTGGGGGTAGCGCTGGGGGACAGCTACGGTGCTCACCCCGGTGCCTGGCGGATGCCGGAAGCGGATCCCAATGCCTATGTCGACGTCGAGGTGCAGGTGCGGGCGGCGCAGACCGCTGAGCGTGGCGGTCTCGACTACGCCTTCTATCCCGACCGAGCCTTCCTGCACGGCGACCTCCGCACAGCACCGCCGATGTTCTCGATGGAGCCGCTGATGGTTCTCTCCGCCGTCGCTCATTCGACTCGGCGCATCGGTCTGGTCGCCTCGGCCTCCACATCCCTTGCCGAGCCGTACACCTTGGCTCGTCAGCTCCGTGCTCTGGACGTGATCAGCCACGGTCGCGCGGGCTGGAACGCGATCCCCAGCTACGAGCCGGAGGCCTTCGCGAACTACGGACGCAAGCCGCTGGCTCGTGAGAAGAAGTACGAACGTCTCCATGAGGTCGTCCAGGTCACCCAGGCGCTGTGGGGCAGCTGGGAGCGTGAGGCCGGCCTGCCGGACCAGGCCGCCGGCACCTTCGCGGACCCTGCACATGTCCGACCGATCAACATGGAGGGACGCCATGTCGGCTCTCGTGGGCCGATCCAGATCCCGCCGTCGGAACAGGGCCAGCCGGTGATCTTCATGCCGGCGGCCAGCGGAATGGGTCTGCAGGCGGCGGGCATGTACAGCAACGGCATCATCGCGATGCCGGACACCATGGAGGCGAGCCGCGCCCAGCGCGACATGATCCGTTCCCTCGCAGCGGCTTCCGGTCGCAGCCCGGACGAGGTGAAGTTCCTGCCGTTCGTCACCGTCAGCCTGGGTGTCAGCAAGCGCGAGGCCCTCAAGCGCCGCAGGGCCTTGGAGGAGAGGGCCGACCTCCGGTCGCGCCTGGCGCACATGTCCGCGATTCTCGGTCTGCGCCTGGACCCGGAGCGCGCCGATGTGCCGTTGGCCGGGTCCCAAATCAGCGCCCTGCGCCCGCACCCCGGCGTGCCGCGTGCTGCCCGTGCGGCGGAGCTTGCGAGTGAGGGCTGGTCACCACTCGACCTCCTCGCCCATGGTGTCCTCGATCCCAACCCGGGCGTGGTCGGGACCCCCGAGGATGCTGCCGACATGCTCCAGGAGTGGATCGAGGCAGGCGTCTGCGATGGCTTCACCCTGGCGGTCGACAACCTGCACGACGGCCTCGACGACTTCGTCGACCAGGTCGTACCCGAGCTGCGCAAGCGCGGGCTGCGGCCGGCCGACTACCAGGGCACCACCCTTCGCGACCACCTCGGCCTGCCCGAACAGCTCGGCGTCGATCCGCGGCTCGCGGCGAAATGACCACCCTGGACCCGAAAGGTCTTCCTGTGTCTGTGAACGTCCCCCTGTCCGTCTTGGACCTGGCTCGCGTTGGTCCGGGTGAGACCGTTGCCGAAGGCATCGATCGCAGCGTACGCCTGGCGCAGACCGCGGACAGGCTCGGCTATGAGCGGGTGTGGTTCTCCGAGCATCACAACATGCCGGGGATCGCGTCGTCTGCCACCGCGCTGGTGATCCAGCACGTGGCTGCCCACACCACACGTATCCGCGTGGGTGCCGGTGGGATCATGCTGCCGAACCATTCGCCGCTGGTGATCGCCGAGCAGTTCGGCACGCTTGACGCGCTGTATCCGGGGCGCATCGACCTGGGGCTGGGTCGCGCTCCTGGGACCGACCAGGCGACGATGCGTGCGCTGCGCCGAGACGGGCGCGAGGCGGGACGATTCCCGGAGGATGTCGTCGAGCTGCACGGCTTCCTCGATGAGGAGTCGCCCGTCCCCGGCGTCAAGGCCCATCCGGGCGAGGGGGCCAAGGTGCCGATCTACATCCTGGGATCGTCCCTCTTCGGCGCGCGGTTGGCCGCCCAGCTCGGGCTGCCATACGCCTTCGCCTCCCACTTCGCCCCAGCGATGCTGCATCAGGCAGCGCAGGCGTACCGCCGCGACTTCGACCCGTCGGCCCCGCTCGCGGGTCCTGGCGCGAAGCCTTGGTTCATGGCGGCCGTCAACGTCGTTGCGGCAGACGATGCCGACGCCGCCGATGAACAGCGGCGCAGGTTCGAGGACGAATGGCTTCGCGATGTCCTGGGGCGGGAGCGCACGTTGGCTACAGCGGAGCTGGAGGTCGTTCGTCGGCACCCGCATGGCCAGCAGGTCCTCTCGATGCTCGAACACAGTGTGGTCGGTGCTCAGGACCAGGTCGTTGCCGGCCTGGACGCCTTTGCGGCTGGGGTCCAGGCCGATGAGCTGATCGTGGTGAACATGGCCTTCGACGAGGACCACAAGCACCGCACGCTGGAGATGCTGGCGCCACATTCACACGGTGCGGCTTGACCTTGACATCGATATCAACATCTCAGGTTGGATAGATGACTGAACGCAAGATGATCCTCGGCATGATGCTCGGGGACGGCTACGGGGTCCTCCCGGGCGCATGGCGTGCGCCCCACGTCGACCCAGGAAATTACGCGAGGATCGACGCGAACATCCGTTACGCGCAGGCCGCGGAGCGTGGCGGGTTCGCGTTCGTCTTCACGCCGGACTTCCCGGCCGTACGCGGCGACGTCGAGCGCGCGGCGATGAGCAATGTCATGGATCCGCTCATGGTGGCGGCTGCGATCTCGCAGGCGACGGAGAAGATCGGGTTCGTGCTGACCGGCTCCACGACGTTCCAGGAGCCGTTCAACACTGCGCGGCAGTTCAAGGTGCTGGACATCATGAGCCACGGGCGAGCCGGGTGGAACGCGGTCACGACGAGTGATGCAGCCGTCGCTGCGAACTACGGCAAGCCGGTCGCGGAACGTGGGGAGCGCTACCAGCGGGCCCATGAGTCGGCCCAGATCGTGCAGGCGCTGTGGGGCAGCTGGGAGAAGGATGCCTGGATCAAGGATCAGGAGTCGGGCCGCTTCATCGACCCGGCGAAGCTGCAGCCCATCAACCTCGGAGGAACCTACGTCGCGTCGAGAGGTCCGCTCGCCCTGCCGCCGTCGGAGCAGGGTCAGCCGGTGATCTTCACCTCAGGTGGTCCGAGTCCCCATCTGCTCGAGTTCGCGGGGCGATTCGCGAGCGGGTTCATCGCCGAGGTGTGGACGATCGAGGAGGCCCGTGCCCAGCGCGACGCGGTGCGGAAGGCCGCTGAGGAGGCGGGGCGGGATCCCGACGACATCAAGTACATCGCGGGGCTCATGACGACTGTCGCGCCAACGGTTCGGGAAGGGCTTGATCGGCGCATCGCGTTCTCGGGCGACGTGATCGATGCCCGGTTGCCGCACCTGAGCTCGATGATCGGGGTCTGGCTCCAACGTGAGGATCTCGACGTACCGCTCTCTGCGGAGCAGCTAGCCGCGGCGCGTGTGTCCTCGGCCGATCCGCGTGCTGGCATCGCGCTCGAGGTCGCGCGCGAAGGGTGGTCGCCGCGCGACATCCTGGCGCACGGGGTGATCGACTACCACCCGACGACCGTTGGCCCGGGCGAGGCGCACGCCGATCATCTCCAGGAGTGGTTCGAGGCGGGTGCTGCAGACGGGTTCTGGATCCTGCCTGACATCTTCGAAGACGGCGTCGACGCCTTCGTCGACGAGGTGGTGCCGATCCTGCGTGCGCGGGGCCTCTACCCGGAAGACTACGTCGGGTCGACGCTACGCGGGAACCTCGGCGTGCCCGAGCAGTACGGCGTCGGGGACTGGCTCTCGTGATCACACCCGACCAGATGCGTCGCACCCTCGCGGGCTTCGCGACGGGTCTCTCCGTGGTGGCTGCGGAGGTCGAGGGCCGAGTCGTCGGGATGCCGGCGAACTCGCTCGTGTCCGTATCGCTCGACCCGCCCCTCGTATCGCTGTCGTTCGCGCACACCTCGACAACGTGGCCGGTGCTGCGGCGGGCGCAACGCTGGGGCATCAGCGTGCTCGGCGAAGGGAACGAGCAGGTCCTGCACGACCTGCGCCGTCCCACCGCCGAGCGCTTCGACGGAGTCGAGATGGATCTGTCGGGTCAGGCCGCCTTCATGCCAGGGGCTCTCGCGACCATCGAGGTCGCCCCGCACACCGCGGTCGAGGCAGGCGACCACACGCTCATGCTGCTCGAGGTGCTCGCGCTCGACCTCGACGGAACACAGGCACCACTGGTGTTCTTCGGAAGCCAGGTCCGAACGCTCGCCGGCCGAGTCGCAGCTTTCGGCGCGTCTGAGGTGAAGATGGGCGACGGTCAGCCATCCAGGCCACTTGGCCACTGACTCGGTAACCAGCCGCTGAGCCGTCAGTCGGAGGCCCAGCGGCGCCCACTGTAGGTGAAGGTTTGGGGACTCAATTCGGAGGACCTCATGTTCCCGCGGCGAGAAAAGGAGAATCGCCCCCGACCTGGTTTGACCAGATCGGGGGCGATATTTTCTATCGAGTACGCCATGTAGGACTTGAACCTACAACCCGCTGATTAAGAGTCAGCTGCTCTACCAATTGAGCTAATGGCGCATGTCTTGGAGCCCGTCAGGCGCGCTCGGCGACGAGAAGAACAGTAGCAGCGGGCGCGGATACGGCCCAAATCGAGGAGGGGGTCAGCGGAGCTCCAGGACGGCCTGGGCGGCGTTGTGGCCGCCGAGGCCGGAGACGGCCCCGCCGCGGCGGGCGCCGGAGCCGCACAGCAGGACCGATCCGAGGTCGGTGGCGACGCCCCAGCGGGCGGCCGGAGTGGTCAGATCGGCGTCGTCGGGAGCCCAGGGCCAGGCGAGGTCGCCGTGGAAGATGTGGCCGCCGGGCATGGCCAGGTCGGCCTCGATCTCCTGGGGGATCTTGGCCTCGATGCACGCCTCGCCATCCGCGTTCCGGGCGACGACGGAGCTGATCGGGTCGAGCAGGTGTCGGTCGAGGGAGGCGATGGCGCGCTCGACAGCCTGCTCCTTGCGCTCCGAGCGCGTCGCGGGATCCTCGAAGAGGGTCGCCGGGGTGTGCAGGCCGAAGTAGGTGAGGGTCTGGGTGCCGGGCGGCACGTCGCCGAGGATCGAGGGGTCGGTCAGCGAGTGGCAGTAGACCTCGCCGGGCATCTCGGTCGGCACCGAGCCGGCGGCGGCCTCGGCGTACGCCTTCTCGAGCTCCGAGTAGGACTCGCCGAGGTGGAGGGTGCCGGCGAAGGCGACCTTCGGGTCCTCGCCGGAGCGCAGTCGGGGGAGCCGCTCGAGGAGCATGTTGATCTTGAGCTGGGCACCCACGGGCTTGACCGCAGGAGAGGGCGTGCGGCCGAGGAGGCCGTCGAGGACGTACGGAGCCAGGCCGGAGAGCACGTACCCGGCGGCCACGGTGTGGGATCCGGAGGCGTCGGTCCAGGTGACCTCGGCACCCTCGCCGGCGGCTCCGCCGCGGATCGAGGTGACGGTCGCGCCGGTGAGGACCTGCGCCCCGCCCGCGTACACGGCCTTGGTAATGGCCCCGGTGACCGCGCCCATGCCGCCGACCGGGACCCGCCACTCGCCGGTCCCGTTGCCGATCAGGTGGTAGAGGAAGCAGCGGTTCTGGATCAGGCTCGCCTCGCCGAGGCCCGCGAAGGTGCCGATCAGGGCATCGGTGGCGACCACGCCGCGCACGAGGTCGTTGCCGAAGCGGCGCTCGATCGCCTCCCCCAGAGGGCGCTCGACGAGGTCGCGCCAGATCGGCGCACCCACCTTCGAGCGGATCGCGGCGGCCGTCGACAGCGGCGAGGTGAGGGTGGGCGCAACGACCCGGGCCAGATCCGCGACCTCCTCGTAGAACGACTGCCACGCGGCGTACTCCTCGTCCGACCCGGTCGCCGCGCGGAAGCTGGCCGCGGTGGCCTCGCCCTCGGGTGTCTCGACGAGAAGACCGGTGGCGCGCGAGCCGTCGAGGAACGGGGAGTACGACGCGGTCTGCCGTGACGCGAGCTCGATGTCGAGCCCGAGGTCGGTGCGGATCTGCTCGGGGAGCAGCGAGACCAGGTAGGAGTAGCGCGAGAGCCGGGTCGGGAAGCCCTCGAACGCCTGCGCCGAGATCGCCGCGCCGCCGACATGGTCGAGCCGCTCCAGCACCAGGACCGAGAGGCCCGCCCGGCTCAGATAGGCCGCGGCGGTGAGGCCGTTGTGTCCGCCGCCGGCCACCACTACGTCGTACGTCTCCTGTGCCATGCCCCCGATCCTAGGAGGCGGCCAGAGCGGCGTTGGCCCGTTCGGTGAGGGTGGCCAGGACGCGCGCGGTCGCGGCGAGATCCTCGGCCGGGATGTCGGCGAAGAACGTCCTGGTCAGAGGCTGGCTGCGCGTCGTGATCTCCTGCTGGAGCCGGTCGCCCTCCTCGGTGAGGGTGAGGCCGTCGGCGATCAGGCCGCGAGCGATCGCGGCGTCGAGGTGGGACTCGACCTCGGCCGCGGAGACCTTGATGTTGCCGGCGGTCGTCGCGACGAGATCGGCGCGCGTCGCCTCGCCCCGGCTCAGGTAGTTGAGCAGGAGCGACTGCTCGAAGGTCAGGTCGTAGTCGTCGAGCACGTCGAGGAGGTTCTTGCGGATCGCGAAGTAGGCGACGCCCAGGTTGGCGCCGGTGACAGGGCCGGGAACAAGGGGAGTGGTGGTGGTCATGATCAGTCTCCTGGGGTGGGATCGGTGTCGATGGGTGCGGTGAGCATCGCCTCGAGCGCTGCCTGCGCCTCGGCGGCACGGCGGCTGTTGCGGCCGCCGAGAGGTGCGGTGAGCTGGTCGAGCAATCGACTGGTCACCGTGATCGCCTCGCGGGTCACCTCGGTGCCCTCGGGCGTGATGGCGAGACGTACGGCTCGGGTGTCCTTGGCGTCGCGGACGCGCTCGACCCAGCCCTTCGCCTCGAGCTGGCGGGCGAGCTTGGAGACGTACATCGGCTCCAGCCCGGTGAGGTCGGCCAGCTGCTTCTGTGTCGGGGCCTCCGAGGCGCGGAGACCGTAGAGGGAGGCGATGAGCGAGTACTGCGCGTGGGTGAGACCCAGGGGCGCGAGCGCTCGGTCCATCGACACCCGCAGACGCATGGCGAGCCGCCATGCGACGTATCCGATCGTCTGCTTCTTCATGACAGAAACCGTACATGTTGATCATAAACATGTATAGCAATTAAGGATGTCGGTGCTGCCTGGCAGGATCGGAGGCATGGCTGAACGTCCAGAGGTTCCCGAGGCGATGGTGGCGCGGCTGCGGGAGATCCTCGGCGCGTTCCCGAAGTGCCTCGAGGACGACGCCTGGGTCGGTGTCCGCTGGCGGGTCGGCCAGGCGACGATCGCGCACGTCTTCGGCGGGGAGGACCAGCTCTTCCGGATCGTGTTCCGGGGGGAGCCCGACGAGGTGGTGGCCTTCGAGCACCTGGGTCACCCCTACTTCAAGGCCGGCTGGGGCGGCAACGTGGTCGGGATGATCCTCGACGACGACACCGACTGGGACGAGGTCGCCGAGCTCCTGACAGACTCCTACTGCATCCAGGCTCCGGCGAAGCTGGCCGGTCTCGTGGAACGTCCGGCGGTGGGGACGGAGTAGGGTCCGCTCGTGCACATCGAGCAGGTCAAGAAGTACGTCGCTTCCTCGCTGCTCTGCTCCGTCGTGATGCTGCACTCCCTGGCGATGGCCGCGCTCGGTGCGACCGGCGCCGACAAAGGCGGTGCGCGCGAGGGTCTTTTCGTGATCTCGGTGCTGCTGGGAGCGGCGGCGGTGGGCGGCGTACGCCTGATCAACAAGCTCTCGCTGGTCACGCCGTGGTTTCTCGTGGCGCCGGTGATTCCGACGCTCGTCTACTACGTCGTCCTGTGGAAATAGTTGCGAAGAGTTGAAGCCCGGATTGGGACCTTAGGCCCTAGGCCGACCGCTTGGACTCCGGCATGTTGCCATGGTAAATCCAGGGGAACAATTTCCTGTCCACGGCAACAAATTTCATAAGGAGTGCGTGTGCGTCGTTTGGCCATGCTGATCCTCGGGGGAGCCGTTGCGGCGGCCGGGGTCGGCTGCGGTTCGGACAGTTCCGTCGACTACGGGTTGTACAGCAACAACCATGGTGAGAACCCGGCGATGGAGAAGAAGGTGATCACCGTCGACAGCACCGAGAGGATCCAGCAGAACCAACAGCTCGGGCTGACGGGCGAGGGCACCATCAAGGGCGAAGCACCCGGAATCCTGTTGAGGGTGATCGTGCAGGACGTCTTCGAGACGTCCTTCACCGACGGCACCGTGACCCCGCCGGGGTCGCGTGTGATGGCCGTCGAGATCCAGGTCGTCAATGCCGGGTCGAGGGTCTTCAACGACACCCCGGCCACGGGCACGACGGTCATCGATGCCTCGGGCAAGAAGTACAAGAGCCAGCCCAGCACGGTGACGGTCGACGGCGGCGAGGTGTTCCCGAACCCGTTCGGGCTGCAGCCGCGTGACCAGCGGACGGCACTGGTGCCCTTCGTCGTCCCGGTCGGGGTGAACATCAAGCAGGTCAGGTTCCAGATCGACAAGGGCGGCGAGAGCGGCCTGTGGCGGGTTCCGTAGACCGGAAGCCCTTAAATCTGGTTTCAGTACCACCACCAGGCAACCTTCTGGCGGCATTCCGCGTCACCATCGGTGTCGTGATGAGACGATGGTACGTCTCGGACGTAATGACGTAATGCTGCGTGGTCAACTGGAGGTGTGGTGCGGGTCCGGGTCCTTGGCGCCGTCGAGCTGATCTGTGACGACGGCACGGTGCAGAGACTGTCGCGTACGCGACGGACCCTGCTTGCCCTGCTGGCCGCCGCGCGTGGAGCGCCGGTCTCCTCCGACCTGTTGGTCGACGAGCTGTGGAGAGGTTCACCCCCGGCGACGGGGGTGAACCTCCTTCACCAGCGCGTCCGGGACCTGCGTCGTGCGCTCGGCGAGGATCGCCACCGCCTGGAGAGCCGGGCGAACGGCTACGCGCTGGTCGGCGCGGACGTCGACCAGGCCCGCTTCGAGGACCTGGTCGAGCAGGGCCGGGCCTCCGCCGAGGCCGGCGACCACGAGCGGGCCAGCATGCTCTTCGATGCCGCCCTGGGGCTGTGGACCGGTGGTGCCTACGGCGCGGTCGGTGAGTCCCGGATGATCGCGACCGAGTCCGCCCGTCTCGAGGAGCTGCGCCTGGTCGCCGTCGAGTCGCGGGCCGCCGCCGACCTGGCGCTCGGCCGGCAGGCTGCGGTGGTCGGCGACCTGGGACCGGTCGTGCAGGCCAACCCGCTCCGCGAGGGTCTGTGGCTCCTGCTGATGACGGCGCTGTGGCACTCCGGCCGTACGGCCGAGGCCCTGGATGCCTACCAGCGACTCTTCCGTGTCCTCCGGGACGAGCTCGGGGTCGAGCCGTCCAAGGACGTACGCGACCTGCAGCTGCGGATCCTCGACGGAGACGATCCCGAGCCCGCGGCGGCACGGGCCCACGCGGAGATCGTGCCGCGCCAGCTGCCGCCGGTCGTCGCCACCTTCGCGGGGCGCGAGGACCAGCTGACGAAGCTGGACCAGCTGGTCACCGAGGACGATGGCCGCGCTGTCGTGATCTCGGCGATCGCGGGCACGGCGGGGATCGGCAAGACGACGCTGGCGCTCTACTGGGCGCACCGGAGCGCCCCACGCTTCCCTGACGGACAGGTGTTCGTGAACCTGCGCGGCTTCGACCCGCGCGACGCGCTCGACCCGCTGGATGCGCTCGGTGTGGTGCTCGAGGCGTTCGGGGTGGAGCGATCCCGCCAGCCCCAGGACATCGACGGCCGGGCCGGGCTGCTGCGCAGCAGGCTCGCCGGCAAGCGGGTGCTGCTCGTGCTCGACAACGCCCGCGACAGCGAGCAGGTCCGCAGCCTCGTCCCGGGCAGTCCTGGCTGCGTGACCCTGGTGACCAGCCGGAACCGGCTCTCCGGCCTGGTCGCGGAGGCCGGCGCGAAGCCGATGGAGCTGGGCCTGCTCGACGACGCCGAGGCCTACCAGCTGCTGGCCGGACGGCTCGGCGAGGAACGGCTGCTGGCCGAGCCGGAGGCGGTCGACCGGATCATCGAGCTGTGCGCCTCGCTGCCGTTGACCCTGTCGGTGGTGGCGGCCCGGGCCGCGACCCGGCCGGCCTATGCCCTCGCCGACCTGGCAGAGGAGCTCGGCGAGTCCCGTCTGGACGGGTTCGGCGGCGGTCGCGGGGATCTCCGGGCGACCTTCTCGTGGTCGGTCCGGCACCTGTCCGAGGATGCGGCCCGGCTGTTCCGGCTGATCGGCCTGCATCCCGGGCCGACGCTCACCGTCCTGGCCGCGGCCAGCCTGGCCGGGATCTCCCGGGTGCGGGTCCGTCGCCTGCTCGACGAGCTCACCGAGGCCAACCTGCTGACCGAGGTCGCGCCCGGCCGGTTCGTGCTGCACGACCTGCTCCGGGAGTACGCCGCCGATCTCGCCACGGGTGAGCCGGACTCGCTGCGCGAGGGGGCCGAGCTGCGGATGATCGACCACTACGTGTTCAGCGCTCGGGCCGTGCACAGCGCCTACGACCCCCATCAGAGCCATCTCGGCACCACCGAGCCGATGCGAGACGGGGTCACCATCGAGGTGGTCGGCGACAGCGGCGAGGCGCTCGCCTGGATCGCCGTTCAGCTGCCGGTGATCTCCCGGGTGATCGACGTCGCTGTGGCCCGGGGCATCGCGCCCGATCGGATCGTGCTGCTCGTCGGAGCCCTCGAGCGCCTGCTCGACCTCCAAGGACGCTGGATCGAGCTGGCGGCGCTGGCCGAGGCCGCGCTCCCCGGCGTTCGGCGCAGCGTCTCGCAGGGCGGCGACCCGGCCGGGCTCGGCGTCATGCACCGCGCCGCCGGGGCGGCCTGCGGGCGCCTGGGCCGGGTCGAGGACGCTCTCGACCACCTCCGTCGGGCCCTCGACCTGGCGATGGAGTCCGGCGACCTGGTCGCGGAGGGAAAGACCCTGCACCGGCTGGCCACCGTGGCCACGGCCTCCGGCGATCACGCCGGGGCTGCTGCGTACGCGGCGCGGGCGGCGGACGTCTTCGCGCGCGGGGGCGACCCGATCCGGGCGGCCTGGACGACCGGGCGGCTGGGTCTCTACGAGGCCCTCGACGGGGCGTACGAATCGGGGCTGCGGCACTGCGAGGCGGCGCTCGCCGAGCTGCGCCGGGTGGCTCCCGGCTATCGCAGCGAGGGCAACGTCGTCGCCACCATCGGCTGGATCCACCAGCAGCTCGGCGCGGTCGACGAGGCGGCCGGGCACTTCGAGGAGGCCGTGACCAAGCTGCGTGCCGCCGGTGACCTGCCCGGTCTGGCCGACGCGCTCGGCCATCTGGCCGAGGCCCGCGCCGCTCTGGGCAAGCACGAGGACGCCCGCTGCGCGAGGGTCGAGTGCGACTCGATCCTCGCGCAGCTGGGCTGAGCGCCGGGCTACGCCGTGGGCAGCTTGTAGTCGGCGTACTTCTCGCGCAGGGTCTTCTTGGAGAACTTCCCGACCGAGGTCTTCGGCACCTCGTCGATGAAGACCACGTCGTCGGGGACCTGCCACTTGCCGAGGTTGTCGGCGAGGTAGCCGAGCAGCTCCTCCTTGGTCACCGACTCACCGTCCTTGACCACTGCGAACGCCAGCGGCCGCTCGCCCCACTTGGGGTGCGGCACCGCGACGACCGCGGCCTCGGCGATGCTGGGGTGGCCCATGATGAGGTTCTCGATCGCGACGGTCGAGATCCACTCACCACCCGACTTCACCAGGTCCTTGGTGCGGTCGACGATGCGTACGTAGCCCAGCGGGTCGATCGCGGCGATGTCCCCGGTGCGCAGCCAGCCGTCGGGCGAGAACGAGCCGGACGCTTCGACCTTGTAGTAGCCCGACGCGATCCACGGGCCGCGACACTCGAGCTCGCCGGTCGTCGTGCCGTCCCAGGGGAGCTCGTCGGTGGTTCCGGGCTCCACGATGCGGAGCTCGACGCCGACGGCCGGGATGCCCGGCGACGTACGGTAGTCGGCCTTCTCCTCCTCGGAGAGGCCGGAGATCTCGGCGCGCTCGTTGAAGACACTGCCGAGCGGCGACATCTCGGTCATGCCCCACGCCTGGGTGATCGGCAGGCCGATCGCCTCGCGCCAGGCCTCCGAGAGCGACTTCGGCACCGCCGAGCCGCCGCAGATGACCGCGCGCAACGAGGATAGGTCGGCGTCCTTCAGCAGCGGGACCATGCCCATCCAGATCGTGGGTACGCCGGCCGCGATCGTCACCTTCTCGGCCTCGAGGAGCTTGACGATGCCGGCGGGCGAGAGGTCGGGGCCGGGCAGGATCAGGTTGGCCCCGGCCAGCAGGGAGGAGTGGGCGAAACCCCAGCCGTTGGCGTGGAAGAAGGGCACCACGGGCAGCACGCGATCACGGTCGTTGGTGCCGAAGAGGGTGCCGGACAGAGAGGCCAGCGCGTGCAGGTACTGCGAGCGGTGGGTGTAGACGACGCCCTTCGGGTTGCCGGTGGTGCCGGAGGTGTAGCAGATCCCGGCGGCCGTGCGCTCGTCGGTGACCCGGCCCTCGATCACCGTCTCCTCGGCATCGGCCATCAGCTCCTCGTAGGACACGACCCGAGGGTCGTCGGGGAGCGGCGTCGGCGCCCCGTCGTCCATCACCACGACGTGCTTGAGCGTGGTCAGCTGGGGGAGGAGGGGCGCCAGCAGCCCGAGCAGCGAGCGGTCGACGAAGACCGCCTCGTCCTCGGCGTGGTTGAACGTGTAGACGAGCTGCTCGGGGAAGTAGCGGATGTTGCCGGTGTGCAGCACCCGGCCGGTGCAGGGGACGGAGTAGTAGAGCGCGAGGTGGCGCAGGGTGTTCCACGCGAAGCTCGCCACCCGGCCGTCCTCGGAGATGCCCAGCCGGTCGAGCACGGCGGCCTGCTTGCGTGCCTCCACGGTGAGGTCCTTGAACGTGTTGCGCTCCAGACCGGTGGCGGTCTTGGTGACGATCTCCCGCGTCGGGAAGACGCGCTCGGCGCGCCGGATGATCGTGTCGATGGTCAGCGGTGCGTCCTGGATCAGTCCTTGCATGTCCCACATCCTGACCGAATGTGGCGCGGGTCACAACAGATTCGCCGACTCGGTCAGTCAGACGACGGCCTCGGAGGTGGTGAGGGCCAGGGCAGGCGTGGAGGCCGCGCGCGGCCAGACCTCGGCGAGGATCTCGACCCCGCGTCGAACCAGGTCGGGGCGGGGCGTGATCGCCAGCCGCAGGTGACGCTCGTAGGCGCCGTCGACCCCGAACCGGGGCCCGGCGGTGACGAGCAGTCCGTGGGGTCTGGCGGCGAGGGTGAGCTGGGAGCTGACCGGCGCGGGCAGGCCGACCCAGGCGGAGAGGCCGCCGTCGATGCGTGGCGGCAGCTCCCAGTCGGGCAGGTGCTCGCGCATCGCGTGGTAGAGCGCGGCGCGGCCGGCGGCGAGCTGGGCGGCGCGCTCCTCGAGGATCTCGGGGAGATGCCGGAACAGGATCGTGGTGACCAGCTGCTCCCAGATCGGGGTGCCGAGGTCGGTCGCCGAGCGCCCGCTGGCGATCTGGGTCAGCAGTACCGGGTCCGCCCGGATCCAGCCGACGCGGAGCCCGCCCCACAGCATCTTGCTCGCCGAGCCGATGTGGACGACGCGGGCCTGGTGCTCGCCGGCCATCGCGGCCAGCGGCGGGAAGGTGTGCGGGCGGTCGATGTTCAGCTCGGCGGTGGTGTCGTCGGCTACCAGGAGCGTGTCGACCTTCCCCGCGGCGTGCAGCAGGCGGAGCCGGTCCTCGGTCGACATCGAGCGAGACGTCGGGTTGTGGAAGTCGGGCATGACGTACGCCATCACGGGGGTGGTGCGGGCGATGGCCGCCTCCATCGCCGGCATGTCCCAGCCGGCGTCGGTGGTCACCGGGCTCGTGATGATCCGGGCTCCGGCGAGACTGAGGGCGTCGTACGCGTTGGGGTAGGAGGGGCTCTCGGCGTAGGCCCGGTCGCCGCGGCTGATCACGGTGCGGGCGAGCAGGGCGATGGCGCTCTGGCCGCCGGTGGTCACCATGATCTGGTCGGGATCGGTCGGCAGGCCGCGATCGGTGTAGCGCGCCGCGATCTCCGCGCGGAGCTCCTCGATGCCCCACAGCGTGTATCCGGGGCCGGTCATGTGGTCGGCCAGTCGCCGGGTCGCCTCCACGGCGGCCTCGGGGAGCCGTCGGGTGGCCGGCAGGGTGGCCCTGACCAGGTCGATCTCGCCGCCCTCGGTGAACGAGTCGGGTGCGGTGGGCGGGAGCTTCGTCGTCGTACCCGACCCCTGCACGCTCAGCGCGTAGCCGTGCTCCCGCAGGCGCCGGTAGGCCGCCGTGATCGTGGTGCGGCTCAGCATCAGCCGCTCGGAGAGCTCACGCTCGGAGGGGAGGCGTACGTCGGCGGAGAGCCGCCCGTCGATCAGCAGGAGCTGGATGCGTTCGGCCAGGTTCTCGTACGCCGGGCCCTCTCCGTGCCACTGACCGAGCAGGCCAGCGAGCGCAGTGGCTCCGATTCTTCCGCGAGGCATGAGGCCACCTTACGCTGATTGGCTTCTTTACCTTCGATTGGACCCGTGATTGGCTTTGCAATCGTGAAGGATCTCTCTGTGAAGTCGCTCTCCTGGTTGATAACTGGACTCTTCCTCTATGGCATCGCACTCGCCATGCTCGTCCAGGGTGCGCTGGGCCTGGCTCCCTGGAACACGCTGACGTCCGGACTCGTCGAGATCACCGGCATCTCGTTCGGGATGATGACCAACCTGATCGGGCTGGCTGTCCTGCTGCTCTGGATCCCGCTGCGGCAGATGCCGGGCGTGGGCACCGTGCTGAACGTCCTCCTGGTCGGCACCTCGGCGGAGATCGGTCTCTGGCTGCTCCCGCAGCCCTCGGACCTGGTCGGGCAGGTCGCGCTCTTCAGTGCCGGCCTGCTCCTGCTCGGCGCGGCGACGGGGATGTACATCGCTCCGGGCCTCGGTCCTGGACCGCGTGACGGCCTGATGACCGGCCTGCACCAGCGGACCGGCGCCCCGGTCTGGCTCTGCCGTGCGGGCGTCGAGATCACCGTGCTCGCGATCGGCTGGCTCCTCGGCGGCCTGGTCGGGATCGGCACGGTCGCCGAGGCGCTGCTCATCGGTCCGCTGGTGCACCGCACCCTGCCGTTCTTCCGGACGATGTACGCCGGGAGGACGGCCGCAGACGCCGTCGTCGCCGAAACACGCGCGGGCGCATGATTTAACCCACACGAATTTCCTGTGGCGCCCCCGACAGGATTCGAACCTGTGACCGTCGGATTAGAAGGCCGATGCTCTATCCAGCTGAGCTACGGAGGCGTGGCCCGCGTGAGCACCCCGCCGGAAGGGGGTTTGCGCAGGCCGCGCCCGATCTTACCGGTGCCCGTATCCCTTGTGTGCATCGGAAACCGAAACGCTGACCGGAGTGTTACCAAGGTGTGGGGGGTATTTGGGTGCACTGTCCCCACACTGTCGACCAAGGTGTCCGGGTGGTGGACCACGAGGGTTCGAGACTCGACCGGATCATCGGTAAGGTCCCCGGACATGACTATGGAGTCCATGTGCACCTCGTGCGGTGCAGCCGTCACCGGTATGCGCTTCTGCACAGGTTGTGGGACCCCCGTCAGAAGCGCTCATCAGCCGCCGTCGCAGGGTGCACCGGAGCCGGTCGCGCCGCCGCGACTGCCGCAGCGGGGTGCCGTTCCTGACCAGGGTGGTCTGTCGTTGCCGAGGCGTGGGCAGGAAGCTGCGAGGCCCGCGCCCGAGGCCGACGCGGAGCCGGAGCCGTTGCCGCTCGGGCAGGTCCGGCGTACGCCCGGGGCGTCGATGGCGCCCCAGCTGAACATCACCGCGCCGAGCGGTGAGCAACCGGCCTTCGGCGGTGGCATGGCACCGCCGCCGGCAGGTTCGGAGGGTGGTGGTCTGTTCGGGCTGGCGGCGCGTACGCCGAAGTTCGAGCCCGAGCTCGCCTCCCAGTCCCAGTCGCTCTTCCTGCCGAAGCGCAAGCGCGTCGTGGAGGAGCCCGAGCCCGCGCCGGCTCCGGAGGAGCCCGAGGCGCCGGTGCAGGAGCGCGCCCCCGAGCCGCCCGCGCCGGAGCCGTGGGAGCCGCAGGCGCAGGCCGCCGCGCCCGAGACCCCCGAGCCCCAGCTGGTGGAGCCGCAGGCGCCGCCGGAGCCGGAGCCCGCGCCCATGCCTCCGCTGCCCTCGCGTCCGGCCGCGGCCCACAACCAGAGCGCGGAGCACCCCTCCTTCGCCGAGCCCGCGCCGCGGCTGGACGGCCCGGCGTACGAGGCGACCCACGAGGCGATGCCGCCGGTCGAGCGACGCCAGCCCGAGCCGGCCCGCCCCGAGGAGACCCAGGTAGCGATGAGCCCCAGCTTCGACACCGTCGAGGAGGAGGCCACCGGGGGCACCCGTCCGCGCGACGAGTTCGAGCAGTTCGCACCGCCGCAGCAGCAGTCGTTCGACGCCCCGGCGCCCGAGGCACGCTATGACGGCGGCCAGCCGGACTTCGGCCAGCCGGACTTCGGGCAGCCGGACTTCGGGCAGCCGGACTTCGGCCAGCAGAACCACGGTCAGCCGGACTTCGGCCAGCCCGACCAGGGGCAGCAGCCCCCGGCGTACGGCGACCCGGCCTATGCCCCGCTCGCGCCGCAGCTGGAGCCGGAGCAGGCCCAGTGGTCCCAGGGTTACGACCAGCCCCATGAGCAGCCGTACGACCAGGGCTACGAGCAGCCCTACGGGCAGCCGCAGAACCCGTCCCAGGACCAGTTCGGCCAGGCGTACGGTGACCCCTACGGCCAGAACGTCTACACCGACGCCACCCTCGTGGGGCAGCCGCCGGTCGGCGGGCCCAACACCCCGGCGCCGCCTCCGATGGCGCCGCAGGGCTACGACCCGTACGGGAACGCCTATGACGCCCGCTACGAGCCGCAGCGCGGTCAGGGTGGCCAGGGCAAGGGATCGGGCTTCGACCTCAAGCGCTGGGGCCTGATCGTCCTGGTGCTGGCCGTCGTGGTCGCGATCATCGCCTTCGTCATCGGCCTGGTGAACAAGGACGACGCCAACGCGAAGACCGGCACGTCCCAGGGCACCACCACGAGCGCGGGTGGCGCCGCGGCCGAGGCGAAGAAGATCGACGACCTCATCAAGACCTCCGCCGAGGACAAGGCGGCCATCGGCGCCGCCCAGGCCGACCTCGAGGCGTGCGAGAACATCGAGGAGGCGGTCCAGACCTTCCAGGACGCCGCGGCGTCCCGCAAGGAGCTGGCGACGAAGGTCGCCTCGATCGACACCGCCGTCCTCCCGGGATCGCAGAAGCTCGTCAAGAACCTCGAGTCCGCGTGGATGACCTCGCAGAACGCCGACCTGGCCTTCGCCGCCTGGGGCGAGAAGCGCAAGCTCAACGCCGACGGCGAGTGCGTCGGCGGCAAGCGCAAGCTGGAGAAGGCGACCACGCTCAGCCTGGCCAGCCACGACCCGAAGAAGGCGGCCGCCAAGGCGTGGGGGCCGATCGCGGAGGAGTACGGGCTCGAGCCCGTCGAGTGGACGAAGCTCTAAACTGAGTTCAGCGTGAGCGGAGGTACGCCGCCATCGCCCGTTCGATGGCGGCGGCCGCCTTCGCCTGGAACCGGTCGGACTTCAGCAGGCGCGCGTCCTCGGCATTGCGCATGTTGCCCGTCTCGAGCAGCACCTGCGGCACCGTGGTCAGGTTGAGGCCGGCTAGGTCGTCGCGCTCGACGAAACCACCCTTGCCGAGGTAGTCGGCCACCGGCATCCCGGTCTTCCGCATCTCGGTACGCAGCAGCTCGGCGTAGCGACGCGAGGGCTCGACGATCTCGTCGTTGGTGCCGGAGGGCACCGGGATCAGCAGCGAGAAGCCCCGCTCGGAGGCGGCCGCGCCGTCGGCGTGGATGTCGATCGCGACGTCGGCCTCGGCGTCGTTGATGATCTTCGCGCGCTTGTCGATGCATGGCCCGACTCCGTTGTTGCTGTCCCGGGTCATGACCACCTTCGCGCCGGACTCGCGCAGGTCGGCGGCGAGCTTCGTGGCCACGGCCCAGGTGAAGTCGGTCTCCGGGTAGCCGTCGTTCGTCGCGGTGCCGGTGGTGTTACACGGGCTCTGCGAGCGGCCGTTCCACACCGGCTCGTCGATCACCTCGGGGGCGCCCGCGTTGCCGCCGTTGTGGCCCGGGTCGATCCCGATCACGGTGCCCTCGAAGACGTCGTCCGGGATCGGCGACGCCGATGTCGAGGCGCTCGGTGTCGCCGACGCAGCCGGCTGCTGTCGTGGCATACGTCCCGGGCTGCACGCCATCAGGGCCAAGGCCAGCGCGAGGCAGCCGGCCACGGCGGCCGCTGACCGAGGTGCCTCGGTGAGCAGTCGCTTCCCTCGTGGAGCTCCACGAAGGCAGTGCCGCTCGACCGAGTCACCTCGGTCAGCATCCAACGTCACAGATACTGACCCATCCAGGCCTCGACGTCGTCGGCGGTCCGGGGCAGGCCGGAGGAGAGGTTCACCGCGCCGTCGGCGGTGACGACGATGTCGTCCTCGATGCGGATGCCGATGCCGCGCAGCTCCTCGGGGACGAGCTTGTCCTCCTTCTGGAAGTAGAGGCCAGGCTCGACGGTGAGGACCATGCCCTCCTGCAGCGGCCCCTCGACGTAGGTCTCCTTCGATGCGGAGGCGCAGTCGTGGACGTCGAGGCCGAGCATGTGGGAGACGCCGTGCAGCGTCCAGCGGGAGTAGGTCTTGTTGTCCTCGGAGAGCGCCTCGTCGACGGACACCGGGAGCAGACCGAGGTCGTCGAGGCCGTGGGCGAGGATCTCCATCGCGGCGAAGTGGCCGGCGCGGAAGGTCACACCCGGGCGGATCGCCTCGATGCCGGCCTGCTGGGCCTTGTAGACGAGCTCGTAGAGGTTGCGCTGCAGCGGCGTGAACGTCCCGGAGATGGGGAGCGTGCGGGTGATGTCGGCGGTGTAGAGGTTGTGGCCCTCGACGCCCATGTCGAGCAGCACCAGCTCGCCGGGGACGATCGGACCGTCGTTGTCGATCCAGTGCAGCGTGGTGGCGTGGGAGCCACCGCCGACGATCGAGTCGTAGCCGAGGTCGTTGCCCTCCGCACGGGCGCGGCGGAAGAAGGTGCCCTCGATCCAGCGCTCGCCGTGCTTGAGCACCTGGTCCCACTCGCGGACCGCGTCGGTGAAGCCGCGCACGGTGATGTCGCAGGCCTCTTGCAGCTCGCCGAGCTCCCACTCGTCCTTGATCAGGCGCAGCTCGGAGAGCGCCTTGGCGAACTCCTCGTCGCGACCGCCCTCGGCCGGGGTGACCAGCTTGTCGACGTCGGCCGCGACCCCGCGCAGGACCCGGGTCGGGGTGTTGCCGGAGAGCCCGGACTCGAGCTGGTCGACGTGGCGCACCTCGATGCCCAGCGAGTCGGAGAGCTCACGGGCCGAGGGTCGCGCACCGGCCCAGAGCGCGCCGTACTGACGGTCGCGGAAGAACTCGTCGGTGTCGCGACCGCTGCGCGGGCGGGCGTACAGGACCGAGGTGCCGTCGGGCTCGATCACGACGACGGCGTCGGAGGTCTGGTTGCCGGTCAGGTGGACGTGGGCGGTGTCGGCGCGGAAGCGGTAGTCGGTGTCGTTGGCGCGGACCTTGTAGGTGCCGGCCGGAACGACGAGGCGCTCGCCCGGGAAGATGCTCGCCAGGCGCTGCCGCCGCGCGGCTGCCCACGGCGTGATCGGATGCTCGGGAACCTCGGCCTCGCGGTCGTCCCAGCCCTCCCTCATGAAGTTGGACCAAGCTTCCGGAACCGGCTGGTCGTGGCTCTCGGTGTGGTCTTCTGCGGGGGTGGGGGCGCCGTTGTCCGTCATGTGGGAATCGTACGCCGCGCCGTGACGTCGACGCTCGTGAGTTCCCAGGCCACGGGGCTACGAGCGTGTCTCGATCGGTGTCTGGTGGCACGTCCGGTCCTGACGCCCGATAGTCTGGCGCGCATGGGGGCGATCCCGAAGGATCCGACGAGAGGCAGCCGCACGTTCACCATCGTGGTGGGCGTGCTCGTCGTGCTGGCCTCGTTGCCGGTGCTGGGCATCGTTTTGCTGAGCACCAGCGTGGTCAACGACCATCTCGCGCCGACCGGCGCGATCCTCGGGGTGCTCTTCGCAGCCGTCCCGGTGGTGCCGCTCGTCTATGCCTTCCTGTGGCTGGACCGCTACGAGCCGGAGCCGAAGTCGTTGCTGGCCCTCGGCCTGGGGTGGGGTGCCTTCGTCGCGGTCGCGGCCGCGCTGATCGTGCAGAGTGTGGGGGCACTGCTCGCCGGCTGGAGCGAGCCGACCCAGCTGGCGATCGTCGCGCCGGTCACCGAGGAGGCGGCCAAGGGGCTCTTCCTCTTCGTGCTGCTGGTCTGGCGACGCCATCTCCTCGACGGGGTGCTCGACGGGATCGTCTACGCCGGCATGGTCGGCATCGGCTTCGCGTTCACGGAGAACATCCTCTATCTCGGCGGCACCTACAACGGCACGCCCGGCATGGGCGACAGCTCGGCCGGACACATCGGTGAGTTCACCGTCGTCTTCGTGATGCGCTGCCTGTTCAGCCCGTTCGCGCACCCGCTCTTCACCGCCTTCACCGGCATCGGCATCGGGGTCGCGGTGGTGACCCGCAAGCGCTGGCTGAAGGTGGTCGCGCCGGTGCTGGGCTACAGCATCGCGGTGCTCACCCACGGCACCTGGAACGGCTCGACACTGCTCTTCGACGGGGCCGGCTTCCTGCTGGCGTACGTCGTGGTGATGGTGCCCGCGTTCATCTCGATGGTGGCCTTCGCGATCTGGCGGCGGAAGTCCGAGCGGATCGTGCTGACCCGGTCGCTGACCGACGCCGCCCAGCGAGGGCTGATTCCCTACACCGACATCGGCTGGGTGGTCGATCTGCGGCGGCGGGAGCAGGCGCGGAAGTTCGCGTCGACCCACGGAGGGGCTCAGGGGGTTGCGGCGATGCGTGAATACCAGCAGGCTGCGATCGAGCTCGGATACTTGCACTGGCGATTCCTGCGCGGCAACCCGCCGCCAGACTTCGCCGCCCGGGGGAGGGCCTACGTTGACCGCATCAGTGAAGTACGTCCACACATCGCGTTCCCGAGCGGACAGGTGATGACCGGATGACCGAGTACTTGCACAGTTCCGGGGCACAGGGCCCGGGCGAGGAGTCGAAGACGTACGAGGCGCTCACGGCGGGGATGCTCGCCGAGAAGCCGACCACCGAGTTCGAGGCCGCCAAGGCCCGGATCCTGGAGGGCGGCGAGGGCAACCGGATGGTGACCTCGCTCATCCAGCTCCACCAGGCATTGACCGAGGTCACCCTGCCGCTGGACCTGCCCGGCGCCGACGAGCAGCGAGCGGCGCGGCAGAACATGGTCGAGCAGCTCGAGGACTACATCATCCCGCGGATGATGACCATCGACGCGCCCATGCTCGCGGTCGTGGGCGGCTCCACCGGCGCCGGCAAGTCGACACTGGTCAACTCGCTGGTCGGCACCAAGGTGACCACGCCGGGCCTGCTGCGCCCGACGACCCGCTCGCCGGTGCTGGTGCACAACCCCGAGGACGGCCACTGGTTCGGCCAGGACCGCCTGCTCCCCGAGCTGGAGCGGGTCGATCATCCGACCAACGACCCCGGTGCGCTGCAGCTGGTCGCCAGCGACCGGCTCCACCCCGGCCTGGCGGTCCTGGACGCGCCCGACGTCGACTCCGTCGAGGAGGCCAACCGGGTGCTCGCGGCCGAGCTGCTGGCCGCCGCCGACCTGTGGATCTTCGTCACCTCGGCCGCGCGCTACGCCGACCAGGTGCCCTGGGAGTTCCTGCAGCTCGCCGCCAACCGCTCCACCGCGGTGGCCGTGGTGCTCGACCGCACCCCGACCGACGCCGTGCAGACCGTCGCCGGCCACCTGGCCCGGATGCTCGCCTCGCGCGGGCTCAAGGACTCCCCGCTCTTCATCGTCCACGAGGGCGAGGTCTCCGATCAGGGGCTGCTTCCGCCCGAGCACGTCGCCGAGGTCCGCGCCTGGCTCGACATGCTCGCCGACGACGCCACCGCGCGACACCAGGTCGTCACCCAGACCCTCGACGGTGCGGTGCGGGCCCTGACCCTGGAGGTCCACCCGATCGCCGACACCGCGGACGGCCAGGGCGAGGCCGCGCAGCGGCTGCGTACGGATGCGGACATGGCCTACGACGAAGCGCTCGCGTCGATCATGGCGGCGACCGCCGACGGGACGCTGCTGCGTGGCGAGGTGCTCGCGCGCTGGCAGGAGTTCGTCGGCACCGGCGAGATCCTCAAGGCGCTCGAGACGCGGGTCGGAGCGATCCGTGACCGGATCCTCGGAGCGGTCCGAGGCAAGCCGCAGCAGGCCGAGCGGGTCACCGCGGCCGTGCAGGGCGGCCTGGAGATGCTGATCCTGGAGCAGTGCGAGGCGGCCGCCGAGAAGGCCGAGGCGGCCTGGCAGATGACCCCGGCGGGGCGCGGGCTGCTGACAGCCGGCCCCTCCGACCTCGGCCGTGCCTCGCGCGCGCTGCGGCCCAAGGCCGAGCGTGCGGTGCGCGACTGGCAGCAGGACGTGCTCGACATGGTGCGCAGCGAGGGTCAGGACAAGCGTACGACCGCGAAGTTCCTCTCCTACGGGGTCAACGGCCTCGGTGTCGCGCTGATGGTGGTGGTCTTCGCCTCGACCGGAGGAGCGCTCGTCGGTGCCGAGGTGGGCATCGCCGGCGGCACCCTCCTGCTCGGTCAGAAGCTGCTCGAGGCGGTCTTCGGCGACCAGGCCGTGCGCGGGCTGGCCGCCAAGGCGCGCAAGGCGCTGGAGGTACGCATCGTGGGGCTCGTCGACGAGGAGCGTGCGCGCTACACGGGACAGGTGGACGCGCTGCAGATCGACCAGGGCGCACCGGAGCGGCTGCGCCACGCCGCCCGGAAGGTCGGAGACGCTCGATTCGCCAGCCAGCGCGGCGAAGACTGAGACTTGTGAGGGACTGAAGGGGGATCATTGAGCGGCCTGCTCGAAGGTGCAAAGAACCTGGTCGGCCGAGGTGGAGACCTCGGTGACCGGCTGGACGGACTGACCGCTGCGACCGCGGCCGCGACCGGGCGCCTCGACGACGGCCTCGTCGAGAACGCGCGCAGCGTGGTCAACAAGGCTCAGGGGCGGCTCAAGCTCTCCGCCGAACACACGGTCGTCGGTGTCGCGGGGGCGACCGGGTCGGGCAAGTCGTCCACGTTCAACGCCCTGACCGGGTTGGAGCTCTCCGCCGTCGGCGTCCGCCGGCCGACCACGTCGTGGGCCACCGCCTGCGTCTGGGGCTCGGAGGGCGCTCAGGAGCTGCTCGAGTGGCTGGGCATCCCGGAGCGCCACCAGACCACCCGCGACTCGATGCTCGACACCCGCCGTGAGGGGCACGAGCTCGACGGCGTGGTGCTGCTGGACCTGCCCGACCACGACTCCACCGAGGTCTCCCACCATCTCGAGGTCGACCGGCTGGTCGAGCTCGCCGACATGCTGGTGTGGGTGCTCGACCCGCAGAAGTACGCCGACGCGGCCATCCACGACCGCTACCTGCAGCCGCTGCGCACCCACTCGGAGATCATGGTCGTGGTGCTCAACCACATCGACCGTGTTCCCGAGGACCGTCGCGAGTCGATGCTGGGTGACGTACGCCGGCTGCTGGATCAGGACGGGCTGCGCAACGTCCCGGTGATCCCGGTCTCGGCCAAGCTCGGCTGGGGGATCCCGCAGCTCAAGGCGGAGATCGCCCATCGCGCCGCGGCCAAGCGAGCCAACAAGTCCCGGCTCTCGGCCGATATCAAGACCGCTGCCGTGAAGCTCGCCAAGGCGTCCGGCGACGCCAAGCCGCGCTCCCTGGCCAAGCCCCGGGTGGAGGCCCTCGAGGACGCCATCTCCGAGGCCGCCGGGGTGCCGACCGTGGTGGACGCGGTCGAGCGTTCCGTACGCACCCGGGCCCGTGCGGCCACCGGCTGGCCAGTGGTCTCGTGGGTCTCCCGGCTGAAGCCGGATCCGCTGAAGCGGCTTCACCTGGCCCTGGGCGAGGAGGCGACGCAGCTGGCCGGGCGTGCCCGCACCTCGATGCCGCAGACCACCGCCGTCGAGCGGGCACGGGTCGACACCGAGGTGCGGCAGCTGGCCGACGAGGCCGGAGCCGGCCTCGCCTCGCCGTGGCGCGACGCGATCCGCCGGGCCTCGGTCTCGCGGATGGGCGACCTCGCCGACAGGCTCGATGCCGCGGTCGGCGGTGTCGACCTGAACGCCGAGCGGCTGCCGCTGTGGACCGGGGTGGTGAAGGCGCTCCAGTGGCTGCTGATCGTCGTCGCCGGCGTCGGGCTGGTGTGGTCGGTGGCGCTGCTCCTCTCCGGGGCTTCCCAGGTGGGCGACGTGACGCCGTCGGTCGCCGGTGTCGAGCTGCCCTACGTCCTCTTCGTCGGAGGTGTCGGGCTCGGGCTGCTGCTGTGGTTCGGGTGTCATCTGCTGGTGGTCAGCACCGCCCGGCGGCGGGCGCGGTTGGCTGATGGGCGGCTGCGTACGGCGATCGCGGAGGTCTCTCGCGAGCTCGTCGTCGACCCGATCGAGACCGAGCTCGCGGCCTACTCTGCGCTCCGCCACGGGGTGGCCAAGGCGCTGCGCTGACCGATCGCCGGGCCGATCACTGTCCACAGGGACGGTTCGATCCGGGGTTGTCCACAGGCAGACGTACGCCGCCCGGAACTGTCGGTGGTCGAGCGCAGGGTTGTCTCCGAGGGCCCGCACCAGGCGGGCGCGAACACTGAGGAGACAACGATGAACGACTCGATCATCACCCTGCGCGGCTACGTCGGCGCCGACCCCGTCGTCCGCACCGTCGGTGAGGTCTCGGTGGCGAACTTCCGGATGGCGTGCACACCACGGAAGCTCAACCGGTCGACCGGCGAGTGGAGCGACGGCGTGACGCAATGGTTCACGGTCAGCGCCTGGCGGCAGCTGGGGGAGAACGTCGGGCGCTCGCTGCGCAAGGGCGACCCCGTGGTCGTCCAGGGGCGGCTCTCGGCCCGCAGCTACGTCAACAAGGACGGCCTCGAGGTCAACACGTTCGAGGTCGAGGCGAACGTGGTCGGCCACGACCTCAACCGCGGGATGACCAGCCTGTCGCGCAACCCGCGTACGTTGGCCGCGGTCGCCGCTCCTGCCCCCGCACCCCGCGAGGAAGACCCCGAGCGCGACCCGATCGCCGACTGGCGCGCGCCGGGATCGGACCCGTGGGAGGAGAAGCCGGCGACCGCCGCCGACGCCGAGGCGCCTGCCGAGACGGAGAGCACCGTGGCGGCCTGAGGTGGGTCGGGCGCGCGCCGGGTGGGCGGCGGGGTGCGCCGGTTGTACCGGCGTGCCTCTCCCTCATTAGGGTGGGCCCCATGGCCGACTACATCCTCTCCCTGCGCAATGTGCGCAAGGCCCATGGCGACAAGGTCGTCCTCGACAACGTCACCCTCTCGTTCCTGCACGGTGCCAAGATCGGCGTCGTCGGCCCGAACGGCATGGGTAAGTCCTCGCTGCTCAAGCTGATGGCGGGGCTCGACCACCCCAACAACGGCGACATCGTCCGTGACCAGGACGCGACCGTCGGGATGCTCCAGCAGGAGCCGCCGCTGTCCGAGGGCAAGACCGTCCTCGAGAACGTCGAGGAGGCGGTCGGCGAGATCAAGTCGAAGATGAAGCGCCTCGAGGACGCCTACATGGAGATGGGCGACCCCGACGCCGACCAGGACGCCCTGATGGCCGAGACGGGTGAGCTCCAGACCTACCTGGACAACATCAACGCCTGGGACATCGACTCCAAGCTGGAGCAGGCGATGGACGCGCTGCGCTGCCCTCCGGGTGACGCGATCGTCGACAACCTCTCCGGTGGTGAGCGCCGCCGGGTCGCGCTGTGCAAGCTGCTCCTGCAGGAGCCCGACCTGCTGCTGCTCGACGAGCCCACCAACCACCTCGACGCCGAGTCGGTGCAGTGGCTGGAGGGTCACCTCAAGTCCTACAAGGGCGCCGTCCTGGCCGTCACCCACGACCGTTACTTCCTCGACAACGTCGCCGAGTGGATCGCCGAGGTCGACCGCGGCTCGATCCACGGCTACGAGGGCAACTACTCCACCTACCTGGAGACCAAGAAGGATCGTCTCAAGGTCGAGGGGCAGAAGGACGCCAAGCGCGCCAGGATGCTCGAGAAGGAGCTGGAGTGGGTCCGCTCCAACGCCAAGGCCCGCCAGACCAAGTCGAAGTCGCGTCTGGCCCGTTACGAGGAGCTCGCCGCCGAGGCTGACAAGGCCCGGAAGATCGACACCGCCGACATCAACATCCCGCCGGGCCCGCGCCTGGGCGACGTGGTGATGGAGGCCAAGGGTCTGACCAAGGGCTTCGAGGGCCGTACGCTGTGGGACGACATCTCGTTCTCACTGCCGCGTGCCGGCATCGTCGGCATCGTCGGCCCCAACGGTGTCGGCAAGACCACCCTGTTCCGGATGATCACCGGCTCCGAGACGCCCGACGCAGGTGAGCTCAACGTCGGCCAGACGGTCAAGATCTCCTACGTCGACCAGAGCCGTGGCGGCATCGACCCCAACAAGAACGTCTGGGAGGTCGTCTCCGACGGTCTGGACTTCATCAAGGTCGCCAACTTCGAGATGAACTCGCGGGCCTACGTCGCCTCGTTCGGCTTCAAGGGTCCCGACCAGCAGAAGAAGGCCGGCGTGCTCTCCGGTGGTGAGCGCAACCGCCTCAACCTGGCGCTCACCCTGAAGCAGGGCGGCAACATGCTGCTGCTCGACGAGCCCACCAACGACCTCGACGTCGAGACGCTCTCCTCGCTGGAGGACGCGCTGCTCGACTTCCCGGGCTGCGCCGTGGTCACCTCCCACGACCGGTGGTTCCTCGACCGCGTCGCCACCCACATCCTCGCCTGGGAAGGCACCGAGGAGAAGGAGGGCGAGTGGTTCTGGTTCGAGGGCAACTTCGAGTCCTACGAGGCCAACAAGATCGAGCGCCTGGGCCTTGAGGCCGCTCGCCCCCACCGCGTCACCCACCGTCGCCTCACCCGCGACTGATCGAACCCCAACCGACTCGGCGCGTCTGTCTCGTACGGACGCGCCGAGTCGGCGCGTTCTGACCGAAGCCCTCGCCGAGTCGGCGCGTCATGACGAGCCGACTCGGCGGGCGGTGGCGTCAGTTCGAGCCGACTCGCTCGGCGGTCAGGGCGGGACGTACGCCGTTCACGGCGGGGGTGATCCGGCGCTCGAGTCGCATCGCGCCGGCGACGATGCCGACGCAGCCGACCACCATCAGCGCGATGAACACCGTCGACTGACCGTGCTCGAGCAGGAACCCGGCCAGGATCGGGCCGACGATCGCGCCGGTCTGGAACGAGGCCGAGTTGATCGCGTTGTAGCGCCCACGCAGGTGGTCGGGGGCCATGTCGTTGGTCAGGGCGGGGTAGGCCGACTGCATCAGCGTCTCGCCGAGGGCGAAGAACAGCCCCTGGAAGGCGACCACGCCGACGATGGCCGCGACCGAGCCGGGCACCAGGCCGGTCGCCCCGAACACGACCCAGGCGACGCCCCAGATCCCCGCGGTGGCGATCAGCACCCGGGTGCGCCGCCGGCCGCTGACCCGGTTCATCACCCAGAACTGGGCGAGCACGATCACTGCGCAGTTGACCACGAACGCGAACCCGACGACCCGGGTGGAGACCTCGGAGATCTGCCGCGAGTAGGCCGGGAATCCGCTCTCGATCTGGCCGTAGCCGAGGGTGGAGAGCAGCACCCCGATCACCACCAGCCAGATGACCTCGGGACGGCACAGGATCGTGGCGTACGACGCGGTCGCGTCGGGCTCGTCGGCTGCGGGACGCGCGGCGCGGCCGTGCAGGTGCCGCAGCGGGCCGAGCAGGACGAGCGCCGGGATCGTGAAGGTGGCGGCGTTGGCCAGGAAGGCGTAGGTGAACGTCTCCGGCTGGGTCACGTCGATGAAGAGCCCGCCGATGACGCCGCCGACGCCGATGCCGAGGTTGATCAGCGCGAAGTTCACCCCGTAGTAGCGCTGCCGCAGCTCGCCCTCGACGACGGTGGCGACCAGCGCGTTGGCGGCGGGCCAGGACACCCCGGCCTGGACACCCAGGAGGCAGAGGGCCGCACCGGCGAGCACCGGGGTGGTGGCGAAGGCGAGCATGACGTCGCCGGCGATCGCACAGACCAGGCCGCCGAGGATCACGGGACGGGCTCCGTACCTGTCGATCAGGGTGCCCGCCGGGCCGGTGACCACGAAGCCGACGATGGCGATCAGGCCCATCAGGGTGCCGGCGAGACCGAGGTCGAAGCCGCGTACCTCATGCAGGTAGATGATCGTGAACGGCAGCGTCATGCCGCGACCGAGGAGCTGGATCGCAACCGTCGAGAGCAGCCAGCGGCCCTCGCGTGGCAGTGCGGCTAGGAAGTCACGGAGACCGAGAGCAGGGGGAGTTGACACCGCACAATCTTCGCCTTTACCTGGAGCCGTGGCGAATTGTTTCTCGGGCCCCGAGGTCGGTCATCCCGGGCTAAGGTCCCGCCATATTTCTGCCCTTGGTCCCGACTTCGTCGCAGCAAAATGCGTGCCCGTGCGCGGAACAGCCCGGCCGGAGGTCTAACGTAATGCCCCGTGGGTGATGAGACTCGGTGGCTGGACGAAGAGCAGCAGCGCTCATGGCGTGCGCTGATGATGGGGATGACCCTGCTCGATGACCGCCTGGACGCCGATCTGCGGGCCCGTTTCGACATCTCGCTGCCGGAGTACGAGATCCTCGTACGGCTCTCCGAGAACGACGGCGCCATGCGGATGGCCCAGCTCGCCGACTCGCTGGCTCACTCGCGCTCCCGGGTCACCCACACGATCACCCGGATGGAGCGCTCCGGACTCGTCGAGCGCCGCAACTCGGCCGAGGACGGCCGTGGTGTCGTGGCGACTCTCAGCGACCGCGGCTTCGAGCTGTTGCGGGAGGCCGCCCCCGTCCATGTCACCGGCGTACGCGACTACCTCATCGATCTGGTCAGCGCGGAGGACTTCGCGGCCCTGGGGCGCGTGATGAACGCGGTCTCCGACCACCTCATCAGCGACCGCCCCGGCATCGAGATGCGCTGAGATCTGCCGAGTCGGCGCGTTAGAACGCGCCGACTCGGCGCGATCTCCGGTCAGAACGCGCCGAGTCGGCGGGATGTCAGATGCGCTCGAGGATCATCGCCATGCCCTGGCCACCGCCGACGCACATGGTGATCAGACCGGTGGTCTTGTCGTGCCAGTCGAGGCTGTTGAGCATGGTGTTCTGCAGGCGCGCGCCGGTCATGCCGAAGGGGTGACCGACGGCGATGGCGCCACCGTTGATGTTGAGGCGGTCGATGTCGATGCCGAGGTCCTGGTAGGACGGGATCACCTGGGCCGCGAAGGCCTCGTTGATCTCGACCAGGTCGATGTCGCCGATCGACATGCCGGCGTACTTGAGCGCGTTCCGGGTCGCCTCGACCGGGCCGAGGCCCATGATCTCGGGGGAGAGGCCGGAGACGCCGGTGGACACGATCCGCGCCAGCGGGGTGACGCCGAGCTCGGCGGCCTTGGTGTCGGACATGACCACGACGGCGGCGGCGCCGTCGTTGAGGGCGCAGCAGTTGCCGGCGGTGACGGTGCCGTCCTCGCGGAAGACCGGCTTGAGGCCGGAGATGGCCTCCAGGGTGACGCCGGCGCGGGGGCCGTCGTCGGCCGAGACGACGGTGCCGTCGGGCGTGGTGACCGGGGTGATCTCGCGGGCCCAGAAGCCGTCGGCGATGGCCTTCTCGGCGAGGTTCTGGGAGCGTACGCCGAACTCGTCCATCTCCTGGCGCGAGATGCCACGCGAGGTGGCGAGGTTCTCCGCGGTCTGGCCCATCGCGATGTAGACGTCCGGCAGCAGGCCGTCCTCGCGCGGGTCGTGCCACTTCTCGTTGGAGGCGGCGGTCGCGGCGGTCCGCGACTGGGCGTCGTCGAAGAGGTGGTTGACGGTGTCGGGGAGGTGGTCGGAGGTGCCCTTGAAGAAGCGGGACACGGTCTCGACACCGGCGGAGACGATGATGTCGGCCTCGCCGGCCTTGATCGCGTGCAGCGCCATCCGCGAGGTCTGCACCGAGGAGGAGCAGTAGCGGGTGATGGTCGCGCCGGGGACCTTGTCCCAGCCGTTCAGCACCGAGACCACGCGACCCATGTTGTTGCCGGACTCGCCGCCCGGCAGGCCACAGCCGAGCAGCAGGTCGTCGATGTCGTTGGGGTCGAGACCCTCGACCTTCCCGACGGCCTCCTTGGTGATGAGGGCCGCAAGGTCGTCCGGACGGAAGTCCTTCAGGGATCCCTTGTTGGCTCGCCCGATCGGGGTACGGGCGGCGGCGACGATGACTGCCTCAGGCATGAAGACTCCCGGTTACTGATGAGTAGAGGACTGTGGTCGACACCATACTCGCCCGGCCGCTCCGTGGTGACCAGGCCCAGCGTCCAAGATCGTCTGGAAGGATCGGCCGCGTGCGCCACCTCTACGAATGCCCCATGCGCTGGGCCGACCTCGACATGCTCGGCCACGTCAACAACGTCGTCTACGTCGACTACCTCCAAGAGGCGCGCGTGGACATGCTGCGCACGCATGCCCGAAGCCCGCAGACCCAGGGACTGGCCGAAGGAGTCGTGGTCGCCAGCCACCAGGTCACGTACGTCGAGCCGCTGCTGTTCGACTTCACGCCGGTCTACGTCGAGTCCTGGGTGACCGAGATCCGGGCGGCGAGCTTCACGATGGCCTACGAGATCTTCCGCACCGCGCCGGACGGCACCCGCACGGTCTTCCTGCGGGCCAGCACCGTCCTGGCGCCGTACGTCTTCGCCACCGAGTCGCCGCGCCGGCTCAAGCCGGAGGAGAAGGCCAACCTCAAGCCCTACCTCGAGGCCGATCCGGAGGGTTGGGCGCCGAAGCCGCTCGCGCTGGGTGAGCCGAAGCGCCTCGAGGCCGGACACTTCCCGCTCTACGTCCGCTTCTCCGACGTCGACGCCTACGGGCACGTGAACAACGTCAAGTACTTCGAGTACTTCCAGGAGTCGCGGGTGGCGCTGATGCAGCGGCTCAGGTCGCACCGCGGCATCGACACCTGGCCGTCCGTCGTCGTCGCCCAGACCGACGTCTCCTACCACGCGCCGATCCTGGCCCGCTCCGAGCCGTACGACGTGTGGAGCCACGTCTCGCGGCTGGGCACCAAGTCGATGACGATCGAGTCCGAGATCGCCGACGGGGACCTCAGGCTCGCCCGCGGGCAGGTCACGCTGGTCTTCTACGACCTGGAGTCCGGGACCTCCGTCGAGCCGACCCCGGAGGTGCGCGCGGCGATCGAGAGCGTCCTCTAGAGCCTCAGTCGCGCTGGTCGCGATCGTCGCAGCCGTCGCGGCGGTCGTCGCGATCGTCGCGGTCGGCGCGGCGGCACTCGTCGTCCCACCCGCTCCACTCGTCCCAGCTCCACTCCCAGCCGTCCTGGGCCGCCGTGAAGTCCTGTCCGGGCATGGCCGGGACCTGGCCCGAGGGCTCGGCCGGCTTCTTTCGCGCCTTCCGGGCGCTCAGCGTGCTGCCCTCGGCGGGCTGTTGCGCCTTCGGCGTCGAGTCGGATGGCGCGAGCAGGTCACGCGAGGCGAGCTGGGTGGCGAGGGACGCGCCAGGCGGAGGGGGCAGCGTGCCGACGGAGGTGTCCTCGGCGGCGTCGACCGGCTCGGGCGGACCCGTCGGGCCATCGACCACGCTCTGCGGACCGGTCGCCTGCTGGGCGGGCTGGCTCGCCTGGTCCGGTCCGATCGACCGTAGACCCCCGATGAGCAGTGCCATCGCGACGGTGGCGACGACGGCAATTCCGACTCCGACGATGGCCCGCTGAATTGCCCGCATGCGTCCTCCGAGAGCGCTCAGGTCGACAGATTGTTCCGCTTGAGGCCAGTAGCCTCCCAGTGCTTGCGGCAGATGTCGAGAAGCGGGACCTTTGTCAGCGTTTCCTGAGCCGCGCCACCAGCAGCGCGCGACGCTCGGAGATGCGCTGCCACACCAGATGCTGAACCGCGAGCGTCGCCCATCCGGCGAGCGCCATGCCGGTGATGTTGAGGAGCAGCTGCAGCACGCTTCCCCAGACCTCGTGGCCCACCCAGAAGGCGAGGCCGAGTGCGATGTTGGCCGCAGCCGGGATGGTGGTGACCGAGATGAAGACTCCGGAGAGGCCGCCGACGCGCGACGAGGTGAGCGCGAGCACCCCCGCGGCCGCCGCGATCAGCGCCACGATGAACGACCACTTGTCGGGGGTGTAGATGAAGCCCGTCCCCGGCCGCTCGGCGAGGACGTCCTCGAGGGTGATCCAGCCGAGCGCGCGGCCGATGAGAGCTGCCACTGTGGTGAGAACGATGCCGACCAGGAACCCGAGGGCGAGGGTGCCCAGGGAGCGGCCGAGAAGGTGGTAGCGGTGCCTGACCAGAGCGACTCCGAGGGCGGCGATGGCACCGAACTCGGGGCCGATCACCATGGCCCCGATCACCAGGATCTGGGAGTCGAGGACGATCGCGATCCCGGCCAGCATCGTCGCGAGGGTCATCAGACTCATGAACGTCCAGTTGGCCTCGGTGTCGTCGTAGGCCTGCTGGGTGACGTCGGCCCACACCACGCTGTCGGCGCTGCTTCCAGGAGCCAGGTCGGCGGCCTTCAGAGCGCCGTCCGATATCCAGGCCTTCGTGGCATCGACGTGGATGCTGCCCTGCTTGTGCACGTCCAGCTCACGGAGCCGGTCGATGATGTCGTTGGCGGCCTCCCGGGCCACCCCGGCCATGACCACATCGCCCTCGGGACGCAGCGAAGCGCCCGGCAACGACGAGAGCTCGCTGACCGCAGGATCGGCGGTGAGGATCTCGAGGACCTCGGGTGTCAGGTGCGTCGGCAAGGTGATCCGCAGCTGCAGCATGGGCACATTGTTGCGGACGGGCCCGTGGTCGAGCCCGTGCCCCTCCGCTCCACCGGCGCCCGCCGCTGCTCAGATCCAGTTGCGGCGGCGGAAGAGGATGTAGAGGACGACATTGACGGTCAGCATCAGCCCGAGCGCCATGAAGTAGCCGTAGCGCCACTGCAGCTCGGGCATGAAGTCGAAGTTCATCCCGTAGACCGTGCCGACCAGCGTGGGAGCGAACAGGATCGCCGCCCAGCCGGAGATCTTCTTGACCTCGTCGTTCTGCTGCACGCTGAGCTCGCTGAGCGCCTTCATCTCCTCGTTCTGCTGCTGGGCGACCAGGGTGGCGTTGACGGTGAGGATGTCGCGCAGCAGGTTGCGGAACTCGTCGATCTGCTCGACGGTGCCGATCACGTGGTCCTCGACGTCGCGCAGGTAGCGCTGCAGCTCCTCGTCGGTGCGGTACTTCTCGAATCCGGCAGAAAGGGAGCGGACCACGCCCAGGAGGGGACGGGTCGCCCGCTGGAACTCGACCACCTCACGGGAGAGCTCGTAGATGCGACGTGACACCTGGGTGTCGCCGCGGAACATCTCGGTCTCGATCTCGTCGATGTCGTTGGCGAGGCCGGCCACGACCGGGGCGTAGCCGTCGACGACGCGGTCGAGGATGGCGTACAGCACCGCCTCCGGGCCGAGCCGGAGCAGGTCGGGGTTGCTCTCCATCCGGCGGCGTACCGGGGACAGGTCGGGCTGCTCTCCGTGGCGCACGGTGAGCACGAAGTCCGGGCCGACGAAGAGGTGGAGCTCGCCGAAGTCGATGTCCTCGGTCTCGTCGACGTACCAGGCGGCCCGCAGGACCACGAACAGCGTGTCGTCGTAGCGCTCGATCTTCGGGCGCTGGTGGGCCAGGATCGCGTCCTCGACGGCGAGCTCGTGCAGGCCGAACTCCTCGGCCAGCGAGGCCAGCTCGTGCTGGCTGGGCTGGTAGAGGCCGATCCAGGCCATCGCGTCGTCGTGCTCGTGCAGCGAGCGGTAGGTCTCGGCCAGCGTCGTGGGCGAGTCGATCCGGTCGCCGCCGACGTAGACGGCGCTGTCGATCATGCTGCCGCGGGTCGCCGGCTCCGGCGTCGAGGGACGGCCGCCTCCACCGAGCAACGGCGAGGTCGTCGGAGGGTCGGCACGGCGCTGCTTGGTGAGTGCGAGTGCGCGCAGGGACTTGAACGGGTGCTCGGACATGATGGCCTCCCAGATGGTGCGAGCGGGATCGCGACGCGGGAACGCGACGCACCAGCCCGGGCACGCTCTCCAGGTGGGCCGGACCGGTCAGGGCGAGGTGGTACTCGGAGGTTGGCCGTCCATCTCAGCCACCTCCTCTTCGCTCGCTCACCGGGCGCTGTAGCCCGCATGCCTGTTCATGTCCATGCGGAGCCACGTCCGCACCGGGACATGGTAGGACGCTCCCGCTCAGCACAGGTAGTCGCCGCATCAGGGATCCATCAAAGTGGGGGTTTCCGGTGTCAGCGAAGCGTCAATCCCGCCGCGTACGTCGTCAGGGAACCGTCAAGGTCAGGGCTGTTCGGCCCTCCGCGGGGATGCAATGGGGTCGTGCTAGATCTCGTCTACATCCTCATCACGCTGGTGTCCTTCGCGGCGCTCGCAGTGCTGGTCGGAGTCATCGACCGGCGACTGGGCGGACCCGCCGACACCGACGCTGCCCCCACTGAGACCGAGCCGCGGACGGTGAGCCGGTGAACGCCGTCGCCGCCGGGGTTCTGCAGATCGTCGTCCTGATCGCCGCGCTGGCTCTCGCGGTCCCGTTCCTCGGCCGCTATCTCGCCCACATCTACACCTCCGAGAAGCACCTGCGCGCCGAGAAGGTGGCCTACCGGGTGCTGCGGGTCGACCCCGACGCGGACCAGCACTGGCGCTCCTACGCGCTGGCGGTGCTCGGGTTCTCCCTGGTCGGAGTGCTGTTCCTCTACCTCCTCGCGCGGGTGCAGCAGTGGCTGCCGTTGAGCCTCGGCTTCGACCCGTTCCCCAGCGACGGCGCCTGGAACACCGCGGTCTCGTTCGTGACCAACACCAACTGGCAGTGGTATTCCGGCGAGGCCGCCGCGGGCAACCTGCTCCAGATAACCGGTCTGACCGTGCAGAACTTCGTCTCCGCCGCCGTCGGAATGTCGGTCGCGGCAGCTTTCGCGCGCGGGCTGGCACGTGGCCGCGGCAACGGCCGCGTCGGCAACTTCTGGGCCGACCTCGTCCGCACCACGCTGCGGGTCCTGCTGCCGATCGCGTTCGTCGGGGCGCTCGTGCTCGTGGCGCTCGGGGTGATCCAGAACGTCCGTGCCGACCTGGCGATGACCACCCTGGACGGCGGTCGGCAGATCCTCACCTCGGGCGCGATCGCCAGCCAGGAGGTCATCAAGGAGCTCGGCACCAACGGCGGCGGGCCCTACAACGTGAACTCCGCCCACCCGTTCGAGAACCCCACCCCGTTCACCAACATCCTCGAGATCTTCCTCCTCCTGGTGATCCCGTTCGCGATGGCTTGGGCGTTCGGGCTGATCGTGAAGGACCGCCGCCAGGGCGGCGCGGTCCTGGCCACGATGGCGACGCTGTGGCTCGGTGCGGTCGGCCTGCTGACCTGGGCCGAGATGGCCGGGCCCGGCACCGCGCCGCAGCTGGCGGGCGGTGCGATGGAGGGCAAGGAGACCCGCTTCGGCGAGGCGGCCTCGGCACTGTTCGCCTCGTCGACGACGGGCACCTCGACGGGTGCGGTCAACGCGATGCACGACAGCCTCACCGCCCCGGGCGGTGGCATCGCGATGTTCAACATGATGCTCGGCGAGGTCGCGCCCGGCGGCGTCGGCTCGGGGCTCTACGGGATGCTCATGCTGGCCATCGTCACGGTCTTCCTGTGCGGCCTGATGGTGGGACGTACGCCGGAGTATCTGGGCAAGAAGATCGGCCAGCGCGAGATCGTCCTGGTCGCCCTCTACATCCTGGCCACGCCGATCCTCGTGCTGGTCGGGGCCGCGGTCGCGGTGAGCTTCCCGGCCGGCCCGGCCGGCATGCTCAACTCGGGCGCGCACGGCTTCTCCGAGGCCCTGTACGCCGTGACCTCGGCCGCCAACAACAACGGCTCCGCCTTCGGCGGGCTGACCGCGGGCACCCCGTTCTGGAACACCCTGCTCGGCGTCCTCATGCTCTTCGGGCGGTTCCTGCCGATCGTCTTCGTGCTCGGCCTGGCCGGTCGCTTCGCGACCGCTCAGCACCTGCCCGTCGGCGCGGGAACCCTCCCCACCCACCGGCCGCTCTTCGTCGCGCTGCTCACCGGCGTCGCGCTCGTCGTGGTCGGCCTGACGTACGTCCCTGCTCTCGCTCTCGGTCCGATCGTGGAGTCGCTGTCATGACCCAGTTCAACGTCCTTTCCCCCACTCCTGACACCGACGAGGCACAGGAGCACCACCACGAGCGGCACACCGTGCCGGCGTCGAGCAGCGTGTTGTCGGCGGCCCAGATCCGGGTGGCCCTTCCCGGTGCCTTCCGCAAGCTCGACCCGCGCCTGCTGCTCGCCACCCCGGTCATGCTGGTGGTCGAGATCGGGGCGGTGGTGACCACGGTGCTGTCGGTCCTCGACCCGAGCGTGATGGGCTGGCTGGTCACGGTCTGGCTGTGGCTGACTGTGATCTTCGGCAACCTGGCCGAGTCGGTCGCCGAGGGGCGCGGCAAGGCCCAGGCGGCCAGCCTGCGTGCCCTGCAGACCGAGACGTCCGCCCGGCGGCTGCGCGCCGACGGCAGCGAGGAGGCGGTCGCGTCCACCTCGCTGCGCGCCGGCGACACGGTCGTGGTCAGCGCGGGGGAGCGGATCCCCGGCGACGGCGACATCATCGAGGGTGTCGCCTCCGTGGACGAGTCCGCGGTGACCGGCGAGAGCGCCCCCGTGATCCGGGAGTCGGGCGGTGACCGCTCCGCGGTCACCGGTGGCACCACGGTGCTCTCCGACCGGATCGTGGTGCGGATCACCTCCGACCCGGGCCACTCCTTCGTCGATCGGATGATCGCCCTGGTCGAGGGCTCGGAGCGGCAGCGTACGCCCAACGAGATGGCCCTCAACGTGCTGCTCTCCACGTTGACCGTGATCTTCGTGGTCGTCTGCGGGACGCTCTACTTCCTCGCCGACTACTCCGGTGCCCACCAGTCGTGGCTGGTGCTGATCGCGCTGCTGGTCTGCCTGATCCCGACCACCATCGGCGCCTTGCTGAGCGCCATCGGGATCGCGGGCATGGACCGGCTCGTACGCCGCAACGTCCTGGCGATGTCGGGCCGGGCGGTCGAGGCGGCCGGTGACGTGGACGTGCTCCTGCTCGACAAGACCGGCACGATCACGTACGGCAACCGGCAGGCGACCGAGATCATCCCGGTCACCGGCGTGACGCTGACCGGCGCGGAGAACGCCGCGGTCCTCGCCAGCCTGTCCGACCAGACTCCCGAGGGCCGGAGCATCCTCACGCTCGTCGGTCGCTCGATGGGCGGCCCCGCGGGGGCCACGATGGTGGAGTTCTCGGCCACTACCCGGATGTCGGGTCTGGACAGCCCCGGCCTGAACGTACGCAAGGGCGCGGCCTCTGCGGTGACGGCCTGGGTCCACGAGAACGGTGGCCAGGTGCCCCCGGAGACCGGCGTGATCGTCTCGGAGATCGCCGAGGGCGGAGGTACGCCACTGGTCATCGCGGAGCACCGCAACAACGACCCGGCGCGCGTGCTGGGCGTCGTGCACCTCAAGGACGTCGTCAAGGACGGCATCAGCGAGCGGTTCGACGAGATGCGCGCGATGGGCATCCGCACGGTGATGATCACCGGCGACAACGCCGCGACCGCCGCGGCCATCGCCAAGGAGGCGGGGGTCGACGACTTCCTCGCCGAGGCGACCCCGGAGGACAAGCTCGCACTGATCCGGAAGGAGCAGCGCGGCGGCAGGATGGTCGCGATGTGCGGCGACGGCACCAACGACGCGCCCGCGCTCGCCCAGGCCGACGTCGGCGTCGCGATGAACACCGGCACCACCGCTGCCAAGGAGGCCGGCAACATGGTCGACCTCGACTCCGACCCGACCAAGCTCATCGACGTGGTCGAGATCGGCAAGCAGCTGCTCATCACCCGAGGCGCGCTGACCACCTTCTCGGTGGCCAACGACATCGCGAAGTATTTCGCGATCCTGCCGGCGATGTTCGTGGTCGCCTTCCCGCAGCTCGAGGTGCTCAACGTCATGCGGCTCTCGACGCCGGAGTCCGCGATCGTCTCGGCGGTCGTCTTCAACGCGCTGATCATCATCGCGCTGATCCCGCTCGCGCTACGAGGTGTGCGCTACCGGCCCTCCTCGGCCGTCGAGCTGCTGCGTCGCAACATCCTCCTCTACGGCGTCGGTGGCCTGATCGCACCCTTCGTGGGCATCAAGCTGCTCGACCTCGTCATCTCTTTCATCCCAGGACTGTGATCATGAACGACATCTACGCCCTTCTACGGCACTCCTGGGCCGGGCTCCGGGTGCTCATCGCGGCCACCCTCCTGCTCGGGCTCGGCTATCCGCTCCTCGTCACCGGCGTCGCCCAGGTCGCCTTCCCGTGGCAGGCCAACGGCTCGCTGGTGACCGCCGATGGCGGCCGCACCACCGACCCGGCCGAGGCGGCGGGCTCGGCACTGCTCGGGCAGGTCAGCGACGACGCGGCGCTGTTCCACCCGCGACCCTCGGCTGCAGGTGACGGCTACGACACGATGTCCACCTACGGGTCCAACCTCGGTCCGGAGGAGCCGGCGCTGATCGACGCGATCAAGGAGCGCAAGGCCGAGGTCGCCGCCCGCGAGGGTGTCGCGCCCGAGGAGGTGCCCGCCGACGCGGTCACCGCCTCGGCGTCCGGGCTCGACCCCCACATCTCCCCGGAGTACGCCGCGATCCAGGTCGCACGGGTGGCCAAGGCCAACGGCCTCTCCGAGGCGAAGGTGCGTGCGCTGGTCGAGGAGAACACCGAGGGACGTACGTTGGGAGTGCTCGGCGACGCGCACGTCAACGTGCTCCTGCTCAACATCGCTGTGAAGCAGGCGGCACACTGATCCTCGTGAGCATCGATCGCAGGACGGAGCAGCCGGCCGTGCCCAGGCGCGGCCGGCTCACCGTCTACCTCGGTGCCGCGCCGGGGGTGGGGAAGACGTACGCGATGCTCGGCGAAGCGAGACGACGGGTCGCCCGAGGGACGGACGTGGTCGTCGGGCTCGTGGAGACCCATGACCGCGTGCGCACCGCGGAGATGCTCGACGGGCTGGAGGTGATCCCACGGCGGGAGGTCCTCTACCGCGGCACCACGTTCACCGATCTCGACGTCGAGGCGGTCATCGCCCGCAGCCCGGCGGTGGTCTGCGTCGACGAGCTCGCGCACACCAACGTGCCCGGCAGCCTCCACACCAAGCGGGCCCAGGACGTCGAGCAGATCCGGGCGGCCGGCATCGACGTGATCACCACCGTCAACATCCAGCACTTGGAGTCGCTCAACGACGAAGTCGAGCGGATCACCGGCGTACGCCAGCGGGAGACCGTGCCGGACGAGGTGGTCCGCACCGCCGACCAGATCCAGCTCGTCGACATGGCGCCCGACGCGCTGCGGCGGCGGATGGCCCACGGCAACATCTACAAGCCCGAGAACATCGACGCGAGCCTGACCTCCTACTTCCGGGTCGGCAACCTGACCGCGCTGCGCGAGCTGGCGCTGCTGTGGCTGGCCGACCGCGTCGACGACGCGCTCGGTGACTACCGGCGCGAGCACCGGATCGAGCATCCGTGGCCGACCAAGGAGCGGATCGTCGTGGCGGTCACGGGAGGACCGGAGTCGGAGACGCTGCTGCGCCGCGCCGCGCGGCTGTGCGAGCGTGCCAAGGGCTCCGAGCTGCTCGCCCTGCACGTGGTCGCCGGAGACGGCCTGACCCGCCCCGACGAGCGAGGCATGGAACGTACGGTGGCGCTCACCGACTCCCTCGGCGGCACGTTCCACACGGTGATCGGCGAGGACGCGGCCAGCGCCATCGTGGACTTCGCGGTGGGTGCCAACGCCACCATGATCATCGTCGGGGTCTCCCGTCACGGGAGGCTGCGGCGGCTCTTCACCGGGTCGACCGGCGACCGGATCGCCACGACGGCCGGGTCGATCGACGTCCACCTCGTCACCCACGACGAGGTCGCCCGGGGCGCACGGGGGCGGTCGGCAGGCAGCTCGCCGTTGAGCAGGGGCCGGCTGGCCCTCGGCTGGCTGAGCGCGATCGGTGCACCACTCCTGCTGGTGTGGGCGCTCCACCGGACGTCGGAGGACGTCACCGACCAGCTTCCGCTGGCCAGCCTTCTCCTGCTCGCCGCCACGGTGCTGGTCGCGCTGGTCGGTGGACGCTGGCCTGCGGTCTTCGCGGCTCTGATCGGCTTCTTGAACCTCAACTGGTGGTTCACCCCGCCCGTGCACCGGTGGACGATCGCCGAGCCGCGCAACGTCGTGGCGCTGATCGTCTTCGTGGCCGTGGCGACAGCGGTGGCCACCGTGGTCGACCGCGCGTCGCGACGCGCCGAGGAGGCGCGCCAGGCCCGCGGCGAGGCCGCGACGTTGGGAGCCCTCTCGCGGTCGGTGCTGACAGGCCAGGACACGGCCGAGGCGATCGTGGCCCGGGTGCGCGAAACCTTCGCCCAGCAGTCGGTGGTGCTGCTCGAGCAGACGCCGCAGGGGTGGGTGCGGCTGGCCGGGTCGGGGATCGGCTATCCCGCCGAGCCGGGCCAGGGCTCGACTCAGGTGAGCGTCGACGATTCCCGGGTGATCGTGCTGAGAGGGACTCCGCTCAGAGCTCGCGACCGGCGGGTGCTCGAGGGATTCGCCGTGCAGGCCTCGCTGGTGCTCGAGTATCGGCGGTTGCGCGACCAGGCGGACCGGGCGCTGGCGCTGGAGCGTGCCGAGCAGACCTCGACAGCGCTGCTGCGGGCCGTCTCCCACGACCTGCGTACGCCGCTGGCGACGATGCGCGCCGCTCTCGACGGGCTCCTGGTCGGACGGATGCCTGAGGAGGACCGCAAGGAGCTCGTCGAGTCGGCGGCCGGCTCCGCGGACCAGCTGGAGAGCCTCATCGACAACCTGCTCGACCTGTCCCGGGTCGAGGCCGGGCTGGTCCATCCCGTCCTGGGCGCGGTCAGCCTGGAGGAGTCCCTGCCGCTGGCCGTCGCGGGTCTTCCGGCCGGCGCGGTCTCCTTCGAGGTCGGTGAGGACACCCCGTTGGTGCGTACCGATCCCGGTCTCCTCGAGCGGATCGTCGCCAACCTGGTGGCCAACTCGGTCCGGGTCTCCTCCGGCGAGCCGGTGCGCATCCTCGCCCACGTGACCCCCGAGACTGTGGAGGTGATGATCGTCGACCGGGGTCCCGGCGTACCCGAAGCCCAGCGTGAGCGGATGTTCGAGCCGTTCCAGCGACTCGACGACACCTCGCCCGGCGGTCTCGGTCTCGGGCTCGCGGTCGCCCGGGGTCTCAGCGAGGCGCTGGGTGTCGTGCTGTCGGCCGACGACACCCCCGGCGGTGGGCTGACGATGGTCCTGGCGGTGCCGCGAGCATGAGCGGGCGAGCATGAGCGAGCGTCAGCGAGCGACCATAGGCCTCAGGCCGCCGTGTCCGTACGATGGCGCTTGCGCTACGGAGGCGGCGGCATGAGCAAGGTCCTGGTCGTCGACGACGAGCCGGCGCTGCTGCGCGCGCTGGCGATCAACCTGCGGGCCGCCGGCTGGGAGGTGGAGACGGCGGCCGACGGGCGCTCCGCCCTGGCCGCTGCCGCGGCCACCCACCCCGACGTCGTCCTGCTCGACCTCGGCCTCCCGGATCTGGACGGCACCGAGGTGATCGAGGGGCTGCGGGGCTGGACCCAGGTGCCGGTCGTGGTCCTCTCCGCGCGCCAGCACGGTGACGACAAGGTGGAGGCGCTCGACCTGGGGGCCGACGACTACATCACCAAGCCGTTCGCGATGAACGAGCTGATGGCGCGGCTGCGGGCCGCCGTCCGACGGTCCCAGGAGTCTGCGCCCCCGGCCCTGACCACGCTCACCGTGGGCGACCTGGAGATCGACTTCGCGCGCAAGCGGGTGCATCGTGCCGGTGAGGACGTCCGGCTCACCCCGACGGAGTGGTCGTTCCTGGAGCTGCTGGCCCGCAACGTCGGCAGACTGGTGCCCCGCGACCAGATCCTGAAGGAGGTCTGGGGTCCGGCGTACGCCAAGGAGACCCACTACCTGCGTGTCTACGCCGCCCAGCTGCGCCGCAAGCTCGAGGACGACCCGGCCCACCCGCGCTACCTCGTCACCACTCCTGGAGTGGGCTACACCCTCGACCCGGGGGAGTAGAGCGAGGCGGCGGCCCCGAGAGCCACGAGCAGGACCAGATGGCGCAGGTCGCTGGCGGCGAAGGTCAGCTGACCGCCGGTGTTGACCGCGAAGCCGGTGACCAGCCCCCAGCCGGTCAGCGCCAGCAGCAGGGCGTACGGCACGGTCAGGGTCAGCGCGGCAGCGGTGCTCAGCGCGACCATGGTGATCAGCCAGGCCGAGGAGCCGACGCCGAGGACGGTGAGGACCGCCGTGGTGACCAGCAGGACGGCGGTTGCCGCTGCGGCGCGCACGGCCGTGACCTTCTCCAGCAGCTCCATACGACCAGCCTGCGCTCATGATCACGCTCCGGCGTGCGTCTGGACGCTTCTCTGACACTCGCCCTGCGGAATCTTGACGGAATCCTTACGGGTTCCCGCGGGGCTCGGATGACGCCTGCCGCCCGATCGGGCTGAAGAATTGATGGAGTGACCGCAGTGACGACGGCGAGCAGCGTCCCGGGCGCTGCCGAGCCCATGGAGACCCACGAGAAGAAGCACTCGTGGTGGCGGGTGATGTGCCTGACCGGTGTCGACTACTTCTCGACGCTGGGCTACCAGCCGGGCATCGCCGCGCTCGCTGCCGGCCTGCTCTCCCCGATCGCGACCCTGGTCCTGGTCGGGCTGACCCTGCTCGGTGCGCTGCCGGTCTACCGCCGCGTCGCCGCCGAGAGCCCGCACGGGCAGGGTTCGATCGCGATGCTCGAGCGGCTGTTGAGTCGCTGGGGCGGCAAGGCGTTCGTGCTGGCCCTGCTCGGGTTCGCCGCCACCGACTTCATCATCACGATGACGCTCTCGGCCGCCGACGGCGCGGCGCACGTCGTGGAGAACCCGCTCTTCCCGTCCACCTGGGACGGGCACAACATGGTGATCACCCTGGTGCTGCTGGCCGCCCTGGCCGCGATCTTCCTGAAGGGCTTCAAGGAGGCGATCGGGATCGCGGTCGGCCTGGTGGTCACCTACCTGACCCTCAACGCCATCGTGATCGTCGTCGGCCTCGCGCACGTGCTCAGCGACCCGAGGGTCTTCACCCGCTGGAACGACGCTCTCTTCGTCGAGCACGGCGACATCACCACGATGATCGCCGTCTCGCTGCTGGTCTTCCCCAAGCTCGCCCTCGGGATGAGTGGTTTCGAGACCGGCGTCGCGGTGATGCCGCAGGTCAAGGGCGATGAGGGCGACACCGAGGAGAACCCGGTCGGCCGGATCCGGGGCACGAAGAAGCTGCTCACCACCGCCGCCCTGACGATGAGCGTGTTCCTGATCTCCTCCTCCTGGGTGACCACCCTGCTCATCCCGGCCGAGGCGTTCGAGGAGGGCGGCGAGGCCAACGGCCGCGCGCTGGCCTACCTCGCCCACGACTACCTCGGCAGCGCGTTCGGGACGGCGTACGACATCTCGACGATCCTCATCCTGTGGTTCGCCGGCGCCTCGGCGATGGCCGGTCTGCTCAACCTGATCCCGCGCTACCTGCCGCGCTACGGGATGTCGCCGGAGTGGGCGGCCGCGACCCGGCCGCTGGTCGTCACGATCTCGGCGGCAGCATTCCTGATCACCTGGATCTTCGACGCCGACGTGGACGCCCAGGGCGGGGCGTACGCGACGGGTGTGCTCGTGCTGATGCTCTCCGCCGCGGTGGCGGTGACCCTGGCCGCGCGCAACGCCGGCCAGCGGGTCAGGGCGGTCCTCTTCGGCCTGATCGCGGTCGTGTTCGCCTACACCACGGTCTCCAACGTGATCGAGCGTCCCGACGGCGTCAAGATCGCCGCCTGCTTCATCGCCGCGATCATCGCGGTCTCGCTGATCTCCCGGATCATGCGCTCCTTCGAGCTGCGCGTGACCGGCGTCGAGCTCGACAAGAAGGCCGAGACGTTCCTGCGCGAGTGCGCGCGCCGCCACATCCGGCTGATCGCCAACGAGCACGAGGGCACCGAGGGGCCCGAGGAGTACGAGGACAAGCTGCAACAGATGGTCAACGACAACGACCTGGCAGACGATGGCGACATCATCTTCGTCGAGGTGCTCGTCACCGACCCGTCCGACTTCGAAGGCACCCTGAAGGTACGCGGCGAGGTGACCGGACGCCGACGGGTGCTGCGCCTGGAGGCACCGGCGGTGCCCAACGCGCTGGCGGCGACACTGCTCCACATCCGCGACGTGACCGGCGTGGTGCCGCACATCTACTTCGAGTGGACCGAGGGCAACCCGGTCACCAACCTGCTGCGGTTCCTGTTCATCGGGGTCGGCGAGGTCGCCCCGACCACCCGGGAGATCCTGCGGCGCGCTGAGCCGGACCGGACCCGGCGGCCGCACGTGCACGTGGGTTAGCTGGGCGTGTTGATCATGAAGTTCGCCGCATGCTCGGCGTACGCCCAGAACTGCGCGTCCTGCTCAGGGGTGAGGCCGGCGGCGTCGAGGCCCTCGCGGAAGTGCTGGAGCCAGCGGTCACGAGCCTCCGAGGTGACCTCGAACGGCGCATGACGCATCCGCAGCCGGGGGTGCCCGCGCTGCTCGGAGTAGGTCGTCGGGCCGCCCCAGTACTGGGCCAGGAAGAGCGTCAGCCGCTCCTGGGCCGGACCGAGATCCTCCTCGGGATACATCGGCCGCATCAGCTCGTCGGTCGCCACGCCCTCGTAGAACTTGGCCACGATCGTGCGGATGGTGTCCATCCCGCCGATCTCCTCATAAAACGTCACTGAGCCATTCTTCCACGCGGGTCCGCGCTCGCCGGCCGTGGCAGGATCGGGGGCGTACGCACACACACGATCTTTGGGAGATGAAGATGGCCACCACCCGCACTGCCACCACCGTCTGGGAGGGCACTCTCTTCGAGGGTGCCGGCAAGGTGACGCTGGACTCCTCGGGCCTGGGAACCTACGACGTGTCCTGGCCGGCCCGCACGGAGGAGCCCGGCGGCAAGACCAGCCCGGAGGAGCTCATCGCCGCCGCGCACTCGTCCTGCTTCTCGATGGCCTTCTCCAACGGCCTCGCCGACAACGGCACCCCGGCGACCAGCCTGCAGACCAGCGCCGAGGTCGAGTTCACCCCCGGCAAGGGCATCACCGGCATCAAGCTGACCACCCGTGGTGTGGTCGAGGGCCTCGACAACGAGACCTTCGTCAGCCTCGCCGAGGCTGCCAAGGCGGGCTGCCCGGTCAGCCAGGCCCTCACCGGCACCACGATCACGCTCGACGCCGCCCTCGCCTGAGCACCACCGTCGGGGGGGGGGGGGGGGGGGGGGGGGGGGGGGGGGGCCCGCGGGGGCGCGGGGGGGGGGGGGGGGGGGGGGGGGCGCGGGCGGGGGGGGGGGGGGGCGCGGGGGGGGGGGGGGGGGTGGGG
>NZ_JBITCR010000010.1:20047-24048 GCF_044453405.1 Nocardioides sp. NPDC051685 | reverse complement strand
GCGCCCCCCCCCGCCCCGCCCCCCCCCCCCCCCCCCCCCCCGCGCCCGCCCCCCCGCCCCCCCCCCCCCCCCCCCCCGCGGGGCCCCCCCCGCCCCCCCCCCCCCCCCCACGGACAGGCGGGTCAGGCGTTGGCCTTCTGCTCCTCGGCAGCGGCGTCCTTCTCCTCGCGGTGCCAGACGACCCGCTGCGGGAAGGGCATCTCGATGCCCTCGTAGTCGAGGCGGGCCTTGATCCGCTGGCGCATCTCGCGGGCGATCGCCCACTGCTTGAGCGGCAGGGTCTTGACGAGCACCCGCACGGTGATCGCGTCGGCGGCGAGCGCCTCGACACCGGTGACCTCGGGCTCCTCGATGATCTGGCCCTTGAACTCCTCGTCGATCCACAGGTCGTGGGAGACCTCGCGAAGGACGCGCTGGACCTTGTTGAGGTCCTCGTTGTAGCCGACGCCGACGTCGATGACGGCGCGGGCCCAGTTCTGGCTGTGGTTGCCGACGGTGAGGATCTCGCCGTTGGGGATGTACCAGACCGTGCCGTCGAGCGAGCGCAGCCGGGTGATCCGCAGGGTCACGGCCTCGACCGTGCCGCTGATGTTGTTGACCTCGATGCTGTCACCGACGCCGTACTGGTCCTCGATGATCATGAAGATGCCGGACAGGTAGTCCCGCACCAGCGACTGGGCGCCGAACCCGAGCGCCAGACCGACGATCCCGGCGGAGGCGATGATCGGGGCGATGTTGATGCCGAGCTGGTCCAGGATCATGGTGGCGAAGACCGCGACCAGGACGCCGGTGATGACGCTCTTGAAGAGCGAGCCGATCGCCTGGGAGCGCTGGCTGCGGCGGGAGCTCGCGTGGATCTCCTCGCCCGGCTCGTGGATCTTGGTGATCTTCCCGGGCAGCGTCGGCGCCTCCATGGCGCGGTTGACGACCTTGTCGATCACCCGGTGAAGCACCCAGCGGAGCACGATCGCCAGCACGATCAGGCCGAGGATGCGCAGCGGGATGCCGATCACCCACTCGCCGAGCGTCGACCAGGAGACCGAGACCAATGGGGGGTTCGGGGGAATGGACATGCGCTCCAGTATCCAACGCGTTCAAGGGCAGGTGCGAATCTCTGGGTGGGGATAGGGGCACAGAGGTACGCCGGTTAGTATCTGCCCGTGAGCAACCAGATCCTGCGCCGCGCCGGCCTGCTCGGCGCCTCCGCCTCCGCCGCCGTCGTCGCCTCTGTTGCTACCGCCGGCCCCGCCAGCGCCGAGGTTCCCAACGGCTGGCCGATCGCCGAGGACATGACCGCCTCCGGTCTGCTCCTGCTCATCCTGCTCATCCCGGTGATCCTGATGGTGGTCATCTCGCTCCTGGTGCTCCTGCCCGGTGTGCTCCGCGGCGAGGGCCTGCTGCCCAAGCCCCACAAGGCCGAGGACGACAACCTCCCCGCCGCGACGCACTGACCCGCTCCCTCGCTCAGGTGAGGATGGCCAGCCGCTGGGTGGCCCGCGTCATCGCGACATAGCGGTCCACCGCACCCTCGATCCCGGTCCCGTACGTCTCGGGCTCGATCAGCACGACCAGGTCGAACTCGAGCCCCTTGGCGTGCTCGGGGCTCAGGCGGCGTACCCGGCCTTGGTCGGCGTCGGGTGAGCCGGTGGCGATGACACAGGCGATGCCTTCCTCGTTCTCGGCGAGCCAGGTGTCCAGGATCACGTCGAGCTCGTCGACCGTGCCGTGGTGCACGGGGATCCCGGAGGCACGGATCGACGTGGGCACGTTGGCGTCGGGGAGCGCGGCCCGGATGACCGGCTCGGCCTCGGCCATCACCTCCTCGGGGGTGCGGTAGTTGATGCTCAGGCCGGCCATCTCGATCCGGTCCAGGCCGACGCGCTCGAGCCGCTCCTGCCACGACTCGGTGAAGCCGTGTCTCGCCTGGGCCCGGTCGCCGACGATCGTGAAGCTGCGTGAGGGGCAGCGGCTGATCAGCATCTGCCACTCGGCGTCGGTCAGCTCCTGGGCCTCGTCGACGACGATGTGCGCGAACGGGCCGGCGTACGGGTCGAGCTCCTCGGGCTCTCGCACCGAGTCGTCCAGGAGCGCGGTACGCACGTCCTGGCCGCGCAGCATCGACATCACCTTCATCTCGGAGTCGTCGTGGCTGATCAGGTCCGAGACCACCTCGGCCTTCGCCTTCCGGTCGGCCGCCGCGGCCGCCTTCTTGGCGCTCCGGCGCCGCGACGCGTCGGGGTCGCCGAGCCGGCGGTGGGCGGCGTCGAGCAGCGGCAGGTCGGCCTCGGTCCACGCCCGCGGGTCCTCCCGCTGGAGCGTCTTCACCTCCTCGGGAGTGAGCCAGGGCGCGCACATCCGCAGGAAAGCCGGCACCTCCCACAGGTCCCCGACGATGTCGGTCGGGCTCAGCCGCGGCCAGACCTCTCCGAAGACGTCGAGCAGCCCGGCGTTGGTCTCCAGCGAGGCGCGCAGGGCGTCGACCGCGTCCTCGTCCACGAGGCCGTACGCGTCGAACTCGTCCTCCGCCTGCTCGGAGTCGCCCCAGTCGTCGAGATCGACATCGGCGTCGTAGTCGCGGTCCGGGTCGTCGCCGGTGTTCGCCTGGATCTTGTCGGTCACGATCCGCAGCAGCGCGTCCCAGACCTGGTCGCGGGCGTCGTTGTGCGGCGTACCCTGCTCTGCGGCGGCGAGCGCCTCGGCCCAGTCGGTGGTGCTGATCACCGCGTCGCCGTAGGGCGTCTCGACCAGCGTCGGCTTCGTCGGAGGGTTTTCGTAGAGCGCGACCGCCGGCTCGATCGCCGCGACCATCCGGGCGTCGGCCTTGAGCCGGGCGACCTCCTGGTCGGTCTCCGGCAGCAGCGAGGCACCCTCGGGCACCATCCGCCGCAGCGTGGTGGTGCGTACGCCTTCCTCGCCCAGGCTCGGCAGCACGTCGGCGACGTAGGAGAGATAGGGCTCGTGCGGCCCCACGAACAGCACCCCGCCCTTGCCCTCACCCAGGCGCGGGTCGGAGTAGAGGAGGTACGCCGTGCGGTGCAGCGCCACCACGGTCTTTCCCGTCCCCGGGCCGCCGTCGACGACCAGGGCGCCTCGCGAGGACGCGCGGATGATGGCGTCCTGGTCGGACTGGATCGTGCCGAGCACGTCGCGCATCCGCGGGGAGCGGCTGCTGCCGAGGGTGGCGATGAAGGCCGACTGGTCATCGAGCGCCGCGTGCCCCTGGAGCCCTTCGGCGGTGAAGACCTCGTCCCAGTAGTCGGTGACCCGCCCGTTGGTCCAGCGGTAGCGGCGCCGGCTCAGCAGCCCGCGCGGCTCGGCGTGGGTGGCGGCGAAGAACGGCTCCGCGGCCGGTGAGCGCCAGTCGACCAGCAGCCGCCGCCCGTCGCTGGCGGTCAGCCCCAGCCGGCCGATGTAGATGGTGCTGCCCGACTCCGTGACGATCCGCCCCAGGCACAGGTCCAGGCTGAACCTGCGCAGCATCCGCAGCTGCCCACCGATCCGGTGCACCTCCAGATCGCGGTCCATCGCCTCCTGCCCGTGCCCACCCGGCCGGCGGCGTACGTCGTCCAGCCGCTCGTTCAGCTCGGCGATCTGCGCCTCGAGACTGTGTCCGATGGCGGCGAAGTGCTGCTCGTCATCGGCGATCAGTGCCGGGTCCGCCTTGGCATCGTGACGGCCCGCGAGATCGAATGCTTGCAACGTTGAATCCCCTGTCTGAACAGGCACTTTACCTGTTCGAGGAGGAGATTCTGCCCCAATCCGGGGGCCTTGCGGCAAGCCCCTATGTGCGCTATAAAGTTGTTAGTGGAAGGGAGAGATCTCCCTTCCATTCCTGCGTTTTGAGGCCGAGTCGGCGCATCTGTCCCGCCGAAAACACCCGAGTCGGGGGGGGGGGGGGGGGGGGGGGGGGGCCGCGCGGCGGCGGGGGGGGGGGGGGGTGGGGGCGAGCGGCGCCGCCGGGGAGGCGGGGCGGGCGGGGGGCGGGCGGGGGGGGGGGGGCG
>NZ_JBITCR010000010.1:0-20037 GCF_044453405.1 Nocardioides sp. NPDC051685 | reverse complement strand
CTGGCCCCGCCCCCGCGCGCCCCCCCCCCCCCCCCCCCCCCCGGGGGGGGTGGGGGGGGCCCCCCCCCCCCCGACTCGGCGATCGGGCTACTGCGCGTCGCGCTCCTGAGCGGCGAGGGCGCGGGCGACCTCGTCACGTCCCTCACGGACGTACCGCTTGGCGGCCGGCTCGGCGGGGGAGGTCTCGAGCCACTTGTCGGCCTTCTCCAGGAGCTCGGGGGAGGCGGCCGGCTTGGGGAAGATGAACTCCAGCACCGTCGAGGCGCGGTGGGTGCCGAGGTGGTCCCAGAGGGTGTCGGCGGCCTCGAAGTAGCGGTCGATGTAGGGCGTCAGGACCTCGTCCTGCCCGCTGCGCTGGAACGAGAGCACGATCGAACGAGCGGTCTCGTTGGCGACGTCGGTGCGGACGACGACCGAGTCCCAGGCCGCGGCCTTGGCCTCGGCGGTGGGCTGCGCGGCGCGGGCGGCGGCTGCCTTCTCCTGGCCGGAGATGGTGTTGTCGCGCTCGAGCTCGGCGTCGATCTCGGTCTCGCCGAAGGTGCCCGAGGCGGCCAGGCCGGTGACCAGCGCCCAGCGCAGGTCCTGGTCGATGTCGAGACCGTCGAAGGCCAGGTCGCCGGAGAGCAGCGCCTGGAGGTCGGCGATCGCGGCCTCGGAGCGGGCTGCCGCGGCGTACGTCCGGGCGAATGTCAGCTGGTGGTCGCTGCTCGGGGCGGCGCCCTCCAGCAGGCTCTTGAGCCCGCTCTCCCAGCGCGCCTTGAGGGCGTCGCGGTTGGCCGGGGCCGAGAACGAGTTGACCGCCTGGGCGGCGAAGACCGGGATCCGGGTGACGCCCCAGGAGTCGGTCTCCTGGCCGATGTTGGCGAGCACGAGCTCGACGAAGTCGCTCGCCCGCATCTCCGCGTCGCGGGTCATGTCCCAGGCCGCACCCCAGATCAGCGCGCGCGAGAGCGAGTCGTCCAGCACCGACAGCGAGGACAGCGCGGTGGCCAGCGAACGCTCGTCGAGCCGGATCTTGGCGTACGTCAGGTCGCCCTCGTTCAGGAGCAGCAGGTCGGGCTGCTTGACGCCCTCCAGCTGCGGGACCGGGGTCAGCTCACCGGTGACGTCGATCTCGAACGCGTCGCGACGCACGAGCGCGCCGTCGACCAGGTCGTAGAGACCGAGGCCGATGCGGTGGCGGCGGAGCGTGGGGTAGTCGGCGGCGGCCGACTGACGCACGGCGAAGGAGGCGTAGGAGCCGTCCTCGGCGAGCTCGAACGACGGCGCGAGGGTGTTCACGCCGGCGGTCTGCAGCCACTCCTGGGCCCAGCCCTGGAGCTCACGCCCGGAGGCGGCTTCGAGGTGGCGCAGCAGGTCCTTGAACTCGGAGTTCCCGTAGGCGAACTCCTTGAAGTAGGCCTTCAGGCCCTCCAGGAAAGGCTCCAGCCCGACCCACGCCACGAGCTGCTTCAGGACGGAGGCGCCCTTGGCGTAGGTGATCATGTCGAAGTTGACCTCGACGGCCTGCAGGTCGTAGTTGTCCGCGGCGATCGGGTGGGTGGTGGGCAGCTGGTCCTGGCGGTAGCCGGTCTGCTTGCGGGCGTTGGTGAAGCCGGTCCAGGCGTCGGTGAACTCGGTCGCGTTGGCCTGGGCGTGGTAGCAGGCCCACTCGGCGAAGGACTCGTTGAGCCACAGGTCGTCCCACCACTTCATGGTGACCAGGTCGCCGAACCACATGTGGGCCATCTCGTGGAGGATCACGGAGGCGCGGAAGTCGTAGAAGGAGCGCGGCTGCTTGGAGCGCGGCAGGTATTCGTCACGCAGCGTGATGGCGCCGGCGTTCTCCATCGCGCCCATGTTGTATTCCGGCACGTAGAGCTGGTCGTACTTCCCGAACGGGTAGGGGAAGTCGAAGGCGTCCTCGAAGAACTCGAAGCCCTGCTTGGTGATCTTCACGACCTCGTCGCGGTCGAGGTAGGGGACCAGCGACTGGCGGCAGTAGTGGCCCAGCGGGATCGTGCCGAACTTGCCCTCGTAGAGGTCCTGGACCTCGTGGTACTCACCGGCGATGAGCGCGGTTATGTAGGTCGACATCTTCTTGGTGGGCTCGAAGTCCCAGGTCGCGCGTCCGTCGCCGAGGGGCTTCGGCTCGGGCGTGACGGCGTTGGAGACGACCTTCCAGCCCTCGGGGGCGGTCACGTGGAAGGTGAAGACGGACTTGAGGTCGGGCTGCTCGAAGGTGGTGTAGACACGGCGGGCGTCGGGGACCTCGAACTGGGAGTAGAGGTAGACGCGGTCGTCGGCGGGGTCGACGAAGCGGTGCAGGCCCTCGCCGGTGTGGGAGTAGGTGCAGTCGGCCTTCACGACCAGCACGTTCTCGGCCGCGAGGCCGTCGAGCTGGATCCGGGAGTCCTGGTACGCAACCGCGGGGTCGAGCGCGACGCCGTTGAGGGTGATCTCGTGGACGGTCGCGTCGACGAGGTCGGCGAAGGTCGAGGCGCCGGCCTCGGTGGAGGTGAAGGTGATCGTCGTCGTCGAGGCGAAGGTCTCGGGGCCCGTGGTGAGGTCGAGATCGATGTCGTACGAGAGGACGTCGAGGAGTGCGGCCCTAGCGGTGGCTTCGGCGCGCGTCAGATTGGTTCCAGGCATGGCTGGATCCTCTCACTCTGCCCGGATTTCGAGACATCAATAACGCGCTTGTTGCCTGTTCTTGGGTCTCACTGAGCGTGAAAGGTAAAAATACAGTGTTGTAATTCCGACACACCGGTATCAATGGTTGACAACTTTCTCTAGGGTGCTCTTGTGCCCCTCAAGTCACAGAAACACCAGTATTCACAGGAGTCGCGCCGGGTGGGGAAGCCCGGCGGGGCGCTGCGCCGGACCTTGGTCAATGGCGCGGTTCTGCTGCTCGTCGGCCTCGGTGTACAAGCAACCCCTGAGTTGGCATCACCGGCGCACGCGGGCTCGATCACGCTCTGCTCCGGATTCTCGGACTGCCGCAGCAAGGGCTACTCCACCGGTGGCTACGAGAGCGCCTGGGGGAGCATGTACTGGCGGATGTACGCCGGCCGGAACTGCACCAACTACGTCGCGTACAGGCTGATCCAGACCGGCCTGCCGAACTCCCGCCCGTGGTCGGGCGAGGGCAACGCGACCAACTGGGGTGTTGCGCTGAGCAGCTTGACGAACCGGACGCCCACGGTCGGCTCCGTCGCCTGGTGGCACTCCTCGCACCCGAGCGCGAGCCGTTTCGGGCACGTCGCGATCGTCGAGCGGGTCGACTCGGACTCGATCACGATCTCGGAGTCCAACTACGGCAGCGACATCAGCTGGCGCCGGATCGGCAAGGGATCGGTGAACTACCCGACCGGGTTCATCCACTTCAACGACCAGCGCCTCTCGGTCACCAAGCGGCCCACGGTCGAAGGGACCGCGCAGGTCGGCAAGGCGGTCACGGTCAACACCGGCTCGTGGAGCCCGAACCCGAACAAGATCCGCTACCAGTGGATCGTCGACAAGAAGCCGATCCCGGGTGCGACCAACAAGACCTTCCGCATCCCCGGTCACCTCGCCGGCAAGCAGATCGCGGCCGTGCTCACCGGCACCCGCCGGGACTACAGCCAGGCCAAGACGATGAGCGAGATCCTGCCGCCGATCAAGCAGGGTGAGTTCAAGGTGCTGAAGCAGCCGACGATCACCGGCACCCAGAAGGTCGGCTCCACGATCTCGGTCGGCGGAGCGGACTACGAGCCGTCGGCCAAGATCGGCGAGGTCAGGTGGTACGCCGACAAGACGCTGATCACGCGCACCAAGTCCCGCTTCCTGAAGGTGCCCGCATCGGCCTCCGGGAAGAGGATCGGCGCGGTCGTCGTCGGTGTCCAGGAGGGCTACCGGTCGAAGGGGTCCTACGCCTTCGCCGACACGCTGGTCGGCGGCGGGAAGGCTCCGCAGCAGCCGGCGGAGCCGCCGAGCGGCACGCTGGGCCAGACCGTGGCCGGCTTCGTGAAGGGCGGCACCCGTCTCGGCGGCCTCATGCAGGTCGACCCGGGCAGCTTCAGCGAAGCGGTCGACCTCTCCTACCAGTGGACGCGTGAAGAGACGCCGATCTCCGGTGCGACGACCGAGAAGTACCACCCGACGGAGGCCGACGTCGGCCACCGCCTCAGCGTCACCGTGGTGGCCCGGTCCAGCAGCGGCGAGACGCTGACCAAGACGTACGGCCCCAGCGGCCGGGTCCGGGTCAAGCCGAGCGTCAAGGTCACCGCGACCGGCGGCTCCGGACAGGCGGAGGTGGCCGTCGAGGTCACCGCCCCCGGCTACCTGCCGACCGGGACGGTCAAGATCACGACCAACGGCGGGCGTACGGTCACCAAGACGCTCAGCGGAGGAGCGGCCGGCGTCACGTTCGTCAAGCTCCCCGAGGGCGAGTACGCCGTCACTGCCGCCTACAGCGGCGACGAGGTCGCCTACTGGGCCAGCGGGGGTGCCTTCACCACCGTCAGCTGACGGCAGGAACAGATCCGCGGCGGGAGTGGTTCGGTGTCTATATGACACAGACCACTCCCGCTGCGCCGTCCGAGAAGACCTCCGCCGACTTCTGGTTCGACCCTGCCTGTCCGTTCGCCTGGATCACCTCACGCTGGATCCTCGAGGTGGAGAAGGTGCGCGACGTCGAGGTGACCTGGCACATCATGAGCCTGGCCTACCTCAACCAGGACAAGGACATCCCGCAGGAGTACCGCGACTTCCTCTCCACCGCCTGGGGCCCGGTGCGGGTCTGCATGGCGGTGCAGAACGAGTACGGCCAGGAGAAGCTCGCCGAGCTCTACACCGCGCTCGGCACCCGTCGTCACGTCGAGGGCCGCGACTTCGACCGGGCGCTGATCGAGGAGGCGCTGGCCTCCGTCGGGCTCCCCGTCGAGCTGGCCGACGCGATGGACGACTCCGGGTTCGACGAGGCCATCGCGAAGTCCCACCACGAGGGTATGGACCAGGTCGGCAACGACGTCGGCACCCCGACGATCGCGATGAACGGCTCGGCCTTCTTCGGCCCGGTCATCTCCAAGGCGCCCAAGGGCGAGGAGGCCGGCAAGCTCTGGGACGGGTTCCAGCTGATCACCGCCTACCCCTACGTCTACGAGCTCAAGCGCGCCCGGGTCCACGACCTCGACTTCAGCTGACAGATAAGCGGTGACGCGGAGGTCGAGCAGTCGTACGTTGACAGGGTGACTACGACAGACGAGGCAGGAATTCTCTCGCGGGCGCTGGACCAGACCGGCGACCTGCTCGACCGGGTGCACGCCGAGACCGTGACGCGGCCGACGCCGTGCGAGCAGTGGGACGTCGGCGCGCTGGCGGACCACGTGATCGCCGACGCGACCAGGTTCGTCACGATGTTGCGCGGCGGGGAAGCCGACTGGGGCGCGCCGGCGCCGCACGTCAGCGAGAGCTGGGGGCCGACGTTCAAGGTCGGTGCCGACGACGTGCTCCACGCCTGGGACCAGGGGCCCGGCGCGACCCGTCGGGAGGGCGGCGCGGCGGTGCCCGTCGGCCTGCTCGTCGCCGAGTACGCCACCCACTCCTGGGACCTCGCGAAGGCGCTCGGCGTCCCCTCCTCCGAGCTCGATCCGGAGGTGGCCGAGGTCGCGCTGGACTTCATGACGGCGACCCTGAAGCCGGAGATGCGCATGGATGCGTTCGACCCCGAGGTGGCGGCGCCGGAGGGTGCCGGGCCCTACGAGCTGCTGGCTGCTTTCGCGGGACGCAGGCTCGCCTGAGACCATGGTCGGGTGGTTGACCAGATGGGAGTGTTCGCGCTGCAGCGAGCACTGACGCAGGCAGCAGAGCTTCTCGACACCGTCACGGCGGACGACCTGACCCGGCCGACACCGTGTCCGGAGTGGGACCTGCGCAAGCTCGCCAACCACATGATCGCCCAGCCCCGGGTCTTCGTGACGATGCTCCAGGGCTCGCCGCCGGGATGGGACGGCCGCGAGGACTACGCGGTCAACCTCGGCGAGGAGCTGCGCACCCGGGGCAATGCGCTGATCAACCTGTGGCGCGAGGTCGGCCCCGACGACATGGTGATGGTCGACCCCGACTGGCAGTCGGCCGAGATCGCGGTCCACACCTGGGACCTGGCGGTCTCTCTCGACCGGCCGACCGACGGCCTCGACGAGGCGGTCGCCCAGCGGGCGGTCGTCGCCATGGACCGCATCCTCGGGCCGGAGCGCAAGGGGCGGGCCTTCGCCAACGCGCTCGCGGCGCCGGAGGGGTCGGGTGCTTACGAGCACCTGGCTGCGTACGCCGGACGGCCGGTGCCGTTCGTCGTGAGCTCCTGAAGCGAGCACGGTCTCAGTAGTCACAGAGGTCCCAAGCGACACACCGAACACAGGGGTTTGCGGCATGTCGGGCCCTTGGTTCTCCAAAATCAAGGGTATGGCCCGCTTCCCCCGCGTCATCACCGTGACCCTGACCGCTGTCGTTCTCGGCGCGTCGATGCTCGTTCCTGCCATCGGGTCGTCGATGGATCCGGCGGCCGCCCAGGACGACCAGCTGATCAAGCTGCCGCGTCTCGAGGACGGCATCGCCACCCGTGACGTGAAGCTGCCGCCGAGGCTGACCGAGCGGTCGGGCGGTGCGGCCGCGACGGAGAGGCTGCGGACGACGACCTTCTCGATGGTCGGGGTCTCCTGGTCCGGGCCGGAGACTCCCGAGGTCGAGCTGCGGGTGAGCAAGTCGGACACGTGGCGCGAGTGGCAGGCGCTGCCCCTGCAGGAGGACCTGCCCGACGGAGCCGAGGAGGCGTTCGCCGCCCGCGGCAAGGTCGAGCGCCGGGGCACCCAGCCGGTGTGGACCGGCCGGGCCAGCGGCGTACAGGTGCGGGTCACGGGTGCGCAGCCCAAGGACCTGAAGCTGACCCTGATCAACACCGGGCCGCAGGAGGACGTCAAGGCTCCGAAGAAGGAGGACGGCGACCTCGGCTACGGCAGTGCTTCCGACGGCAGCGCCGCCAACGGCCGGGTCGCGCGGTCGCGTCCGCGGTGGGCGCCCAAGCCGACGATCTTCACCCGGGCGCAGTGGGGTGCCAACAACTCCTGGCGCAACGGGCGCCCGGAGTACAACTCCTCGCTCAAGCAGGTCCACATCCACCACACCGCGACGAGCAACAACTACTCCAAGGGCGACGTGCCGGGGATCATCCGCGGCATCTACAGCTATCACACCAGGTCACTGGGGTGGTTCGACATCGCCTACAACTTCCTCATCGACAAGTATGGCCGCGCCTGGGAGGGTCGCTCGGGCGGCATCGACCGGCTCGTCAAGGGCGCCCACACGCGCGGCTTCAACCACCAGTCGATGGGCATCGCCCTGATCGGCAACTTCGAGAACGTACGCCCCTCCGACGACGCCCTCATCAAGACCGAGCGGATGGCGGCCTGGAAGCTCGACATGGCCGGCCGCGACGAGCGCGGCACGCTCGAGACGATCTCCCAGGGAAGCGACCGGTTCCCGGCGGGCCGGCGGGTGAAGGTCTGGGTCATCGACGGCCACTTCCACACCAACGAGACCTCCTGCCCGGGCGCCCAGCTCGCCAAGTGGCTGCCGTGGATCCGGAAGTACGCCTACAAGCGGGACCAGATGTTCAACTGAGGTGTCGGCGACTGCTGGCCCGTCGAATAAAACCTCTGGCATCTGCTCACTAGGATGCTGCCCATGAGCAACGTTCTGTCCGCAGTCGCCTGGCCGTACGCGAACGGCCCGCGCCACATCGGCCATGTGGCCGGTTTCGGCGTGCCCTCCGACGTCTTCAGTCGGTACATGCGGATGACGGGTCACGACGTGCTCATGGTCTCCGGCTCCGACGAGCACGGCACCCCGATCCTGATCGCCGCCGACGAGGCCGGCGTGACTCCCCAGGAGCTCGTCGACAAGAACCACCGGATCATCGTCGAGGACCTGACCTCGCTCGGCCTGACGTACGACCTCTACACCCGCACCACCTCGGCCAACCACCACTCGGTGGTGCAGGAGCTGTTCCTCGGGGTCTACAACAACGGCTACTTCGTCGAGCAGACCTCCAAGGGCGCGATCTCGCCGTCGACCGGCCGGACCCTGCCGGACCGCTACATCGAGGGCACCTGCCCGATCTGTGGGTACGACGGGGCCCGGGGTGACCAGTGCGACAACTGCGGCAACCAGCTCGACCCGGACCAGCTGATCAACCCGGTCTCCAAGATCAACGGCGAGACCCCGGAGTTCGTCGAGACCCAGCACTTCTTCCTCGACCTGCCCGCGCTGGCCGATGCCCTGCACGCCTTCCTCGACGAGCGTGAGCAGACCGGCCTGTGGCGTCCCAACGTCATCCGGTTCAGCCAGAACATCCTCAAGGAGATCCGTCCGCGCGCGATGACGCGTGACATCGACTGGGGCATCAAGGTCCCGCTCGACGGCTGGCGCGAGAACCCGACCAAGCGGATGTACGTCTGGTTCGACGCCGTCATCGGCTATCTGTCCGCCTCGATCGAGTGGGCCCGGCGCTCCGGCGACCCCGAGGCCTGGCGGGCCTGGTGGAACGACCCTGAAGCGCTCTCCTACTACTTCATGGGCAAGGACAACATCGTCTTCCACTCCCAGATCTGGCCGGCCGAGCTGATCGCCTACAACGGTCAGGGGTCGAAGGGCGGCGAGCCGGGGGCGTACGACACCCTCAACCTGCCCACCGAGGTCGTCTCCAGCGAATACCTGACGATGGAGGGCAAGAAGTTCTCCTCCTCGAAGAAGATCGTGATCTACGTGCGCGATCTCCTCTCGCGCTACCAGCCCGACGCGTTCCGCTACTTCGTGGCCGCCGCCGGCCCCGAGTCGAACGACTCCGACTTCACCTGGGCCGAGTTCGTGCGGCGTACGAACGACGAGCTCGTCGCCGGCTGGGGCAACCTGGTCAACCGCACTGCCACCCTGATCGCGAAGAACTTCGGCGAGCTCCCCGCTGCCGGGCCGCTGACGGAGGCGGACCAGGCGATCCTAGACACCGTCGGTGGTGCGTTCGCCACGGTCGGCGACCTGATCGGCCGCCACCGGCAGAAGCAGGCGATCGGCGAGGCGATGCGCGCGGTCGGCGAGGTCAACAAGTACGTCACCGACCTCGAGCCGTGGAAGCTCGCCAAGGCCCCCGAGGACCGTGAGCGCCTCGGCACCGTGCTGCACGTGATGGCGCAGTGCGTCGCCGACCTCAACCTGATCCTGTCGCCGTTCCTGCCGTTCTCCGCCAACGAGATCGACAAGGCCCTCGGCGGCAAGGGTGAGGTGGCCCCGATGCCTCGCATCGAGGAGGTCGAGGACCTCGACACCGGCAAGCCCTACCCGATCATCACCGGCGACTACGCCGGCGCGCCGACCTGGGAGCGTCACGCGATCGTCGTCGGCACCCCGGTCGCGAAGCCCACTCCGGTCTTCCAGAAGCTGGACACCGCGATCGTCGACGAGGAGCTCGACCGCCTCGGCATCAAGCCATGACCCGAGTCGTTGCGCTGCTCGGCGACGACCGGGGACACCGCAGCCATCAAGAACTCAACGCGCTTCGGCCGCAGCTGGCCGAGCTCGGGGTCGAGACGGAGTGGGTGCCGACCGACTTGGGGTTCGAGATCGCAACCTACGACGGGGTCTGGTTGGTTCCCGGCTCGCCCTACGCCTCCGATGCCGCGGTGATGGCTGCCCTCGCCGTGGTGCGGGAGCGGGGGATCCCGTTCCTCGGGGTGTGCGGTGGGATGCAGTACGCCGTGCTGGAGTGGACCCGCAACGTACTCGGCTCCACGGCGACCCACGCCGAGTCCGACGGCGCGGGTGACGACAACGCGGTCACCGCGCTCGCCTGCTCGCTCTACGGCGAGGAGCGGCTGGTGACGCCCCTCCCCGGCACCCGGTTCGCCGGGTGGCAACCGGAGGCGTTCGTCGGCATGCACTTCTGCAACTACGCCCCGACCGCCGAGGCCGTGGCCGCGCTGGAGAAGATCGGTGTCGTCGTCGGTGCCACCGCGGACGACGCCGGTGCGGAGGTCCTGGAGTTCCCGGACCACCCGTTCTACGTCACCAGCATGTTCCAGCCCCACATCGGTGCCCTCGCCGGTGCCCCGGTCCACCCGCTCGTCGGCGCGTTCGTCGAAGCCGTGCACGGCTGAGCGCCGCCCGCACGGGCGGTGGGCTGACAGCGCCTCGATCCGGACGGGTCTGGCACCACCTGGCGAGGTTCGGGCGGAGCGAACATCAACCGCCTCCACCGTCTCCGCCTCCGCCACCCCCGCCATCTCCACCGAAGAAGCCGCCCCCGTCGCCGCCACCGTCGCCGCCACCGAACCCGTCACCTCGCCTGCGAGAGGCTCGGCAGATCCCGCGTACGGTGGCCGCGGCCCAGTCGCCCCCAGCGATGTGATCCGCGCGGCGTCTGACCTCGGTCAGGGATACGGTCGCGGCGGGAAAGAACAGCTCGACCTGGTCGACGGCGGCGATGAGGCCGATCAACGTCGCCGTCCGTCGGCTCGGCTGGGCGCCGTGGAACAGCGCGGCGGTGAGGTGGTGGCGTACGTCCTGTTTGTAGCTGATCTCGGTGGCGGGCCAGACGGTCCGGGTGATGAGGTAGCGCCGCTCCGTCTCCCGACGCAGCAGGCCGCGGTGCACGAGGCGGTCGGCGAGATGCTTGAACATCTGGATGCCGCAGCTCCTGATCAGGGGAGCCGGGCGGGCTCGCCCGCCGGCGAGCACGAGGGAGCGTTGGAGGTAGGGATCCGCGGGGACGCGGACTCCTGTCGGGTGCACCTCCACGGTGCGCCCGACAGGCTCCACGACCAGGTGGACCGCGCCGGAGAGCGCCAGCTCGGACACCAGCGCCCCGCCCGCCAGGATGTCGAGTGTCCCCAGGTCGAGCCCGCCGACGGGGCGCCCACTGAAGTCCTCGAGCATGAGCAGCACGAGGTCCTCCGCGATCAGCATGGCGTCATTCCGGCAGGGTGGTGGCGGCCGCGTAGCGCTTCGCGAGGATCTCGAGGTGGTCGCGGAGCTCCGGGGGTGACTCGACGGTGAAGTCGAGGCCGAGCATGCCGATCCAGACGGCGACGACCTCGAGGCTGTCGCCGCCGGTGATCAGGACGCTGCGGTCGGGGCCGATCGGCTCGACGGTGCCGACCGCGGGGTTGATGCGGGCGATGACCTCGTCGGCGGGGGCGGCGATGACCAGGCGGGCGTGGACGGCCCAGCCGGTGCGGGCGACCTCGCGTACGACGAACTCGGTGAGGTCGCTCTGCCCATTGAATGCGGGCGGGTCCACCGGGCGGAACGGGCGGCCGCCGGGGACCTTGAGGCGTAGCCAGTCGACGCGCAGCGGCAGCCAGGTGTCGGCGCGCGGGTCGCGGGCGACGAGATACCAGCGGCGCTGCCAGGAGATCAGCCGGTAGGGCTCGACCTCGATCGGCTCGTCGCGGTAGTCGGCGCGTATGCCCTGGCCGTCGCGGATCGCGGTCGCCAGGGCCTGCAGCGTGCCGGCGTCGACGTCGGGGTCGGGAACGTTGCTGTCGGTGTTGACCGGGCCGGCCTCCATGGCGTCGACCACCGCGGCCAGCTTGCGGCGCAGATGGTCGGGGAGGACCTGGTCGAGCTTGGCGAGCGCCCGGGCACTGGTCTCGGCCACGCCGGCGATGCCGGTGGCGGCGCGGAGCCCCACGGCCACCGCGACCGCCTCCTCGTCGTCGAGGAGCAGCGGCGGGAGGTTGCCGCCGGCGCCGAGCCGGTAGCGCCCACCGGGGCCGCGCACCGACTCCACCGGGTAGCCGAGCTCGCGGAGCTTGGTCATGTCGTTGCGCACGGTGCGCTCGGAGACGTCGAGACGGGTGGCGAGGTCGGTGCCGGTCCAGCCGGCCGAGGACTGCAGCAGACCGAGGAGCGCGAGGAGTCGCGCAGAGGTTTCCAGCACGGACTCAGACTGCGCCAAAAGAAATTCGCGGGCCAGCGAAATTGCGGAATCAGGCTTGCCGGAACCCTTCCTAACGTGGGTCTCACAAGGTCGGAAACCACCAAGGAGAAGTCATGAACACGCAGGTCAACACCGGAATCAAGGCTGAGATCAGCACCGTCACCGTCGAGTTCCCGCAGGCCGATCTCGACGACCTCCGCGCCCGTCTGGACCGCACCCGGTTCGCCCCGACCGTGCCTGGTGACTCCTGGGACTACGGCACCCCGACGGCCTACCTCGCCGACATGGTCGAGCGCTGGAAGGGCTTCGACTGGCGGGCGGTCGAGGAGCGCATCAACGCGGTGCCCAACCACCTGAGCGAGATCGACGGCCAGGTCATCCACTTCGTCCACGTACGCTCCTCGAACCCGGACGCCAAGGCGCTCCTGCTCGCCCACACCTACCCGGGCTCGTTCCTGGAGTTCCTCTCGATGATCGACTCCCTGACGGAGGAGTTCCACCTGGTGATCCCGGAGATGCCGGGCTTCGGGCTCTCGACGCCGGTGGTCGACACGGGGTGGACGATGCGGCGGGTGGCCGAGGCGTACGACGTCCTCATGCGCCGGCTCGGCTACGACTCCTACGGGGTGCACGGCAGCGACGGCGGGGCGATGGTCGGCCGCGAGCTGGCGATCCTGAACCCGGAGGGATTCCTCGGCGCGCACGTGCTGCAGCTCTTCTCGTTCCCGTCCGGTGACCCGAGCGAGTTCGAGGGCTTCGGGCCGAAGGAGTACGCAGCGCTGGAGCACATGCAGTGGTTCCAGTCGGTCGGCGGCTACAACGCCATGAACGGCTCCCGCCCGCAGACGATCGGTGCGGCGCTGGCCGATTCACCGGTCGGGACGCTGGCCTACAGCGAGCTCTTCGAGTCCTTCGGCAACGGCACCTCGCTGGTCACCCCCGAGCAGGTCATCGAGCAGGCGACCTACTACTGGCTCACCAACTCCTACGCCTCGGCCGCGCGCTACCACTACGAGGAGGGCCACGCCGAGCGCGAGCCGGAGGTCTCCCAGGGCCGGATCGGGGTCGCCGTCTTCAAGGACGACTTCCAGACCATCAGGTCGCTGGCCGAGCGGGACAACGCCAACATCCAGCACTGGTCGGAGTTCCCCGAGGGCGGCCACTTCGCCGCCCTGGAGCGCCCCGACGACATCGCGTCCGACCTGCGGAGCTTCTTCGCCTGACGGCTCGCGCCAGCCCCGCACGTTCCCGCCGTGGCGGGAACGTGCGGGGCGAATGCGTTCAGGCGCCGGCCGACTCCGGGCTGGCGACGTCGAACATCCAGCTCACGCCGAACTTGTCGTCGAACTGGCCGAAGTAGTCGCCCCACGGTGCCTGCGCGAACGGCATCCCGGGTGTGCCACCCTCGGAGAGCTTCGCGTAGTAGTCCGCGAACCGCGGTTGGTCGGCGGGGTCGGCGCTGGTCATCGCGACGGTGACACCGGCGCTGGGGGCGACGTAGTCCATCCCTGGAGGTGTGTCGGCCGCCATCAGGACGAGGCCGTCGTCGAGGGTGAGCGAGCCGTGCATGACCAGGTCCTTCGCCTCGGGCGGCACCGGACCCATCGCGTCACCCATGGAGTCGAAGGTCATCGTCTCGACGGTGCCACCGAGCACCGACCGGTAGAACTCGAGCGCCTCGGCGGCCTCGGTCTTGAAGCTGATGTAGGGGTTGAGCGTTGCCATCCGGATCGTCTCCTTTGATCGATTTCCGACCCCTTCGCCCTCACAGTAGGCCTGCGCGAGGGGGCGGAGAAGAGCGATTCGGATCGGTTGCCCAGATTTCGGGGTCTGTCAGTGGCGGACGATCTCGACGCCCAGCCACCCGGCCAGCGCCTCGATCTCGGCCTCCACCGCGTCCCCGATCTCCGCCGTCCAGCCGAAGTCCTCATGGACGGCGAAGACGTTCAGCAGCGCCTTCTTGTGGTCCACCTTGGCGTCGAGCTTCCCGACCAGCCGCTCCCCGTGCAGGATCGGAAGGGCGAAGTAGCCCCATCGCCGCTTGGCCGCCGGCTTGTACATCTCCAGGACGTATTCGAACCCGAACAGGTCCAGTGCCCGGTCGCGGTCGTAGACGAGGCGGTCGAAGGGCGAGAGCAGAGCGGTACGCGGCGCGAACTCGTCCTCGAGGGCGGCCAGCGCCTCGGGGTCGACCCGCCACTCACCGTCGACGCCGGCCACGGTGCACGGGACGCCGGCGTCCCCGGCGCCGAGCACCTCCCCGCCCGAGGAGTCCTTCCGTCCCGGACGGGCGATCCCGAGCGACGCCAGCCGGCGCACCGTCTCGACCTTCAGCGCCTCCTCCGGCGAGGGCAGGAGCAGGTCGGACGGGTAGATGCGCTCGGCGAGGTCCCACGTGCGCAGCTTGCCGCGCCGCCCCGCTACGGCGACCTCGCCCATCCGGTTGAGCAGCTCGATCATGCGCAGGACGTTCTTGTCGTTGGTCCAGCCGGTCGAGGCCCAGGGCACCTGCGAGGTGTCCTCGATCTCGCCGGCCACGAGCGGGCCGTCGACTCGCAGACGATCCAGGATCTGCGTACGGAATCTGCTGTTGGCCTCCACCCACTCGACGGCGGTGGGGTGGATCCGGCCGGGGGAGAGGGCGAGGACGGTCTCGATCTCGTCCATGGGCACGATGAAGCTGGAGAACTCCACCAGCGAGCGCTCCTGCTCGAGGGCGAAGGTCAGATCCGAATGGTCGTACGCATCCCCCAACCGCGACCACGCCACCAGATCCGCGCTCGGCGCGATCGCCCTGGTCGGGTCGATCTGCAGAAGCGTGAGCTGGTCGACGGTCGCCACCAGCGAGACCGGCCTCCGCGCGTCGAGGAGCTGGGCGCGGACCGCGATCCGGCGCGCCTGCTCCGGGGTCAGGGTGAGCGTCATGGTCGACACACTAGGGGGAGTTCCGGACGACCTGCTGCCGATTCGGATGGATCTGTCGATTCCGCTTGACCGCGCGGATGTTAGCGCTCACACTGATCCAATCGTGACGACGGTCACAGCGGCCGCCGCGGTGACGAAACTGGAGGACCACAGTGAAGAAGACCCTCATCGCCATGTGCGCGCTCGCCATGGGAGGGATGTCTCTCAGCGCGTGCGGCGGCAGCGAGGCCGCCGACGATGGCTCGATCACGATGGGCTTCGCCCAGGTCGGTGCCGAGAGCGGATGGCGCACCGCCAACAGCACCTCGATCCAGGAGTCGGCGAAGGAGGCCGGCATCGACCTGAAGTTCTCCGACGCGCAGCAGAAGCAGGAGAACCAGATCAAGTCGATCCGGTCCTACATCCAGCAGAAGGTGGACGTCATCGCGTTCAGCCCGGTCGTCGAGACCGGCTGGGACGCGGTGCTCCAGGAGGCCAAGCGCGCCAAGATTCCCGTCGTGCTGACCGACCGGGCCGTGGACACCGAGGACACCTCGCTCTACGTCACCTTCATCGGCTCCGACTTCGTCAAGGAGGGCGAGAAGGCAGGGCAGTGGCTGGTCGACAACGCCGACGCCTCCGACGTCGACAAGGACGGTGCGGTGAACGTCGTCGAGCTGCAGGGCACCACCGGATCGGCGCCCGCGATCGACCGCAAGAAGGGGTTCGAGAGCGTGATCTCGGACGACTCCAAGATCAAGATCACCGCGTCCCAGACCGGCGACTTCACCCGTGACGGCGGCAAGCAGGTCATGGAGGCCTTCCTGCAGTCCAACCCGAAGATCGACGTCGTCTACGCCCACAACGACGACATGGGCCTGGGTGCGATCGAGGCGATCAAGGCGGCCGGCAAGAAGCCCGGCACCGACATCAAGATCATCACCGTCGACGCGGTCAAGGACGGCATGACTGCGCTGGCCGCCGGCGAGATCAACTACATCGTCGAGTGCAGCCCGCTGCTCGGACCGCAGCTGATGGACGTCGCCGAGAAGGTCGTCGCCGGTGAGGAGGTCCCCGACCGCATCGTCACCGAGGAGACCACCTTCACCCCGGAGCAGGCCGCTGAGGCGCTGCCCGACCGGAAGTACTGAGGCTGCCGCTGACCGAGGTAGCTCGGCGAGGCGTCGCTTCCTTCGGGGAACTCCACGAAGGAAGCGCGCGCCCGGCGAGTTACCTCGGTCAACAGCCCGTCCCGCCCGCCGCCCAAGACCCACCCAGACCACTAGGAGCCAGCACCACATGCGCCATACGGATCCGAGCCCGCCACCCGTGGTGGAGATGCAGCACGTCTCCATCACCTTCGGGGCGGTGAGGGCGCTCGACGACGTGTCGCTCCGTCTGCTGCCGGGGGAGGTGCACGCGCTCATGGGGGAGAACGGGGCAGGGAAGTCGACGCTGATCAAGGCCCTGACCGGGGTTTACACGATCGACTCCGGCCGGGTGGAGATCGACGGCGTCGAGACCCACTTCGCCACCCCCGCCGCCGCGCAGCACGCCGGGATCAGCACGGTCTACCAGGAGGTCAACCTGGTGCCCAACCTCACCGTGGCCGAGAACATGCTCCTCGGCCGCGAGCCGCGCCGCCTCGGCCGGATCGACCGTCGGGAGATGAACCGTCGCGCCGCCGGCTCGCTGCAGAGCCTCGGCATCGACGTCGACCCCGGCTCCGAGCTCGGCAGCCACCCGATCGCCGTGCAGCAGCTGGTCGCGATCGCGCGTGCGGTCGACACGGACGCCCGCGTGCTCATCCTCGACGAGCCCACCTCGAGCCTCGACGCCGACGAGGTGGCAAGGCTCTTCGAGGTGATGCGCAGGCTGCGCGCGCAGGGCACCGCGATCGTCTTCGTGTCCCACTTCCTCGACCAGATCTTCGAGATCTCCGACCGGATGACGATCCTGCGCAACGGCCGCCTGGTGGGCGAGAGGCTGGTCAAGGACACCACTCAGCTCCAGCTGGTGCAGCTGATGATCGGCCGCGACCTCCAGGTCCTCGACCGCCTCGACCACGCCGCGCACGAGGCCACCGAGGAAGCTGCCGTCGAGCAGCGCCTCCCGGTGCTCAGCGCCGTCGGGCTCGGCCGGAAGGGGAGCCTGGAGGCCACCGATCTCACTCTCTTCCCCGGCGAGGTGGTCGGTATCGCCGGCCTGCTCGGCTCGGGGCGTACGGAGCTGGCCCGGCTGCTCTTCGGCGCCGACGCCCCCGACACCGGCGAGCTCATGGTCAGGGGCTCGAGCCGCCGGAGGCTGCGGAGCCCCCGGCACGCGATCGACCGCAAGCTCGCCTTCTGCAGCGAGGACCGCAAGGCCGAGGGCGTCTTCGAGGAGCTCTCGGTGGCGGACAACATGCTGCTCGGCCTGCAGGCCAGCCGTGGCTGGCTGCGGCCGATCCCGACGGCCACACGCGAGAAGCTGGTCGAGGAGTTCATGACCGCTCTCGACATCCGGCCCGCCGACGCGAGTCTGCCGATGCGAAGCCTGTCCGGTGGCAATCAGCAGAAGGTCCTGCTGGCGCGCTGGCTGATCACGGAGCCGGACGTACTCCTTCTCGACGAGCCCACCCGTGGCATCGACATCGGTGCCAAGACCCAGATCCAGCAGCTCGTCGCCGACCTTGCCGAGAAGGGGATGAGCGTGGTGTTCATCTCCGCCGAGCTCGAGGAAGTGCTGCGGCTGAGCCATCGGCTGGTGGTTCTCAAGGACCGCCGCAAGATCGCCGAGCGGCCCAACCGGGGCATCGACGTCAACGACGTACTCGAGATCATCACCGGCGAACCCGGCGGCCTGGCCGAGAAGGAGCGGGCAGATGCCTGAGACAGTCAGAACGGGCAAGACGTTCAGGGCCCGCGCGATGGCCCACCACCTGTTCTGGCCGCTGGCCGCGCTCGGCGCGCTGCTGGTGGTCAACCTGATCGCGACACCGACGTTCTTCAACGTACGCATCCAGGACGGTCACCTCTTCGGCAGCCTCGTCGACATCGTGCGCAACGGCGCCCCGGTGCTGCTGGTCGCGATCGGGATGACGCTGGTCATCGCGACCCGCGGGATCGATCTCTCGGTAGGGGCGGTGGCGGCGATCGCGGGCGCGGTCGCCTGTGTCTACATCGTCAAGAGCCCTGCCGACGGCGCCGCCGGCACGGCCGTCATCGCGATCTCGATGGCACTCGCCGTCAGTGTCGCGCTCGGGTTGTGGAACGGCTTCCTGGTCGCGGTGGTCGGCATCCAGCCGATCATTGCCACACTGGTCCTGATGGTCGCCGGCCGGGGGATCGCGATGCTGGTGACCGGCGGCCAGATCACCACGGTCAACAACGACACCTTCGCCGCGCTGGCCTCGGGTCACCTGCTCACCCTCCCGGTGGCGGCGCTGATCGCGCTAGGTGTCTTCGCGGCCACCCAGATCGTCGTACGCCGCACCGCGCTCGGCCTGCTCATCGAGTCGGTCGGGATCAACCCGGAGGCGAGCCGGCTGGCCGGCGTACGCTCCCGCACGATCATCTGGACCGTCTACGTCTTCGCGGCGCTGTGTGCCGGGACGGCCGGCCTGATCATCGCCGCCAACACCCATTCGGTGAACGCCAACAGCCTCGGGCTGTGGATCGAGCTGGACGCCATCCTGGCCGTCGTCATCGGAGGTACGTCGCTGGCCGGCGGCCGCTTCTCGCTGACCGGCACCCTGGTCGGGGCGATGCTGATCGCAACTCTGACCCGGACCATCCCCAACATCGGCATCCCGGCCGAGGCCAACTATCTGTTCAAGGCGCTGGTCGTGGTGATCGTGTGCCTGCTGCAGTCGCCGACGGCGCGGGCGGTGCTGCAACGGCGCGGCGACCGCACGCCGACCGGCCCGAGCCGCGAGGAGGCGGTCGCATGAGTATCACTGTTCCGGAGGAAGGCCTCCTCGCTCGTGCTGCGCGGTTCAGCCCGCCGCGGCGCTACCTACCCGTGCTCGGCACGTTCGCACTGTTCATCGGCATGTTCGGTGTCGGCGGGATCCGCTACGAGGGATTCGCCGACCCGCAGGTCTTCCTGACGCTGCTGCTCGACAACGCCTTCCTGATCGTCCTGGCGGTGGGGATGACGTTCGTGATCCTCACCGGTGGCATCGACCTCTCGGTCGGCTCCAACGTCGCCCTCTCGACGCTGATCGCGGCCAGGACGCTCGAGCTCGGCTGGCCGGTGGTCGCGGTGATCGCGGTCGTGCTCCTGGCAGGGTCATTGCTGGGCACCGCGATGGGGCTGCTGATCCACTACTTCGACATCCAGCCGTTCATCGCCACCCTGGCGGGCATGTTCCTGGCCCGCGGGCTGTGCTACCTGATCAGCGTCGACTCGATCCCGATCAAGGACGAGACGTTCTCGGCGATCGCCTTCGGCTCGATCACGCTGCCCGGTGGCTACTACCTCGGGTGGACGGCGGTCTTCGCGCTGGTGGTCGTCGCGGTGGCTGCGTACGTCCTCTCTTCGACGCGCTTCGGACGCACCGTCTACGCGCTCGGCGGCAGCGAGCCGTCGGCGCTGCTGATGGGGTTGCCGGTGGCGGCGACCAAGGTCGGGGTGTACGCGATCAGCGGGCTCTGTGCGGCGCTCGGCGGACTGCTGTTCGCGCTCTACACGCTCTCGGGCTACTCGCTGCACGCGGTCGGGATGGAGCTCGACGCGATCGCCGCCGTGGTCATCGGCGGCACGTTGCTCACCGGCGGTCGTGGGTTCGTGATCGGCTCCCTGCTCGGTGTGCTCGTGCTCGGCACGATCCAGACGTTCATCTCGTTCGACGGCACGCTGTCGTCGTGGTGGACGCGGATCACGATCGGGGTGCTGGTGCTGGTGTTCGTGGTGGCGCAGCGGGTGTTGACTCGGCGGTAGGACTCGGCTTCCGGTCTGTCGGGTGCCGTGTTTTGTGGTTGGTGTTTGCCGCCGACCCGTTATGGGAGGGTGTTCTCAACGGATCCCGGAGTAAAGGACGGCCTGCGGCCGCCGGCTTCGCCGGTCGCCTTCGGCGATCCTTGACACCGGGATCCGCCGAGAAATTTTGGCTCTTGTGACGCTTCCATGGGTTCCTGCTCGCGCCTGAACGGCCGCACGCCGCTCCCGTCCTAGGTTTCTGGCTTGTCGAAGGTCAGTCACCA
>NZ_JBITCR010000009.1:0-225653 GCF_044453405.1 Nocardioides sp. NPDC051685 | reverse complement strand
CGACGACTCCACCAGACCGGCCTGGCCACCGGCTGAGCCGGGCCGGGCTTCGCCCGGCCGACACCGACAGGGACAACTCAAATCGCGACAGCCACGTGGACCGAAGCGCACCACCTGAAACCCTGGTCCGAAGGCGGCCTCACGAATCTGGCGAACATGGTCTTGCTGTGTGCGAGTGACCATCGCCGGATCCACGACCCCGACTACACCTATGAGCGGCTCTCCGACGGACGAATCCGGTTCACCAGGCGCACCCGAACCAGCTGATCCCCGGGCTGGCCTGCGCGGCCGTGCCCGTACTCGTCCGATCCCACGACGGACGATCGCTGATCTGCGTCCTCGCCACCGTCCTGTCGTGCCACTCCTGCCGGGTGGCTAACCTGCCGATGCTCTGCAGCGGGCAGTGCTGATCCGGACGGCGTGCAGTTGGCGGTGCTGCGAGTCCGCGGCGCATCAATCGCCACCTGATGACCCCGCTCGCCCGCCGAGGCGACCCGCCTGAAACGGGCATGGCTAGTAGCCAGCTGAGGCAGCAGCGTCCGCCCCGCCCGGTCGTCGCCACCCATGCTCCGCGCTACCTTGTGAAGCGGGCGGAATCAATCGGTGGAGGCAACGCTGAGTGAGGGAGTGTTGTCATGCCGAAGGTGTTCTCGCCAGAGGTTCGAGTCCGGGTGGTGGATCTGATCTGTGCGGGGTCGACTGCGCGTGGGGCGGCTGATGTGGTCGGTGTGTCGAAACCGACGGCGGTGCAGTGGTGGCATCAGGCTTGCCCGGTGCTGATTCCACTTGAGCCGGGCGCGTTGCGGGGTGGGCTGGGAGCGGCGCTGCCGAGTGACCCCGGCGCCGATAGCCCGGGTCGCCAGCGGCGTTGCTTGACCAGCCAGGACCGGGCGGTGATCGCTGCGGGGCTGGCCGATGGGTGGTCGCAGGCCAAGATCGCCGCAGCGGTCGGGCGGGATAGGTCGGTGGTGTGTCGCGAGGTCGCTCGCAACACCGGCAGCGATGGTGTCTATCGCGCTGAGTTGGCTCATCGGGCAGCGCACCAGCGCCGCCGGCGTCCCAAGGAGTTCAAGTTGGCGGCGAACCCGCGTCTGTGTCGGTTGATCGAGGATTGGATGGACCAGGGCTGGTCACCGGGACTGATCGCGACGGTGTTGCGCACCGATCATCCTGGTGTCGGCTCTGGTGTCGGCTCTGGTGTCGGCTCTGGTGTCGGCTCTGGTGTCGGCTCTGGTGTCGGCTCTGGTGCCGATCCGGGTGCGAGGATGGCACGGGTGAGTCACGAGACGATCTACCGGGCGCTTTATGTTCAAACCCGAGGTCAGCTCCGTGCTGATCTGCATCGGTGCCTCTCGACACGTCGCAAGGCCCGCAAACCACGCGGCCGTGCCAGCCACGACCCCAGCAAGAACGCCTACATCGAGGCGTTCAAGATCAGCCAACGACCGGCCGAGGTCGCTGACCGGGCAGTGCCGGGCCATTGGGAGGGCGACTTGATCCTCGGCACCAAGAACGGCTCGGCCATCGGCACCTTGGTCGAACGCTCAACCCGGTTCGTGATCCTGCTCCACCTGCCCGATCGCCACGACGCCGAGACCGTCGCTGAGGCGATGATCCGCGAGATGGGCAAGCTGCCCGAGCATCTACGCCGCTCGATCACCTGGGACCGCGGCCTCGAGCTCGCCCGCTACCAAGACATCCAGATCCAGCTCGGCACCACGGTCTACTTCGCCGACCCGCACTCGCCCTGGCAGCGCGGATCCAACGAGAACACCAACCGGCTGTTGCGGCACTGGTTCGAGAAGAGCAGCGACCTCTCACGCCACACCGCACGCGACCTCCAACGCGTCGCTGACACCCTCAACCGACGCCCACGGCCTACCCTTGACCTACACACGCCAGCCCAACGGCTGGCCCAACTGCTGAACCCAGCAGCTTGACCAACCGTTGCTTCGACTGGTTGAGATCGCCGCGTTCACAAGGTGTCATCGTCTTGTAAAAGCACGAGGAAACCCTTCCGTCCCCAGGGATCACTGGCCCAAGATCCCAAGCCCGGACCCAACCCAAGGAATCCGCGCCACACCCCGCCGCCGACCCGATAGCCAGCCAAGAAGCCAGCCTCAAGAGTCGAACCCCAGCCCCAGCCGATCCATCGTCCGCAGGAACAGGTCGCGTCGGCCGCCATTGGCGTCGGCCTTCCCGAGCGATCGGACCATCATCGAGATGCCGGCATAGCGAGCCGGCTCGGGCGGGAACGGCAGCGGCTTGGAGCGCACCATCTCCAGCGACGTACGCTCCGTCTGCTCGCCACTGAGCAGGTCGAGCATCACCTGGGCGCCGAAGCGGGTGGCCCCGACGCCGAGACCGGTGTAGCCGAGCGCGTAGGCGACGCGGCCGGCGTACGCCTTCCCGAAGAAGGCCGAGAAACGGGTGCAGGTGTCGATCACGCCGGCCCAGCGGTGGGTGAAGCGCAGCCCCTCGAACTGCGGGAAGGTCTCGAAGAAGTGGCTCGCGAGCTTGTCGTGGGTGGCGCCGGTCTCGAGCTCCGGTGCGATCTTCGAGCCGTAGTGGTAGATCGCGTCGTAGCCGCCCCACAGGATCCGGTTGTCCCTGGTCAGACGGTAGTAGTGGAAGTGGTTGGCGGAGTCGCTGACCCCTTGCCGGTTGGCCCAGCCGATGGCGTCCATCTGGGACGGCGAGAGCGGCTCGGTCATGAGTACGTAGTCGTAGACCGGCACCGTCATCATCTTGAGTCGCCGCAGCAGCGGCGGGAAGGCGTTCGTGGCCAGCGCCACCCGCCCGGCGCGCACCGACCCCGCGAGAGTCGACACCCGCATCCCTGCCCCGTCGCGGGCGAGGCCGGTGACCGCGGAGCCCTCGTGGATCACCACCCCCGCGTCCAGGCAGGCCTGCCGCAGCCCCCAGGCCAGCCTTGCGGGCTCGACGGTCGCGGTGTCGCCGAGCACCTCCAGCCCACCGAGGTAGCTCGGTGAACGGATCTCGTCCCGCACGGCGGCCTCGTCCAGCAGCCGGTGCTTGATGCCGTGCTCGCTCAGCGCGGCCGACCACTCGGCGAGGTCCTCGACCTCGTGCGGCCGGGTGGCGACGTTGAGGGCGCCGGTGAGCCGCCAGTCGCAGTCGATGCCGTGCTCCTCGATGGTGGCCGCCATCTCGTCGAGGTTCTGCTGACCGAGCCGGTCCAGCGTCGCCAGCTCGTCGGGCCAGCGCTCCAGACCGTTCCAGAAGCCGTGGGTCAAGGACGCCTCGGCGAAGCCGCCGTTGCGGCCCGAGGCCTGGTCGCCACACTGCCCTGCTTCGAGCAGCACCACCGACCACGACGGAAACCGCACCCGAGCCAGCAGCGCCGTCCACAGCCCCGAGTAGCCGCCTCCGACGACCACCAGATCTGCCGACGACACCCCGAGCAGAGGCGGCAGCGGCGCGGGCTTGGCCGGGTCGTCCAGCCAGTAGACGGCGGGCTTCGCATCGGTCAGCGAGACATGGTTCACGACGCCCACTATGACAACTCTGGAGGCCCTCAGCCACACAGAATGTGCGGAATCATGGAAATTGTTCGTTACACACGACGGATTTCGTTGCATCGGGCGGCGGCGAAAAGGTTGACTAGGCGCCATGACCACTCGCAAGCGCAACGGGGGCGCTCACCTCGACGAGGTCAACAAGCTGATCATCGAGCAGCTCCAGCAGGACGGCCGGCGCAGCTACGCCGCCATCGGCAAGGAGGTCGGCCTCAGCGAGGCCGCGGTGCGCCAACGCGTGCAGCGCCTCGTCGACAGCGGCGTCATGCAGGTCGTCGCGGTCACCGATCCGCTCGAGCTCGGCTTCGCGCGGCAGGCCATGATCGGCGTACGCACCTCCGGGCCGATCGAGGGGATCGCCGACGAGCTCGGCAAGCTCGACGAGGTCGACTACATCGTCATCACCGCCGGTTCCTACGACCTCCTCGTGGAGGTCGTCGCCGAGAGCGACGAGGCCCTCCTCAACCTCGTCTCCAGCAAGATCCGCGCCATCGAGGGCGTGGTGAGCACCGAGACGTTCATGTACCTCCACCTGCACAAGCAGACCTACGCCTGGGGCGTGCGGTGAGCAGCGGCTACCCGGGCATCAGCCTGTGGCACGAGACCGCGGGCGACTCCTGGGAGCCGCGTCCGGCCCTGATGGGCGACCTCGAGGTCGATGTCGCGATCGTAGGCGCCGGCTACACCGGTCTCTGGACGGCCTACTACCTGGCCGAGGCCAGGCCCGACCTGAAGATCGCGATCCTCGAGGCCGAGGTCGCCGGCTTCGGAGCGTCCGGCCGCAACGGCGGCTGGTGCTCGGCCCTCTTCCCCGCCTCGCTCGACAAGGTGGCGGCGGGGTCGAGCCGGGAGGCCGCGATCGCCCAGGACCGGGCGATGCGGGCGACCGTCGACGAGGTCATCCGCGTCGCCGGCGCCGAGGGCATCGAGGCCGACATCGCCAAGGGCGGCACCGTCGTCGTGGCCCGTACGCCCGCCCAGCTCGAGCGCGCCCGGCACGAGGTCGAGCACGCCCGATCCTGGGGTCTCGGCGACGCCGAGCTCTCTCTGCTGGACCAGACCGCCGCGGAGAAGCGGCTCGCCGCGACCGACACCCTCGGCGCCACCTACACCCCCGACTGCGCCGCACTCCACCCCGCCAAGCTCGTCCGGGGCCTGGCCCGCGCCGTCGAGGCCCGCGGGGTCACGATCTACGAGCAGACCCGGGTCACCGCGATCGCGCCGCACGCCGTGTTCGTCGAGCACAGCCGGACCGAGCGGGACGTGGTCTCCGCCGACGTCGTCGTGCGCGCCACCGAGGGCTACACCCCGACGCTGGCCGGCCTCGAGCGCGAGGTGATCCCGGTGCGCTCGCTGATCATCGCGACCGAGCCGCTCACCGACCTGGTCTGGTCGAGCATCGGCCTGGAGGAGCGCGAGACGTTCTCCGACGGCCGTCACCTGCTGATCTACGGGCAGCGCACCGCGGACGACCGGCTGGTCTTCGGCGGCCGGGGCGCTCCGTACTCCTTCGGGTCGAGGATCACCCACGCGGACGCCTCCGACCTGCGCACCCACCGTCGCCTGCAGGAGACCCTGGTCGAGCTGTTCCCGGCCGTACGCGGCCACAAGATCACCCACCGATGGGGCGGCGTCCTCGGCATCCCGCGCGACTGGCACGCCTCGGTCGGCTACGACCCCGCCGGCGGCCTCGCGCACGCCGGCGGCTACGTCGGCGACGGGGTGGCGACCACCAACCTCGCCGGCCGTACGCTGCGAGACCTGATCCTCGGCATCGACTCCGACCTCACCGCCCTCCCCTGGGTCGGCCACGTCTCGCCGCGCTGGGAGCCGGAGCCGTTGCGCTGGCTCGGCGTCAACGCCGGCCTGCGGGCCATGACCGTTGCCGACGCGGAGGAGTCCGCGACCGGAAAGGGCTCCCTGGTCGCCCGGGCGGTCGCGCCGCTCGTCGGCGGTCACTGACTCGGCGAATAAACCTGTTGCGTACGCCGGTCGCGGTCCTCCACCATGGAGCGCGACCGGCGTTCCTCGTCCCCGAGGCGCCCCTGACCGAGAGGAGCAGACCCATGACTGTGTCCGTCCTGTGCCTGCCCACAGACAAGAACTCTCGTATCAGGAGCACCCGAAGTGACTCAGGAGAACATCTCCGCTGATCCTCTCCAGGGGATCGATTCGAATTTCGTCTTCGACTTCCAGGCCTACGATGACCTGGATGACGGACAACGCTGGTCCACCTGGCTCTCCGTGGAGCCGCTCTCCCGTGGACCGGAGCCGCGCCCGGACTGGGTGGTGACCTCTCAGGGCGCCATCGACACCGAGCTCGGCGTACTCAAGACCGGCAAGGAAGCCGACGCCTTCCTGATCGTGCGCGCGGACCCGCTGTTCCCGGAGCAGGAGGCGCTGATGGTCGCCAAGCGCTACCGCGACAGCGACCACCGCACCTTCCACCGCGCCGCGAGCTACACCGAGGGCCGTTCGGTCAAGCGCTCCCGTGACGAGCGGGCGCTGAAGAAGAACTCGACCTTCGGCCGCGAGGTCGCCAAGGCCGAGTGGGCCAACGCCGAGTGGAATGCGCTCGTACGCTGCTGGAACCTCGGCCTCCCGGTCCCCTACCCCGTGCAGATCGACGGCACCGAGATCCTGATGGAGTGGATCGCGGTCGACGACGGGAACGGGGAGCTCGAGACGGCGCCGCGCCTCGCCCAGACCCGCCCGGAGCACCACGTCCTGGAGATGTGGTGGGACGGGCTCGTCGAGGCGCTGGCCACCATGGTGCAGGCGGGCCTGGTCCACGGTGACCTCTCGCCCTACAACATCCTGGCCCAGCAGGACCGGCTCGTGATCATCGACCTCCCCCAGATCATCGACCTCGTCGGCAACCCGCTGGGTTTCGACTTCCTCCTGCGCGACATCACCAACGTCGCGAAGTGGTTCCAGGCCCGTGGCCTGGAGGTCGACGAGCAGGAGGTCTACGCCGACCTGATGGCGCACGCCTTCTGACGCCGCTCGGGTGATGCCGGGCGTGACCTGATGGTCACGCCTGGCGTCACACCGCGGCCGCTCAGGCGAACGAACAGACCTTGGGAGCTCCCCTGAAGAAGAGGCGCCCCAGAATCACATCGCCCAAGAACTGCGTGCGCATCTTGACGCCTGAGCTATGAACGAGGTCGGCGGAGTCGAAGCCGGGGTTTGCGGCGGTGACCATGCCGTTCAGGTTCTCGCGCTTGCTGACCCGCCAACCGTGGTCGACAAGATGGTCGAGGATCTCGACATACCCGACAGCAGCGACTCGGCTCACCTGGTCGTAGGCGACCGGTTCCGTCGCCTCCCATTCGAACCACGCCTCAGCCTGGATCAGGCTTCCGTCCGAGCGGTCGATGCCACATTTCCCGACGTCGGCAACGTGTACCCACCGCAGGCCGACCGGCGTCGGAATCGCGTTGACCTGCTCCAAGTGGGGCGCGAGCCGCTCTCGTCGCACCTCGAGCGCCTTCTCGTCTGTGACGACGTCAGGCCGCGTACTCTCCGCAGCCAGCTCGGCGACGCTCACGCGGATGACGAGCCCGGCCACGAGCAGACAGACGCACAAGACCGCCAAACCGATGCCGATCTCCGTCGTCACCGGGCGGGAGCGTGCCGCACGGAGGATCCGCCCTAGCAACACACCTGACCACCTCGATACCGGCAGCCCTACGTCGGGGCCGTGGCAGACGATATCCCCACTTCGCGGCGGCGGGGCGGCTTTGACCTCGACGTCCTCAACCTGTGGCCCCGCGCCCGACGCACTGGCCGGAGTCTCCTGGCGGCGGTTGATCGGTAGGTTGACCCCATGAAGCATCACCGGGGACGGCACGTCGACATCGAGTCGGTCGCGGAGCTGGACGGTCACCTGGCGGCCGGGGCGGGCAGTCTGAAGGGATGGCGGCTGCGGTCGCTGGACCTGACCTCGCGTTCCACCGCGCTGCGGGAGACCGAGCTCGCCGGGGCGACGTTCCTGGGGTGCTCCTTCGCGCCCGGGGACGTCGACTACGCCGAGGACGAGGGCGCGCTGGTGATGCCGGTGATCCCGGAGGCGCCGGTCGACGTCTACCGGTCGAAGCTCTACACCGCCGACGAGCTCTACGACGACCCGGTCTATGCGCGGAGCCTCGACGCGAGGGCGTACGCCTGGATGCAGCAGCCGCTCGACGCCGAGGACGAGCTGGCGATCACCCTCCACGACCATGCGATCGACGCCGCCCTGGAGGCCTGGGTCCGTGCGCGGCGCGACGAGGGGACGCGGATCGTCGGGATGATGGGCGGGCATACGCTGCGACGGGGCGAGGAGGCGTACGCATCCGCTGCCCGCCTCGCCCAGCACCTGGCGAGCAAGCACGTGATCGCGACCGGCGGCGGTCCGGGAGCGATGGAGGCCGCCAACCTGGGTGCCTTCCTCGCCCGGGCGCCGAAGACGGTGCTGGACGGTGCGCTCGAGTCGCTGGCCGCGGTGCCGACGTTCCGGCCGTCGATCCGGGCCTGGGCGCGGGTGGCCCTCGACGTACGGAACCGGGTCGAGGGCAGGCCCGGAAGGTCACTCGGCATCCCGACGTGGCACTACGGCCACGAGCCGCCCAACGTGTTCGCCGGGGCGATCGCGAAGTATTTCCGCAATGCCACCCGCGAGGCGGTGCTACTGGAGGTCTGCGACGGCGGGATCGTCTTCCTGCCCGGCGCCGGCGGCACGGTGCAGGAGGTCTTCCAGGACGCCTGCGAGAACTACTATGCCGACACCAGCGCGGTCGCGCCGATGGTGCTGGTCGGACGGCGCTACTGGACCGAGGAGCTGCCGGTCTGGCCGCTCCTGCAGGCCCTCGCCCGCGGCCGGGCGATGGAGGGCCACGTCCACCTCGTCGACACCGCCGAGGAGGTCCTCGAGGTCATCGCAGCTGGCGTGCCCGGATGACGTCGCGATAGTGGTCCACCAGGGCGGCGTTCACCGCACCCCACGACTTGTGGGCGACGCTCTTGCGAGCCTCGCGTCCCATCCGCAGCCGCAGCTGCGGGTCGTTGTGGAGCAGCGCGACATGGGAGCCGAGGTCGTCACGGCTGCCGGGCTCGTAGAAGAAGCCGGTGACGCCGTCGGCGACCAGGTCCAGCGGCCCACCGGAGCGCGGCGCGACCACCGGCACCCCGGAGGCGAGCGCCTCCTGGACCGCCTGGCAGAACGTCTCGTGCGAGCCGGTGTGCACGAACACGTCGAGGGAGGCGTACGCAGCCCCGAGCTCCTCCCCCTGCAGAACGCCCATGAAGGTCGCGTTCGGGAGCAGCTGGCGCAGCTCGCGCTCCTGCGGGCCGCCGCCCACGAGCACGACCTTGTACGCCGGGTTGTGCGCCAGCGCGGCCAGCAGGTGCAGCTCCTTCTCCTGGGCGAGACGGCCGACGTACCCGACGATGGTCTCCCCGTTGGGCGCGAGCTTCGCGCGCAGGTCGTGGTCGACGCGGCTCGGGTGGAACAGCTCGACGTCGACGCCGCGCGGCCACAGGCCGGTGCGCTGCACGCCGAGGCCCTCGAGCTGGGTGAGGGCCGACGAGCTCGGTGCCAGGGTGCGGTCGGCGGCCGAGTGCGCCTGCCGGGTGAGCATCGCGGCCGCCTGCGGGCCACCGACCGCCTTGTACTTGTCCCAGAAGCCGACCAGGTCGGTCTGGTAGATCGCCACGCTCGGGATCCCGAGGTCCTTGGCCACCAGCACGGCCTGCCGGCCGAGCAGCGCGGGCGAGGCGACGTGGATGACGTCGGGGGCGAACCGGCGCATCACCAAGCGCAGCTTGCGCCGCGTCTCGAGGCCGACGCGGAAGTCCTTGTAGACCCAGAACGTCGCGCCCCGGGTTCGGGTCACCGGGAAGCCGGCGTACTCGGTGGGCCCGGTGGGGGCCACGACCTCGACGGTGTGGCCGTCGATCGCAAGATGCTCCAGCACGCGGCGTACGGAATTGGTCACGCCGTTGACCTGCGGAAGGAACGACTCCGTGACGATGAGGACACGGAGCGGCTCCGAGTTGGCGGCGACCATCGGGACCCGATCGAGGCTGATGCTCATGTTTCTGATCGTGAGCGCCGTCCGGCAACGTCACCCCCGACTTGGTTGACGGGTCGGTGAACCTCCCGTGGCCAGAACTCCGTGCCGGGCGACAGATGGTCCGGGCGGTGTCATCAGCGGAAACGTCGCGTGACTCTCAGAAATCTGCCACCGCAAACCGACCGTCGACAGAAGTCGGTGAGCCGGCGTTCCTAGGCTCACGATGTGCTGGGAACGGCATCGTGAAGGGGGACGTACGCGGACCGGGCCGTTGGGACTGGTCCGCGTACGTGTTGCTACTCGGCCGCGGCGAGCTGGCCGCAGGCACCGTCGATCTCGCGGCCGCGGGTGTCGCGGACGGTGGTGGAGATGCCCTTGGCCTCGAGGCGGCGTACGAACTCGCGCTCGTCGGCCGGGTCGCTCGCGGTCCACTTGGAGCCAGGGGTCGGGTTGAGCGGGATCAGGTTGACGTGGACCCAGCCCCAATCACCGTAGGAGTTGAGGACGTCGGCGAGCAGGTCGGCGCGCCAGGCCTGGTCGTTGATCCCGCGCATCATCGCGTACTCGATGGAGACCCGGCGCTTCGTGACGCGAGCGTAGTTCCAGGCGGCGTCGACGGTCTCGGCGACCGAGAAGCGGGTGTTGATCGGGACGAGCTCGTTGCGGAGCTCGTCGTCGGGTGCGTGCAGCGAGAGGGCGAGGGTGACCGGGATGCCCTCCTCGGTGAGCTGCTTGATCCGGGGCACGAGGCCGACCGTGGAGACGGTCACGTGGCGGGCCGAGAGACCCAGACCCTCCGGCGCGGGCGAGGTGAGGCGGCGTACGGCACCCATCAGCGCCTTGTAGTTGGCCATCGGCTCACCCATGCCCATGAACACCACGTTGGAGAGACGGCCGGGGCCGCCGGGGATCTCGCCGCTGGCCATCTGCCGTGCCGCAACGACGACCTGGTGGACGATCTCGGCGGTCGACATGTTGCGCTCGAGCCCACCCTGGCCGGTGGCGCAGAACGGGCAGGCCATGCCGCAGCCGGCCTGGGACGAGATGCAGACCGTGGCGCGGTCGGTGTAGCGCATCAGCACGGACTCGACCAGGGCGCCGTCGAAGAGCTTCCACAGCGTCTTGACGGTGGTGCCCTTGTCGGCCTCCTGCTGACGGATCGGCGTCATCAGGTCGGGCAGGAACGTGTCGACCAGCTCCTGGCGCTGGCCCGCGGGAAGATCGGTCATCTTCTCGGGATCGTCGACCAGCCGCTCGAAGTAGTGCACCGAGAGCTGCTTGGCCCGGAACCCCGGAAGCCCCGCCTCCTTGGCCGCGTCCTGACGGCCGGCCAGGTCGAGGTCGGCCAGGTGGCGCGGCGGCTTCCCGCGACCCGTGGGCGGCGCCATCACCAGGGGCAGGCGGCGCCCCTCCATCGCGGCGGCCTCGGCCTCGGGGCTGTGCGGGGCCGGTACGTTCGCAGGATCAGGCTCGGTCACTGCTTCATTGTCCCACCGGGGTGCGGCGTACGGCTAAACCTGGATCCGGCCCGGCCGGTCAGCCCGTCTTGAGCAGGATCCAGAACACCAGCGCGCCGACGCCGACGACAACCAGCACCGTCAGGATGATGCCCAGCCACACGAACTCGGCCAGACGGCGGGTCTTGCGCGGGACGAGCATCGCCAGCGGCACCAGCAGCGTCAGCGCCACCCACGGGAACAGCTGCTCGGCCCGCTCCTGCCCGACGACCCACGTCAGCAGCGCGCCCCAGGTGCCGGGTACGAGGATCGCGTACGCCAGGCCGAGGTAGAAGCCGACCAGGGCCGCAACGGTCGGGTGCGAGTCGTGCAGCCACGCCCACACGCCACCCGGCCCCGAGGACTCTTCCTCCGGGCCGTGATCTGCCTCGACGTCTGGATCGGAGTCCACGTCGAGGTCCGAGGGACGCTGGACCACCCTTCAACCGTAGCGCCGAACCAGGTCATCCTTGGTAAAGAATCGCTGCCGCAACGAACTCCGGGCGATTCAAGCCGATCAGGCGTCGACGGTAATCAGGTCCGGGAAGCCGAGGTCTCGCCACCGGGCGAGATCTGGCGGCGTGCGCGTCAACTCGCTCACCAGGACGGTCCAGGCCGTGCCGTGTCCGATGAGCACGGCGTCTTCGCCCGCGTGGGCCGAGAGGATTCCGGCAGCGGCCTTCGTCACGCGAGCGCGGCACTCCTCGAGCGGCTCCCAGCCGTCGTACGCCGGCACCGTGGGCTCCGCGAACGCCCGCTCGACCGTGGCGCGGTAGTCCTCGACCCAGGCCGCGCCGCGACGGTGCTCACGGAGCGCCTCGACCACACCGACGTCGCCGTCGGTGAGCAGCTGGGCGGTCTGCTGCGCCTTGGGCTCGGGCGAGGAGTACCACGCGGCGCCGGCCGGGAGCCGGTCACGCAGTGCCCAGACCTCGTCGAACCCGGCCGGGTCGAGGTCCCAGTGCTCCGCGGCGACGCCGCGGAGCTGGATGGGTCGGCCGTGGCGTACGAGGTGGAGCATCAGAAGACGCGCCCTCAGAAAACCGCGTAGTGGAGGATCAGCCAGACCGGGGCGACGGTCGCCAGGAGCGAGTCGAGGCGGTCCATGAGGCCGCCGTGGCCGGGGATGATCTGGCTCATGTCCTTGACGCCGAGGTCACGCTTGATGACCGACTCGACCAGGTCGCCGAGGACGGCCATCACGCAGGCGACCACGCCGAGCGCGACACCGACCCACCAGGCGCCGTCGAGCAGCCATACGACCAGACCGACGCCGGTGGCGACGGTGAAGACCACCGAGCCGACGAAGCCCTCCCACGACTTCTTCGGGGAGATCACCGGCGCCATCGGGTGCTTGCCGAAGAGGACACCGGCGACGTAGCCGCCGATGTCGGACATGATCGTCAGCAGGACCCAGACGATGATGCCGCGTACGCCGTCGTCGGAGAGACCGCCCGAGGTCCAGCCGCCGCCCTCGCGGAGCATGAGCGCGACGAACGAGCCCAGGAACGGCAGGTAGAACAGGGTGAGGACGGCGGCGGCCGAGGTGCGTACGTAGCCGTCGACCCCCCGCCGCAGCACCCACAGCATGATCACCAGAGCGGTCACCGCGGTGGCCGTCACCAGCGCGTCGGAGCCTAGGAAGTAGGCGACCAGGACCATCACCGTGCCGCCGATCATCAGCGGCTGCTCGGGGACGTCCATGTCCTTGGCCATCAGGCCACGGTGGAGCTCCCAGACCGCGGCCACGACACAGCCGACGACGATCAGCATGAACGCCGTCTTCACGAACATCAGGCTCAGCGCGATGGCGACCAGGAGGACGACGGCGGAGCCGATCGCCGCGGGCAGGTTGCGGCCGGCGCGGCCGTAGTCCTTCTTCGGCGGCTCGGAAGCTGACGAAGCAGGAGACGGCGGCGTCTGGCTCACAAGGGATTCCTTCATGCTCAGGTCCTTATCTGGTCGCGGTCCGGATCGCTCGTGGAACTCGACCGCGTACGGGTAGATCTCGACCCGCTTCGCGGCTTCGCAAGCTCAGCCGCTGCGCTCGCTCGATCTCTTCGCGTTGTGACCCTGCGACTTCGTCGCAGGGTCACAGGCTCAGACCTCGAGCAGCTCGGCTTCCTTGGACTTCAGCAGTTCGTCGATCGCGTCGGTGTGCTTCTTGGTGAGGCTGTCGAGGCGCTTCTCGGCACCCGTGACGTCGTCCTTGCTGGCCTCGCCATCCTTCTCGAGCTTCTCCAGGCCCTGCTTCGCCTTCTGGCGCACCTGGCGCACCGAGACGCGACCCTGCTCGGCCTTCTCCTTGGCGAGCTTGATGTATTCCTTGCGGCGCTCCTCGGTGAGCTCGGGGAAGACCGCGCGAAGGATCTTGCCGTCGTTGGACGGGTTGACGCCGAGGTCGGAGTCGCGGATGGCCTTCTCGACGTTGGCCATCGCGCCGATGTCGAACGGGGCGATGTTGATGATCCGCGGCTCGGGGCTGGTGAACGAGGCGAGCTGCTGGATCGGCGTCGGGGTGCCGTAGTAGTCGACCAGGATCTTGTTGAACATCTGCGGGGTGGCCCGGCCGGCACGGATGGTGGCGAAGTCCTCACGCGTGGAGTCCACCGACTTCACCATCTTGCTGTCGGCCTCGTTGAGGATGTCGTTGATCACCGGATGCTCCTGTGCGCTCGTAAGTGTTGTAGATGTGGGTGGCGTGTGGGCTCGTGCCGCTCAGCCAGCGGTGACGAGCGTACCGATCTTCTCACCCTGGACGATCCGGTAGACCGCCCCCTCGTCCTCCGCGCCGTAGACCACGATCGGCATCTTGTTCTCCATGCAGAGGGCGAACGCGGTGGCATCGGCGATCTTGAGCTGCTTCTGCAGAGCCTCGCCGAAGGTGAGCTCATCGTACTTCGTCGCCGTCGGGTCCTTCTTCGGGTCGGCGGTGTAGACCCCGTCGACGCCGTTCTTGGCCATCAGGACCACCTCGGCGTGGACCTCGAGGGCGCGCTGCGCGGCGACGGTGTCGGTCGAGAAGTAGGGCATGCCGGAACCGGCGCCGAAGATCACGACTCGGCCCTTCTCGAGGTGACGCATGGCCTTGCGCGGGATGTAGGGCTCGGCGACCTGGCCCATCGTGATCGCGGTCTGCACGCGGGTGTCGACGCCTTCCTTCTCGAGGAAGTCCTGCAGCGCGAGGCAGTTCATCACGGTGCCGAGCATGCCCATGTAGTCGGCGCGGGACCGGTCCATGCCGGCCTGCTGGAGCTCGGAGCCGCGGAAGAAGTTGCCGCCGCCGACGACGATCGCGACCTGGACGCCGGAGGCGGCGACAGCGGAGATCTCCTTGGCGATCGAGGCGACCACGATGGGGTCGACGCCGACCTCGCCACCGCCGAAGTTCTCTCCGGACAGCTTGATCAGGATGCGCTGGTAGCGGGTCATGCCGTGGCCTTTCCTCGGGCGACGTCGTGCGGGGTGGTGCCGGTGGGGGCGTGCGAAAGGGCCGGTCCGATGGTCACCATTCGGTTCATCGGACCGGCCCTTTCGTCGTACGTTGCTGCTTAACCTAACTGATCACACCTCGCGGCGCGGCGATCAGGCTCGGTTCAGGCGCCGACGTCGAAGCGGGCGAACTGCTTCACCTGCGTGTTAGCGGCGTCGAGGACCTGCTTGACGGACTTCTTCGACTCGAAGACCGACTCCTGGTCGAGCAGGACGATCTCCTTGAAGAACGCCTTGATCCGACCCTCGACGATCTTGGCGACGGCAGCCTCGGGCTTGCCCTCCTCGAGCGTCTTCTTGGTGAGGACGTCCTTCTCCGCCTCGACCACGTCGGCCGGGACCTCGTCGGAGGTGAGGTACTGCGCCTTGAGCGCGGCAGCCTGCTGGGCGGCCTGCTTCGCGGCCGTCTCGTCACCCTCGTAGGCGACCAGGACGCCGAGGCTCGGCGGCAGGTCGGAGGCCTTCTTGTGCAGGTAGACCGTGGTCTCACCCTCGAAGTAGGCCACCTGGCCGAGCTCGATCTTCTCGCCGATGGTGCGGGCGAGCTCCTCGACGGTCTCGCCGACGGTCTTGTCACCGAGCGAGACGGCCTTGAGGGCCTCGAGGTCGTTGACCTTGTTGGCGTCGGCGGCGTCGGCGATCTGCTGGGCAGCGGCGACGAAGCCCTCGTTCTTGGCGACGAAGTCGGTCTCCGAGAGGAGGCTGATCAGCGCGTTGCCGGAGGCGGCGACGAGGCCGGCCGAGGTGGTGCGCTCCGCGGCGCGGGCGGCGGCCTTGGCCGTGCCCTTGACGCGAAGGATCTCGACAGCCTTGTCGAAGTTGCCGTCAGCCTCGTCGAGCGCCTTCTTGCAGTCCATCATGCCGGCCTGGGTCAGCTCACGGAGCTTCTTGACGTCGGCAGCAGTGTAAGCCATGTGTGTCTTCCTCTGACTTGTTAAGTGGCTCTTGGGTGGACGATGAGGCTCAGGCCTCGGCCGGGGCCTCAGGGGTCTCGGCGGGGGTCTCCTCAGCCGGGGTCTCCTCGGCCGGAGCCTCGGCGGCCTCCGCGGCGGGGGTCTCCTCGGCCTTGGCCTCCTCGGCAGCCGGGGTCGCCAGGAGCTCGCGCTCCCACTCGGCCAGCGGCTCCTCGGCGGTGGCGCCCTCGGTGCCCTCGGTCTTGCCACCGGAGCGGGCGATGAGACCCTCGGCGACGGCGTCGGCGACCACGCGGGTCAGCAGGCCGACCGCGCGGATGGCGTCGTCGTTACCCGGGATCGGGAAGTCGACCTCGTCGGGGTCGCAGTTGGTGTCCAGGATGCCGACGATCGGGATCCGGAGCTTGCGAGCCTCCTCGACAGCGAGGTGCTCCTTCTTGGTGTCGACGATCCAGACGGCGGACGGGGTGCGACCCATCTCGCGGATGCCGCCCAGGGTCTTCTCGAGCTTGTCGCGCTCCCGCTTCATCTGCAGGAGCTCCTTCTTCGTGCGACCCGAGCCGGCGACGTCGTCGAAGTTGACCTCGTCGAGCTCCTTGAGGCGGTTGATCCGCTGGTGCACGGTCTGGAAGTTGGTGAGCATGCCGCCCAGCCAGCGCTGGTTGACGTAGGGCATCCCGACGCGCGTCGCCTGCTCGGCGATGGCCTCCTGGGCCTGCTTCTTGGTGCCCACGAACATGATCGTGCCGCCCTTGGCCACGGTCTCCTTGATGAAGGCGTAGCTGCGGTCGATGTAGGCCAGCGACTGCTGCAGGTCGATGATGTAGATGCCGTTGCGGTCGGTGAGGATGAACCGCTTCATCTTCGGGTTCCAGCGACGGGTCTGGTGTCCGAAGTGGACGCCGCTCTCGAGGAGCTGGCGCATGGTCACGACTGCCATGATGTTTTTTCTCCTAGGTGGTGGCCCGCGTTTGCACCGCTGGTGGCTCGACCTTGCGTTTCTCGAGGTCGGGCGGGTGGTCACGGGGGCCGGTCGGGTTTTCAGTTTCGCGTCCATCGAAGGTGATGGGCCCTGACGCCTGCGCGCGGTCCGACCTGAGCGTGCTGCTCGGGACTGAGGGCCGCGCCCGCGGGCGACCGGCGTCTCGGAGCGAGACACCGTCGCGGTCTGCTGGCGTGCGAAGTCAGCCCACAGGGGGCTGCCGGTCCAAGACTAGCCGCCGACGGGGGTCGCGGGCCAATCCTCCGTGACTGGCTCCTTCGCGGGCCGATCGGTGTCCACAGGGGTATCTCGGGACGGGGTTATCCACAGGACGTACGAAGCTCGTTGTGCGGGTCCCCGATCCGGGGTTGTCTGCTCGTCATGACCTCGTATCGCCTCTCCGACCGGGCCCGCGCCCTCGTCGCGGCCCTGTTCCTCGTCGTCCTCATCGCCCCGGCACACCCAGCTCTCGGAACGCCACGTGCCGAGGTGGCGCCGCCCGGCGCCTCGCTGGGTGGGGCTGTGGGTCACGGCGAGGGTCCGAGTCCGGTCGGAGGGGCTGAGGATGTGCCTCAGGGCGAGTGGCCGCTGGCTCCGCAACCGGAGGTCGTGCGCCGCTTCGACCCTCCAGACGCTCCGTGGGGTGCGGGGCATCGAGGAGTCGACCTCCGCGGCTCTCCCGGCCAAGTCGTGCACACCGCGCTCGGCGGCACCGTCGCCTTCGCCGGGTCGATCGCGGGCAAACCCGTCGTGGCGATCGACCATGGCGAGACCCGAACGACCTACGAACCGGTCGTCGCAACCGTGCGCGGCGGCGACCGGGTCACGGCGGGCGCCTCCATAGGACGCCTGTCTACGGCCAGCAGTCACTGCTGGCCCCGGTCATGCCTTCACTGGGGCCTGATCCGCAATTCCGACCACGTCTACCTCGACCCACTCACTCTGGTCGGTGGCGGACCGAAGCCGGTACGGCTCCTCCCCCTGTGGCGCAATCGACGAACCTGACCTGATGCGCTTCGCGATAGATCCCGCTTCTACCTCGAACCGAATCGGTCGACCCAACACGCGGGCCAGCCGCCCAAACCCTGAACCTCATCGTGAACTCGCGGAGAAACGCTAGAGCCGATGGCACCGTAGAACCAGTCGGGAGCCGTCGAAGGTGGCTCTGTCTCACGTGTTCTCACGCAAGGGCCCATCACTACCTTGGGGTGAGAACACTCGCTATATTTGATGCATGGCTGCCACGAAGAGCAAGAACGGGACTCGGACTCCACCCCGCGAGCGACTCTTGTCCGCCGCCGAACTGTTCTACACGGACGGCATTCGCGCAGTGGGCGTCAACAGGATCCTGGAGGAAGCAGGCACGCCCATCATGAGCCTGTACCGGCTCTTCGGCTCCAAGGAGGGGCTTGTCGAGGCCTACCTCCGCAATCGCGACGAGAACACCCGTGCCATGTTCGATCACGAGGTCGACAAGCGCGCCACGACCGGCAAAGAGAAAGTCCTGGCGGTCTTCGACGTGCTCGATCACGTCGTGTCGGCAGACGATTACCGGGGCTGTGCCTTCATCAACGTCGCCGTGGAAATGGCGGACCCAAGTCATCCGTTCGTCGACATCGCAGCTGCACACAAGAACTTTGTGCGTACAACATTCGCGGGCTATCTCGCCGAAGCCGGCATCGAGCAGACTGAGCCGCTCGCGACCCAGTTGCTGATGCTGATGGATGGCGTCTTTGCTGGGGCGCAGATGCAAGCCGACCAAAGGGACCACGCCCGTCACGCGCGCGCCGCAGCGGAATCACTGGTCGACGCCGCCCTTGCGGCCCAGCATGCGCGAATCGCGAGTTAGGGCGTTACGGATACCAATACCACCGCTCCCGCCGTCCGTGTCGGATGGCGGGAGTTCGTTTGGGTCGCAACGACTCTGCTGTCTCCCGCGCCCGGGCCCCACGGTCCCACCGAGCCGATCGCCCTGGGCCCAAGATCGGATTGATCCCGTGTCACCGAAGGAAACTCGAACTGCGTCCTTGACTTGAGAGTGATCGTTCTCTACCGTCGACTGTGACGGAGCCCACAGATGCATGTCTTGTGCCATATCGAAAACGGGCCCGCCCGAGAGAGTCAGGAGGGTCAGGCAGTGGAGTTGGAGCATTCGTTCGCCACCGACGGCGGCGCCGACGTCCCCGACCACCCTCAACTGGCCACGCCTGCGCAGTACGTTGCCGGCCGAGCGAGCCGTACGGGCAACCTCAGCGCCAGGGACGTGGTCGACGAGGTCCCGGCTCCCGATCTCCTACCTCGAGGCAGGACTCGACTGGTCAAGGAGTCGACGACGGACCCGATCATGAACGCCCAGGCGCCTGACAGCATCGTTCGCGTTGGGGCGATCGTGCGGACCTGTTGGGATGCGTGATCCGCTCCTATGCTCTCAAAACTCGCATCTGGCAGACGCCGATGGACACTGATCGCGCTGCTGCTCATTGTCATGATGGGCGTCCAGCCGGCCGCACGAACCGCATCGAAGCCCTCGGAGTCCGACCAGACCGATACTGCGGCCACCACGGCATCCACTGTCGCCGACGGAATGGACGTCCACCAGGATCGGCAACTCGGCGTCAAGTTCAACTATCCAAAGACCTGGCGCGTGGCCCACTCTCGCGCCGACCTCGTGGTTCTGGAGGCTGGGCGTGCCGACGATCTGGTTCTGATCCGAAAGACCATACTGCGCGCAAAGGTCAACGCCACCAACGTCGCCGACTTTCGTACCGTCACCGACGGGATCTTCGGAGACCCAAAGGCGAACCTCGATGTGCTCGACACCGGCAGCGTACAGATTGGTGATCTCCCCGGGGTGTTCTACCTCTACACGTTCCCGTTCGAGTCCGGGCGCGGCATGCAGGCCCAGTATTTCGTATTCGAGGGCCGCAATCTCTACACGCTGGTCTTCCAAACAAGGCGAGCCAAGCGCTTCGCCTCGCTCGCACCATCTTTCGACGTCGTCCTCAAGACCTTTCGTCCGACGGGCACCTTGGAGCCACCCAAAGAATCGAGGTCCAAATGATGTGGTGGTGGATCGCAGACTTGATCGTCGCAGTCGCGCTGCTGCCTGCGCTTGCGTGGTCGATCGCCTCGCTCTTACGACCGATTCGGCAGATGGCTGAACATCTCGAGCATGTGGTCGACGATCTGAACGAGACGGTCGGATCGTTGGACGCCATCCCCGATCTGGCCGAAACCGTCATGCTCACCGGTGCTGGTCGTCCAGGAGCCGAACGATACCGAGAAGCAGTGCGGAGGGCGCGATGATCGCCGTGATGATCGCAGGACTACTCGCGCTCGCCTCCGGGATCGTCCTCATCGTGGGGTTGATGGCGCTCATTCGGCTGATGGCTCGGATATCGGAGGCGCTGACCTCGGTCCGGATCCTTACCGCAACCGTCGTCGGCGCCACCGAGCACGTCGACGAGCACGTACGCGGAATCGGAACCAACGTCAGCGGAATCCTGGAAGAGGCCGAAGGAATCGCAGCATTCGTTGCCACTCTCAGTGAACAGCCACCAACCGCTACCAGCGGTCACTCCCTTGCAAGCGATACGCCCGCCCCCGATCCGCAGGAGCTGACATGACAACTCGCCTTGTTTGCGCTGACCTTGGCTACAGCTGCGACTGGATGACCGCGGGCGCCGAGATCAGCGAGGTCGTTGGGCAGGCGGTTGGCCACCTGCGTGAGGAGCATCGCGTCGCTGTGGACTCTCCGGCCTTGCGAACCTACGTTCAGGCTCACGCCGAGGAAGCTCACGACGAGTCAGGGCAACTGCTTAGCCGCCACCGACTCCCGACACCAGTCGCTCGCGTAGCAACTCGGTATCGCCGCATCACGATGGCCGGACGTGTCTCGATCGTCATGGTGAGCATCGCGGCGCTGCTGATGATCGCTCTTCTGTATCGAACCCAGACCAACGCCGCGGCGATCCAGGAAAAGGCTGCGCTTATCGCCCAGAGTGGCCGCGGCATCAACGAGCACACCGATTCGCTGCTTCAGCTCAACAAGACCAACGAGCTCGCCGGTGACATCCGAGACTCCCTGGCCCCCCTCAACCGGGACATGGGTGAGATCTCATCGCTGTCGGGCGCTGCTGCCTCGAACCTGGAATCGATCAACTCCAGCTCGCGGTCCATCGAGGGGAGTGCGAAATCGATCGACACCAGCACCCGTGCGATCGATCGCGACGTGCGGGCCATCGCCGACGCGATCCCAGCGGTCAATACCAGGCTCGAGGGTATCAACGGCAACGCCGCGGGCATTCTCTCCACCGCGGAATCGCTTGCCCGCGGCATCGATCTCATCGGGTCCGACCTGGACTCGACAGCCGGCCTCGCGACCCAGGTGCTCCGCGACGCCCAAGGCATCCGCACCCGCCTGGACACCACGCGCCATTACGCATCCTGCATCGACAACGGGCTCAACGGCGGCAGCGATTGCGAGAGGAAGCACAACCGATGACAACCACCACGATCCCGACCGATGACGCCGAGGAGCACCGTCAGCTCAGTGACCTTCGCGATCGCGAAGACTACGTGCGCCGATGGGTCAACACCTGGGTCGCGCTTGGTGCGGGCATCGTCGCTGTCATTTGCGCCTACTTGCTGATCATCAGCAATTCCTTGGCTGACATCGACGACAACATGGGAGTCGCACAACGTGCGGTGACCGACTCCGAGGGCAACCTGACGACCCTGCCCGGTCAGCTCCACGCTTTGAACCAGAACCTGGCCGATGTCAGCGACGCCGTCGAACCACTGCCCGGTCATGCCGCCGACATCCGCACGGATCTCGCCAGCATCCAACAAGATGCCGGCACGACCAGTGGCTCACTCGACCGCACGGCAACTCGCCTCACCACCGTCTCGAAAAACCTCAAGGGTACATCGGGAACCTTGGACCCGGTCGCGAAGCGACTGAACGAAACCTCTGCGCTCCTGGCCACAACCCTCGCGAGCACCGGCGACATCGAGAAGAATCTTCGGGCGATCTACGGCTCCTCGGACCAGACCGGTACTCGACGCCTCGGCCGACAGATAAACGCCGTCACCACATCGATCGACGGCACACACGCAAGTCTCACCGACGTGCTGACACTCATCGATCTGGTCAACGGACACCTCTACGGAGTGTGTACCTCCGCACCCATCAACCTTCTCCATGGGAGGCAGGCATGCTGAGAGGCCATCGGACCAGCGGCCGATCGCTGTACGAGCGCGTGATCCGCACGTGGCGCTCGGCCTGGGACACACCCGCGACTACTGCCGTGCGCGCCATCAACATCAACCTGCTCGTCGTCTTCGCCTTCGCGCTCGCGGCACTGATCTTCCTGACCCGCACAGCGGTTTCCACGGCCCAGCTCGATGACTCCATCGAGTCTGCGATCAATCCCGAGACCTCGGGCCTAGCCCGCGACACCCGGCTGATTCGAGAGCTTGACCACACGGCAGCCGCCACGAATGAGATCGTCCGAACGGCGAAGCCGCTCTCGGGCCACCTGTCCGAGACCGCCGTAGCACTCCACAGCGTCCGGAGGGACTTGGCCACCACCGATGACTCCGTTGCCAATATCGAACGCTCCATGCGCGGCATCGACGACTCCGCCGCTGATATGCACGGGCCTGCCGGACGTCTGAGCGATGGGGTCGGTGACATCCGGTCCCACGCTGGCAGCCTCACCACCGCATTCTCCGGAACCGCCGAGCTGACCGCCGCGATGGATCAGGACATGGCCTCGTCCAACGCCGCACTAGCTCGGATCCTGCGCGCGGTGGACGCCCTTCACCCAACTGCCGAAGGCATTGGCAGGGACCTGGTCGCGATCGGCGTACACACCCGACGCATGGAGAACAACGGGATCATCCGACTCGGCAACGTCTTGCAATCCATCCTCAACGACCTCCTTGGGAAGCCATGAACGAGCCCGACCTCACCGGCTGGTACGCCGGCCTTGTCATCGGCGCGGTCGCGATCCTTGCGGTCGTCGTCCTCGTGACCATAATCCTGGCACTCGCCCGCGCAGCGGGATCGAAGTCGAGAGAGATAGCACTCACACTGCGCCAAGCCCGTAGCAACACCGGCGCGATGCCTGACGTCATGAGCATCAACGTCGAGGTCCACCAGATCAACGCTCGGCTTGCCGACCTGAGGCGCAATCTCGACACCATCTACCCGGAGGCCCGCGGTGAACAACACCCTTCCTGACGCGGTCGCCCTGATCTGGGCGATCACAATCGGCATCGGAATCGTGGTGACCATATGCGTCGCCATCCTGCTCTCCCTGCTCCGTGCCTTGCTGATCGACATCGACAACCAGGTCGCAGATGTCGACGCCGAACTCACCGGCCTCGCCCGCAACACCGCAACTAGCGGCCTGCTGCACCGCGCCGCCGGCGGAGTCGCTGCCATGGCGGAGGAGCTTGGACGACACGTCGAGGAACTCGCAGAAAGGTCCGCGCGATGACCGAAATGTTGATCGGCGCAAGCCTCGTCGCCCTCACCGGCTTCTTCGCCGTCCTCTGCGGATTCCTGCACAGCCTCCGGCGCGTACTGGCCAACACAGCGAACCGACTCGGTGGCGCTTCGGCCACAAGCAGCGACGTTCGCCGCAATTGCGCAACCATCGGCCCTGCCGTCCGATCGATGAACATGAGCCTCTACGAAGTCGCCGCACACCTGCTTGAGGCTGGCAACCAGAGCGAAGCACTCGCGGAACGGCCGCGCCCATGACGCCACGACGCTCCGTCGACGACCACCACGGCGATCCCCCTGGAGGAATCGCGCAGATCTCCGTCAGGGATACCTCGGTTCACGCGTGGCAGCTCAGGGGCTTGCCGCCGTTGTAGGTGACCATGTCGGCGAGTGCGGCCGCCGCGTCCAGCGGCGATCCGTTTCTCCACCTTCACATGTCGGCACGAGGGTGCAAAGGGTCGAATCCATCAGTCGTTGGGAACTGGTCGCCATCGCCTCCGCAAGTGCAGCGTCGCCGCTCGACGGAGGTGGTTGCAAGGCCAGATGACCACTGTGGCGCGTCGATACCACTGCCGGGCACAGGCGTACTAGTAGCCGCTACCCGGCGCTTCCTACTGTTGCGATGTCGCAACATTCGACAATCCAATGCGTCCCTCGGTACTTCGGCCGAGGCCCGGGAGAGGAACAGCGGTGAGCGCAGGACAGCGCATGAGAGCCATCACCTATTCCGAGAACGGACCGTCGTCGGTCCTCCGTGTTGCCGATCGGCCGGTCCCCGGACCCGGACCCGGCGAGGTCCGGGTCCGCGTCCTGCGGTCGGGGGTCAACCCCACCGACTGGAAGTTCCGCGCGCGCGTCCCCAACGAGTACGACGAGGTCGTGCCAGGTCAAGACGGTGCCGGACTTGTCGATGCCCTCGGGGAGGGCGTCGACAACTTCTCCGTCGGCGACCCGGTCTGGCTTCTCCTCGCCCAGCACGGACGTCCTTGCGGCACCTCCGCTGACTACACCGTCCAGCCCGTCGAGCGCGTCGTCCCCCTGCCTAAGGGCGCGGACTTCGACCTCGGCGCGTCGCTCGGCGTACCTGCCATCACAGCACACCGCGCCCTGACCTCGACCCAGGACGGCCCCTTCCGGCTCGCCCCAGACGCGCTCACGGATCACGTGGTACTCGTCGCCGGTGGGGCGGGCGCGGTCGGAAACGCCGCGATCCAGCTGGCACGATGGGCAGGCGCTACGGTCATCACGACAGTTTCAAGCGACGAGAAGGCCGCTCTGGCCACCGCAGCCGGCGCTCACCACGTCGTGAACTACCGCACCGGCGATGCGGCCGCCGAGATCCGGGCCATCAGCCCCGCGGGGGTGGACCTCGTCGTCGAGGTCGCCCCGACACAGAACAACGCGCTGAACCTGGCTGTCCTGAAGAACCACGGCACGATTGCGGTCTACGCCGACAACGGCGGCGGCACCTTCTCCCTCGACATCCTCAAGAACATGTGGCTCAACGTCCGGTACCAGTTCGTCCTCCTCTACCCGCTGGACCCGGTCCTCCTCCGGGCGGCGGTCGAAGACGTGTCGGCCGCTGTCGCAAGTGGTGCGCTGCGGGTTGGCGAGCAGGCGGGACTGCCGCTGCATCACTTCCCCCTGGAACAGACCGCTGCGGCCCACGACGCCGTGGAGGCCGGGGCGATCGGCAAGGTTCTCATCGACATCGGCGACCCGGTCCGCTCCGATACACCTGCGGCAACGCCGTTCAGCACCACCCCCACGGCGTACGCAGTGTCGCCGGACTCAGGCAGGCACTGGGCCGACGAGGGCGCCTGGCCGGTCGCCCCGGGCATCCACAGGATCCCACTGCCGCTGCCATCCGACGTACTCAAGGCCGTCAACGTCTACGCCATCGAGACACCCAGCGGGCTCACCCTGGTGGACGGCGGCTGGGCGATCACGGCCGCGCGCGACGTGCTGAAGCGCAGCTTGCGCCAGATCGGCGGCAAGTTCGGCGACATCGACCGGTTTCTGGTCACCCACGTGCACCGCGACCATTACAGTCTGGCCGCAGAAATCGGCGAAGAGTATGGCGCAGACGTAGCCCTCGGAGCCGCCGAAAGGGCCACCCTCGATCTGCTCAACGACCAAGGGCGGCCGCGCGAGTCGCCCCCGTTCTTCGCGAGCCTCGTGAGCGCCGGTGCCGTCGACCTGGCCGAGCAGTGGAACGACCTGCCCGGGGCAGTCCCCGCCCAGACGGTGTGGCGCTATCCCGACACCTGGCTCGAGGGCGACCAAGAGCTCGCGGTCGGAAATCGGACTCTTGATGCGGTCCACACGCCGGGACACACCGCGGGACACTTCGTCTTCGCAGACAAGACGGCCGCGCTGCTCTTCGCCGGCGATCACGTCCTCCCCACGATCACCCCGTCCATCGGCTTCACGATGCCTCCGGCACCCGACCCCCTGGGCGACTTCATGGCCTCGTTGACCAAGGTGCGGGCTCTGCCCGACCTGATGTTGCTTCCAGCCCACGGGCCGGTGGCACCGTCAACACACGCACGGATCGACGAACTCCTCACTCACCACGAGGTGCGGCTGACGAAGAGCCTTGCGACGCTCGCCAACGGCCCTCTGACTGCCTTCGAGGCTGCGCACATGCTCGGCTGGACCCGTCACGAACGGTCGTTCGACGAGCTCGACCAGTTCAATCAGGGAATCGCTGCCATGGAGACCAAGGCCCACCTGGAGCTCCTGGTCGCCCGCGGGCTGGCCACGCGCAGCATCTCGACGGACGGCGCGGTGACCTTCACGCAGATTCCCGTTCAGGTATGAACCCACGTATAACCCCGGTTCTTCCGAGCCTCGGCTGGGCGCACGATCAGGGTCATGGAGTATCGAACCCTGGTCGTCCCAGCCGAGGACGTGGCGCTCTTGCAGGCCGCGATCGACCTTGGCGGCGGCACCATCACGCACAGCTGTCCACTTGGCAACGGCGATGTCGCCGTCACGTACGTCGTCTATCAACCATCCCGGTCAACCACAGCGCGTCACATTGCGGACGTGCCGAGGCAATGACGTCTCAGTACGGAACGTGCCGGAGGCGGACCCCTGGAGACGCGGGTGCAGAGGATGCGCATCGACTCGCGGCCGCGCGTACATTCTGAGTCCAGCGTTGGCGCGAGGAGACGGCCGGGTCACGGTCGATCAGTGACGCGCAGCTGAGCCGGGCATACGCTGGCAATGTGAGCCAGTTGGCCCGTGCCCCGGCGATTTCGTCGAGTCTTCCCGTCGAGCTGACCGAGTTCGTCGGCCGGCGACAAGATCGCGCCGACGTCCGGCAACTGGTGACCGAGGGACGGCTCGTGACGCTGACCGGACTGGGCGGCGTGGGCAAGACTCGGCTGGCGCTGCGGGTCGCACGAGAACTGCAGCGGAGTGTCCCCGATGGTGTCTGGTTCGTGCCGCTCGCTGAGCTGTCCGACCCCTTGTTGATTCCGGAGACGATCGGAGCGGTGCTTGGCATCCACGACCGGTCGAGCGAGGTCGGAACGATCCAGCTTGCCGAATACCTCCGCGAACGCGACCTGATTCTGGTGCTGGACAACTGTGAGCACTTGATCGAGCACTGCGCGATGCTTGCCGACACGCTCCTGCGCACCTGTCCGCGGTTGCGCATCCTGGCCACGAGCAGAGAGCCCCTGCGGATCTCAGGTGAGGTCATCCGTCCCGTCGGGCCGTTGGCAGTCCCGGGAACGCCCACCGAAGATATGTCCCTTCACGACCACGAGGCTGTGCGTTTCTTCGTGGAACGGGTCCGACATGTGGTGCCAGGCTTTGATTTCGATGGCGAGAACAGGACAGCGGTGCTGGAGATCTGCCGGCATCTCGAAGGCATCCCCCTCGCTCTGGAGCTGGCCGCTCCGAGGCTGCGCTCGATGTCCCCGGCCGAGCTCCTCGAGCGCCTTCGGGATCATTGGGAGCTGCTCGATCTGGGCGACCGCAACGTCCCCGAACGGCACCGCACGATGAGTGCGTGCATCGAGTGGAGCTACGCACAATGCTCGCGTGCGGAGCGCCGGATGTGGACGCTGCTGTCGATCTTCGCCAGTGGCTTCGAGATGGACGCGATCCACTATGTCACCCGCGGCGACGACCCGTCTGCAACGCCGGAGTCGATCGCCCTCCTAGCTCAGGCACTCGTGGACAAGTCGATCCTCACGACGGAGTTCGTCGACGGCCGCACGCAGTTTCGGATGCACGAGGTGTTGCGGCAGTTCGGGGCGGCCCATCTTGCGACTGCGGGCTCCACGGCCCCCGTACGGCAGCGGGTCCTCGACTTCTACGTCGCGTTGCTGCGGCGTATAGATGAGGACTGGATGAGCCCCCGACAGATCGGCTGGATGCGCCGGATGCGGAGGGAGGATGCCAACATCAGAATCGCACTCGAGTACGCGTGCTCGGAGATCGGTGCGGCCACGGTCGGTCTGGAGCTGGCCGCCCGGATGCGCAAGTACGCCATGGCCTACGGCGCATTCACCGAAGTGCGGTACTGGCTGCGCAGACTCATCGCGCTGGCGACCGACGACAGCCTGGTACGACTCAGAGGGCTGCGCGCCGCGTGTGTGCTGGCCGCGCTTCAGGGCGACCGGGAGTCGAGCGCGACCCTCGCCTCCGAGGCTCGCGAGCTTGCAGATCGGCTTCCTCCGGAAGCCGCCTGGCTGGCCGACCAGGCGACCGGTTGGCACCTGATGTTCCTGGGCGACCACGAGGCTTGTGTGGAGAGCCACGACCGTGCCCTGGCAACTCTTCTCGAGCACGGTGGTGCCCTCCGCGACATCGCGGAGACCCACACGCTGATCGGCATGTCGTGTGGCTTCGCCGGTGACCTGACACGAGCCGCCCGATCCCACGAGCTGAGCCTGGAGATCTGCGAGTCCAGCGGTGAGTCGTGGTGCCGGTCGTTCTCGCTGTGGCATCTCGGTCTGGTCGTCTGGGCGGGTGGGGACCAGGTCACGGCGCTCGAGCTGGAGGGGAAGAGCCTCGCGCTCAAACGGCGCATGGGCGAGCGGCTCGGACTGGCCCTCTGCCTCGAGGCGTGTGCCTGGATGCACGCCTCGGACGCTCCTGTGCGAGCTGCCACATTGCTCGGCGCGGCCGACCGCCTCTGGCGCTACATGGCGACCTCGCTCGAGGCGCTACCTGGGCTCACGTCGTTGCGGCAGCGCTGCGAGTTGGCGTTGCGAGAGTCCCTCGGGCCGGATCCGTACGAAGCGTCGTACGCCGCAGGACTCGCGATGGACGAAGACGCCGCGATCAGCTGCGCGCTGAGCGAGGAGCCGACCTTGCAGGCATCCGCCGTGCCCGTGACTGCGTCCGGGCTCGCGCGTCTGACCAGACGAGAGCGGCAGGTCGCGGAACTGGTCGCGACGGGGCTGACAAATCAGGACATCGCCAGCAAGCTCACTCTCTCGCGGCGGACCGTAGAAGGCCATGTGGAGAGAGCTCTGACCAAGCTCGGGTTCACGTCGCGGACGCAGCTCGCGGTCTGGGTCTCGGACCAGTCGAGGCCTTGATCAACGGGCCCGATCACCTGCATCTGGGTGGTAGAGCGCACGTCGCCGCTGAGACGGGGCGCCCGACGCAACGTCGACCGTACGTAGGGAACAGGTACAGACGTGCGTAGTCCCCCCGTGGCAACGACGAGCTGGCGGATCTTCAATGAGGTCAAACGCCTCAGCCGACCTGCACAGAAAGGCATCCCGCCATGGCGACCTCGACAACACATGACTGCGTCCGGTTCATCGCGCTCGGTGACTCGGCCTCCTGCGGGGTCGGCGACCCCACACCGGACGGGTGGCGCGGCTGGGCACAGATCCTCGCTGACGCCCTCGACTCCGAGGATCGGGTCTTCTGCAAGCTCGCGACCCCCGGCGCGACCGTCGCCGACGTGCGGCACCACCAACTGCCCGACGCCCTCGCTCACCGTCCGGACATGACATCGCTGGTTGTCGGGCTCAACGACGCGATGCGCTCGACCTGGGATCCTGACCGTGTGCGGGCTGACCTGCTCCACTGCGCGGATGAGCTGGTTCGCCAGGGCACGCTGCTCCTCACCGTCCGGTTCCATGACCACACCCGCGTACTAGGCCTTCCGGAAGTGTTAGCGCGACCGATGCGTCGGCGGATCCAGATCCTCAACGACATCTACGAGGAGGTCCAGGGAAGGTACGGCGGCCTTGGGCTCGACCTGGCGGCCGACCCGCTCATCTACGACCGCTCCTTGTGGGCCTTCGACCGTCTGCATCCCTCAGAGCTCGGCCACCGCTGGCTTGCCCAGCAGGTCGGAATACTGCTCCGCGCTGAGGGCGTGGCCGTTCGATTGCCGTCGCTGACCTGTACCAGCGCTCCCTCTACCCCGCGCGATGCAGTCCGAACCCTCGTCCACCACATCGTTCCCTGGATCTGCCGCAGGGCGCGCGACCTCGGCCCGGCCGTCATTGCGGCCGCTGGACGCCACACGCGGGATGCCCTGCTGACACGGCCGCTCGAGACCAGCGCTCGACTGTGGCGGCCTGAGGGCGGGTTCTGAGGCGTTCTGTGCAGGCAGAAGCCGCAGCCCGTCTTGCGACGGACGACCCGCGTTCTCCATCCCCTGCCGGTGGCGACCTCCGCGACTCCGGCACCCATCAGAGGCCACCCGCTACGCCGTGAACCCGCGCGGGTGCACAGCGGGTGCACAGCGGGTCCACGGCGGAGCGGCGGGGAGTCGGTCAGACGCCGGTGCTCTCCGGGTAGGGGCCGTTCTCGATGTAGTCGCGGCGCTTCTCGAAGGGCAGGTCGAGGAAGTGGATCATCGACGCCTTCGCGTCGTCGGACTGCATGGCCTCCATCCAGAAGAGGCTCTCCATCTCGAAGCCGGCCTGGATGTTGGTGTCGAAGCCCTTGTAGATCGAGGCCTTCGCCTTGGCGATGCCGATCGGCGGGAGCTGCGCGATCTCGCGGGCGATCTCGAGGGCGCGCGCCGGGGCGTCATCGACGAGCTCGGTGACGATGCCCATGTCAAGGGCCTCCTCGGGGGCCACCACGCGACCGCGGAGGATCATGTTGAGCGCCTTACCCAGGCCGATGAGGCGGGCGAGACGCTGGCTCCCGCCCGCGCCGGGAATGATGCCCAGGCGGACCTCCGGCTGGCCGTAGCGGTAGTCGCCGCGCTCGCCGATACGGATGTCGCAGGCCAGCGCCAGCTCCTGGCCGCCGCCCATGGTGTCCCCGTTGAGAGCGGCGATCGTCACCTTGGGAAGTGCGGCGATCTGGTCGAGGAGGGCCTTGAACTGACGTACGATGTCAGCCGCATACCGAGAGGTCTCGGGCGACTTGACGATCAGCTCGTAGATCTCCTCGACGGAAAAGTGCGTGAAGTTGCCGACCTCCTCGGGCCGCGACTGGAAGATAACCGCGCGGTACTTCGGGTCAGCCATCACCGGGACGAGCTTGCCGAGCTGGTCGAGGCTGTTGACGTTGAGGTAGTTGAGCGGAGCGGACGAGAAGGTCACGACCAGGACGCCGTCGGCATCCTCCAACGTGAACTGTTCCGTGGATTCCGGCAGGGACATGAGCAAACGCCTTTCATCGTTGGGCTGTCCTTGCAGGCTATGAACGCTGCGGCCGGCCCCGCTAGAACGGCTGTGCCTCTGCATGGGACTCACGTGCCGCATCGCGCCGGAGCGCTGACGGCGACGTCCCGAACCACCGTCGTACGGCGCGGGTCAGGCTCGACTGCTCGCGTAGGCCGACCTGGGCGGCGATCTGCGAGAACGACAGGTTCGTCGTCGTGATCAGCGTGTGGGCCTGGTCGCGCCGCACCCGGTCGACCAGCTCCTTGAAGGTTGCACCTTCGACGACGAGGAGTCGCTGGAGGGAGCGCGGATGCATGCTCAGCAGTCGCGCCGCCTTGGCCAGGTCGGGCCGGTCTGGTCCTGGCTGACCCTGGAGGATCGCGAGCACGAGATCGGTCACCGGCACCTCTTCGTGCCCGAAGTGCGTCTCCAGGAAGTCGATCGCGATCTCCCGCAGCAGCTCGTTGCCGCCGCCGACCGGGACAGCAAGAAACTGCCGCGGGAGCCGCAGGAGCGCTTCGACACCGTCGAACACGACGTCGGCTCCGAAGTACTCCCGGTAGACCGCCTCCGGGGCGATCCGCCCATGCGGCAGGTGGACGGAGCGCAGGCCGTAGTTCCCTCCGCTGACCAGCACGACCACCCGGTGGACCAAGCCGAGGCCGTAGTCGATCGACTGAGGCGAGCCCGTACCCGTCGTACTCGAGTAGCGGAGCGCAAGGAGGGCAGGGTTGTTCAGCGGGTCCGCGATGACCTCATGTGAGAGGGCCGGGCTGAGGACGAACAGGAACCGCTCCGCCGATTGGAGGGCCTCACCAACCGTCTGCGCATTCTCCATCGCGATGGCCAACGGGCCCAGGATGTGCAGGTCCTGCCGGGCCGCCAGGCGCAGGCCGAGGTCGGGTACGCCGAGTCGGCTCGCAGCGTCCTCGAGGAGCCGTTCCACGTCGCGCAGGCTGATGAAAACGTCGGGCTGAGTGCCTACCTCGGCATCAAAGCCATGAGCCGCGAGCAGCTCCTCACCCTGGCCGCCGAGCTCGCCGACCAGCGCTGGAAAGCCACGCAGGATGCCCGCCCGGATCGGCAGGTCACTGTCGCGCATGGCCAAATCCTTGTCGCCTAGGGGCAAGTAACGTTCGTCACATCGAAGCACACTTTTGGAGAACGCTGAAGACGAGTCTGACCGCAGGAGCGCCACCATGACCATGACAGAACTCCGATCCGCACCCACCTTCGCACCGAAGCAGGGGCTCTCGTTCGACGAACTCCACGCGCGCTGGCGAGACGCCGTCCACGACCGCCTTGCGCCCATGGACCTCCGGTCCACCAGAGCGATCCCCGAGGTCGGGTCACTGGAGGCACGGGACCTGGGTGACCTGCTGATCACGGACTGGCAGAGCACGGAGATCGAGGGCGTGCGCCGCAGTTCCACGGCGAAGAACGACGCCTGCGCCCTCGTCCTGTTCACGGTGACGACCGGTCGCCTGATCATTCAGACTCCCGAGAGGACCGTGGTCCTGCGGCCCGGCGTGCTGCTGGTGATGAGCACTCGCGCCACGGGCAACTTCGTGGTCCCGGAGTCGGCCACCAAGCGCACCGTCCGGGTGCCCCTCACCGCTCTCGCTCCCTATGACACCGGCGTGGGCGTTCCCGACTTCCTGCTGCTGGATACCCGTGAGAACCGATTGGCACAGCTCGCTCAGGACTTCATGAGCGGCGTCGATGCCCAGCTCGACCGACTGACGCCGACCGAGGTCGAGGGTGCCCGTGACGCCCTGATGACGCTGATCGCCGGGATGATCCGCTCAGGACACGCACCGGATGTGAGCGAGACCGACTTCCTGCCCTTCCTGCGCAAGCAGATGGAGGGATGGATCGCCGACCACCTCACCAAGGGCGTGATCCGCGTCGGCGACCTCGCCGCGGCGTACAACGTCGCTGCGCGGACGGTCCACCGTGCATTCGCGGCGACCGGCGACACCATGGGATCGGTCGTGCGAGCCCAGCGTCTCGCTGCTGCAAGGAACGACCTGGTGCACACCTCTGCCTCCGTCGCGGCCATCGCACACCGCTGGGGATTCTGCGACGCGAGCCATCTCGGACGTGAGTTCCGCCGCGAGTTCGCGATGTCTCCGGGTGACTACCGCGCCGCCCACGGCATCGTCTGAGCGCTTCGTCGGCGCGCTCTCTGGGCGTGGCGCTCCGGTTCCACCCGCGGGCGCAATCATCCTATGAGACGGGCGTCACAGTTTCATACGGTCGTTCTGTCAGACACCACGACAGAAGGCGGCACTGAAATGACTCGCGAAGACATTGAGTTCACCGGTGAGGGCGGCGTCACCCTCCGCGGCTGGTTCTACCCGGCCGACAACGCCACGGGGCCGGCCCCGGCCGTGGTGATGACCCACGGAATGACGGCCGTCAAGGAACTCTACCTCGACGACTACGCGGCGCACTTTGCGGCCGCCGGTCTCAACGTGGTCGTCTACGACCACCGCAACTACGGCGAGAGCGACGGCCTGCCGCGCCAGGAGACCGACCCGGTCCTCCAGCACCGCGACATCCGCAACGCCATCACGTACGCCTCCACCCGCCCTGATGTCGACGCCGACCGGATCGGCCTGTGGGGTACCAGTTTCGCCGGTGGACACGCACTCCTCGTCGCGGCCATCGACAAGCGCGTCAAGGCCGTCGTCTCCCAGGTGCCCTTTATCTCGGGCTCCCGCGCCTTCGGCGCCCAGGTACGCCCCGACTTCGTCTCCCATGTCCGCGACCAGTTCAACGGCGACCGGCTGAACCGGTTCGCCGGTGGCGAGCCCGCGAAGCTCGCTGCCGTGACCGATGACCCGGCCGGGCAGGCGATGATGCCCGCACCCGACGCCTACGAGTGGTTCACGAAGGGTGCCGCCAACCGCGCGCCGAACTGGAAGAACGAGGTCACCGCACGGAGCCTGGAGTGGGCTTCGGAGTACGAGCCGGGCAGCTATATCAGCCGGATCTCCCCGACCCCGCTGCTGATGCTCGTCGCCGACAACGACACCGTGGCCCCGTTCCAGTTCGCGCTGGATGCCTTCGAGGACGCCCGCGAGCCCAAGGAGCTCAAGGTTCTCTCGGGTGGTCACTTCGACGGGTATGGCGGGCCTGGTTTCGAGGAGTGCGCGTCGGCGGCCCGTGACCACTTCGTCAAGCACCTCGGCGCCTGATCGAGCTTGATGATGAGTACCACTACCGACCGCCCCGATCCCTCCGGCCTCGCCGCGGATCTCGGCGCGGTCATGAGGCCCGCTTTCGAGGGAGCAGCGCTTGCCGAGACCGGGCTCGGCAAGTACGTCGCCTGGCTCGCCGACCGCGGCCAGCGATTCGACTCCTACCGCGATCTGTGGACCTGGTCGGTGGAGGACCTGGAGGGCTTCTGGACATCGATGTGGGAATACTTCGACGTCCCCGGATCACCCGGCAGCTGCGCCCTCGGCGCCCGAACCATGCCAGGCGCCAACTGGTTCCCGACGGCTCGTGTGAACTACGCGGAGACCATTCTGGGATCAATTGATGATCCCGACCGTGTGGCCATCGTGGGCAGATCGCAGGCGCGGGACACGCTCGAGCTGACCTTCGGCGAGCTCGCCGAGCAGGTCCGCCGTGCGCGCGCAGCGTTTCGCGCACTGGGTGTCTGCAAGGGTGATCGCGTCGTCGGCTACCTCCCGAACATCCCGGAGGCCGTCATCGCGATGCTCGCCACCGTCTCGCTCGGCGCGACGTGGGCCTGCTGCCCGCCGGAGTTCGGCGCCAAGAGCGTGGTCGACCGGCTGGCGCAGCTCGAGCCGAGGCTTCTCCTTGCCGTCTCCGGCTACAGCTACGGGGCGAAGGAGGTCGACCGGACCGCTGAGCTACAGATTATCCGGGACTCCCTCCCGACGGTGGAGAACGTCGTCGGCCTGTCCTACGGGCCGCATGAGGTCAGTGGCGCCCATGACTGGACCTCGTTGCTCGAGCAGCAAAGCACGGACGAGCCGCTCGAGTTCGAGCCGGTCTCGTTCGACCACCCCCTGTGGACGTTGTTCTCCTCGGGGACGACCGGTCTGCCCAAGGCCATCGTCCACAGTCACGGGGGCATTGCCCTCGAGCACCTCAAGCTGCATGCGTTGCACCTCGACACCCGCCCCGGCGACCGGGTGATGCTGATGAGCACGACCGGCTGGACCGTGTGGAACTGCATGGTCAGCGCCCTCATGATCGGGGCGAGCATCGTGGTCACGGACGGAAATCCCTTCTACCCGGACCTCGAGGAGCCCTGGCGAATCGCGGCTGAGACCGGGGTCACCAACTTCGGCACCAGCCCCGGATACCTGATGGCTTGTCGCACTGAGTCGATGCGACCCGCCGACAGCTTCGACCTGAGCGCCCTCCGCACCCTCGGAGTGACAGGTGCGGTGCTTCCCCCGGAGGCCTACGACTGGATCTACGAGGTCCTGCCGGCCGAGGTCTACCTGAACTCCATGAGCGGCGGGACCGACATCTGCTCCAACTTCGTGTCGGGCAACCCCTGGGTCCCGGTCTACCGGGGCGAGCTCTCGGCCCCGACGCTCGGGGCCGATGTGGCGGCCTTCAACGACGAGGGCGCAGCAATCGTCAACCGGGTCGGGGAGTTGGTCGTCCGATCCCCGATGCCCTCCATGCCGGTGGCGTTCTGGAACGACGTCGGCATGGAGCGCTACCTCGCGGCGTACTTCGACATCTACCCGGGAGTCTGGAGGCACGGCGACTGGGTCACCGTGTCAGACCGCCAGAGCGTCGTCATCCAAGGCCGTTCCGACGCCACGCTCAACCGCGGTGGCGTCCGGATCGGCACGGCCGAGTTCTACAACCTTGTCGAGGCACTTCCTGAGATCCAGGACAGCCTCGTCGTCCATCTCGAGGACTCCGCGGGAGGCCCTGGCGAGCTGATGCTGTTCGTCCAGCTCACAGAGGGCCACGCGATGACCGAAGACACCGTGAAGGCGCTCAAGGGCGTCATCCGCAAGGAGTTGTCGCCTCGCCACGTCCCCGACCTCGTGGCTGCCGTCCCGGCAGTGCCGCGGACCCTCACTGGCAAGAAGCTCGAGACACCTATCAAGAAGATCCTGGCCGGCGCCCCGCCGGAGCAGGTCGTCTCCCCAGGTGCGGTCACCCGCTACGACGCCATCGAGGCGTACCGGATCGCGGCCTCGGTTTAACGCGTGACCCTGCACCCCGACCGAGAGGTCGACCAGATCAGACCGCGTGGCGGGCTGGAAACACTCATTAGGAGGAACTGCAATGCCGTACTGGGAAATCTTTACGCCGGAGAACGCCTTCACGCCCGAGGACAAGCAGCAGCTGTCCAAGGACCTCACCAAGGTGTACGTCGACTTCGTCAACCTTCCGGAGTTCTATGTCGTCATCCGTTTCCAGGAGATGCCGGAGAACACGATGTACGTCGGAGGCGAGCCGCAGAACAACTTCGTCCGGATCGTCGTGGACCACATCGCCCGCCAACTGGACGACCCGGAGTTCCGCAAGCTCGCCATGGCTGTCTTCGAAGCGACGCTCGCTCCCTACATCAAGGACCGCGGCTTCGGCTGGGAGATCCACTTCGACGAGACGCCCATCGACCTGTGGCGAGTCCAGGGCCTGACGGCTCCTCCTGAGGACTCCGACATGGAAAAGCTCTGGGCCAAGGAAAACCGCCCGATCCCCTACGACGAGGCCACGATGCTCCCGCTCGAGCCCGTCTCCGCCTCCTGATCGAGGCCCCGCGACGGAGGTCCTGGGGCACGGCGCGCTCCGTGCCCCAGGACCTCATCCAGCTGTTGGCACGGCACCTGACCGACCACGACAGAGAGTGATCCCCATGCCCGAAGCAGTCTTCGTCGCCCACACCCGCTCCCCGATCGGGCGCGCCTTCAAGGGCAGCCTGAAGGAGGTCCGCGCTGACGACCTCCTCGCCCAGGTCATCGGGTCGCTCCTCGCCGGCCTGCCCGAGCTCGCCACCGACGAGATCACCGACCTCATGGTCGGCTGTGGCCTCCCCGGCGGCGAGCAGGGCTGGAACATGGCGCGCCGCGTCGCCGTCCAGCTCGGCCTCGACACCCTCCCCGGCACCACCGTCACGCGCTACTGCTCGTCGTCGCTGCAAACCACGCGTATGGCCTTCCACGCGATCAAGGCGGGTGAGGGCACGGCGTATCTGTCCGCAGGCGTCGAGGCCGTCTCGAGATTCGTCAACGGCAACTCGGACAACTTCCCGGGTACCGAGAACCCGCTCTTCGCCACCGCGATGGAGCGCACCGCAGCTCGCAAGGCCAGCAACGCGCCGTGGAGCGATCCGCGCGAGGACGGCCTCGTTCCCGACATCTACCTCGACATGGGCGAGACCGCCGAGAACGTCGCCTCGTTCACGGGCATCTCGCGCGAGCGCCAGGACGAGTGGGCCCTGCGGTCGCAGCAGCGGGCTGAAGCCGCCATCAAGCGCGGTCACTTCGAGTCCGAGATCACAGGCATCACCCTGGCCGACGGCACCGTCATCTCCGACGACGACTGCCCCCGCTTCGGCACGACGTCGGAGGCGCTGGCCGGCCTCGAGCCGGTCTTCCGCAAGGGCGGCTCCGTCACGGCTGGCAACGCGTGCCCGCTCAACGACGGTGCTGCTGCGCTCGTCGTGATGTCGGATGTCCGCGCACGCGAGCTCGGCCTGACCCCGCTCGCCCGGATCATCTCGACCGGCGTCACCGGCCTCTCCCCCGAGATCATGGGCCTGGGCCCGATCGAGGCGACCAAGCAGGCGCTGCGCCACGCGGGGATGAGCATCGGCGACATCGACCTCGCGGAGATCAACGAGGCGTTCGCGGTGCAGGTCCTCGGGTCGGCCGACGCGCTGAAGCTCGACGAGGACAAGCTGAACATCAACGGCGGCGCGATCGCGCTGGGTCACCCGTTCGGCATGAGCGGCGCCCGGATCACGGGCACGCTCATCAACAACCTCCGTTCGCAGGACAAGACGATCGGCCTCGAGACGATGTGCGTCGGCGGCGGCCAGGGCATGGCCATGGTCATCGAGCGTCTCAGCTGAGCCGCGTGTAAGGCCCGGGCGGACCGTCCGCCGCCTGGGCCTCATGTCTGCCCACACACTCACCTCTTCGCCCGACTGCCCGAGGCCCCGCCATGACGCTTTCCTCTATCCGCGAGGTCAACCCTTGGACCGTTCTCGCGATCGCAAGTACAGCCGCCTTCATGGTGATGCTTGACACTCAGGTGCTCTTCGTCGCCTTCGACGACATCCGGGCGAGCTTCCCGTCCGTCTCCTTCGCGACGATGTCGTGGACGCTGTCGGCCTACACGATCGCCCTCGCGGCGACGCTCGTCACTGCTGGCCGGATGACCGATCGCTTCGGCCGGCGACGCACCTTCGTCACTGGTCTGGTCGTCTTCACCACTGCTTCGTTGCTCTGCGGGCTAGCCCCCGCACCGGGCCTTCTTGTCGCCTTCCGCGTCGTCCAGGCATTCGGCGCAGCAGCGTTGATGCCCGCATCCCTCGCCCTCGTCCTCTCCGTCTTTCCCCCAGCGCGGGTCCCGGTCGCAGTCGCCACTTGGGGCGCGGCCGGCGCCTTCGCCGCTGGAGTGGGCCCGACAGCCGGAGCGCTCCTCGTCGAGGCATTCGGCTGGCGGTCCGTGTTCCTTGCCAACGTGCCTGTGGGCATCATCGCCGTGACCCTGTCGATCAGCCTGCTGCCCGAGTCCCGTGAGGCTGTCCGCGAGCGCTTCCCGGATGCGCTGGGAATCCTTCTGCTCGCCGGCTCGCTCACCCTGCTTTCCCTCGGCATCGTGCAGAGTGAGCGGTGGGGCGCGCTCAGCCTCCCCACCGCCGGCGTCGTCACGTGCGGCCTGGTCGTCCTCCTCTGGTTCGTCCGCCGCTCCCTGTCCGTGCCCCACCCCGCGCTCGACCTGAGCCTGTTCACGCGGCCGTCGTTTCGGTGGGCGAACATCACCACAGCTGTCTTCACCATCGGCTTCACAGCGATGTTCTTCGCGCTGATCCAGTTCATGACCTCCGTGTGGCACTACAGCGTCGTCAAGGCGGGACTGGCGATGATGCCCGCCGCCTTCATTGTCATGGTGTTGGCTCCTCTGATGGGCCGGGTCGCGGCGCGATACGGACAGCGCAGGCTGCTGATCCCCGGTGGCCTCGTGTACGCCGCGTCGGCCGCGCTCCTCCTGCTCTCGCTCGACACCGATCCGTCATGGCTCACCGCCCTTCTGCCCTCCTCGTTGCTCACCGGGCTCGGTGCGTCCCTGGTCCTTCCCCAGCTGACGAGCGCCGCTGTGCGCGAGCTGTCATCGGACGAGTACGGCGCAGGCGCGGCGGTCAACCAGGCCATCCGCCAGTTCGGCGCGACGTTCGGGATCGCGCTGACGGTGGCGCTCCTCGCCGGCGCGACGCCCTCCGACGCAGTCGCATACTTCCAGAGGGTGTGGATCCTGATTCTCACCTGCGGCGTGCTGGCTTCGGTCGCGGCCCTCGCCCTGCCACGCAGGTCCCGCTCTGCCGCACCGGTCGTGGCGCCGGCCCCCGCCTCTGCAGCTGACCAACTCTTCACCGATTCCCCCTTACACCAACGGGAAAGCCGTGCCCGAAACCATCAATGACCGGATCACCTAGGCCTTCGTCGACCGCGTTGTCCGGATCGAACTCACACACGGTCAGGCGCACAACAGCCTGGACGGTCAGATGGGCCGGGCGCCACACCGGGCAGCCCAGCGTGCCGAAGAAGAAGTACGACTCCACGATGCCCGCGTGGTCCTCGTCAACGCTCAGGGCCCTACGTTCAGTGTCGGCGGAGACCTGGCCGAGTTCAAGCGCCTCGTGGCGGCATCGCGAGTCCTGACGGCATCGCAGGCGTCGACGCCTTCCTCGCGAAGAGGAAGCCGGCCTTCAACTGCTGTTTGTTGCGACCTGTCGATGACGCCGCCGCGCAGCGCCGGTTGAATCGGCGAGCCCACGCTGCGCGGCTACGTCCACGACATCTACTCGTCCTGGCACCCTTCCAGCCGAAGGAACGTCTGCGGGCTCATCACAGGACGTGAAAGGACCCCACGGTTGGAAGCCGTGGGGTCCAGAGTGATACCGACGAGTGCGGGATCGGACGTCAGGCGACCTCGAACAGGCCCGCAGCACCCATGCCGGTCGCGGCGCACATCGTGGTGACGACGTACTTCGCGCCGCGGCGCTTGCCTTCGATCAGGGCGTGGCCCACCTGACGGGCGCCGGTCATCCCGTACGGGTGGCCGATCGAGATCGCGCCGCCGTTGACGTTCAGCAGCTCGTCGGGGATGCCGAGCCGGTCACGGCAGTACGCAACCTGCACGGCGAAGGCCTCGTTGAGCTCCCACAGGTCGATGTCGGCCACGGTGAGGCCGAACCGCTCCAGCAGCTTCGGGACCGCGAAGACGGGACCGATGCCCATCTCGTCGGGCTCGAGACCGACGCTGGTGTAGCCACGGAAGTACCCCAGCGGCTGCAACCCCTTGCGCTCGGCCGCCTCGGCGCTCATCACGACAGCGGCCGAGGCCCCGTCCGAGAGTTGGCTGGCGTTGCCGGCGGTGACACAGCCTTCGGGACGGACAACCGGCTTGAGCGCCTGCAGCCCCTCGCGTGTGGTGTCGGGCCGGTTGCCCTCGTCCTTCGTCAGAGTCACGGTCTGGAACGAGACCTCACCGGTCTCCTTGTCGACGATCTTCTTGGAGGTCTCCATCGGGACGATCTCGTCGTCGAACTTTCCTTCTGCCTGAGCCCGAGCGGTCCGCTGCTGGCTCTGGTATGACAGCTCGTCCTGGATCTCGCGGCTGACCTTGTACCGGTCATACACGACCTCTGCGGTGTCGATCATGTGGGTGTAGTAGTCCGGCTTGTTCTTCTCGATCCACGCCTCCGGGGTCATGAACTGGAAGCCGGGGACCTGGACCATGCTGATCGACTCGACGCCGCCACCGACGGCGACGTCCACGCCCTCGTTCAGCACCTTGTACGACGCAATGGCGATCGCCTCCAGACCGGAGGTGCAGAACTTGTTCAGGGTGGTGCCTGGGACCGACACCGGCAGCCCGGCGCGGATCGCGATCTGGCGAGCGATGCCGCCGGCGGCGACGTCGGACGGCATGGCGATCCCGACGGTGACGTCCTGGACCTCGCTCGGGTCAACCCCTGCCCGCTCGACAGCATGTCGGACGACGTGCCCGCCCATCGTGGTCGGATGGGTGTCGTTGAAAGCCCCCCGGTATGCCTTTCCGATGGGGGTACGGGCTGTGGAGACGATGACAGCTTCACGCATGGTTCAGTCCTTCGGTCATGGTTCGATGTTGAGTGGGGTTGAAGGTGGAGGGGCTCAACGGCCCACGTAGTTTCCGGCGCGGCGCTCCTTGAAGGAGAGCACTCCTTCGGCGGCGTCCTGGGTGCCGAGGATCTCGGTGCGCAGGGGCGCGATCAGGTCCAGGCCGGCCTGAAGACCCTCGTCGTGCACGCGTCGGCCAACGGTGAGGGTGTGGCGCACGCCGATAGGACCAGCCTTGGACACCGCCGTGGCCAGCTCGGTGGCGCGGGCCTTGAGCTGGTCGGCCGGAACGACCTCCTGGACGAGGCCGAGCCGGAGCGCCTCCTGGGCGTCGAGCGGATCGCCGGTCAGCAGGTAGCGCATGGCGTTGCCCCAGCCGATGCGGTCGCTCCATCGGGCGGCGCCGCCTCCGAAGGCGAAGATGCCGCGAGCGACCTCTGGCTGGCCGAAGAAGGTGCCCTCTGCGGCGATGATCATGTCACCAGCCAGTGCCAGCTCCATGCCGCCGGCGAAGCACATGCCGTGAACGGCGGTGATCAAGGGCTTCGAAAGGCGGGCGCCCTCGATGCCGAACGGGTCGTAGTCGTCCGGGCCGTAGCTCAGGCCTTCGTCCTCGACCAGCTCCGAGAGCCGGGTCAGGTCCGCTCCGGCGCAGTAGACCCCGCCCTCGCCGTACAGCACGGCGCAGCGGAGATCGTCGTCCTTGTCGTAGCGGGCGTAGACGGCCGACAGCTCGGCGAACATCTCAGGCGTCAGGGCGTTCCGCTTGTCCGTCCGGTTGAGGCCGATCAGCAGCACGTGGCCCAGAACCTCCGTGACGATGCCGCCGGTCTCCTGGCTGGTCTTCTCCGCGACGCGGGCTGCACTGTCCGTCATCTGTGGTCCTCTCCTAGAGTATGGGATCCCTATGATAGAGATCACTCTCTTTCGTGTCAATCCACACAGCTCACCATGGCGATTGAGATGAATAGAGAATATTCGCTATCATCGGCACATGGCAACGACGGTCAAGAAGAGCACGCTGGAACCGAGGCGGCGTCTGATGAACGCGGCGGAACTGTTCTACACGGAGGGGATTCGCGCCGTGGGGATCAACCGGCTGCTCGAAGAGGCGGAGACGCCGATCATGAGCCTGTACCGGATCTTCGGTTCCAAGGAGGGGCTCGTCGAAGAGTTCCTGCTCGACAAGGACGCGCGCGTCCGCACGCTGTTCGAGAGCGAGATCGAGCGGCTTGCTGACACGCCGAAGGAGCGCGTCTTCGCGTTCTTCGACGTCCTGGGTCAGGTGACCGCAGGATCGGACTACCGCGGCTGCACCTTCATCAACGTTGCAGTCGAGATGGCAGACCCCGAGCACCCGTTCGTCGGCATCGCCGTGTCGCACAAGGAGTTCATGCGTGACGCTTTCTCCCGCCACCTCTCGGATGCGGGATTGCGTGAGACCGAGCCCTTGGCCACCCAACTGTCGATGCTGGTGGACGGCGTGTTCGTGGCTGCGCAGATGCGGACCGGCGGCGAGCAGTTCGCCGCCCAGGGACGGATGGCTGCCGAGGTGCTTGTCGAGGCAGCATTCGCAGCCCAGGGCGCGACGAGCAAGTCGAAGGCGCAATCGCGATGAACGTGGAGGTTGACGTCTACACGTGCGACGCGGTCGACTTGCCGCGCGGCGGAACGTTCTCACCCACCACCTGCTCGCTGATCCTGGGTGAGAACGAGGCGGTGCTGGTCGATACCCAGTACCGAGCGGCCGACGTCGACGAGGTGATCCAGCGCATCGACACGTCCGGGCGAACGTTGACGACGATCTTCGTCACCCACGGTCACTTCGACCACTACTTCGGGCTCGAAATGCTTCTCGAACGGTATCCGGCGGCGCGCGCGGTGGCCACTCCTGCAGTCGCTGCCCACATAGCGCGGAACATCGTGGCTGAGCGTGCATCGGCAGCACGCTTCTTCGAGGGACAGGCGCTCGACAACACCGTTGTGCCCGAACCACTCGCTGGCGGCGCCCTTTGGGTCGACGAGTCCGAGCTGCGGGTCATCGACCTGGAGCAAGCTGACATCGCGCCGACGTCTATCGTGCACATTCCGTCGATCGACACCGTGATCGCAGGCGACGCGATCTACAACGGAGTGAACCCGTTTCTGGCCGCGAGCGGTCCGGACGACTGGCCCAAGTGGGTCGCGAGTGTTGGCCGCATCGCCGGCCTGGAGCCGACGACGGTGATCGCTGGACACAAGTCGCCCGCACGTAGCGACGGTGCGGAGTGCATCGAGGAGACTCGGCACTACCTGGCGAGCTTCATCGACCTCTTCGAGACGTGCTCGGACTCACGCGAGCTCGTGAGTCGGATGACAGATCTCTACCCCGACCACGTCAACCCCTCGGCGTTGGTGATGTCCGCCGTCACTGCGTTCAAGCAGAAGACGCGCCCGGAAGGCTGATCCGCCTTCCCCAGGCTCGCGGCTTCGGCACTCCAACGCTCGAGCCGCGTCACCCTGGCCGCGACGGCCGCGATGAGATCCCGCTCCGTCCGGGGCATCGTGGCCCGCACGGCGTCCGGCTGCGGGTGCACAGTTCCCCGGCGGGCGCATAGGCGTCTTGATCGGGCCATCGCAGCATCCGATGAGGCTCCGCCGCCGGCTGGAATGTCAATGCCATCGCGCGGTCAGGCTGGAACGCCGTGCTGCTCAACGCCGCGCTGCTCTATGTCGCCTCGTTGTGCGCACGCACGACGATCCGCAGGGAAGGTCTACTTCTCCGTCGGATGCGTTCGCGCCTCTAGACGGTATGACGTGACCGCTTGTGTCCCTTGCAGGACACAAGCGGTCACGTCATACCGCCCTAGGGAATTCCGGTTCGATCGGTACGCCTGCTAGAAGCAGGCCCCTCGGCTGGCCATACAACTGCGCCATGAGGACGCGTGCCCGCCGCGAGGTTGAGGTCGCGGGGCGAGCATCGGGCAGCAGGGATGCGCTCGGGACAGAGCGTCGCATTGCCGTTGACATGAGAGCGAGCGTTCTCTAACGTTGTGGTGTCGGTCACACGACGCATACATTCAGTTAGCTGCTACCCGAGGTAACTCGGAACAAGGAAGCACACGTGAAACTCGAGCACTCCTTCCACGTCGATGAGGACATCGACACGGCCTGGGACGTCCTCAACGACGTTCGCAGAGTTGCGCTCTGCATGCCGGGGGCGGCAGTCGACACTGTCGACGGCGACGACATCACCGGAACCTGCAAGGTCAAGCTCGGACCGATCGGGCTGACCTACAAAGGGCAGGCGACGTTCATCGAACGTGATGCGCTCGCGCATCGGATGGTGCTGCACGGAAAGGGACAGGACGGCGCGAACGGGCGCGCGGCTCTCGCGGTCGTCGTCAACCTGACCCCGGAGGGTGGGAAGACTCGGGTCGATCTCGAGACGGATCTCAAGCTCACTGGAAAGCCTGCGCAGTTCGGTCGGGGCGTCATGGCGGACGTAGGTGACCGACTCATCGGCCAGTTCGCGGACGCGCTTGCTCGGCAGCTCGCTGAGGACAAGGTCTCGCCTCCCAGCCCCGCGCCGAGCACCGCCGTCAGCGGCGAGATCGACCACGGATCTGCGGAGCCCCTGGACCTCCTCTCCGTGGCAAGCCGCGCCATGGCTCGCCGTTCGGCGACCACAGGCCTCTCGCTGGTCGGCGTACTGCTGCTGACCATTGCCATCCGACGCGCTCGGCGTCGGTAACCAGCCCACTCTCGACGAACGGAGCGTGACCGCATGACGAGCGATGTCATCGGAACAGAACAATCAGCAGGCGCACACCGCGTACCCGTCTCGTACACCTTGAACGGGGAAGCGGTCAGCTGCGAGGTCGAGGCGAGGACCTTGCTGGTCCATCACCTTCGAGAGGACCGCCGCCTGACCGGCACCCACGTGGGTTGCGACACGAGTCAGTGCGGCGCGTGCGCAGTTCATGTCGATGGCCGCGCGGTCAAGTCGTGCACGGTCCTGGCGGTACAGGTCGATGGCTGCGAGGTGACCACGATCGAAGGGGTGCACGGAGACGACCCGAAAGACCTGCACCCGGTGCAGTCGGCATTGCAGGGCAAGCACGGACTGCAGTGTGGCTTCTGCACTCCTGGCTTCGTGATGACGGCGTTGGACATCTTGGACACCGATGAACTCCTCACCGACGAGAAGGTCAGGCAGGGACTGATCGGGAACATCTGCCGTTGCACCGGCTACCAGAACATCGTCGACGCCCTGGTCGAGCTCTCCGCGGACAGGCAGGAGTCCGGCGAATGAGTAGTGCCACGGAGACATCCTCATCCGCGACGAATCGGCAGTACGTCGGCGAGTCGGTTCCGCGACGCGAGGACTTCCGGTTCCTCACCGGCACGGGAACCTTCAGCGAAGACATCAGCCTGACCGGCATGCTGTACGCGTCGATGGTGCGCTCCACCCTCGCCCATGCGGACATCGTGTCGATCGACACCGAGGCCGCTCGCGCCCAGCCTGGCGTTGTCGCCGTCTTCACGGCTGCCGACTTCGGCGACCAAGAGATGGGGACCATTCCGACCGACTGGACGCTGCCGATCATGGACGGCATCCCGGATCGTTACCCGCTCGCTCGCAATGCCGTGAAGTACGTCGGGGAAGCGGTGGCCGTCGTCATTGCGGAGACGCGGGCCCAGGCCGACGACGCGACATGCTTCGTCGACGTCGAGTACCTCGAACGTCCCGTGGTGGTCGACACCGAGGCGGCTGCCAGCGAGGGCGCGCCGCTGGTGCACGAGCGCTATGAGCGAAACACCTCGTACCTCTGGCATCTCGGCACCGGCGACTGGGACACGGTGGCGGCGGCAGCGGATCACGTCGTCGACCTGCGACTGGTGAACCAGCGTGTCCACGCGAGCTCGCTGGAAGCACGTGTCTCCATCGCCGACTACGCGGTCGGCACCGACTCGCTCACGCTGTACCTCGGGACACAGAACGTCCACGTCGTACGTCGCAACCTCTCGATCGCGATCGGCATCCCTGAGAACCGTATCCGGGTCGTCACTCCGGCTGTGGGCGGAGCATTCGGGTCGAAGCTGTGCCTGTATCCGGAGGACGTGGTCGTCAGCGCCGTGAGTCGCCGGCTCCGCCGGCCGGTGCGGTGGGCGGAGTCGCGAGCCGAACACTTCACCGGAACCTCAGGCGGGCGCGATCACGTGGAGTACGTGTCCATCGCGGCGGACAAGAGCGGGAAGATCCAGGGTCTGAAGGTCACGACCTACGCCAACCTGGGCGCCTACGTCTCCGGCATGGGCGCAGGCATCCCGGTCGTGTCCGGAATGGTTTTTCCCGGCGTCTACGACATCCCCGTCGCGGACGTCGACATCCACGGGGTCTTCACGAACACCAGCACGACCGAGACCTATCGCGGCGCCGGGCGTCCGGAAGCGACGTACCTGATCGAGCGCGCCGTCGACGAACTGGCAGCAAAGATCGGCATCGACCGCGTCGAGCTGCGCCGCCGGAACTTCATCCAACCGGACCAGTTCCCGTACTCGAACGCCACCGGAATGACCTACGACTCAGGCGACTACGAGAAGGCGTTGGACAAGGCCCTCGACATGATCGGCTGGGACAAGCTCCTCGCCGAACACGACGAGGCCAGGTCGCGCGGACGGATCGTCGGGCTGGGGGTGAGTGTCTACACCGAGTTCTGCGGATTCGGCGACGCCTTCCAGCTGCAGCTTGTCGGCTTCGACCGTGCGACCTGGGAACAGTCCGTCATCACGGTGACCCGCACAGGCTCGGTGATCGTGCAGGTCGGGATCGACGCGGCCGGCCAAGGCCACGAGACGTCGATCGCGCAGATCGTCGCGACAGAGCTCGGGCTCGACATCGACGACGTCGAAGTGCTCCAAGGCGACACCGACATCGTGCACTTCGGCACGGGGACGTTCAACTCCCGGTCGATGTCGAGCGCCGGATCCGCGGCCGCACTGGCCGCCAGGAAGATCATGGCCAAGGCCACCCGTCTGGCCGCCCACATGCTGGGTGTCGAGATCGACGACGTCGCCTACGAGTCTGGAGTCTTCGTCAGGAGGGACGGGAAGGGGCGTCAGCTGAGTTTCGAAGACGTGGCAGTCGAGGCGTGGCGCGGTGTGGACCTCCCCGAGGGGATGGAGCCCACCCTCAAGGAGATGGCCGTGTTCGACCCGCCGGCTTTCACCAGTCCGTTCGGCGTGCACCTCGCCGCGGTGGAGATCGACCCGGACACCGGAGCTATCACCATCGACCGTTACGTCGCAGTCGATGACAGCGGCCACTTGATCAATCCGACGCTCGCCACCGGTCAGATCCACGGCGGCGTCGCCCAGGGCATCGGTCAGGCGCTCTACGAGAACCTCGCCTGGGACGAGGACGGCCAGCCGGCCTCGGCCAGCTTCATGCAGTACGCCGTCCCCCGGGCGCATCAGATGCCACAGCTGGAGACTGGTCACACGGTCACGCCGTCACCGATCAACCCGCTGGGAGTCAAGGGTGTGGGCGAGTCAGGTGCGATCGGTTCCCAGCCAGCGGTCGTGAATGCGGTGATGGATGCGGTGCGCCGGCTCGGAGTCGAGAACCTCGACATGCCGCTCACCCCCGCCAAGGTGTGGATGGCCCTCCAGGAGGCAACGAAATGATCCCTTCGGCATTCGCGTACGCCTCCCCCGCGACGCTGGACGACGCCCTGGCCATGCTGGCCAGGGGCGACCAGGACATCAAGGTGATGGCCGGTGGCCAGAGCCTGATCCCGTTGCTCAAGCTGCGTCTGGCCAACCCTGCAGTCATCATGGACATCTCACGTCTGAACGACCTGCGCAGGATCGAACATACGCCGGTCAGTGTCAGGATCGGCGGCCTCGTCACCCATGACCAGCTCCTCAACGAAGACCCGGTCATCCGGACCTGGCCCATCATCGAGGATGCAGGTGAGGACCTGGCCGACCCCTTGGTGCGCAACCGAGGCACTTTCGGGGGATCGTTGGCCCACGCCGACCCGGCCGGAGACTGGCCGGCGGTCGCGCTGGCGACCGACGCCGTCGTGCAGGTCCGGAGCGTGCGTGGCGTGCGGGAGATCGCCGCCAAGGACTTCTTCACGTACCTGTTCACGGCGGACGTCGCCGACGACGAGATCCTCACGCACGTCGAGCTGGCGAGGCCCGAGGCCGGAACCGTGTCGGCGTACGTCAAGATCGCTCACCCGGCGTCGGGCTACGCAGTCGCCGCCGCGGGTGTGAACCTCACCCTCGATGCCTCGGGAACGTGCCGCGCCGCCCGGGTGGCTCTCACGGGTGTTGCAACCACGCCGTTGCGTTCGGTGGCAGCCGAGAGCGCGCTCGAGGGGACCACGGTCGACGACGATGCGGTGCGCGCGGCTGTCGAGCACGCAGCCGACGGAGTCGATGTCCTAGGCGACGGCTATGCGCCCGTGGAGTACCGCCGACACCTGATCGGGGTCGTGGTCGGTCGCGCCCTTCGACGCGCTCTCGATCGACGACTCTGAGCGTTCCCATGGCCCGTTCGAAAACCAAGAAACAAGAGAGGCAAGACCATGACTGACCAGCTCAAGTTCTTCTCGGAGGAGTGGTGCGCCGCAGCAGCGGCTGCCCACGTCGGCGAACTCGCCGAGCAGGCGAGCAAAGCGCTCAGGGACGCGGCCAACTTCAACCACATCCTGGGGTTCGGCGTCACAGATCGACCTGATCTGACCAACCACGTCGAGATCGTGGCGGGCCGGGTCGTGAACTGGAGCACCACGAACGTCTACCCCGACGACCAGCTCCTCGCCAGCTTCCAAGGCAAGGTGGAGCACTATCGCGAGGCCGCCGAGGGAAAGACACCCGCGGCGAACCTGGTCATGGGCGGCAAGGTGCGGCTGATCAGGGGAACGATGAAGGACGCCATCGAGAACGCAAAGGCCTTGAACGTCATCATCGCGGCCTGGGGCGATCTTCCCACCGACTGGGACGTCTGAGCCTCGAAGGCTCAGATCCGGACAGTGGAGAGACCCATGCGTGACATCGTCGCCGGGCCGATGGCCCGGCGTGCCAAGGGCGCGCCCTTCGCACTTGCCACGGTGATCCAGACATGGAGCTCTGCTTCTCGTCCATTGGCCCGGATCTGGGCGCCCTAACCCCAAAGAGCCCGCGGTATCCATCGCGGCCGAGATCATCGTCGCAACGCGAGGTGCCAGCACGGTGCGCCGTTGCGCGAGTGCGTAGGAGCAATCCACCAGTGAAGAATCACATGCAGACACGAGGAGAGTCCTGATGCTCAACGCCGCACAGATCCTTTCGCACGCAGCCGCGGCGGCGCCCGACCGCACGGCGTTGCGGTTCGGCGACCTGGCGATGTCCGTCGAGACCCTCGACGACCTCGCCAAGAACACCGCCCTGCTCCTGGAGAAGGAAGGCGTGGGGCCAGGGCACCGAGTGGCCTTGGTGCTGCCGAACGTGCCGCACTTCCCGATCTCCTACTACGGCGCCCTTCGAACCGGCGCAACGGTGGTGCCGTTGTCGCCGCTGATGAGTGCGGCCGAGCTCGAGTACATCTTCAAGGACTGTACGCCGACAGCTCTCGTCGTGTGGAGTGGCATCCACGAGGCAGCCGCCCAGGCCGCGCGCGCCTGCGGCGTCCGACTGGTCTACTCGGCGGGCTCGCCCGGCGCCCCGGAGACCGGGCTGCCCGACCTCCTCGAGAGTGCTGCAGCCGAAGCCCGTGACCACGAGGCAGCCAGCACCGATGCGTCCGACCTGGCCGTGATCATCTACACCTCCGGCACCACGGGCTCACCGAAGGGCGCGGCGCTCACTCACGACAACCTGGTGTGGAACGCACGTCTCTTCGGCGACGCCGTGGGACTGATGGCCGGCGACGTCGCGCTTGCAGCGCTGCCGTTCTTCCACTCCTTCGGCCAGACCAGCATCATGAACGCCGGTATCAACTACGGCGTCGAGCTGGTGCTGCAGCCCCGCTTCGACGCAGCCGGAGCGCTCGACCTCATCGAGCGTCACAAGATCACCCTGTTCATGGGAGTGCCCAGCATGCACGCGGCGGTGCTCGCGGAGCAGCAGTCGCGGCCGCGCGAGGTGTCCTCGCTGCGCTGGCTGGCCTCGGGCGGAAGCGGTCTGGCTGCCGGGCTCCGAGAAGCGCTCGATCTCGAGTTCCAGGTGCCGATGTACGAAGGCTACGGTCTCTCAGAGACCTCGCCGATCACGCACGTCTGCGGACCGGGGCACCACAAGCCGGGCAAGGTCGGACCCCCGATGTGGGGTGTCGAGCACCGCGTCGTCAGCGCCGACGGCACTCTCCTGGGTGTGGGAGAGGTCGGCGAGCTGCACGTGCGTGGCCACTGCATCATGGCGGAGTACTTCGGGCGCCCCGACGCCACGAAGGCCGTGATCGATGCGAACGGCTGGTTCGCGACAGGCGACCTGGTCACCATCGACGAGGACGGTTTCGTCGAGGTCGTCGACCGGTTGAAGGACATCATCATCCGGAACGGCCACAACGTCTACCCGTCGGACATCGAGACTGTGCTGAGCGAGCATCCCGCTGTGCACCTCTCGGCCGTGATCGGCGTCCCCGACGACAGAGTCGGCGAGGAGGTTGCCGCGGTCCTGATGTTGAAGCCTGGTGCGTACGCGACGCCCGACGAGATCACTGCTTTCCTCAAGGAGCGCGTCGCGGCCGACAAGTACCCCCGCATCGTGCAGATCGTCGACGAACTGCCGCTCGGGCCGACCGGGAAGGTGCTCAAGCGGGCCATCAAGCTGCCCGCCACGTCCGTCACCGGGTGAAGTGCACCTGCACGCCACCCGGGCCGGGTGGCGTGCAGGAGGGCGTCCTGGCAACGCCCAAACCGTAACTGGCGACGACGGGTGTGAAGAGGACGTCGTGAGCAGAGGTGTCGATGATCACGGCGTGCTTACGCGGTGGCCCCGTGCCTGCCCGCAGCGATCAGCAGAAGACGCGGTTCCTTGCGCAGCCCGGTCAGCCCACCGAGCCCTGCGAGAAGATCGCGAGCGACGACGGCGAGCGCCCCGATCAAGTCCGGCTGATCGACCACGACCAGCACCGGACCTCGCTGGCGAGCCCGTCGTAAAGCGCACGCGGCCCTTGTTCCGGGGTCACGAACACGTAACGGGCAGTCTCGTCCAGCCTGTGCCTCTGCCAGAGCCGCGGACGTCAGACGGTCAAGTCCTGAGTAGTGGTGTACGACGGGTGCTCCTTCGTCGTGCGCAGGGTCAGGCCGTGATGGCCTGTAGCTCGGGCTGGTTCACCTCCTCGGCGGGCTGGCCGACGGTTTGGGACTTGGCGAGGGCGTCGAGTCCGAGGTAGCGGCGGCCTTCGGCCCATTCGTCGTGTTGCTCGGCCAAGACGGCGCCGACGAGTCGGATGATCGCTTCGCGGTTGGGGAAGGTCCCGACGACGTCGGTGCGTCGGCGGATCTCGCGGTTGAGGCTTTCGTTGGGGTTGTTGGACCAGATCTGGCGCCAGATCTCCTTGGGGAAGTGCCGGAAGGCGAGGATGTCCTCGCGGGCATGCTCGAGGTATTCGGCGACCACGGGGAGCTTCTCGGTCAGCGTGTCCACTACCCGGGCGAACTGGTCCTCGACCGCCTCGCGGTCGGGCTGGTCATAGATCGAGTGCAGCAGCGTGCGCACCCACGGCCACGACGCCTTGGGCGTGATGGTCTGCAGGTTCGCGGCGAAGTGGGTGCGGCACCGCTGCCAGCTGGCACCGGGCAAGGTGGCGGCGATGGCTGCCTTCAGGCCGGCGTGGGCGTCGCTGGTGACGAGCTTGACCCCGCACAGGCCGCGAGCGACCAGATCGCTGAAGAAGGCCAGCCAGCCCGCGCCATCCTCGCCACTGGTGACCTGGATCCCGAGGACCTCACGATGCCCATCGGCGTTGATCCCGGTCGCGACCAGGGCGTGCACGGGCACGACCCGGCCCCTTCACGCACCTTCAAGACGAGGGCGTCGGCAGCGACGAAGGTGAACGGCCCGGCCTGGGCCAGGGACCGGGTGCGGAACTCTTCGACGTGCTCGTCGAGGTCCTTGGCCATCACCGACACCTGCGACTTCGACAGGCCGGTGATCCCCAGGGCCTGGACCAGCTTGTCCATCCGCCGGGTCGACACCCCACGCAGGTAACACTCCGCGACCACCCGTGGTCAGGGCCTGCTCGGCACGCTTGCGGCGCTCCAGGAGCCACTCGGGAAAGTAAGAGCCCTCCCGCAGCTTCGAGATCGCGACATCCAACGTGCCGATGCGGGTGTCGAAGTCACGGTGGCGGTAGCCGTTACGGGAGTTGACCCGCTGCTCGGACCGGGTGCCGTACTCCGCGCCACACACCGTGTCCGCGTCCGCGGACAACAACGTGTTGATGAAGGTCTGCATCCGCTCGCGCAACAGATCCGGGCTGGCTTGGGACAGGTACTCCTCCAGCAGGAGGGCAGGGTCGATACTGGACCTGACGGTCATCGTGGTGCTCCGTTCGAGGATTCTGTGGAAGGTTGACTCGAAGGATCACCCGGTGACCGTCGCTGCTTGTCTCAGCGACACACCCACCGGGGTCGTACACCACTATTTAGGACTCCACCCGTCAGACTCGCCCAAATCCGGATCTGGGCTCAGCTCTCTGCAGGGCGCTGATCTGTCGTGTCTTCACTGTCGGCTCAGCGGTAGATCGGCCGTCGCTTGCCGAGAAAGGCGTCGATCCCCTCGACTCCGTCGGTCTGCACGATCAACCGAGCGATGGTTTCAGCCTCCTGGTCCATCTGCTCTGCCATCGTCTTGTCCCGGGACTCGAGCATGAGGCGCTTGGCGTTAGCGAACGCGTCCGAAGCACCCGCGCGCAGCAGGGAGACGACCGCATCGACCGCGGCGGGCAACTCCTCGCCGGGAACCGCGCGGCTGACCAGGCCCCACTCCGCTGCTTCCGCCCCGGTGAGGACGCGATTGGTGAGCGCGAGATCCATGGCCCGCGGCCATGTGAGGCGGTTCGGGACCAGCCAGGTCAGCCCACAGTCGGGGGTCAGCCCAGAGGCCGTGTAAGCCATCACGAGCTTGGCCCCGGCCGCTGCGATGACGATGTCGCCGGCGAGCGCGAACCCGAGACCGCCGCCGGCCGCGGTGCCCTGGATGACGGAGACCACCGGAGCCGTGACCCTGCGGATGGTCGTCAGAGCGGCGTGCAGCGCGTCGGCGGTCGCCTTGACCTGGACACCTCGGTCCTCAGCCCTGGCGAACTCAGCGAGGTCGCCCCCGACGCTGAACATCCGGCCCTGGGCGCTGATGATCACCAGGCGTGCGTCCCCATCGGCTGCGTCCCGTTCGGCGAGGCCGGCAGCTTCGTGGAGCGCCTCCCCCATGCGCTGATCAAGGCTGTTGGCTGCCTGGCCGTGCGCGAGCTCGATGCGCGCCACGCGGTCGACCAGCTCATAGTTGACTCGATCACCGATGTTCATGTGCGTGGGGCTCCTCTTCAGGTGGTTCGGACGGTCCGGCGTGGTGGGATGCGGGCGCAAACAGCGCGACGCCCGCCGGGGTGCTGCTGCGAGTGGCCTCACCACGGGCGACCAGGAGGTCGAGGTGGGCCTTTGTCTCCAGGGAGGCGATGCCGCGGTTGAAGAGGTCGAGCTCGTCGAAAGCACGCTCATGTCGGGTCCAGCTCAGTCGCTGAGCCACCTCGAAGGGGGTGAGCGTGACGCCCTCGAGCGTCTCGAGCGTCCTGGTCAGCCGCTGCTCATGGTGGGCGAGCAGTTCGTCCACCCGATCATGCGTGGATGGTGCGACCGGACCGTGCGCGGGCAGCAGCATCAGGTCCGGTAGCGCGCGGACTTTCGTCAGCGAGGTCATGAAGTCGCCGAGGGGATTGGCCGCGGGCGGCATCGTGAAACCGATGGACGGCGTGATGGTGGGGAGCACGTGATCTCCGGCGAACAGCAGTCGGGCCGCCTTGTCTGCGAAGACATAGTGACCGGCGGTGTGCCCAGGCGTGTGCACGGCATCCAGGCTCCGCTCTCCCAGGGTGATGACGTGGTCGCCCTCGAACCAGGTGTCGGGGTAACGCCAGACCGATTGGTTGGGTACGCCGTGCTCCCCGCGGTTCCACTGTTCGGCCAGGTCTGCAGCCCCCGCGTTGACGAGGCTCGCGAAGAACGGAGTCTCCATGCGGGGCCTCGCTCTGTCGTTGAGCAAGTCGAGCGTGGGCTTCTCCCCGGCCCCGAGCGCGACCTCCGCGCCGTACGCCTCACCGAGCTGGGCAGCCATGCTGTAGTGATCGCGGTGGACGTGTGTCACCAGGAAGCGGCGGATGTCGCCAAAGCCGGCACCGAGCAGACCCAGACTGTGCTCCAGCACGCTCCGAGCCGCCTCGATGGCCCACCCGCCGTCGACTATGACGAGGCCGTCCTCGGCCTCGATGACGTAGACGTTCACCGCCGTCAGCACGTCCGACGGAAGAGGAAGCGGGACCCGGTGGATGCCCACGGCCACCGGCCAGGCACCTTCGACCGCCCAGTGCTCGCCCGAGTCAGGCGAGACGGCGTACGACGTCGGGACGGCACTGAAGAGCGTCATGATGCCGCCAAGCCGGTGTTCCTGTTCCCCGGGACGCGAACGGGCCCGGTGGTGCTTGCCCCGCCGTCCACCGGAAGGACGGCACCGGTGACGAAGGTCGACGCTCGGGAGGAGAGGTAGATGACCGCTCCGGCAATGTCCTCTGGGCTCCCGGTACGGCCCACACGGGTCAAGCCACGGATCTCGTCACCGTGGCTCTGCATGGCTGCGTCGAGCATCTCGGTGTGGAACGGCCCCGGCGCGACGGCGTTCACCAAGATGGTCGGTGCCAGCTCCGCGGCAAGGTGTGCTGTCAGGTGGTTGACCGCCGCCTTCGACGCTGAGTAAGCGAAGCTCGGGAAGAGGGGCACCATCGTCGCGTCGATCGAGCTGATGTTGATGACGCGCGCTGGATCGTCAGGGACCGCAGCCTTGTCGAGCATCGGACGCAGGAAGCGCGTCATGTTGAAGACGCCCTTCACGTTGAGGTCCATGACCCGGTCCCAGCCCGCGTCGGGGTAGTCCTCGAGCGGCGCACCCCAGGTGGCGCCGGCATTGTTGACGAGGATGTCGATCGTGTCGGTGTGCTCGGCGATCTGCTCGACGAGCAGCCGGCACTCCGACTCCTGGCTGAGGTCACGAGCGAAGGCGTGGACCCGCCCGATCTTGCCGAGCTCACGCGCGGCCTCGTCGCAGCTGTCCGCCTTCCGCGAGGAGATGAAAACCTCCGCACCTGCCTTGAGGAGACCCTCCGCGATCATGTAGCCGATGCCGCGGGTGCCGCCCGTGACGACGGCCTTCTTTCCCTGGACTGAGAAGAGTTGCTGCATTTCCGTTACGATAGAGAATGCTCGCTCTCTCGTCAACCACCACCCGTCCCGTGAAAGAGGCTCCGATGAGTCAGGTCAATCTCGAGTTCGTCGACGACGTAGCGGTCGTCACCACCGTCAACCCGCCGGCCGAGCTGTTCGACCACGGCCAGATCGCCGGCCTCGTCGCAGCATTGGGCGCCGCGTCGGACAACGGGTGCCGAGCGATGGTGATCAAGTCCGACTCGGCGATCTTCTCCGGCGGCGCCGACGTGAGCCTCTTCCTCGACAAGGACCGGCAGGCGGCACGTGCGTTCCTGTCCGAGGCGATGGACGTGATCTGGGCGATCGAGGATGCGCCGTTCCCCGTCATCGCTGCAGTCAACGGTTTGTGCTACGCCGCAGGACTTGAGATCGCCCTCGCGTGCGACTTCATCTACGCGGCGGACGACGCGGTCTTCTCCCAGGTGGAGGCTCTCATCGGCGTGACCACCTTCCTCGGTGGCGCCTACCGTCTCGCAGAGCGCTGCGGGCCGGCCATCGCCCGGGAGATCGTCTACACCGCAGACTCCTACACTGCCGAACAGTTCGCCCAGTGGCACATCGTGAACCGTGTGGTTCCGACTCCGCATCTTCACGAGGCAGCGCTGTCAGTCGCCACCACGATCGCCCGCGGGCCTGTACGGGCGCACGCCATGACCAAGCGGATGGTGCGACACGCGCTGAGCAATGATTCACGGTCCGCGGATTCCCTTGTGCTGAACGAGGCGACCGCGCTCTTCGAGACACGCGACATGAAGGACGCCGTCGGCTATCTCCTTGAGCACGGATCGCGGCGCTTTCGGTCCCACCACCACGAGATCGAGTTCCACGGTCGCTGACGCCAGCATTCCATGGCGGGGAGCATGTGCTCGCGAGCACTCTCTCTGTCGTCGAGATGTGATGCAGGCTCGAGCTGCCGACGATGTCTAGCTCGACCTGCTGCTGCTCGTCGACGCACTGTGGCCGGCCCGGCTCCTCCCCCTCTAGCGCGGCGACTCTGTCCGGTAGCCGACTCGGCAGTCAGGCGCGGGGGTGGGCCTGGCGGTAGGCCTTGCGGAGTCGGTCGCTGCTGACGTGGGTGTAGATCTGGGTGGTGGCCAGGCTGGCGTGACCGAGGAGCTCTTGCACGGAGCGGAGGTCGGCGCCGCCCTCGAGGAGGTGGGTGGCGGTGCTGTGGCGCAGTCCGTGGGGACCGAGGTCGGGGGCGCCGGGGACGTCGGCAAGGCGGCGGTGGACGAGGGTGCGTACGGCACGCTGGTCGAGCCGGCCGCCACGGGCGCCGAGGAACAGAGCCGGACCGGAGGACTCGGTGACCAGCTGGGGGCGGCCACGGACGACCCAGCGGTCGAGCGCCCGCACCGCGGGCCCGCCGAAGGGCACCATCCGCTCCTTGCGTCCCTTGCCGAACACCCGGACGACCCGGCGCTCGTAGTCGACGTCGTCCAGGTCGAGGCCGACGAGCTCGCCGACCCGCGCGCCGGTGGCGTAGAGCATCTCCAGCACGGCGATGTCGCGCATCCCGACCGGTGTGCCGTCCTCGGCGGCGGCGATCGCGGCGGCGATGAGGGACTCGACCTCGTCGGGCCGCAGCACCGGCGGGAGCGTGCGGTGGGCCTTGGGCGACCCCAGCGCGGCACCAGCGTCGACCTGCGCCCGACCGGTCCGGACCAGCCATCCGCAGAAGACCCGGGCCGCTGTGGCCCTCCGGGCCAAGGTCGTACGTGAGTGGCCGGTGGTCTGCTGCTTGGCCAGCCAGCTGCGCAGCGTGCGCAGGTCGATCGCCTCCGCCGCGGTTCGGCCCATGCGGCCGGCGTGGTCGAGCAGGCTGCGGATGTCGCCCAGGTAGGCTCGGACCGTGTGGTCGGAGAGGCCGCGCTCGGCGCTGAGGTGTCGTTCGTAGTCGCCGAGCAGTGCGGCGTAGACCTCGGGAAGCCCCGCTTCCGCGGACCCGCCCCCCGCGTCGGCCTCCGGTTCAGCGCTCACCCGAGCCAGAATAGGTGTTGAGGTCCGTCTCAGGTGCGAGCCGCGCCCGGTGCCAGCTGCCACCCCTCCGGGAACCGCTCGGCGAGGCCGAGGGCCTCGAGTCGCGACAGCGCGGTGCCGGCCGTCTTCGGGTGCAGGCACGCCGACCTCGCGATGTCGAGCTGTGACGAGGGGCTGCTCACCGGGACCGCGTCGAGGACCTGCTTCTCGACGGAGGTGAGCGAGTCGCGGCGGCGCACGGGGCCTCGAGGCTCGGCGGGGAGAGCCTCACCCATGTCGCCGACGAGCTCGCGTACGTCGAGACCGTCGGTCACCAGGACGCCTTTGCCTCGGCGTACGAGGTCGTGGGTGCCGACCGAGGTCATCGCCCCCACCTGACCCGGAACCGCCATCACGGGCGTGTTGATGCAGTAGGCCCAGTGGGAGGTGTTGAGGGACCCGCTGCGCGCTGCCGCCTCGACGACCACGGTGCCCCGGGCGAGGGCGGCGATGATCCGGTTGCGGGAGAGGAATCGATAGCGGGTGACCGGGAAGCCGGGAGCGATCTCCGAGATCACCGCACCGCTCTCGGCGATCGCGTCGATCAGGCGCCGATTGCGCAGAGGGTAGGGAACGTCGACCCCACCCGCGAGCACGGCGACGGTGCTCCCCGGCGGGCCGGTGAGTGCACCCCGGTGTGCGGCCGCGTCGATGCCGACCGCTGCCCCGGAGACCGTCACGAAGTCGTTGACCGCCAGGTCGGCGGCGATCCGCGCTGCGGCATCGGCGCCGTAGGCCGTCGCATCCCTGGACCCGACGATGGCGACCGAGCGGTCGAGGTCGCTGAGCAGGAGCGGTCCCCGCACCCACAGGCCGAGTGGCGTCCCGGTGCGGTGTTGAAGTGGCTCCTGCCCGGCGAGTCGCTCGACCTGGGTGGGCCACTCCTCGTCGCCGGGGATGACATAGCGGAAACCGGCGTTGGTCGCCCGCTCCAGGTCTCGGTCGGGATGGATCTGGGCCAGCCGCGACCTCGCTTCGAACCCGTCGTCGCCGAGATCGGGGTCCTCCTCCGCGAAGCGCCGATAGACGTCGGTCGCGGTGGATCCGACCAGGCAGGTGTCGAGAAGTGGAGTGCCGGGTTCGATCAGCTGGGTCAGCGCGATCCTGGCCAGGCGCTCGCGCTCGAGGTCGGTGAACGTGGGTGCGGCAGGCGCGGTGGTCATGCGGACCTCCCCTCGAAGACCGATACCGCGAGCGAGCCTCCGTTGCGCAGCGCGAGCGCCGTCTCGGTCTCGGCCACGCCCGGCCAGTCGACACCGGCGAGATCGGCCACCGTCCAGGCGAGGCGATGCACCCGCACCGCCCCACGACGGGTGAGGGCACCGGAGAAGATGCGTGAGTCGATGAGCGCCTCGGCCGATGGTGGCAGTGGCCAGTTGTCACGCAGCGCGATCCCGCTGGCCTGGCCGTTGAGCCGCCACCCGAAGTCGGCATAGCGCTCCCGTTGGCGGCGCCTGGCCGCAGCGACCCGCTCGCGGATGTCGGCGCTGGTCTCCGAGCCCCACGGATCGTGGTTCTGCTCGGACATCGGTCGCAGCGTGCGGGTGATGTCGATGCGGTCGGTGATCGGTCCGGAGACCTTGCGCTCGTAGGCCTGGCGCTCGTTGGACCGGCAGATGCACCCGTCCTTGGTGATCGAGGCGTCGTAGTTGCCGCACGGGCACGGGTTGGCGGCGAGCACCACGAGGGCCCGCGCCGGAAGCGTCACCGACTCCTCTCCTCGCGACACGGTGATGTCGCCACTCTCCAGCGGCTCGCGCAGACACTCGATGACGTCGCTCTTGAACAGCGGGAACTCGTCGAGGAAGAGGACGCCGGCATGCGACAGCGAGACCTGACCCGGGCGGACCCGGCCACTGCCTCCTCCGACGATGCCGGGTTTCGAGGCGTCGTGGTGGGGAGCCGCGAACGGCGGCCTGGTCAGGAGCCCGTGATCCACATCCAGCACGCCCGCCAGCGACTGCACCGCCATCACCTCCAACGACTCCTCGCGGGACAGATCGGGCAGGATCGTCGGGATCCGCTCGGCGATCGACGTCTTCCCGCAGCCCTTCGGCCCTTTGAGCAGCAGGTGGTGTCCACCGGCGGCCGCGACCTCGACCGCATAGCGGGTCTCGGGCATGCCGCGAAGGTCGGACATGTCGATGTCGTCGAGGCGACGGTCACCCCGCCAGCCGAGCAGGCTGCCGCCGGTGCCGGTCGCGACCGGCGGCGCGTCGGGCACCGGTTCGCCGCGCAGCTCCGCGACCACCTGGCCCAGCGACCGGAACCCCAGGATCTCCATCCCGGGCACCATCCGCGCCTCGGCGACCTGCGGCTCCGGCACCACCACTCGAGCGATCCCGGCATGGGAGGCGGCGAGCACCATCGGGAGCACCCCGGAGGTCGGCCGCAGCCCGCCGTCGAGCGCGAGCTCGCCGATGAAGACCGTGCGCTCCAGGCCGCTGGTCTCGATCTCGCCGCCCGCCGCGAGGATCGCCAACGCCATCGCGAGGTCGTAGTGCGAGCCGCCCTTCGGCAGGTCGGCCGGCGAGAGCAGCACCGTGATCCGCTTGGTCGCGGGCCAATCGAGATCCGAGTTGATGATCGCCATCCGCACCCGGTCGCGTCCCTCGGCCAGTACGCTGTCGGCGCGACCGACCAGCGTCACCCCCACCAGCCCTGGCGAGACGTCGGCCTGCACGTCGACCAGGTGGCCGACCGCGCCACGAAGTGCGACGCCATGAGTCCGCGCGTATCCCATCACAGGCCCCTGACATGCTCGACCAGCGCCGAACCGCGGGGCGCGTGCATCACCGCGACGAGGTCGATCCTGATCCCCGGGGCTCGCACGTCGTGCTGCTGCAGCCAGGCCATCGCCAACCGCTTGAGCCGATCGAGCTTGGTCTTGTCGACCGCCTCGTGCGGAGTGCCGCAGCCGTCATGGCTGCGGGTCTTCACCTCGCAGACGACCAGCGTGTCGCCCTCGCGCAGGACCAGGTCGATCTCCCCGTCGTTGCACCGCCAGTTGCGGTCGAGCACGGTCATGCCCGCCTCGACCAGGTGCCTCTCGGCGACCGATTCGCCGTAGTTTCCCAGCGCGATCCGCGCCGGCGCCGTTGAACTCATCATGGACCTCCTGCCATTCGGCTTCGAGGTCCAGACTCATCGCGAGCACCGACAATCCGAGCTGATTCCGGGGCGCCTGGGGATAACCCCGGATCGAGATCGCCCTGTGGACGGCAACTGGCCCCCCAGAGCTGCGCGCAGTCAGTCGAGCGGCTGGTCGATGTCGGTCGGGTTGAGCGTCTCGACGTTGACATCCTTGAAGGTGAGCACCTTGACCGCCTTCGCGAACCGGGCCGGCCGATACATGTCCCACACCCAGACGTCGTTCATCGACACCTCGAAGTAGACGTCCCCCGAGTCCGTTCGCGCCCGCACGTCGACCTGGTTGCACAGATAGAACCGGCGATCGGTCTCGACGACGTACTTGAAGATGCCGACCACGTCGCGATACTCGCGGTAGAGGGTCAGCTCCATCTCGGTCTCGTACTTCTCGAGATCCTCCGCGCTCATGTTTTAAGACTCTAGAGCCAACACGGGCGAAGTCCCGGGAAGACTCCACGAACGCCGGTGATATGCCGACGGTCCCAGGCGTTCGAGCGCAGCGATGTGGGCGGGCGCGGAGTAGCCCTTGTTGTCGGCCCACGCGTAGTCGGGGTACTCCTCGTGGAGCGCGACCATCAGCGCGTCGCGCGAGGTCTTGGCCAGGATCGAGGCGGCGGCGACGGCGGCGCACTTCATGTCGGCCTTGATCATCGTCGTCACCGGCGGCACCTCGACCTCGTCCACCATCGCCGAGACCTCACCGAAGAGCCCCTCCTGCACCGGCGGGGTCAGGTAGTTGTGGTTGCCGTCGAGCAGCAGTGCGTCGGGACGTACGTCCAGGGCGCCCAGCGCCCGCTGACCGGCCAGCCGCATCGCGGCCATGATCCCGACCTCGTCGATCTCGGAGGCCAGGGCGTGCCCGACGGCCGAGTCGACGGCCCAGCGGCGCACCTTCGGTGCGAGCGTCTCGCGGGCCTCGGGAGTGAGCAGCTTCGAGTCGCGTACGCCCTGGGGCGCCGTCCGCGTCGCCGCGGAGATCACCACGATCCCGATCGAGACCGGCCCGCAGAGAGCGCCACGCCCCACCTCGTCGACGGCACCGAGATGGGTGACGCCGTCGCGCAGCATGGACCGCTCGACTCGCAGGGTGGGCGTCGTGCTCACGGTGACGGCACGTCCTCGAAGCTGTCGGGCCGGTGGATCCACTTGGCCCGGTCCAACGGCCAGCCGAGCGCGACGACCTTGCCGACCACATTGTCCTCCGGCACCCACGGCACCAGCGCGCAGTCGGTCTCCTCGGCCGTGCACATGTGCACGGTCGAGTCGGCGGAGTTGGCCCGGTTGTCGCCCATCACGAACAGCGAACCCTCGGGCACCGGACCGGCCTCCCAGTGGCGGGTGCCGGGCATCGGCCCGAAGCACTCGCCCTCCTTGTTGGGGCGGCCGCACTTGGTCTCGGAGGGCCGGGCGTACGGCTCGTCGATCGGGACGCCGTTGACCATCAGCCGGCCCTGCTTGTCGCAGCACTCGATGACGTCGCCGGGAACCCCGATGACCCGCTTCACCAGGTGGCCGCCCTCGGGGTAGAGGCCGATGATCGCAAGTCCTTTGCCGAGCAGGTTGCTGGGGCCGGCCGACTCGTCGACACCGAGCCAGGAGCCCGGGTCGGAGAAGACCACGACGTCGCCGCGCTGCGGCGTGCCGGCGAGCCAGTAGGACGGCTTCTCCACCAGCACCCGGTCGTCGGTCGCCACCGACGGGCCGCCCTGAAGGCCCGGCTCCATGGACTCCGAGGGGATGTAGAAGGCCTGCACGAACAGGGCCTTCACGACGACCGCGACCAGCACGGCCAGGACGACCAGGACGATGCCCTCCTGCCAGGCCGACAACCGGGGCTTGTGCTCCTCCTCGCGGCGCGGAGCGCCGGCCGGCGGGAGCTGCTCGGGGGCCCATCGCGGGGGCTGGGGAGAAGACGAGAACGACCGCGATCCCCCCGTCTCAGGGCCGTCCCAGCGGGCCTGGGGCCCGACACCGACGGAAGGATCGCGGTCGTTCGAAGTCACGCGGTGAGTCTAGAGACTCCCTCCACAACGAGCCTCATCGACTCGCAATGCTCAGGAAACCCTCAGACCTCCGAGGCTCACGCCTCGGTCTGGGGCAGATCGGGCGTCGCTTCGCTCCGCCGATCAAGCCCCAGCCGGCTCACGCCTCGCGGCGCTCCTTGATCTTCGCCTTCTTGCCGCGCAGGTTGCGCAGGTAGTAGAGCTTCGCGCGACGGACGTCACCGCGGGTGACGATCTCGATCTGCTCGAAGATCGGGGAGTGCAGCGGGAAGGTGCGCTCGACACCCACGCCGAAGGAGACCTTGCGGACGGTGAAGGTGCGGCCGATGCCGGAGCCGTGGATGCGGATCACGACGCCCTGGAAGACCTGGACGCGGGACCGGTTGCCCTCGACGACCTTGACGTGAACCTTGACGGTGTCACCGGCGCGGAACTCCGGCAGGTCGTCGCGCTTGGAGGCGTTGCCGACCTCAGCGAGTACGTTGCTCATCATTTCTCCTCACGCTCGCCACAGGCCGATCGCGGTCATCAATGCCCTGGTCAGGGCGGACTTTGGCGGTGGCCCAGTCACGCTGGCCGGCGGCGTACGGTTCCCCCTGTGGCAGGAGCCCGTCGCAACACCTCCGGGTGTCTTCTTCGGAGCGTGCCTCGGCCGACTGGACCGGCCCACAAGTCTGCCACAGCGCCGCGGACCGCCGAGAATCGAGACGACCGAGCGTGGGCGTGACCGCGGAGCGCGCAGACGTACGCAGCACCACCCACGCCCGTGCAAGGATTCCCCCGTGACCGACACCGACTGGCCACCGCACACCTACGTGACGCGCCCCTACCGGCAGCGGATCCCACGCGGTCCGCGCGTGGACCGGCTGCTCCGTGAGGTCACGGTGGCGCTGCCGCCGCACATCGCCGATCTCGAGCTGGCGATGGAGCGACCGGTGGCGGCGATGACGACCGCCAGCGCGGGCGCGCTCCGACACCTCGACCTGGTCCACGGCCGGACGTTGGACGGGCTCAACCACCTCCAGCTGCGGACCGAGGCGATCGACTCCTCCAAGATCGAGCACGTCGAGGCGAGCCTGGCCGACTACGGTCGGGCCCTGCTCGGAATCGGCGCCAACTCCTCGGCGACCTCGATGGCATCCGCGACCCAGGCGATGCAGCGGCTGATCAGCGAGGCCGACACCACCCGCAAGATCACCTCCGACGCCATCCTGCGCGCACACCGGGACCTGTTCGCACGCCATCCCGACGAGGCGGCCAACGCCGGCAGGTTCCGCACCGTGCAGAACTGGGTCGGTGGCTCCGACTACGCACCCCGAGACACCCTCCACGTGCCCCCGCCACCGGAGACGGTCGTCGACTACATCGAGGACCTGGTCTCCTTCGCGAACCGTGACGACCTCTCCCCCATCGCGCAGGCGGCGATCGTGCACGCCCAGTTCGAGTCGATCCACCCCTTCATCGATGGCAACGGCCGCATCGGCCGGGCGCTCATCCACGCCGTGCTGCGACGACGCCGTGCCTCGCGCCACCTGGCCGTACCGATCGCTTCGGCGCTCGTCGCCCACCGCGACCGCTACTTCGCCGCCCTCAACGACTACCGGGCCGGCACCGCCGCCACGATCATCGCGATGCTCGCCGCCTCGACGACCATCGCCACGACCGAGTCGTGGAAGACGGCCGAGACGCTCGAGGGCATCCGTCAGGGATGGGGCGAGGCGGCCGGCGGCCCACGGCCGGGGACTGCTGCGTACCGTCTTCTCGACCTTCTCACCGAGGAGCCCATCCTCAATGCCGATCTCGTCTCCGAGCGCATCGGGATCGAGGATCCCGAGGGAACGATCGACGGGCTCGAGAGGGCCGGCGTCCTGACCCGCACCAAGCGCACCCGCCGCTCACCCGTGTGGGTCGCCCCGGCAGTGCTCGCCGAGGTCGAGGACCTCAGCGCCCGCATCCAGCACCAGGCCCGGCAGCTTCCTTACGGCCCGCGCTGAGGGCTTGCTCCTCCAGCACGGTATGCAGCCGAAGGAACACTTCCCTTGCGGAGTTCCACCGGGGATGTGCGCCTTCGCCTGCATACCTTGACGAAGGAACAGCCGTACGCCTCGAGGCCCGCCCCGGCTAACCGGGACGGGCCTCGAGGAGGATGCGAGCTGATCAGCCGAGCTCGGAGTAGCCCGGCTCGTGGAGAACGGTGTCGATACCGGCGACCTCGTCCTCCTCCTTGGCGCGGAAGCCGATGGTCTTCTCGATCGCGAAGCCAATGATGTAGGCGACCACGAACGAGAAGGCGATCACGGTGAGCGAGGAGAGGACCTGCGCACCGAGCAGCTTGAAGCTGCCACCGAAGACCAGGCTGCCGCCGGTGAGGACCTCGGCGCCGAAGATGCCGACCCAGACACAGCCGATGAAACCGGCGACGAGGTGGATGCCGACGACGTCGAGGGTGTCGTCGAAGCCGAGCTTGAACTTGAGCTCGACGGCCAGGGCGCAGATGGCACCGGCGACGATGCCGAGGACGAGGGCCCAGACCGGGGTGACGAACGCACAGGCCGGGGTGATGGCGACCAGACCCGTGACGATGCCGGAGGCGGCACCGACCGCGGTGGGCTTGCCGTCCTTGAACTGCTCGACGACGATCCAGCCGATCATCGCGGCGGCCGGGGCCAGCAGCGTGTTGATGAAGATCAGCGAGGTCTGGCCCTCATCGGCACCGAAGACACCGGTGTTGAAGCCGAACCAGCCGAACCACAGGATCGAGGCGCCGATCAGCACGAGCGGTACGTTGTGCGCGACCGTCTCCTCCTTGGAGAAGCCGACCTTGCGGCGGCCGAGCACGAGCGCCAGCGCCAGGGCCGCGGCACCGGCGGACTGGTGGATCACGGTACCGCCGGCCCAGTCGAGCGCGCCGCCGAGGCCGTAGACGTTGTTGGCGAGCCAGCCGTAGAAGTTGCCCTCGGAGTCCACGCCCCAGATCCAGCGGAAGGTCGGGAAGACCACGAAGGTGGCGAAGAAGACCGCGAAGATCATCCACGGCCAGAAGCGCGCACGGTCGGCGACGGCCCCCGAGACCAGGGCCACGGTGATGATGCAGAAGGCGACCAGGAAGGCGTGGCCACCGAAGAGGTTGCCCGCGTCGCCGCTGCCCGCGGAGGTGACGAGGTCGGTCATACCGAAGTCCTCGAACGGGTTACCGAAGAGCTTGCTGCCACCGCTGGTGCCGTTGCCAGCGATGCCGGTGCCGCCGTAGAGGACGTAGAGGATCGTGACGACGGCGATCGAGCCGAAGCTCAGCATCATCATCGACACGACGGACTTGGCCTTGACCAGACCGCCGTAGAAGAACGCGAGACCAGGGGTCATGAAGATGACCAGGGCCGCGCACAGGAGTTGCCACGCAAGTTCGACAGACATTCAGTGCCTCATTGATTTGAGTCTCGGGATGGGGCTTGACGACACGCGAGCCACATCGCTCGACGTACGCATTGCCCGGCATCGTTGCGACGCTTCGTTTCAGAGACGGATGCCTCGTGTTACAGAAAAGTAACAGAGTTGGCGGTTGCCGAACCGTTACCGACGGTGAGCGTGTGTCTTCGTCAGGATGACGGCACCTGGCGGGGCCTCGAGATCGCGGCGCAACCGAAACCCGGCTTTCTTGTAGATCCGCTGGTTCCGCTCGCTCTTCGCACCCGTGAAGAGCTGGTGGGTCCGGGTGCCGGCCGGGGCGACCGCCTGGATGTGGTCGAGCAACTGCCGGCCAAGGCCTCGGCCCTGCATGTCCGGGGCGGTCATCAGACGGCCGATCTCCCAGACGTCGCCCACGAGCCGGGCACGGACCGAGCCGACCAGCCGTCCGGCGGAACGGACCACGTAGACGTCGTGGGTCTCGAGCGCGCGCACCGTGTCGTCGAGCGACTCGTGCAACGGCGGGATCGGGACGCCGGGGTTGTCGTGCATCTCCTGCACCCAGCACGCGAGCTGCAGCGTGTGCAGCTCGGGCACGTCGGAGCGTACGGCGGGCACGATCTCCCACTCCGTGGCGGACTGGGAGGCGTGGAGCAGGTCGGGGCGGCGTACGGAGGTTCTCTCCACGGCCTGCTGGTGGCGCCACTCGGCGATGCGCTTGTGGTCGCCGCTGAGCAGTACCTTCGGGACCTCGAGCTCACGCCAGGAGGCGGGCTTGGTGTAGACCGGGTACTCGAGCAGGCCGTCCTCATGGGACTCCTCCACCAGCGACTCGGCGTTGCCCATGAACCCGGGGAGCAGGCGTACGACGGCCTCCGTGATCGCCATCGCGGCGACCTCTCCCCCGTTGAGCACGTAGTCGCCCAGGGAGATCTCACGGACCTCGGCGCGGGTCGCGGCGTGGTCGAGCACGCGCTGGTCGATGCCCTCGTAGCGGCCGAGCAGGAAGACCAGCCGCTCCCGGGTCGACAGCTCCCGGGCCAGGGCCTGGGTGAACGGCTCGCCGCTCGGGGTCGTCACGATCACGGTCGCGCCGTCGATCGCCAGCTCGTCGAAGGCCTCCCCGAACGGCTCGGGCTTCATCACCATCCCGGCGCCACCGCCATAGGGGGTGTCGTCGACGGTGCGGTGCTTGTCGTGCGCCCAGGCGCGGAGGTCGTGGACGTGCAGGTCCAGCAGCCCGGACTCGATCGCCTTGCCCGGCAGACTCAGCCGGAGCGGCGCGAGGTAGTCGGGAAAGATGGTGAGGTAGTCGAGCCTCACTTCGCCTCGTCCTCGTCCTCGGTGAACGGCGTGACCAGGCCGGGTCGGTCGGCGATGACGACCTTCTTCTCGGCGAGGTCGACGACCGGCACCAGCGCCTTCACGAACGGCACCAGCGCGTCGCGTCGGTCCGGGGTGCGGATCGTCAGCAGGTCCTGCGCACCGCCGTGGACCAGCGCCTTCACCGTGCCCAGCTCGCGCCCCTCCTCGTCGAACGCGGTGAGGCCGATGAGCTGATGGTCGTAGTACTCGTCGGGGTCCTCCGGTGTCTCCTCGGCCGGTACGTCGGCGAAGAGCAGGGTCCCGCGAGCCGCCTCGGCCTCGTTGCGGTCGGTGATCTCCTCGAAGGCGACCTGGAGCACCTGCCCGTGCCAACGGGTGCCCTCCACGGTCAGCTGCTTGGCGGCGTACGCCGATCCCTTCGGTGGCTGCGCTCGCAGCACCGTTCCCTCGGCGAACCTCCGGTCGGGCTCGTCGGTGCGCACCTCGACGGTCACGAACCCTCGGATCCCGTGCGGCTTCCCGATCCGTCCGACCAGCACCTCGATCAACTCCACGAGGTGAGCCTAGAGGGTGGCGTACGTCGGGCCGAACTCCTCAACGTGGGCCGCCCCGCTCGCTGTAACACGCTGTTCGTAGGACTATCCGGTCGTTCCGATAGGGCGAGTAGTCCTACGAACGACGTGTTACACGGGCCGCGGCCCCCGAAAATGAGCAACAGGCGCCACCCCGAAGCGGGGTGGCGCCTGTTGTGAGTTGGTGCAGCCGGTGCTCAGCGACCGCCGTCGACGTCGACGAAGTCGATCCGCGCGCCGCCCTTACCGGCCAGCGCGGAGATGACCGTGCGGAACGCGGTGGCGGTGCGGCCGCCGCGGCCGATCACCTTGCCGAGGTCGTCGGGGTGGACCCGGACCTCGAGGACGGAGCCGCGACGGAGCTGCTTGTCGCGCACGCTCACCTCGTCCGGGTTGTCGACGACTCCTCGGACGAGGTGCTCGAGAGCTTCGGCGAGCATGCTGCTCAGGCCTCGGCCTCAGCGGCGGCAGGCTCCTCGGCCTTGGGCTCCTCAGCCGGAGCCTCCTCGGCCTTGGGCTCCTCGGCCTTCTTTGCGGACTTCTTGGTGACGGCCTCGGCACCGGCGGAGGCGTGCGCCTCGGCGAGAGCCTTGTTGAAGAGCTCCAGCTTGTCGGGCTTCGGCGGGGCGACCTTGAGGGTGCCCTCGGCGCCCGGGAGGCCCTTGAACTTCTGCCAGTCGCCGGTCACCTTGAGGATCGCCTCGAGAGCCGGGGTCGGCTGGGCGCCGACGCCGAGCCAGTACTGGGCGCGCTCGGAGTCGACCTGGATGAAGCTCGGCTCCTCCTTGGGACGGTAGAGACCGATCTCCTCGATGACAGCGCCGTCGCGCTTCTTGCGCGAGTCGACGATGACGATGCGGTACTGCGGAACCCGGATCTTGCCCAGGCGCTTCAAGCGGATCTTGACAGCCACTGTTGGTGGTATTCCTTCGGAATCGAATATGGGTGAAGAGGCCCGTGTCGGTGTGGGGACACCCGTCAGGCAACTTCGGCGGGCACTGAGCGCCGGGTGAGAGGGTCCCTGCGCACAGGACACGCGCTCCAGTTTGCCAGACCTGCAGGTCGGGAAGAAATTCCCGTACGCAGCGCGCAACCGCCCCACCCGGTGGGGCGTCTCACCAGTCATGACGATCACCGCACCCGCTCCCAGCCCGGCCGCGCACGACGTGCTCGCGATCGCTGCCCGGCGTACGCCACTGAGCAAGCGCCACCCCTCGCTGCTGCCCCTCGCCCGCTTCGTCCACCGCGAGCGGCGCCACCTGGACTGGCTGGTCTCCTCCACCGCCTGGGCGGCCACCCGCTCGGAGGAGAACCTGCCGGTGCGCGTCAAGCAGCACGGTTCGCTCCTGCTGCGCCAGCTCGGCGACGCGGAGATGTGGCTGCAGCACAACAAGATCACCAATCTGCGTCTCGCGGCCGCAGAGACGGACGGGATCGTGGTCCGGCCCGGCGAGACCTTCAGCTTCAACAAGGTGGTCGGCGACTGCACCGCCCGCAAGGGCTACGTCGAGGGCATGCGCCTGTCCAACGGCGAGGCGACCCCGGGTGTCGGCGGCGGGATCTGCCAGCTGGCCAACCTGCTGCACTGGATGTTCCTGCACTCCCCGCTCACCATCGTTGAGCGCTCCGAGCACAGCTTCGACCCGTTCCCCGACAACGGTCGGGTGCTCCCCTGGGGCGTCGGCTGCTCGATCGTCTATCCCTACCTCGACCTGGTCGTACGCAACGACACCCCGCACACCTTCCAGCTGCGCACCTGGGTCGGCGAGAAGCACCTGCGCGGCGAGCTCCGCGCCGACACCCCCATCGGTGTCGCCTACCACGTCGACGCCCGTGGCGAGGAGTTCCTCCGCGTCCCCTCCGGCGAGGTCTACCGCCGCAACGAGATCTGGCGCACCCTGATCGACACCCGCACCGGGACGGCGTACGCCGAGGAGTGCGTCAAGCGCAACTGCGCCCTGGTGAAGTACCTCCCCGAGGAGCACCGGATCCGCGACGTCGCTCAGGAGTAGATGGCCCCACGGAGCACGACGGCGGCCGGACGAGCCAGGACGGTGAGGTCCTCGAGGGGGTTGGTGTCGTAGACGACGAAGTCGGCGGGATCGCCCTCGGCGAGGCCGGGGTTGTGGCCGAGCCACTCCCGGGCGCGCCAGGAGGCGGCGCCGAGGACGACGTCGGCCGGGAGGCCGAGGCGGTGCATGGCGAGGACCTCCGTCGGGAGCACGCCGTGCAGCTGGTCGCCCGCGCCGTCGGAGCCCGCGTAGAGGGCCACGCCCGCCTCGTGAGCACTCATGATCGTCTCGCGGCGGCGCGCGTAGAGGTCCTCCATGGTGGCGGCGTACGTCGGGAACTTCGGCGCCGCGGCCGCAGCGAGATCGGGGAAGATCTCCAGCTGGGCCACCGTGGGGACCAGTGCGGTTCCCTGCTCGGCCATCGCCTCGACGAGATCGGGGGTCAGCCCCGTGCCGTGCTCGATGCAGTCGATCCCGGCCTCGATCAGCCCGGGCAGGACCTCGTGGCCGAAGCAGTGGGCCGTGACGCGTGCGTCGTTGTCGTGGGCCACCTTGATCGCCTCGGCGAACGACTCGGCCGGGAAGGACGGCTTCAGGTCGCCCTCGGCCCGGTCGATCCAGTCGCCGACGAGCTTGACCCAACCGTCACCGGAGCGGGCCTGCCGCTCGACGGCCTCGGCCAGGCCGTCGGGCTCGACCTCGTCGGCGTAGTTGCGCATGTAGCGCTTCGTACGCCCGATGTGGCGGCCGGCGCGGATCAGCCGGGGCAGGTCGTCACGGGACTGGACCCAGCGGGTGTCGGCGGCGGAGCCGGCATCGCGCAGGAGCAGCGCGCCGGCGTTGCGGTCGGCGATCGCCTGGGCCTCGGCCGTCTCCTGGTCGACCGCCCCGTCCGGCCCGAGCCCGACGTGGCAGTGGGCGTCGACGAGACCGGGGACGATCCAACCCGACGCACCGGTCTCCGCCCCCGACGGCCGCTCATAGGTGATGCGGCCGTCGAGGACGTAGAGGTCCCGCACCTCTCCATCGGGAAGGACCGGGCCGGAGAAGCGCAGAGCAGTCATGTGACGCAGGTTACCTACTCCCGGACGGCACCTTCACCCCGGCGGCCTCGAGGATCGGGATGTGCTGGGCGAGCGGGATGACCTGGCCGGTGACGACGTTGTTCTCGTCCCATCCGATGGAGGTCGGTACGCCGACCAGCTCACCGTCGTCGTTGACCGCGGCACCACCGGAGTTGCCGCTGGAGATCCGGGCGGTGACGTCGAAGACGGCCCGCTCCTCTCCGTCGAAGGAGAGGATGGTGGCCACGTTGCCCTCGGCGACGGTGGGCGGCTGGAAGAGGGCGCCCTCCTTGTCGGCGAAGCTCTCCTTCGGCAGCATCGGGAAGCCGATCGTGGCGATGAAGTCGCCGCGGTCGACCGCATCGGAGTCGCCGAGCGCGATCGTCGGCAGGTCGAGCGAGGAGGGGTTCACCGGGTCGCCCTCACCGTCGGCGACGATCTGCACGACCGCGCTGTCGACCTCGCCGTCGGACTCGATCACCTTGGCGACGTAGTCGGGCTCGCCGACCTTGTAGCCCTCGGCCGGGTTGGTCAGGTGGATGTTGACGTAGTCGGGCGAGACCTCGCCCTTGGCGGCGTACTCCGGGATCTTCGCCGGGTCGGCCACGTGGGCGTTGGTGAGGATCTTGCCGTCCTTGGAGACGATCGACCCGGACCCCATCGCGATGGTGTCCTGGGTCGGTGCGTAGGTGATCCAGACGGTGGCGCGCTGCGCGACGTTGAGCTCCTCCTTGGTCAGACCGGTGTCCTGGGCCGGGTCGCCGCCGGGCACCACGAACATCGCGACCACCAGTCCGATGACCACGACCGCGGCCGCGGCCCCGATCCCGCCCCACAGCAGGAGCTTGTTGCGGCGCTTGGCGGCGGCACGAGCGACCTCGACCTCGGCTGCGTAGATCGGGATGACCTTGAGGATCTCGCCCGCGACGGGGTGACCGAGACGGATCTCGGTCTCCTCGTCGATCTCCTCCCGGGCCAGCGGCTTCCCCTTGAGGAACGACCCGGTCTGGGAGGCGTTCTCAAAGGTCCAGCCACCGGGCTTGGCGACCAGCCGGGCGTGCTGGCGCGAGACCCCCTGGTCCTCCAGCACGACGGAGTTGTCGGCCGCGCGGCCGATGGTCACCGTGACCGGATGGCGGAAGCGGTGCTCCTTGCCCTCGGCCACCAGCAGCAGGTCGGGTCCGGTCGGCGGGGTCGGCGGCTGCCCGGGGGCGGACGGCCGCGCCATCCCGGGGGCGATCGTCAGCTCCGAGATGCCGTCGTCCGCCGACGGGGCCGACCGAGCCGACTGGGCCGGGGGCGCGGGCGGTCGGTAGCCGGGCGCCGCGGGGGCCGCCGGGGCCGCTGCCGGCGCCCCCGTGGGCGGGGCCACGGTGCCCGGTCCGGCAAACCCCGCAGGCGGAGGTGGCGGCGCCGGCGCCTGAGCGCGCGGAGCCCCTGCCGCCACCGGCGCGTCGTCAAGGGTGACCGTGATCGTCGAGCCAGGCCCCGCCGGGCCAAGCTGGATCTCGGTCGCCCCGGTCAACGGCACCTCGGTGACGCGGCTGCCGGAGACGTACGTCCCACCGGCGGAGCCGACGTCGACCAGCTTCCACCCGGTGGGTTCCGGGCGGAGCTCGGCATGAGCACGCGAGACCGAGGAGGACGAGAGCACCACGTCGGCATCAATCGAGCGACCTATTCGGACGATCTTGTCGGGCGGGAAGCTGAGCGCACGTCCCGATACGTCTACGCGAAGCGTCTGCATGCACAGATCATGCACCGAAATGGACCGATCCAAGGGTCGCGAATCGACGATTCGCCGAACTCGGACCGGGCCATCTCATCTACCGACCGGTCCGCAGACCGTGTCCGTAAGCAAACAGCGGGTCATAGTCCGAATCACCGACGTTGATCGGCTCCTGGTCGACCGAGCGTGGCCAGGTGACCGGGAGCTTCCCCGTGAACGGGCGCTTCCCGAAGAGCACGTCGGCGACGCCCCTGCCCTCGCTGCCCGGCAGCCAGGAGGCCACCAGCGCGTCGATCTGGCCGAGCAGCTCCGGCGGGATGATCATCGGGCGCCCGGAGACGACCAGCACCGTGCAGGTCGCCGCGGCCGCGCAGACCTTCTCGATCGCCGCGGTGTCGGCGTCGCTGAGCTGCATCGTCAGCGCGGGCCGCTGCACGCCGCCCTCACCGGGGTCGTAGCCCCAGCGCGGGCCGCCGACGTCACCGAAGCCCTCGGCGTACGGGTGCTCGCCGACGACCACGACACCGTGGGCCCCGGCGGGGACAGGTACGGAGGCGTCGGGCGAGTGGGTCACCTCGCCGCGGGCCGCGGACTCGATCCCGTCGAGGATCGTGTCGCCCGGGATCTGGTGGGTCGAGTTGCCCTGCCAGGTGATCGTCCAGCCGCCGGCCTGGTCGCCGATGCTGTCGGCCTTGCTGCCGGCGACATAGACCTCGTCGTGGCCCGAGAGCGGCAGCGTGTGTCGCCGGTTCTTGAGCAGGACCTGCGACTTCGCCACCGCCTCGCGGGCGACGCGGCGGTGGTCGGCGCTGCCGATCTCGTCGATGTTGCGCCGGTCGGTGAACGGTTTCTCGAAGAGACCGAGGTCGAACTTCGCGGCCAGGATGCGGGAGACCGCGTCGTCGATACGGGCCATCGGGACGACACCGTCCTCGACCGCCGCGGTCAGCGTCTCGATGAACTGCGGGTAGCCGACCGTGTCGCCGGAGAACGGCTCCATGAACATGTCGACACCGGCGTTGACCGAGGTGGCCACCTGCTCGGCGTACGTCCCCGGGATCTGGTGGATCGCCCGCCAGTCGGAGATCACCAGGCCGTCGAAGCCCTGCTTCTGCTTGAGCCAGCCCGTGACGAGCTCCTTGTGGGCGTGCATCTTGACCGGGTTGCCGAGACCGTCGTCGGTCCAGTCGACACTGGAGAAGGACGGCATCACCGAGCCGACGTCGTGCTTCTTGATGGCGGTGACGTACGGCGTGAGCGCGAGCTTCTCGAACTCGGCGCGCGAGGCCTGGGTGATGCCCTGGTCGATCGTGTAGTCACCCTCACCGGTGCCGAAGGTCGTGAGACCGTCGCCGGCGAAGTGCTTGGCGGTCGCGAGCACGCGGTCGGGATCGTCGAGCTCGCCCCGGTCGCCCTGGAACCCCTCGATCATCTGGGACATCGACGCGGCGAGCTTCGGGTCCTCCCCGAACGACTCGTACGTCCTCCCCCACCGGTCGTCGCGGGCGACGCAGATGCACGGGGCGAAGGTCCACTGCGGCCCGGAGGCGCGGGTCTCCTCGGCGGTGATGTGTCCGATCCGCTCGGCCAGCTTCGGGTCGCGGGTGGCGCCGAGGCCGATGTTGTGCGGGAAGACGGTCGCGCCGTCGAGGTTGCCGTGGCCATGGACCGAGTCCACGCCGTAGAGCAGCGGGATCCCGAGCCGGGTCGAGAGCGCTTGCTCCTGGAAGGCGTCGACCGTGTCGGCCCAGGCCTCGGGAGTGTTCTCGGCCGGGGTCGAGCCGCCGCCGGAGAGTACGCTGCCGAGCCCGAGCTCGGCGATCTGGCCGGGGTCGGCGGCGACGTCCGCACGTTCGGCCTGGGTCATCTGGCCGACCTTCTCGGCCAGCGTCATCCGGGCGAGCAGGTCGGGGACGCGGGTGTCGGTGGAGAGACGTGGGTTCTGGTAGGGCAGCGCGTGGTCCGCGCGGATGGTGGTGGTGTGGGCTGCGGTGTCGGCTGCGGTGCTGGCAGCAGCGGTGGACGCGGGAGTGACGAGGAGCGTGGCGCAGAGCAGGCCGGCGAGAGCCGAGGCTCCGCCGATCGCGCCGCGCCGTCTGTGTGATCGCACGGGACAGGCCTCCTGAGAGTGATCTGCCGGCACCTCGGCGTTGGGGTGCCGGAACTCGTGAGAGCGCTCCCAAGCGTGACGGCGATCACAAACGCGGTCAATGGCTACGCGTGCGTAACCCCGCGAAATCCTCAGATCTGGTCAAGCAACCAGGACGGTCCCAGCGCGGTCGCGCCGCCGCAGCGCGCCTGAAGCATGCGGTCGGCGGTCACGAGCGTCACCCGGTCGCCCTTCTCGAGCGCCTCACGCACGACACCGACGATCGCGGCATCGCCGTCCTTCGGCGCGTGGACGGTGCGTACGTGGGCGTCCTTGCCCGGACGTACGCCGCCCTTCGCCTGTCCCTCCAGGACCAGGACGATCCGGTCGTGCGGGAGATCGGCGACCAGCAGCGCCTCGTGCAGCCGGCGCGCAGCGCCGGCCCGGTCCTTCCACCAGCCGTCCGGACGGGCGCCGACGACGTTGGCTCCGTCGACGACCAGGACCGTTGCCATGCGGCCCAGGATAAGGGGGAGGGTCGACGCGACGCGCGCGGCCCTTTCTGCAACATCGGCACATGCGTGGAACTGACGGGCGACTCGGCTCAGCTCTCCGCAGCGATCCGGCTCAGCACCGTGGCGATGAACGGAGCCTTTCCTGCCCGATACGCCACCCTGTCCTCATCGTCGGCCGCCGCAAGTCGGCGTTTGATCGCGGCGTACGCCTCCCGGTCCTCGGCGTTCGTGCGCATGTGGTCGCGGAAGGCCAGCCAGGTCGGCCAATCCTCCGAGGACTTCTCGACCACATGAAGGTGGTGGGTGCGATGAGCGACCGATGGCGAGCACCACGACCACTTCCGCTGCTCGACGTCGTGAGGCTCCGGGGCCGCGACCCAGCCGACCTCGGTCAGGGCAGGGAGCGAACGCGCGACCGCCTCGTACGAGTCCACCACTGCGACCATGTCGATGATCGGCTTGGCAGGCAGACCGGGGACCGACGTACTTCCGATGTGCTCGACCGGACGCACCAGGTGCTCGGTCAGAAGTGGTTCCACCTGCGACCGCGCCGACTCGAACGACCGTGCCCACTGCGGGGAGTGGTCGACGATGACGATGCGATCCAGGCGGGTCACTTCAAGAACTTGGAGAAGTCGGAGGGCAGGTTGAGCTCGGCCGCCGCCTTCTCGTAGTCGATCTGGTCGCCGCCCGGCACGCCGAACGGGTTGGCGGCGGCCGGCTTCTTCTCGGCATCGGCCTTGGCCTGCTGGGCGGCCTTGGCCGGGTTGCCGGACTTGCGCGCGCCCTTGCCCTTCTTCTTCTGGGCGACCTGCTTGGCGCCGGCGCGCTTGCCGAAGCCGGCACCGGGCGCGCCGGGCATCCCTGGCATGCCGCCGCCGGAGGCGAGCTGCTTCATCATCTTCGACGCCTCGGTGAAGCGCTGGATGAGCTGGTTGACGTCGGAGACCTGGCGGCCGGAGCCCTTCGCGATGCGGGCGCGGCGGGAGCCGTCGAGGATCTTCGGGTTGGCGCGCTCGGCCGGGGTCATCGACTGGATGATCGCCTGGATCCGGTCGATCTCGCGCTCGTCGAAGTTGTCGAGCTGCTCGCGGAACTGGCCCATCCCGGGCAGCATGCCCATCAGCTTCGACATCGAGCCGAGCTTGCGCAGCTGCTGCATCTGCTTGAGGAAGTCCTCGAGCGTGAACTCGCCGGTCGCGAGCTTGGCCGCGTCCCTCTCGGCCTGCCCCTGGTCGAAGGTCTTCTCGGCCTGCTCGATCAGGGTGAGCATGTCGCCCATGTCGAGGATCCGGCCGGCCATCCGGTCGGGGTGGAACAGGTCGAAGTCGGTCATCTTCTCGCCGTTGGAGGCGAACATGACCGGCTTGCCGGTGATCTGGACGATGGAGAGCGCCGCACCACCGCGGGCGTCCCCGTCGAGCTTGGTGAGGACCACGCCGTCGTAGCCGACGCCGTCGAGGAAGGCCTGCGCGGTGTTGACCGCGTCCTGACCGATCATCGCGTCGACGACGAAGAGGACCTCGTCGGGGTTGACCGCCGCCTTGATGTCGGCGGCCTGCTTCATCAGCTCCTCGTCGATGCCGAGGCGGCCGGCGGTGTCGACGATGACCACGTCGTGGAGCTTGCGCTTGGCCTCCTCGACGGCGTCACGGGCGACCTCGACCGGGTCACCACCGTGCTCGATTCCTCCGGCGTTGCCCGGCTGCGGAGCGTAGACCGGGACCCCGACGCGCTCACCGTTGACCTGGAGCTGGTTGACCGCGTTGGGCCGCTGCAGGTCGGCGGCCACCAGCAGCGGCGCCTTGCCCTGCTCCTTCAGCCACAGTGCGAGCTTCGCGGCCAGGGTGGTCTTACCGGCACCCTGCAGACCCGCGAGCATGATGACGGTCGGACCGGTCTTGGCGTAGCGCAGCCGGCGGGTCTCGCCACCCAGGATCGTGACCAGCTCGTCGTTGACGATCTTGACGATCTGCTGGGCGGGGTTCAGCGCCTGGCTGACCTCCTCGCCGCGCGCCCGCTCCTTGACCCGGGCGACGAACTCGCGCACCACCGGCAGCGCGACGTCGGCCTCGAGCAACGCGATACGGATCTCGCGAGCGGTGGCGTCGATGTCGGCATCGGTGAGGCGGCCCTTGCCCCGGATGTTCTTGAACGTCGTGGCGAGCCGGTCGGAGAGCGTGGCGAACAAAGCGGTCCTTCAGCAGAGTGGTTGTCCTGCCAAGACTAACGAACTGTTGTACGTGGGGTGCTATTCGGCGGGCGCGCGCAGGGGTGCCGGACGCTCACCGAGTTACCTCGGTCAGCGTTCGAGGGCAGCGCGGACCGCATGGGCCGCCTCAGCCGCCCGCTGCTCGGCGAGAGCACCGGCGTGGGCCTCCTGCAGGTAGAACACGTCGACGGCCTGCGGGCCGAGGGTGGAGATGTGGGCGGAGCGGACGGCGATCTCCATCCGCGCCAGGGCAGCGGCGACGGTGTAGACGACCCCGGGGCGGTCGATGGTGCGAACCTCGAGGACGGTGGCCTTGCTGGAGGCTTCGGGGCGTACGACGACCGAGGGCTCGCTCCCCCGCGCGGCCGCACTCGGTGCCAGCCGGGTCGCCGGGTCGAGGCGGCCCTCGGTGATCGCCGAGAACCGGGTGCGCAGCACCGCGGCGTCGACGTAGGAGTCGTCGAGGTCCCACACGCTGACCCCGAAACCACCCTGCTGCCAGGCACGACACGCCCTGACCGGCAGCCGGGCGACCGCGAAGGTGGCGGCCAGGTCGGCGAGCAGGCCGAGCCGGTCGGAGGCGATCACCCACACCCGGGCGCCGTCGGCGAGCGGCTCGGCACGGAAGGAGACCGACCCCGAACGTACGCTCTCCGGGATCTCCACCGCGGCCTGCGGTCGCTCCCCCGCGGCGATGCCGGTGTCGAGCACCTTCGCGGCCCGCGCGGCGAGGTCGCGGATGAGCCGGGCCCGCCAGCTGGTCCAGGCCTGGGTGCTCGTCGCCCGCGCGTCGGCCTCGGTGAGCGCGGTGAGGAGCGCGAGCGCCTCCGCGTCCCCCATCGTCGAGACCACGAGGTCGACGGTCGCGGGGTCATCGGGGTCGCGGGTGGTCGCGGTCACCGACAGCAGCAGGTGCCAGCGCACCAGCATCGAGATCAGGTCGACCTCATCGTCGGGGAAACCCATCCGGGTGGCGATCCGGCGGGCGATCGGCTCCCCCGCGACGCTGTGCTCGGTCAGCGACCCCTTGCCGATGTCGTGGAGCATCGCGGCGACGAGGAGAACGTCCGGACGGGCCACGCGCGGCAGCAGCGCGACCGCCTCGATACAGGTCTCGATGGTGTGCCGGTCGACCGTGAAGCGATGGATGATCGAGGCGTGCGGAAGGAGCCGGATCCGCTCCCACTCGGGCAGGATCCGGGAGACCGCACCGGTCTCCTCGAGGGTCTCCCAGACCGCGAGCAGCCCGCGTCCGGCGCCCAGCAGCCGTACGAAGAGCCGGCGTGCCTCCTCCGGCCACGGCTCGGCCAGCACCGGGGTGTCCCGGGCCAGGCGCGCGGCGGTCGCGGGCGCCAGCGCGACGCCGTGCTCGGCGGCGAGCGCCGAGGCCCGCAGCAGCATCAGCGGATCGCGCGAGGGGCGGGCGCCCGGCACCAGCACCACCTCGCCCGACGCGAGCGCCAGGCCGTTGCCCAGCGGCGCGAGCCGGGGGCGGCGCGGCGCTCCGGGCCGCGATCGTTCGAGCACCCCGTCGACCCGTCGCCAGGCGAGCCGGGACAGGTGGGCGATGCGGCGGCCGATGGTGCGTACGTGGGCCTGTGCGGTGCGGGCGTCGGCCAGCTCGAGCCGTTGAGCGAGCTCGTCCCACATCTCGGGCACGACCCGGTCGGTGGCCCGGCCGGCGATCTCCTGCACGAGATCGCGGACATCGAGGAGGGCTCGGCGCGACTTCTCCAGGTCGACCGCCGGGACGTCGACCAGCCAGGTCGCCACGATCGCCTTGATCACGACGGCGTCCCGAAGCCCGCCGTACATCTCCTTCAGGTCCGGGACCGAGGCGTGCGCAAGCTCACCGGCGCGCCGGTGCCGCTCCACGCTCATCGTCCTCAGCTCGGGCAGCAGCGCGCGGGCGTGCTTGCGCCAGTGCGCCAGCATCGTCGTACGCAGCCGCAGCACGAGCCCGCGGTCGCCGGCCAGATGCCGGATGTCGAGCAGCCCCAGGGCGACCCGGAGGTCGCCGGTCGAGGCCGAGAGCATCTCGGAGAACGACCGCACCGAGTGGTCGAGCTTGGGGGCGGCATCCCAGAGCGGGTACCAGACCTGCTCGGCCACGGCCCCGGGCTCGACGTCGTCGTCGTGCACCAGGACCAGGTCCCAGTCGGAGAAGGGCGCGAGCTCCCCGCGCCCGTATCCCCCGACGGCGACCAGGGCGACCCCGACCTCGGGGCCGCCGGCCGTAACGTACGCCTTGACGCACTGCTCGTCGGCCTCGGCTGTGCGTTCCGCCCGTCCCTCAGCGGTCACGCTCAGCCTCCTCCATATCAGACGACAGCGTCAGATGACAGCGTCAGATGACAGCGTCAGATGGCGGCGTCGTCGCGGTCGCCGGTGCGTACCCGCACGATGGTCTCCAATGGGGAGACCCAGACCTTGCCGTCGCCGATCCGCTCGGTCTTCGCCGAGGTCTCGATCGCGCTGACCACCGACTCGACCTCCTCGTCGGGTACGGCGATCTCGATGCGGATCTTCGGCACCAGGGCGACGTCGTACTCAGCGCCACGGTAGACCTCGGTGTGACCCTTCTGGCGGCCGTAGCCCGAGACCTCCGAGACGGTCATGCCGGTGACACCGACAGCTTCCAGGGCGACGCGGACGTCCTCCCACTTGTGGGGTTTGATCACTGCGGTGACGAGCTTCATTTCTCTCCTCCGGTGGGATTCGATGGGACGGCACTCGGACGAAGCCTAGTCAGAGCGCTTCCGCATCGCGTGCACCGGTCCGTACGCGGACAACGGACTCGATCGGGCTGAGCCAGACTTTCCCGTCGCCGATCCGTCCGGTCTGCGCGGTCTTCACGATGATCCCGACGACGTCGGCCGCGTCCTCGTCCTCCACCACGATCTCGATGCGGATCTTCGGCACCAGGGCGATGTCGTACTCGGCACCTCGGTAGACCTCGGTGTGGCCCTTCTGCCGGCCGTAGCCGGAGACCTCCGAGACGGTCATCCCGGTCACACCGAAGGCCTCGAGGGCCTCGCGCACGTCCTCCCACTTATGGGGCTTGATCACTGCGGTCACGAGCTTCACGAGAGGGCGCCTCCAGAGGTCCTTGATCCTGTCATCTTCGCCGCCACCTTCACCTGGGGACGTTTCGACACCCCGAGGCGTCTGTTTCCTCTGTGTAACAGAGGATTTCCCCGTACGTCGCCGAAGCATCGAAACAGCCCGTGAATCACCCGTGCCGGACCCGCGCGGGGCCACCAAAGGTCGCTACCCTCGTCGCATGTCGCACTACGCCGTCGAGATCGACCTCGATCACCGCAACACCAGCCATGTGCAGGTCCTCGACCTGGCTGAGTCTGCCGCCTCGACGGGCAGTGGGAAGCGGGTCCTCGACGTCGGCTGCTGGACGGGCGAGATCGGCCGGATCCTCACCGAGCGCGGCTTCGTCGTCACCGGCATCGAGATCGACCCCGAGGCGGCGAGCCTGGCCGAGAAGGTCCTGGAGAGGGTGGTCGTCGCCGACCTCGACGCGACGCCGCTGACCGAGATCGTCGAGCCCGGCTCCTTCGACGTGGTGATCTTCGCCGACGTGCTCGAGCACCTCGCCGACCCGCGGGCGGCGCTCGAGCAGGCCCGTGACCTGCTCGCCCCCGGCGGCCGGGTGGTCATCTCGATCCCCAACGTCACCCACGGATCGATCCGTCTCGCGCTGCTCCAGGGCCGTTGGAAGACCACCGACACCGGCCTCCTGGACCGCACCCACATCAAGTTCTACTCGCGCGCGGGTCTGCTGGAGCTCTTCGCCGAGGCCGGATACGCGATCGAGGACCTGCGCGGCACCACCGCCGACCCGCTCAACGTCGAGGTCGCGATCGATGCCGATCTGCTTCCCGACGTCGCCGTGGAGTGGGTGCGCCAGCAGCCCGACGCGCTCGTCTACCAGTTCCAGCTCGCCGCCCGGCCGCTCGCCGACGGTGAGCGGCCACCGGCCGCGCCCGAGCTCGTCGAGGCGACCCCGGCCGACGAGGTCAGGCTCCGCGACGTCCACACCCGGCGGTTCGAGGAGGTCACCCGCTCGCGGCTCGCCACCCGCGACCACATCCTCGGCATCCAGGCCTCCGCCAACTCCGCCCAGGCCCGAGTCGGCGTGCTGTCCAAGCAGCTGCGCCAGGCTCGTGAGACCAACAAGCGCCGACGCGAGCGCATCGAGCGCCTGCGCGGCCGGGTCGCCGGCCTCGAGGCCGACCTCGTCTACGCCAACCGCCACCCGGTGCGGAACTTCCTCCGCCGGGTCGTCCGCCGCCTCCGCCGCGCGGCCCAGGGCTGACCAGGATCGGCGCCGAGCCGGCGCAACTGCCCCACCACTCAGCGCCGAGCCGGCGCAACTGCCCCAGGCCTGCGGACAGGCCGGGTCAAACGCGCCGACTCGACGCCGAGCCCCGAGACAGATGCGCCGACTCGACGCCACTTTTTGGGACAGACGCGCCGGGTCAGCGGACTCCGTTGGAGTAGCCCTCACGTACGTACTGGTAGTTGCCCCAGCGGTTGTTGATGAAGTCCTTCTCCCAGTCGTGGACCGCGTTGTCGCGGCTGACCGACTCGAAGTGGAAGAGGACGACGTCGTGGAGCCAGACCAGGCGCAGGCCGAGTGAGCGACGGACCTTGAGGCACAGGTCGACGTCGTTGTAGTTGACCGGCAGGCGCTCGCTGAAACCGCCGGCGTCGAAGAAGACCTCGCGCCGCATCGCGACGCAGGCGCCGGTCAGCGCCGAGGTCTCCCGGTTGATGTGCAGCTCGCCGTGGTTGCCGCGCTCCTCGGGGCGGGCCCGGTAGTAGGCGTGGGTGATGGTGCCGCTGCCGTAGATCAGGCCGGCGTGCTGGATGCGGAGGTCCTCGAAGAGGAGCTTGGGGCCGGTCATCCCGACGTCGGGCTCGCGCAGCGGGGCGATCAGGTGCTCGATGACGCCGTCGGAGTAGGCCTCCATGTCGTCGTTGAGGAACACCAGGACGTCGCCGCGAGCGTGCGCGGCGCCGACGTTGCACTTGGCGCTGAAGCTGAACTTCTCGGTGAACTCGACCAGCTTGATGTCGGCGCCCTCGATCGCCCGCAGCGCCTCCAGCACCGGCGCCGGGGTCGGGGTGTCGTAGACGATCACGAACTCGACGTCTCGGTGCTTGGTCGAGGCGACCACGGAGCGGACGGTCTCGACGACCATCGCACGCTTCTCTCCCCACACGATCGCGCTGGTGCCGATGGTCGGGATGATCACGCTCACCGGGGTGTCCAGGTCGGGCTCGCGCTCGACACGGTAGAGGCCGGGCGAGACGCCGTGCGAGGCCCTCGCCCGGATGCCGAGCCGGTCCAGGTGGGCCTGCACCGCGCGTACGCCGGCGTCCCAGGCGTACGGCTTGGCCTGGTTGTCCGCGGCGGCCGAGCCCGGCACCTGGCGCCAGTGGTAGAGCGCGCCGGGGACGTGGACGATGCGCCGCGCCCGCTCGCTGACCCGCAGCACGAGGTCGTGGTCCTGGGAGCCGTCGAAGCCCTCCTGGAAGCCGCCGACCTCCTCCACGACGGAGCGCCGGAGGACCGAGAAGTGGGTGCAGTAGTTGTGGTGGCGCAGCCGCTCCGGGGACCAGTCGGGCTTGTAGTAGGCGTCGCGGAGCTCGCCCTCGTCGCTCATCAGGTCCTGGTCGCTGTAGGCGTAGTCGAGGTCGTCGAACCGGTCGTAGGCGCCGACCATCTTCTCCAGCGCGTTCGGCTCGAGCACGTCGTCGTGGTCGAGCAGCGCGATCAGCTCGCCGGTCGCCTCGGCCAGCGACGAGTTCGACGCGGCGACGATCCCACCGTTCTCGGGACGCTCGACGATGCGCACCCGCGGCTCCTTCGCGGCCAGCTCGCGCAACCGCGGCAGCACCCAGGGGGCCGGCGATCGGTCGTCGCTGAGGACCCACTCCCAGTCGTCGTAGGACTGTCCCAGGACCGACGCGATCGTGTCCTCGAAGGCATCGGCGGGCGGGTTGTAGACAGCGGTGATCAGCGATACCCGGGGCGATGGCATGGGCTCCAGCCTATGCCGCCCACGAGCGGTCCGGGGAGCCCGACACGGGCCGCCCGAAGGATCGGTCGAGGGCAGACCTCTCGACTTCTCGGAGGGTTCACCGAGTCTTCATCGACGATGTCGAAGGGGACGGCAGCCGCCCCGGAGGGAGGGTCGGGGGCGGCTGCCGCGTCAGGCGTGGCGTACGTCAGTAGCGCAGGCCACGCAGGTAGGAGTAGCCGACCTCCGCGGTGTGGAGCGGGCTGATCTCCGGGGTGTCGTTCTCGACGATGTACTCCTCGACCTCGTGGGCCGAGAAGACCTTCGCGAAGTCGATGAAGCCGGTGCCGAGGTCGACGTGGTCGCCGGTGGTGGGGTTGCGATCCTTGACGTGGTACTGCCGCACCCGCTGCGGCCCCGAGGTGATGGTGTCGATGGCGAAGTCCACGGCCTCGTCGTTGGACAGGCCTCGGTTCACCCCGCCGGTGACCGCCCAGTAGATGTCGACCTCGAGGTGAACCAGCCCCGGGTCCAGCTCGGTGGTGAGGATGTCCCACGGGGTCACGCCGCCGCCGAGATCGGTCGTGAACTCGTGGGCGTGGTTGTGGTAGCCGTAGGCGATCCCGTAGCGCTTCGCGGCCGCCGCCTCGACGTTCATCTGCTCCGCCCAGGTCTGCCAGTCCGAGAGCGAGCTGGAGGCGAGGTAGGGAACGACCAGGTAGCGCTGGCCGAGGGTCGCGGCGTTCTCCAGCTTGGTCTGCAGCGCGGCCTGGTCGGCGCTGATGCCGTCGTGGGAGGAGGAAGCCCGGATGCCCAGGTCGTCGTAGAAGGCGCGGAGCTCGGCCGCGGTCTTGCCGAAGTAGCCCAGCGCCTGCTCGACCCGCGGGTAGCCCATCTCGGCGATCTTCGTCATCGTCGCGTCGAAGCCCGGGTCGCCCCACAGCGCGTCGCGCAGCGTCCACAGCTGGATGCTGATCCGGCCCGGAGGCACCCGACAGCCGCCCCGAGCGGCCGTCACGGCCGCGCCGGCCGGGGAGAGCAGGCCCGGTGCCGCGGCCAGCACGGCACCGCCGGCGACGGCGCCCAGGGCACCCTTGAACATGGAGCGACGGCTCAGGCCGCGCTCCTCCAGCGAGCGGCGCAGCGCGCCCTCACCATCGAATCCGTAACACATGGCGGTTTCCTCTCGGGGTTGTCGAACTCTCGGGGGTCGAGTCAGTCGGTGGTGCTGAAGGCGGCGTCGAAGGCGGCCTCGGGGGCGTCGAAGGCGAGCCGGCGGACGAACTCGAGTGCCTCGGGGGCACCGACGAGGCGGTCCATGCCGGCGTCTTCCCACTCGATCGAGATGGGGCCGTCGTAGCCGATGGAGTTGAGCATCCGGAAGCACTGCTCCCACGGGACGTCACCGTGGCCGGTGGACACGAAGTCCCAGCCACGGCGCGGGTCGGCCCAGGCGAGGTGGGAGCCGAGCCGGGCGTTGCGGCCGTTGCCGGTCTGCATCTTCGTGTCCTTGCAGTCCACGTGGTAGATCCGGTCGCGGAAGTCCCACAGGAACCCGACCGGGTCAACCTGCTGCCACACCATGTGGCTGGGGTCCCAGTTGAGCCCGAACGCCTCCCGGTGGCCGATCGCCTCCAGCGTCGCCACGGTCGACCAGTAGTCGTAGGCGATCTCCGAGGGGTGCACCTCGTGGGCGAACCGCACCCCGCACTCGTCGAAGACGTCGAGGATCGGGTTCCACCGGTCGGCGAAGTCCTGGTAGCCGGCCTCGATCGTCTCCTGGGAGATGGGCGGGAACATCGCGACGTACTTCCAGATGGCGGAGCCGGTGAAGCCGACGACCGTCTTGACGCCGAGGTTCTTCGCCGCCCGGGCGGTCATCTTCATCTCCTCGGCGGCCCGCTGGCGTACGCCCTCGGGATCGCCGTCGCCCCAGATCCTGGCGGGCAGGATGTCCTGGTGGCGCTGGTCGATCGGGTCGTCGCAGACCGCCTGTCCCTTGAGGTGGTTGGAGATCGTGAACACCTTCAGGTTGTGCTTGGCCAGCAGGTCCAGCTTCGCCTGGACGTACGTCTCGTCCTCGGCGGCCTGCCAGACGTCGAGGTGGTCGCCCCAGCAGGCGATCTCCAGGCCGTCGTATCCCCACTCGGAGGCGAGGCGGCACACCTCCTCGAACGGCAGGTCGGCCCACTGGCCGGTGAAGAGCGTGATCGGTCGGGTCATGGTTGTCCTTCCACGTTGGATCAGAGGGGTCAGAGCACGTCAGAGCAGGGAGGCGAGCAGGTCGCGGACCTCGGTGGCCTCGAACCGGTCGCGCTTGGCGGCGGCGTCGGAGCAGACGAGGACGGGGCCGTGGTCGGGGTCGTCCGGCAGCCGGCCGTGGCTGCCGGAGACCGGGGCGGGATCGAGCGGCACCACGCTCATGGCGTAGCGCAGCCCGGCCGTCTTGCGGGCCAGCGTGGTGGCGGCGCGCAGCTTGACCCAGCGGTCCTCGGGGTCGAGGAACAGCTCGGCGGGGTCGTAGCCGGGCTTCCTGTGGATCTCGACGCCGCGGGCGAAGTCGGGCGCGTTCGCGTCGTCGAGCCAGTAGTAGTAGGTGAACCAGGCATCCGGCTCGGCCACCACGACGAGCTCGCCGGCGCGCTCGTGGTCGAGTCCGTACGCCGCCTGGCCGGTGCGGTCGAGCACCTCGGCGACCCCGTCGAGCCCCTGCAGGAGGTCACGGACGCGCTCCAGGTCGGCGGGGTCCTTGATGTAGACGTGGGCGATCTGGTGGTCGGCGACCGCGAAGGCCCGCGAGGTCCACGGGTCGAGCAGCTCGCCGGTGGCGTTGTGATGAACGTGCAGGAGACCCTCGCGGCGCAGCAGCCGGTTGACGTCGACCGGGCGGGAGGCGCGGGTGATGCCGTACTCGCTGAGCAGCACGACGCGTACGCCGGCGGCCTCGGCGTCGTCGAGCAGCGGCGCCAGGGTGGCGTCGACGTCGCGGGCCGCCTGGACCGCCTGCGGGCTGTCGGGGCCGAACCGCTGCAGGTCGTAGTCGAGATGCGGGACGTAGACGAGGGTGAGGTCGTGGTCGGGCATGACCTTGCGGGCGGCCGCGACGATCCAGGCCGAGCTCTTGATCGACGCGGTCGGCCCCCAGTAGGTGAACAGCGGGAACGGCCCCAGCTCCGCGGTGAGGGTGTCGTGCAGCTCGGGCGGCCAGGTCCAGCAGTCCGGCGACTTCTTGCCGTCGGCGTGGTAAGCCGGGCGCGGGGTGACCGTGGTGTCGACGTCGGCACCCATGGCGTACCACCAGCAGATGTTGGCGACCAACGCGTTGGGACGGCGCCGGCGGACGACGTCCCAGAGCTTCTCCCCCTGCACCAGCGCGTTGTGCTGGCGCCACAGGAGCACCTCGCCGAGGTCGCGGAAGTACCAGCCGTTGCCGACGATGCCGTGGTCGCGCGGCAGCGCGCCGGTCAGGAAGGTGGACTGGACCGAGCAGGTGACCGCGGGCAGCACGGTGCCGAGCTCGGCAGTGAACCCCGACTCCCCCACCTGCCGCACCCGCGGCATGTGCCGGAGCAGCTCGGGGGTCATCCCGACCACGTCGATGACCAGCAGCTTGTCACTCATGCCGATGCCTCCTGCAGCTGTTCCAGACCGGCCTCGAGCAGCCGGTCCCGTGTCCAGGCCAGCTCGGCCGCGATGCCCGCGACCAGACCGGCGCCCCCATCCGGGCGGACCCGCTCGGGCAGGACCCCCCAGGTGTAGGTCTCCACCTCGAGGTGGTCGGTGTGCGCCACCGGGCCGCCGAGGAGCGCGTCGAGGGTGCCGGCCAGGTGGTCGCGGGTGCTGCGCAGCGGCGGCGCCGGATCGGCGTGGAGAGGTACGTGGAAGTGCACCCGCCAGGGATGCTCGGCCGGCAGCGGACGATGACCGGCGAGCGCCTCGGGCAGGTCGTCACGGCTGTCCACCCGTGCTCCGCGCGGCTCGCGGGTCTGGTGGAGGAAGCGGTCCTCGGCGTAGGAGGCCAGGGCCTCCCGGGTCGCCGGGTCGCTCGGGTCGTCGGCGTGCAGGGCGGCGGAGACCTGGACCTTGACCACCGGTAGGTTCGCCACCTGCAGCCGGTCGAGCGCCTCGGTCGCATCCTCGAACTGGGTGGCGAGATGGCAGGTGTCGACGCAGATGCCGAGATACTCAGGGGCGAGCCCGGCGAGCCGGGTCACCGCGTCCCGGGTCGTCTCCACGACGCAGCCGGGCTCCGGCTCGAACCCGACCCGCACCGGCCGGCCGTGCTCGGTCTCGATCGCGGCCAGCCCGTCGGCGAGCTCGCCGATCAGCTCCCGGGCCGCTCGGTCGCGGTCGGTGAACCACGGGGTGCGCCAGCCCAGCGGAAGCGTCGAGATGCTGCCGCGGGAGGCATTGTCGGGCAGCAGCGCCGCCAGCACCCGGGCACAGGCGAGGGTGTAATCGAGCCGGCGCCGGGTCGACCAGTCCGGGGAGTAGACGTCGCGCTTCACGACCGGGGCATGGAAGCCGGCGTAGGGGAAGGCGTTGAGGGTGACGACCTCCAGGCCGTGGCGGTCCAGGCCGGCGCGCAGGCGGTCCAGCGTGGCCGGGTCGCCGGCCAGCTCGTGGGCCGTCGCCGCCGGGAGCCAGAGCCCGAGACCGAGGCGGGAGACCCCGAGCCGGGACCGCACCTCACTGGCGTAGCGCCGGAGCTGGTCGAGGATGCCGTCGACATCCTCGGCCGGGTGCACGTTGCTGCAGTAGCCGAGGTGGACGACCGTGCCGTCGCGATGGCGGAACCTCATGCCCGCTCACCCCGCAGCAGCGAGTTGCCGGCGAAGGTGGCGCCCTGGTCAGCCTCGGGTACGTCGAGCAGCAGCCGTCCGCTCTGGCCGAAGAACTCCACCGGGTTGCGCCACAGCACCCGGTCGACGTCGTCCTCGGTGAAGCCGGCGGCGAGCATCGCCTCGCCGGTCGCCCGGGTACGCAGCGGGTCGCTCCGACCCCAGTCGGCGGCGGAGTTGACCAGCACCCGGTCGAGACCGCGGCGCTCGAGGATCGCGACCATCCGGTCGGGGTCCATCTTGGTGTCCGGATAGATCGAGAAGCCCATCCAAGCCCCCGCCTGGTCGACGACGTCGACGGTCACCTCGTTGAGGTGGTCGACGAGGACCATCCCGGGCTCCATCCCGGCCGCCTCGACCAGGTCGAGGGTGCGGCGGGTCCCGGCCAGCTTGTCGCGGTGGGGCGTGTGCACGAGCGCGGGCAGCGCGAACTCCCGGGCCAGGTCCAGCTGCCTGCTGAACGCCTTCTCCTCGTCCTCCGTCATCGAGTCGAAGCCCACCTCGCCGACCGCGACCACCCCGTCCTTGGCGAGGTAGCGCGGCAGCAGGTCGAGGACCGGCGTGCAGCGCGGGTCGTTGGCCTCCTTCGGGTTGAGCGCGATCGTGCAGTGGTGGGCGATGCCGAACTGCGAGGCCCGGAACCGCTCCCAGCCGACCAGCGCGTCGAAGTAGTCGATGAACGAGTCGACGCTCGTCCGCGGCTGGCCGAGCCAGAACGCCGGCTCCACCAGGGCCTGGACGCCGGCGGCCGCCATCGCCTCGTAGTCGTCGGTCGTACGTGAGCTCATGTGGATGTGCGGGTCGAAGATGCGCATCAGGACTCCCGAGTCGTGGGTGTGGGGACGGGAAGGAAGGGCAGGGCGTCGGCGGGCACCTCGCGGCCGGCGGCGCGCCGCTCGGCGGCGTAGTCGGCGACCATCCGGCGCAGCTCGTCGTCGGCCCGCACCTCGAGGCCGGCGACAAGACGGAGAGGCACCCCGACGAAGAGGCACTTGAGGACGGCCTGGCGCCACGCGGCGTCCTCGAGACGAGCGGCGTACGTCCCCAGAGCAGCGGCCACCAGTCGCGGGTCGTTGGTGCGCAGCGCGTCGTGGAGCAGGTCGACCGCGCGGTCACCGATCGCATCCGCGAGGTGTCCGAGGCCGAGCAGGACCGCACGCCGCTCGTCGGCGTCGCCGAAGCGGTAGAGGTCGCGCACCTCGGTGCTCAGCCCGTCGGCGTCGTCCGCGAGGCCGCGGCCGAGCGCGCTCAGCAGCCGAACCCGTACGTCGTCCTCGACCCGGTCCTCACCAGGTGCCGGCGAGGTGCCCGGTGTGCGGCCGATCTCCCTGGCCGCGGCCGGGAAGCGGGTCCGGATCCGGGTCGGGTCGGCCTCGATCTCGGCACACCACCCTGCAAGAAGGGTCTCGTTCATGCCCGCACCTCCTCGTCGTCGGGAAGGGCAGCGAGGGTCTCGCGCAGGAACGCGAGCGAGCGCTCGGCGACGGCCGGGGCCGCATGGGACTGCCGGGGCAGCTCGAGCGCGGCGAGACCGGTGTAGCCGATCTCGACGAGGGTGCCGAGCGCGGCGGCGAAGTCCACCTCGCCGGTGCCGAGCTCGAGGTGCTCGTGGACGCCCTCGACCATGTCGTCGACCTGCACGTTGGCCAGCAGCGGACCGGCCAGTCGGATGGTCTCGGCCATCCCGCGCGGCTCGTTGCAGACCACGTGACCGAGGTCGAGGGTGACCCGGAGCAGCTCGGGATCGTCGAGGCGGCGCCGCAGCTCGAGCACGGCATCGAGGGTGTCGACGAAGTGCCCGGGCTCGGGCTCGACGGCACACACGACCCCGCGCCGCTGCGCGAGGTCGAGGATCCGCCACACGCCGTCGCACAGGCGCCCCCAGGCCCGCTCCTCGGCGACCCCGTCCGGCAGCGCGCCCGACCAGAACGAGACCGCCTCGGCACCGAGGTCGGCGGCGACCTCGACCGCACGGTGCAGGTAGTCCACCCGGCGGCCCGCGTCGGGGCCGGGGTGAAGCAGGGTCGGGTGGTGCTTGCGGAGCGGGTCGAGGATGTAGCGCGCGCCGGTCTCGATCACCACGGACATGCCGAGCTCGTCCAGCCGGTCGCCGATCCGCGCCACGCGGCCGGCGAGGTTCGGCCGGTAGGGGTCCAGATGGAGGTGGTCGAGGGTCAGCGCGACCCCGTCATAGCCCAGGTCGGCCAGGACGGTCAGGGCGTCCTCGAGCCGGTGGCTGTGCATGCCGTTGGTGCCGTAGCCGAACCGCAGCGCGCTCATGTCGGTGACACCACCCTCGAGGCGGCCCGGGCGATCGGGCCGGCGGCCAGCAGCCCGACCGCGGCCAAGGGCGAGCGGCGGGCGACGAGCGCGGCCTGCAGCGGGATCATGCCGCGGATCCCGGCACCGGTGGCCCGGCGGACCGTGCCGGCATCCGGCGAGGAGACCGCGGCCAGCTGGGCGGAGCCGACACTGCCTGCGTACGTCGCGGCGAGGGCGACGGGAAGCGCCGTCCGCCCGTGGCCGGCCGCCGCCAGACCGGTCGCGACCGTGACCCCGCCGGCGAGGCTCGCGGTGAGCGGCCGGGTGCCGTGGACCTCGCCCCGGCTGAGCATCGTGACCCCGGCGGTGTGTGCGGCCAGCAGGCCGGCGGGCACCAGCCCGGCCCGCGTACGCCCGCCCGCGCTCGCCCCGAGCAGCACGTCGAGACCTCGGGCCGCCGCCATCGCCACCGGACCAACGGGCGTGTCCTTGAGGACGGTGTCGTAGGCCCACACCGCCCCGGCCAGGGCCACTGCCGTCACCGCGGCGGGACGGCCTCCGGCGAGCGCGGCCAGCCCGACACCGGCCGCGGTCAGACCGACGGCCGCCCCGAGCGCCTGCCGAGCGGTGACCCGGCCCGACGGGATCGGCCGCTCGGGCCGCTCGACGGCGTCGAGGTCCCGGTCGGCCCAGTCGTTGAGCGCCATCCCGGCCCAGTAGAGCGCCACCGAGGCGGCCGGCATCGCGAGCGACCGGGCGCGCAGCGGACCGGCCGCGGCCGCCCCGGCCAGGGTGTCGCCCGGCACGGTGAGGGCCGCGGGCAGCCGGACCAGCTCGGCGAAGGCGCGGGCTCGAGAGGTCATCGGTCCACCCGACCGACCCGGCCGCACCAGGCGACCAGCTCCTCCCACTGGGTGCCGAGCCGGTGCTCGGTGGAGCCGGCCGGGTCCTTGAAGAAGAACCCGAACGGAAGCGGACCGGACTCCCCCACCTCGACGGCGCGCAGGGTGAGCCGCGCCAGGTCGAGCACCAGCGGCGCGGCCAGTGCCGAGTCGCAGCCGCTCCAGGTGAACTGCAGCGACATCCGCACCCCGAGGAACCCCTCGAAGGAGACGTGGTCGATGGCCGTCTTCCAGTCGCCGTGGTCGGGCACGTAGTCGATGTGCATCGGCCCCTCGACCGGGTGACCGAGCATCGCCTCGAGCCCCTGGGCCTTGGTGACGAGCTTGCTCTGCGCGTTGGCGGGGTCGGCGAGGGTGGCGCCGTCACCGCCGCCGAGCATGTTGTATGAGGCCCAGGCGTTGACCTGCAGCGCCCGCGTCGAGAACATCGGCGCCAGCGCGGACTTCAGCAGCGTCTCCCCGGTCTTCCCGTCCGAGCCCGCCCACGGCAGCCCGGCCCGATCGGCGAGCGTGACGAGCACCGGCAGCCTCGGCCCTGGGCTGGGCGTGAACGAGACCACCGGGCAGCCTGCCCGATAGGCCGCCAGGACGTAGACCGAGCTGGCCGGCAGCGGCGACTCCCCCGCGGCCAGCGCGTGCTCCAGGGCGTCGGGGTCGGCGAGCGGCCCACCGTCGGTGACCTCGACAGGTGGCTCGGTGCTCGCCACGTCCACCACGACCACCCGCTCGAGCCCGTGCTCCTCGCGGAAGGCCACCAGATCGGCGGCCAGCCGCTCGACCGCAGCACCCTGCGGCTCGGCGCCCGCCGGGTCATAGCCCGTACGCAGCCGCCCCTCGACCTCCTCCAGCTCGCTCGCGATCGCCGGCAGGATCCCGGCGGGGACGACCCCGCCCGCGGCGAGCCGCTCGGCCCGCTTGGCCAGCGGCTCGGCGCACAGGTCGTGTCCGCCGATCACCAGGTCGTCGAGCGCGGGCAGTCCGGCCGCGGCGATCTCGGGCTGCTCGGACACCAGCCCGACCCGTCCGGCGAGCCCGGCCCGTACGACCAGGGCGCCGACCGTCGTCGTGACCCCCACCGAGCCGCAGGCACCGACCAGCCAGACGCCGACTCTCCCGCTCATCAGCCCGCCTCGCAGCGGAACGGAGCGACCCCGGCGACCATCTCGATGCCCCCGAGCACGTGGGAGAGGAACGCGGGCTCGGTGAACGACTCCGAGGTGTGGCCCATGCCGGTGTAGAAGGCGCGGCCGCCGTCGTAGCGGTGGCACCAGGCGATCGGGTGCGGGTCGCCCATGGCGAACCGGCCCGGGTCGTAGCTGCCCTCGTCGAGGCCGGCGAGGACCCGGATAGAGTCGGCCGGACGGTCGCGGAAGCTGTACCACTCGTCCCAGCGCGTCCACCGCTTCGGCAGCTCGGCGGTCGCCGCGGTGTTGTGCGCGTGCACCTTCACCGTCGCGGTCTGCTGGGCGGGGTGACCGGCGAAGTAGGCGCCGACGAGGCCGCCGTACCAGGGCCAGTCGTACTCGGTGTCGGAGGCCGCGTGGACCCCCACGTAGCCGCCACCGCCCTCGATGTAGCGCTCGAAGGCCGCCTGCTGCCCCGCGTCCAGCACGTCACCGGTCGTGGAGAGCCACAGCACCGCCTCGTACGCCGCCAGGTCGGTGTCGTTGAACACCGCCGCGTCCTCGGTCGCGGTCACGGTGAAGCCGTTCTCGGCTCCCAGCCGCTCGATCGCCGCGATGCCGTCGGGGATGGACCCGTGCCGGAACCCGGCGGTCTTGGAGAAGACCAGGACGTCGTACGTCCCCACCCCCTCGCTCCCGCCGACGCCGTCGGCGCTCGCGGCCGGTGCCGGTGACAGGCCCGGGGCCAGTCCCGCGACTGCCACCAGGGCAGCGCCCGCGATCAGGGTTCTGATCCGTCTCGATCCGTACAACATGTTGGTGTCCCTTCGAGCTGAGTGGAGGAGTTTCAGGGGCGAGGGCGACGGCGGGGTCGGGTCAGGTGGGGATCTCCTGCCACGACCTGGTGTCGGAGCTGGTCTCGACGGCGGCGAGCACGCGCTGCACCTGGAGGCCGTCGGCGAACGTCGGGGTCGGCTCGGTGCCCTCACCGAGCGCCCGGACGAGGTCGACGACCTGGTGGGTGAAGCCGTGCTCGTAGCCGAGGCCGTGGCCAGGGGGCCACCAAGCGGCCATCCACGGGTGCTCGGGCTCCGTGACGACGATCCGGCGGAAGCCGCCCTCGGCATCCGGGATGGTCGCGTCGTGGAAGTGCAGGACGTTCATGTCCTCGAAGTCGAAAGCCAGGCTGCCCTTCGACCCGTTGATCTCGATCCGGATCGCGTTCTTGCGGCCGGTGGCGAAGCGGGTGGCCTCGAAGGAACCGACAGCTCCCCCCGCGAACCGGGCCATGAAGACCGCGGCGTCGTCGACGGTGACCGGACCGCGTCCGGCTCCCGCGGAAGCGGACAGCCCCGAGGAGGCCGAGGCCACCGGGCGCTCCTTGACGAACGTCTCCAGCATCCCGGAGACCTCCAGGATGCGGTCGCCGGTGATGTGCTGGGTCAGGTCGATGACGTGGGCCCCGATGTCGCCGAGCGCACCCGAGCCGGCCTTGGCCTTGTCGAGACGCCAGCTCAGCGGCGTCTCGGGGTCGGCCAGCCAGTCCTGGAGATACTGCGCGCGCACATGGTGGAGCTCACCGAGCCGACCGTCGGCGACCAGCTTCCGGGCCAGCGCGATCGCTGGCACCCGGCGGTAGGTGAACCCCACCATCGCCCGCACCCCACGCTCGGCGGCCACCGCGGCGGCCGCGGCCATCCGCTCCGCCTCGGCCACGCTGTTGGCCAGCGGCTTCTCGCACAGCACGTGCTTGCCGGCCTCGAGCGCGGCGATCGCGATCTCCGCGTGGGTGTCGCCGGGCGTGCACACGTCGACCAGGTCGACGTCGTCGCGGGCGATCACGTCTCGCCAGTCGGTGACGCTCTCCTCCCAGCCGAACCGGTCGGCGGCCTCGGCCACGCGGGTCGCGTCACGGCCGCAGAGGACCTGCATCCGCGGGGTCAGGGGAAGGTCGAAGAAGCGGTGGGCACTTCGCCAGGCGTGGGAGTGGACGGCGCCCATGAAGGCGTAGCCGATCATCCCCACCCCGAGCGTGGCGTTCTGCTCGGTCATCGGAACTCGATCCTGTGTCTCGGTGGTGCCGCTCCGTGCCCGAGCACGGAGCGACCTTGCAGTCGGGCGTGGGTCAGGACTCGAAGGCCGTGGGCAGGAACTCGTCCACGTTCTTCTCGGTGACGACCGGCGCGTCCAGCTGGATGGTGCGCGGCACGGTCACCTCGACCAGGTCGGACATCGCCTTCTGCTGCACCAGGAGCCGGGCGAGCTTGATGCCGTCGGCGGCCTGCGTGGACGGGTAGATGACGGTGGCCTTGAGGACGCTCTTGCCGGACTGGATCTCGCGCATCGCGTTGGCCGAGCCGGCGCCGCCGATCATGGTGAACTCGTCACGGTCGGCGTTGCGGATCGCGGCCAGGACACCGACGCCCTGGTCGTCGTCGTGGTTCCACAGGAAGTCGATCTTCGGCGCGGCCTGGAGCAGGTTGGCGGCCGCCTTCTCGCCGCCCTCGACGGTGAAGTCGGCAGCGACGCGGTTGTCGACGTCGAGACCGCACTCGGCCAGCGCGTCCTTGAAGCCCTTGCTGCGGTCCTGGGTCAGCGGCAGCGAGTCGATGCCGGCGATCTCGGCGACGACGGCGTTCTTGTTGCCGTCGGCCTGCTCGCAGACGTACGCCCCGGCCGAGACGCCCATGCCGTAGTTGTCGCCGAGCACGGTGACCCGGGCGGCGTTGGCGTCGTTGAACTCACGGTCGACGTTGATGACCGGGATGCCCGCCTGCATGGCCTTGAGCGCGACCGGGGTCATCGCGGCACCGTCGAAGGGCAGCAGCACGATGGCGTCGACCTTGTCGTTGATGAAGGTCTCGACCTGGCTGATCTGGAGGCTGACGTCGTTGGTGCCCTCCGCCACGCGCAGGTCGACGTCCTCGTAGGAGTCGCCCGCGGCCTTCGCCTGGTCGCTGATCGCGCCCATCCAGCCGTGGTCGGCGGCAGGCGCCGAGAAGCCGATGACGACCTGGTCGCCCTTCTCGTCGTTGGAGCCGGCCTTGGCGTTGGACGTACCGCCGACGTTGTCGGACTTCTCGGGGGTGTTGCTGATGCAGGCCGAGAGGGCGAGCGCAGCGAGGCCGGCCACCGCGATTCTTGCTGTGGACTTCAGTTTCATGGAGGTGCTCCTTGGTCGGGCGAGGGTGGAGGAGGGATGAGTCCGAGGACGTACGGCCGTCATGACCCGGGCCGTCGGGCGAACCGCTTCTGCAGCAGCACGGCGGCGACGATGATCAGGCCCTTGACGAAGGCCTGAGCGGAGATCGAGAGGTTGTTGATCACGAACACGTTGGTGAGGGTCGCGAAGATCAGCACGCCGAAGACGGTGCCGACGATGGTGCCGCGGCCACCCGAGAGCAGCGTGCCGCCGATGACGACGGCCGCGATCGCCTCGAGCTCGTAGAGCTGACCGTGGGTCGCGCTGCCGGTCGTGGTGCGGGCGACCAGCATGACCGCGGCGATGCCGCAGCAGAGGCCGACGAGCACGTAGAGCAGCACGGTGTGGCGGCGTACATTGATGCCGGCCAGGCGCGAGGCCTCCGGGTTGCCGCCGATGGCGAGGGTGCGCCGGCCGAAGGTGGTGCGGTTGAGCACCACCCAGCCGATCACGGCGACGATGACGAAGATCCAGATCAGCAGCGAGATCCCCAGGACGTCCCGGGAGAGCGCATCGGTGAAGCCCGGCACGCTGACGATCTGGGTCTTGCGCGCCGAGATGATCTCGGCCAGACCGCGGGCACTGGCCATCATCGCCAGCGTCGCGATGAACGGCACCACCCCGCCGTACGCCACCAGCAGCCCGTTGATCAGGCCGGCGCCCGCCCCGACCAGGAGGGCCGTGGTGACGATGAAGATCCAGTGGTAGTCGTTGGCCATCGCCTGCGTCGACAGCGTCGTGCACCAGACCGAGGAGAGCGCGACCAGCGCACCCACCGAGAGGTCGATGCCGCCGCCGGTGATGACGAACGTCATCCCGATGCTGACCACGCCGATCACCGCGGCGAGACGCAGGATCGTCATCACGTTGTCGACCGAGGCGAACCGCTCGCCACCGGAGACGACACCGACCAGGGCCAGCAGCGCGAGCGCCAGGACCAGACCCAGGTTGTGGCCGCCACCGCTGCGCAGCAGCCGGACGAGGCCCCCTGGTTCGGCCCTGCGGCCGCCCGCAGCCTCCTTCTCCACCCGGGCCGTGTCCGCCGGGGTCACGGCCGGGGTCGCCGCCGGGGTCACCGCAGCGTCCGTGGGGGTGTCGCTCATGCGACCTCTCCTTCCATCACGAGGTCCAGGACCTTCGACTCGTCGATCTCGGTGGCGGGTCCCTCGTGGACGACGGAGCCCTCGCTGATGACGAGGACCCGGTCGGCGAGACCGAGCACCTCCTCCACCTCGCTGGACACCACGACCACGGCGACACCTTCGTCTGCCAGGCGGCGGACGAGGTTGTAGATCTCGGTGCGTGCCCCGACGTCGACGCCCCGGGTGGGCTCGTCGAGGAGCAGCACCTTGCAGTCGCGCAGCAGCCACCGGGCGAGCACGACCTTCTGCTGGTTGCCGCCCGACAGGTTGCGGACCGGGCGGTCCACCCCCGCGGGACGTACGTCGAGGGAGCGGCTGAGCTCCTCGGCGGCGCGCCGCTCGGCGCCGCTGTCCAGGAAGCTGCCCATGGAGAACCTGTTCAGGGACGAGACCGTCACGTTGCGGTAGACGGCCTGGTCGAGCAGCAGTCCCTGGCTCTTGCGCTCCTCGGGAGCCAGCCCGATCCCGGCGGCCACGGCGGCGCGGACCGAGCCGCGCCGCAGCCGTCGACCGTTGACGCTGACCGTGCCCGCGCTGGAGCGGCGGGCGCCGTAGATCGTCTCGAGGATCTCCGAGCGGCCCGAGCCGACCAGGCCCGCCAGTCCGACGATCTCGCCGGCGTGGACGCGCAGGTCGACGTCGCGGAAGCGGTCGCCGGACAGGCCGCTGGCCTCGAGCACCGGCGTGGTGTCCCGAGCGGGTCGCGTCGCGGGGCGCTGGGGAAAGACGTACTCGATCTCGCGGCCGGTCATCAGCGTGATCAGCTCCCGGGTCGGGGTCTCCGCGACGGAGAGCCCGGTGGCCACGGTGCGGCCGTCCTTGAGGACCGTGATCCGGTCGCCGATCTGGCGGATCTCCTCGAGGCGGTGGGAGATGTAGATGATCGCGACGCCCTCCGCGGTGAGGCCGCGGACCACCCGGAAGAGGTTGTCCACCTCCTCCTGGTCGAGGACCGCCGACGGCTCGTCGAGGATGAGCAGGCGGGTGTCGTGGGACAGCGCCCGCGCCATGCTGACGATCTGCTGCCCGGCCGGTGAGAGGTCACCGACCAGACGGTTCGGGTCGACCTCGCTGTGGCCGAGCCGGGCCAGGAGCGTACGCACCCGCTGGGTCGCCTCGGCGCGGCGGCTGAACCCGGCCGTGGCGAGCTCGTGGCCGAGGAAGACGTTCTCGGTCACGGTGAGCCCGGGCACCAGGTCGAGCTCCTGGTAGATGGTCGAGATGCCGCGCTTCATGGCGGCGACCGGCGTGGTCAGCCGGACCGGCTCGCCCTCCCAGAGGATCTCCCCCTCGTCGGGCTGGTACGCCGCCGAGAGCACCTTGATGAGGGTCGACTTGCCGGCACCGTTCTGCCCGAGCAGGCAGTGCACCTCCCCCGCACGGACGTCGAGGTCGACGCCGCCGAGGGCGAGCACGCCGGGGAACCGCTTCACGATCCCGGTCATCTCCAGCAGTACGTCACCCCCGACCGCGTCGGCGGTGGGGCCGTCGGGCGACGGCGTCGGGGACTGGGTCATCGGGTTCCTCCGTGCAGTTCGGGCAGGTCGGCGAGGGCGGTGGGGTCCGAGAGCACCGGCTCCAGGGAGACCAGTGCGCCGCCGCGTACGGCGGCGGTGGGGCCGAAGGCCGAGATCGCGACCCGGGTGCCGCCGGCCCGCGGCGCGAGGACGTCGGCGGCGAGCCGGGCCTCGACCGCCGGGCGCAGCCACTCGCCGAGCGTGGCGAAGTAGCCGCCGAGCACGACCGTGCCGGGGTTGAGCGTGTTGACCAGGACGGCGGCGCCGGTGCCGAGCCAGGTCCCGACCTCGTCCAGCGCGGCCAGGGTGCGGCCGTCGGCGAGCCGGGCCCGCTCGACCAGGGTGGCGAGCCGCTCCTCCAGGTTGAGCGCGGGGTCGCGGATCGGGTCGTCGGGGTCGGTGGCCGCCTCGAGCAGGGCCCGCAGGCCGACCACGGTCTCCCAGCAGCCGGTGCGGCCGCAGCCGCAGAGGCGACCGCGCGGGTCGACCGGGAGGTGGCCGATCTCGCCGGCCCAGCCGTGCCGGCCCGGCGCCACCCGGCCGCCGCTGACGACAGCGCCGCCCAGGCCTACCTCGCCGTAGAGCACCACCATGTCGGCACGGTCGGCGTCGGCTGGGTCGAGCTCGGCGGTCGCCGCCAGGGTGGCCTCGTTGGCCACCCGCACCGGCGGCACCGCCACGACCACGTCGGCGAGCCGGCGGCGTACGTCCTCGACGACGTCGATCTCGCGCCAGCCGAGGTTGGGCGCGAGGGTGACCCGCTGCGTGGCGGTGTCGACGAGGCCGGCGACGCCGACGGTGATGCCGGCGACGGCGGCGCCGGCGGTCCGTGCCTCGGCGAGGGCGTCGGCGACCAGACCGGTGAGCTCGGCCAGCACGCCCTCCGGGGGAAGGCTGCGGCCGTCGATGCCGAGGCGGAACTCGGCGATCACCGAGCCGGCCAGGTCGAGGGCGACGACGGCGAGGTGGTCGACGTTGATCTCGGCGCCGACCCCGCATACCGAGCGGCCGACGAGCCGGACCCGGACGCCGGGGCGCCCGGCGCCGCGGCGGCCGGCGTCCTCGCACGAGACCAGCCCGAGCTCGGCGAGCTCGTCGACTAGCCCGGCCGCGACCGTGCGGGTCAGCCCGGTCTCCTCGGCCAGGCGGCCCCGCGAGCGGGGACCGCCGTCGCGCAGCGACCGGAGCAGCAGGCCCATCCGCGCGGACCGGACCGCAGCCGGGTCGGCAGTGGCGGAGACCCGCACGGTGATGTCGGCATCGCGCACGGTGGCCTCCTGTCCGGGGTTCGTGGTGGGGGTCGCTCAACAGCCACATCTGTGATGGCAGTCACAGAATTCGGTGGCCGAGAGACAAACTAGTGACCCGGCTCACGTTGTACAAGGCTTTCGCGACGGTTTCTGCAAAGTTTCTGTCGAACTTTGAAAAGTAATTGGACAAAGTAGCCGAAAGGGGCACCCGGCCGTGATTGGCCGGATGCCCCTTTCGGGTCGATTCGCGAGGGTCACTCGCTGGGAGCGATCACCACCTCGTCGCTGCCGGTGAGTGCCGGGATGTCGCCGTCACCTGGATCGGTGTACTCGGCCACGAAGACGGCATTCAGGTCGTCCTGCCCGGGGTCATGGCCGCCCGGGACGGTCGTCACGATCGAGCCGCTGCAGCCGTTCGCCGTGGACTGCGGGTGCCCGTGCTCATCGTGGCCGAGGACGTACGTCACCGAGACCCGGTCGCAGTCGACCGGCTGGTCGTCGGTCACCTCGACCTGGAAGTGCACCGTGTCACCGAAGTGGAACGCCTCGCCGGGTGCCGGACTGGTCGCCAGGGTCACCACCGGCACATCGTTGCCGACGACCACGTCGACGTCCGCGGACGCATGCTTGCCGCGACCCGTCTTGCCCTTGTCCGTGACCGTCAGGGTGGCCCGGTAGGCCCCCGGCTCGGCGTAGGTGTGGGTGGCGGTCTTCCCGGTGGCGTCGAAGGTGCCGTCACCGTCGAAGTCCCACTGGTAGACGAGCTTGTCGCCGTCGGGGTCGGTCGTCCCGGCGCTGTCGAAGGCGACGGTCAGCGGCGGCTGACCTGCGGTCTTGTCGGCACTGATCACCGGCTTCGGGGTGTGATTGCCGGTGCGGGCGATGTAGTCGATCCGGGAGACCTGGGCCTCCTCGTTCTCACTGAAGAACCCGTCGCCGTACTCGAGCATGTAGAGCGAGCCGTCCTTGCCGAACTCCAGGTCCATCACGTTGTCCGTGACGAAGGTGGAGAGCACCGACTCGATGCCGGTGAGCTCGCCGTCGGCGTCGAGCCGCATGCCCTTGATGTAGTCCCGGCCCCACTCGGCGAACAGCGGAACGCCGTCGTAGTACTCCGGCCAGGCCCCGGAGAGCGGGTCCTTCGTGGCCGACTTCTGGAAGTCGTACGCCGGGCCGGCCATCGGCGCGATGCCGCCGGTGGCGAGCTCAGGGAACTTCTCGGACTGGCCGTAGGTGTACCAGACGGTCGGCTGGGTGACCGGCGGGAGCTGGGTCAGGCCGGTGTTGTGCCGCGAGTCGTTGACCGGGGCGTCGCAGTCGAAGGCCGGTCCCGAGGTCCCGGTCGCGAAGTCGTAGTCGCGGTAGGGCAGTTCGGCGGTCGCACACAGCGGCCAGCCGTAGTTGGCCGGCTTCGTGACGACCGTCCACTTGCCCTGGCCCGCCGGTCCGCGGTCCGGGTTCGCGGTGCCGGCGTCAGGTGAGTAGTCGGCCACGAAGATGCGGTCGGTCTGCGGGTCGATCTCGATCCGGAACGGGTTGCGCAGACCCATCGCGTAGATCTCCGGGCGGGTCTTGTCGGTGCCCGGAGCGAACAGGTTCCCGGCGGGGACGGTGTAGCCGCCACCGGCCTTCGGCTTGATCCGGAGGATCTTGCCGCGCAGGTCGTCGGTGTTGGCCGCCGTACGCCGCGCATCGAAGGCAGGGCTGCGGTTCTCCCGGTCGTCGAGCGGGGCGTACCCGTCGGACTGGAACGGGTCGGTGTCGTCACCGGTGGCGAGGATCAGGTTGCCCGCGGAGTCGAAGACGATGTCGCCGCCGACGTGGCAGCAGCGCCCCCGGTCCACCGGTACGTCGATGATCTGCTGCTCCGTGGACAGGTCGATCTTGCCGCCCGCGTACTGGTAGCGCGAGAGGCGGATCGCACCCTTGAACGGCGCGAAGTCGGCGGGCGTGCCGTACTCCGGGGCGTCGCCCTCGTTGACGTCCGGCGTGGCCGGGTCGTCGACGGGGGTGTTCATCGGCGGCGAGTAGTAGACGTAGACCCACTTGTTGGTCCGGCCGTTGTAGCCAGGGTCCAGAGCGATGCTCTGCAGACCCTCCTCGTCGTGCTGGTAGACGTCGAACTCGGCAGCGACGCTGTTGACGCCGGTGTCGGCATCGTTGAGCCACACCTTCCCGGCACGGGTCGTGTGGAGGACGTCCCCGTTGGGCAGGACCGCGAGGTCCATCGGCTCACCGGGGCGATCGTTGAGGGTCACCTTCTCGAAGTCGGAGTCCGGCGGCGGGTCGGCCGTGGGGGCCGCGTCCGCGGACGTCGTGAGGGGGAGAACCAGGAGGCCGGAGACCACGGTGGTGGCGACGCTCCAGAGGGTGAATCTGCGCACGGTCCATCTCCTTCTCTCGCTGTCATGGGAGGGGAGCGAGATCGTCCGCGAACGTAGCGATGTGACGCTGGTCACGTCAAGCGACTTGCGTACTTTCGCAAGAGAATTTCGAAAGATGGGACGATAGTGGGCCTCTGGAGCCGTCGGAAGTGGGGTCTACGCCTCTCCGCTGCTGGGCGCGTAGACCGAGGCGCTGATCAGGTGGGCGGCGCCGATGACCCCGCCCTCGTCACCCAGCTCGCTGAGCACGATCGGCAGGTTGCCGGTCGCCAGCGGTAGCGAGCGGCGGTAGGTCACGCTGCGGATCTCGGCGAGCAGGCCGTGGCCCAGCTTGCTGACCCGGCCACCGATGACGATGAGACCGGGGTTGAAGAACGAGACCAGGCTGGCGAGCACCTGACCGATGCGGTGGCCGCTCTCCCGGATGAGCTGGACAGCCTGGGCGTCGCCGCGAGCCACCGCCACGGCGATGTCCTCGGCGCTCAGCTCGCCCTTCTCCGCGAGCAGCTCGGCCAGCACCGGCGAACGCCCGGACCGGGCCGCGGCGAGCGCCTCGCGGGCGAGCGCCGCTCCCCCGGAGAACGCCTCCAGGCAGCCGGTGTTGCCGCAGGCGCAGGTCGGGCCGAAGTCCTCGACGCGGATGTGGCCGATGTCGCCGGCACAGCCGTCGACGCCGCGGTAGAGCTCCCCGTCGACGACGATGCCGCAGCCGATGCCGGTGCCGATCTTGACATAGAGGAAGTCACGGGCGGTACGGGCGACACCGGCGTGCTGCTCCCCCGCCGCGAGCACGTTGACGTCGTTGTCGAGCACGACCGGACAGCCCAGCTCGCGAGCGACCGCGTCGCGTACCGGGTAGCCGTCCCAGCCCGGCATGATCGGCGGCGACACCGAGACGCCACGGTGGAAGTCGACCGGCCCCGGTACGCCGACGCCCGCCCCCATCGGCTCGGTGACGCCGTGCTCGTCCAGGAGCGCGCGGACCTCGTCGAGCGCGGTCGCGAGCACCTTCTCCGGGCCGCTGCGGATGTCACAGGCGCGGGTGCGGGTGTCGATCACCGAGAGCCGCCCGTCGGTGAGGCCGACCGACATGCTGGTGGCGCCGATGGAGATGCCGACGAACCGGATGTCCGGCGCCAGGTCGACCAGGGTCGAGCGCCGGCCGCCCCGAGAGGCCGCCGGCCCCACCTCGTGGGCCATGCCCAGCTCGGTGAGCCGACCGACCTCGGCCGCGATGGTTGTGCGGGAGACGTTCAGCCGATCGGCGAGCTGCACCCGCGACAGCGGGCCCTCGTCGCGGAGCTGGGCGAGCAGGCGGGCCTGCATGGAGGTCTCTGCCCTGCCGGCGAGTGAATGACGCATACCGGCGATCCTGCCATGCGGGAGTCGTTACTAGCCCAGAAGCGCGTCGACGAAGGCTTCGGGGGTGAACGGGGCCAGGTCGTCGGGCCCCTCGCCGAGGCCGACGAGCTTGACCGGAACGCCGAGCTCGCGCTGGACGGCGACGACGATGCCGCCCTTGGCGGAGCCGTCGAGCTTGGTGAGGACGATGCCGCTGACGGCGACGGCCTCGCTGAAGACCCGGGCCTGGATGAGGCCGTTCTGGCCGGTGGTGGCGTCGAGGACGAGCAGCACCTCGGTGACCGGGGTCTGCTTCTCGATGACGCGCTTGACCTTGCCGAGCTCGTCCATCAGGCCGGCCTTGTTCTGCAGCCGGCCGGCGGTGTCGACGATGACGGTGTCGACGCCGGTGTCGAGGCCCTCCTTGACCGAGTCGAAGGCGACGCTGGCCGGGTCGGTGCCCTCCGGGCCGCGGACGACCTCGACGCCGACGCGCTCGCCCCAGGTGGTGAGCTGCTCGGCGGCCGCGGCACGGAAGGTGTCGGCGGCACCGAGGACGACCTTGCGGTCCTCGGAGACCAGGATGCGGGCGAGCTTGCCGGTCGTGGTGGTCTTGCCGGTGCCGTTGACGCCGACCATCAGCACCACACCGGGGGCGCCGTCGGCGCCGCTGACCTGGAGCCGGCGGTCCATGCCGGGGTCGACCAGCTTGATCAGCTCGTCGCGCAGCGCCGCCTTCGGGTCGACCTTGCCGCCCTCGACGCGCAGCCGCGTGCGCAGGCCCTCGACCAGCTCCTGGGTCGGAGTGACGCCGATGTCGGCGGTGAGCAACAGATCCTCGATGGACTCCCAGGTGTCCTCGTCGAGCTGGTCGGTCGAGAGCAGGTTGAGCAGGCCCCGGCCCAGCGCGTTCGAGCCGGCGAGCCGCTGGCGCAGCCGCACCAGGCGCGAGGCCGTGCTCTCCGGCTTCTCGATGACGGGAGTGGCGGGCCCCGCCGTCTCGGGCTCGGCCTCCTCGACCGCCGGCTCCCCGGTCGCCGGTGCCTCGGGGCGGGTGATGACATCGGTCTGCGCCTGCGACGGCAGCGAACGGTCCTTGCGGCGCCGGGTGCTGGTGACCAGACCGACGATGCCGCCGCCGATGATCGCGACAGCGGCGATCGCGATGATGACGATGAGGGTGACCATTTCCATGGACCTCATCCAATCAAACTAGGCGTTCTTTTCCGTAGTTCCTGGCTTGCGCTCACCGAACAGCTCGGCCAGATGGTCCTCGCGGCGGGTCTGCAGGCGGGTGGCCGGACTGAGCGTGGGGGCCGTGTCGACAGCCCGCTCCATCGCCTCACCGAGCTTGGTGGCGTACGGCATCTTCTGTCCGCGGTGGGGGAAGACCGTGTAGACGATCACGAGTCCGGCAAGCGCGACGATGAGAAGCATCGCCACGAAGATGACAAGGATGGTCAGCACGGCGTCCACCCTTGCACACCCCGCGCTCGGAGCCCACAACGGCACGCGCGCCGCGGGCGGGGGCGTCCGTGGTACGGCGCGGGATCTCGACAACGTACACCGGGCCGGTAGTGTTTCACCGCATGAGGATCATCGGGACAATGATGGTCCGGGACGAGGTCGACATCGTCGCCGCGATGATCGAGCACCACCTGGACCAGGGTGTCGACACGTTGATCGTCACGGACAACGCATCGGTCGACGGCACCACCGAGGTGCTCGAGCGCTACGCCGCGACGGGGCGGGTCGAGCTCCATCACGACCCCGTCCACGAGAAGCAGCAGGGCAAGGTCGTCACCGAGATGGCCCGGCGGGCGCGCACCCACTTCCGCGCCGACTGGGTGCTCAACCTCGACGCCGACGAGTTCCTGATGCCCAAGGACAAGGGCCTGACCGTACGCCAGGCGCTCGAGGCCACTCCTCTGTCGCTGAACGCCTTCACCGTCGAGGTCGAGAACCTCGTCGGCCCGCCCGCCTGGAAGGGCGGCGGCATCACCCGGCTCCAGTGGCGCGACCGGCGCCCCGACGAGCGGCTCGAGGCGGTCGGGCTGCACGCCCACCCCACGCCGAACGCGATCCACCGCGGGGAGTCGGACATCAAGGTCGTCCAGGGCAACCACTTCGTCTCGCTGAGCAGCAACGGCCAGCCCGCCGACGAGGTCGCCATGGAGGTGCTCCACCTGCCCTGGCGCTCCTGGGCGCAGCTGGAGCGCAAGGTCGTCAACGCAGGCAAAGGCTACGAGGCCAACCCCGACCTGAGGCCGAGCCCGCGCCACCACGGGATGCGGGACTATCAGCGTTACCTGGCCGGGACGCTGCAGGACGCGTATCTGGCGCGCGCGCCGACGCGCGCCGAGCTCGCCGCCGGTGCCTTCTCCGGCGACTACGTGTTCGACGACTGGCTGACCAACCACCTGCGGATCGTGCACGGGCGGGCACTGCTGCCCGACCTCCTCGGTGACGTGCTCGATCCCGAGACCGACAAGGCCGTGCCCGACGACGAGCACGCGCTGGGCGCCGAGCGCGGCCGCGCCGCGCTGGCCGCCGAGCCCTACATCCCACCCCGCACACGCTGAACTCTCATCACCAGGAGGACCTGTCTTGCCCACCTTCAGGGGCGCCGTACGCCGCGGCCTCGCCGCAGCGGGTCTGCAGACCGTCCGTGCCGCCGATGCCGAGGCCGCGCGCCTGCACGACCGGATCGACGAGCTCAAGCAGCGCAACCAGAAGCTGCGTACGAAGGTGGAGGGGCTGCAGGGCGACCGCAACCGGACCACCGCGGTGCCGGCGATCCCGGGACTGGACCGGCTGGAGCTGCGCCGCGAGCAGGTGCTCGCCGGGGTCAAGCCCGACGCCCTGATCCTGGAGATCGGCCCCGCCCACAACGCGATCCTGCCCAAGCGGGACGGCTACGACGTACGCATCGTCGACTATCTCGACCGCGAGGGTCTGGTCCAGCGGTATTCGGGTTTCTCGCAGTACAACCCCGATGACATCGAGGAGGTCGACTACGTCTTCCGGCCGGGAACTCCCTGGTCAGAGGTGATTCCGGAGCGGTTCGACCTCGTCGTCGCCTCCCACGTCATCGAGCACACCACCTCGATGATCGACTTCCTCAACGAGTGCGAGAAGCTGCTCAACCCCGACGGGGTGCTGGCGCTGGTCATCCCCGACCACCGCTACTGCTTCGACCGCTTCCGCGAGCGCGCCTCGCTGTCGCGCGTCATCGACGCCTCGCTCTACCCCTCGTCGGTGCACACCATGGGGGCGGTCATCGAGGAGCGGCTCAACGCCGCCAAGCACGGCGGCATCACCGCCTGGGGCCCGCGCCACAAGGGCGACTACACCTTCGCCAACGGCCTGGATGCGGTGAAGGCGAGTGGTGCGGAGGCTCGGCGCGGGGAGCGCTACATCGACACCCACAACTGGGTCTGCACCCCTAACCACCTCCGCCTGCTGCTCCAGGACCTCGCCGACCTCGACTTCATCTCGATGCGCGAGACCTCCTTCCACGACACCGTCAAGCACGAGTTCTTCATCAACCTCTCCCCCACCGGCGAAGGCACCGGCCTCCCCCGCGAGGACCTCCTCGTCCTCGCCGACGACGAGCGGCGCGTGCTCGACCAAGCAGTCTTCGAGAAGTAGGTGTGTAGCCGAGTCGGCACAACTGCGCGCAGTGTGTAGCCGAGTCGGCGCAACTGCGCGCCTTGGAGCGAAGCGAAGCGAGCGAGGCGCGCGGTTGCGCCGACTCGGCGCGTAATCCTCTACTCCACCCCCGCAGGCGATAGCCGCCGGAACTCACGGAGGGCGAAGGCGGCAGCGAGCCCCACGACCACCCCGAGGAGAGTCTCGGCGAAGCGCGACCACAGCAGCGCGTCGACCGGTTGCGGATGGCCGAGCTGCACCATCAGCAGCGACAGCGGGGTGATCGAGACGAGCGCGAGGCCGTAGTGACGCCCGACGAGCAGCTCGGTGACGGCTTGAAGCGCGGCGACGACCATCGCGAGGACGAGGGCGGGGAGGGAGACCGAGAGCAGCGCAGCCGCCAGGAGCAGGCCGACGATGGTGCCGACCACGCGTTGCAGCCCGCGGGTCGTCTGGGCGAGCAGGCCGCTGACGCCGAACGGCACCGCCGCGGCCACCATCGCCCAGTAGGTGTGGCTCAGCCCGAGCGCGGTCGAGACGGTGCCGGCGACCACGACCGCGGCGACGACCGCCGTGGCGTGGTCGATCCGGACCTCACCGCGGTTCGCCTCGACCGTCGCTCCGGTCCCGACCAGGCGCTCCTCGAGCAGGCCGAGAACCACCGCGATCAGCGCCGCGGCAGCTGCCACCCCGACCGCCACCCCGACCCCGGAGAAGGTCACCGGAAGCGCCGCGCACGTCGCCACCGCGAAGACCGGGAACATCGGGCCCGGCGGCCGCAGCACGTACCGGTCCGACAGAACCGACCCGACCGCGGCCCACACCGCGGCGACGGGGATGACGAGCCAGGCCCGGTGCGAGGAGGTCGCGACGAGCGCACCGCACAGGACCGCGGCACACATCAGCGCCCCGGCCGCGGTCTGGGTCCGCCACCGGCCGCGCAGCGGCTGACGGCCGCCGTAGATCGAGGCGAAGGTGCCGAAGCAGGCGTACGCGGCCAGCTCGATGTGTCCGGTCACGGCCAGTGTCACGAGTCCGACGAGCAGCGTCACGCTCGCGCGCCACGCGGGCGAGTGACTCCACGGCGCCGGCGAGACCCGAACGGACTCCTGCATCAACCGCTCGAGCCTGCGCCGGTCGCTGCTCAAGCCGTCTCCCCTTGTCCGTGTGCCGTCGTCGCCGTCAGACACCTTACGGCCAGCCGAACCCACCAGATAGTTCGGGACGTTCTCGTCCGTTACCGCCCAGTAGAAGGACCGAAGTGTCCCAAACTACCTACTCCCTCGCTCGGCGCGAGCGGACGGCAAGCTCGCCGCTCGACCTCGCTCCGGTCGTCTCGGCTATCGCTTGGCGCGCTCCTCGAGGGCGATGTCGAGGAGGGTGCGGGCGCGGGCGTCGAAGCCGTGGTCGCGGTGGATGCGGGCGGCCTCGGCGCGGATGTGCTCGTCGGTGCCGAAGACGACCGAGGGGTCGGGCATCGAGGACCACTTCACCAGGTCGTCCGGGGTCTGGTAGACCTGCACGGTGTCGCCGAAGACGTCACGGAGGCCGACGACGTCGTCGGAGATGACCCGGGCACCGGAGGCGACGGCGTCGAAGAGCCGGTTCGAGATGAAGCCGTAGTCGCGCATGTCGGCCCAGTGGTCGTTGAGCACGACCCCGGCGGCCCGGTATTCGGCGCCGAGCCGGGTGTTCGACATGTGCTGGGCCTTGACGTAGTGGCGCGGGATGTAGGGCTCCCAGCCGTGGCCGTAGACCGAGAGCGGCAGCCCAGCCGCGACGGCGTCGTGGATGATCGGGCGCTCGACGTCGCGCGAGGTGCCGACGAAGAGGACCGGGTGACCGGAGTCGGGCAGCGCGCGGTCGGGGTTGAACAGCTCGGGGTCGGTGGCCTGCAGGAGCGGGTCGATGCGGATCCCCCAGCGTGCCGACATCCGCTCGGCCCAAGCCGGCCCGGCCGCCAGCAGCCGGTCGAAGCCGGCCGCCTCGGCGCGGGTGACGGTGTCGGGGTGGGAGATCACCCAGCCGATGTTGATCCGGCCGTCGGGCGCGGGGAAGTAGCGCGAGAGGCCGCGCAGGGTGACCACGACGTCGTCGTCGAGCGAGCTCGGCCGCTCCCACTCGTAGTGGTGGTCGACGACCGCCGACTGGCCGAGCCTGCCAAGCGAGCGCGCCAGCGCCCGGGCGAAGTGGGTGTCGCCCCACCGCTCGCCCTCCGGCGCCCCGGGGGCGGAGATCTTGATCGACCAACGCAGCTGCGGGACCCCCTCGATCACGGAGGCGCGCGGCAGCGGCGCGAGGATCGGCCGGGTTGCGGCGTACGTCTTCGCGGGACCGGTCGGCTCGCCGGCCGTCGCGCGGCCGACGACCTGGTAACCACAGGCCGCCCACGCGGCCACGTCGTCGCGAGGCTCGGTGCGCCCGACCCAGCGGTCGAGATAGATCAGCCGGTTGCGCGGGGCGCGCGCGAAGCGGCCCTTCGACTTCGACTCGTGGTGGACGACCTGCGAGGAGGTAACGACCCGGAAGGAACCCGGCCGCAGCTCCGCGAGCCGGTGGCACAGGTCGACGTCCTCCATGCCATTGGTGAAGATCGGGTCGAAGCCCTCACATGTGACGACGTCGCGGTAGCGCATCACCAGCGCCGCACCGGTCAGCGCCGAGAACCGGTGGCCCTCGAGGCCGGCGGCGTCCTCGGGCGGGTACTCGGCGAGCATGTTGTAGGGCAGCCCGCCGTAGGGCGGGAAGACGACCCCGGCCGACTGCACCGACCCGCTCGGGTAGAGCAGCAGCGGCTGCACCGCGAGCACCTCGGGATCCTCGAGTGCCTCGACCAGCGGCTCCAGCCAGCCCGCCAGCGCCGTGGTGTCGTTGTTGAGGAAGACGACGGTTCCCCCGGTGACGTACGGGACGGCGAGGTTGTTGCCGAGCGCGAAGTTGTGGTTGACGGTGCTGTGCACCACCTTCACCTCGGGGAACCGCAGCGGCAGCGAGTCGAGCACCGCCGAGACACCCGCCGAGGAGCCGTTGTCCCAGACCACGATCTCGAGCCGCTTCGATCCCGCACCGTGCTCCATCACGGCCTCGACGGCGCCCACGGTCAGCAGGGAATCGTCGTAGGTCGGGATGACCACCGAGACGACGTCCGGGTCAGGGGTGTGCGCGGCGAGCGCGGCCCAGTCGACGAACGCCCGGTTGCGTACGACGTCCTCCCACGACTCCAGGTCGTTGGGGTCGAGCGGGAGCCGGTCCTGGCGCGGGCGGCGCGGGTTGATGCCCTGGCGCCGCTCGACGCCGACCTCGGGCACGACCACGACCTCCGCCTTCGAGGTCAGCCGCAGCGCGAGGTCGTAGGCCCAGCCGACGCCGATGTCGTCGCGCGGCCCGCCGACCTCCTGCAGCAGCGGCCTGGCGATCAGGAGCCGCGAGATCAGCGCCCGCATCAGCGGACCCGGGACGTCCGGCCCCGGCGAGGCAGGAGGTACGTCGACGGCGAATCGCTGCTCGGGCTGCCACGGCCGCTCCAGCACGTCCGCGACCAGCGGACGCCCGCCCGCCTCGGCCACCGAGACCAGCCGTGCGAGACGACCGGGCCGCCAGACCTCTCCCCCGGCGACGTACGCAACGAAGTCGCCGCTGACCTGCGCGAACGCCGCGGCCACGCCGGGCTCGACACGGTCCGGGTCGCCGATCACGACCAGCCCGCCGGGGACGACGTCGGCGATCGACTCGGTGACCGACGGGGTCAGGCCGCGGTCGACGACGACGATCTCGGTGCGCACGCCGGTCTGCGCGGCGACGCTGTCCAGCGTCGCCCGGGCGAGCTCGTCGGAGGCACCGAGGTCGACGACGACGCTGACGGTGCCGATGGGTTCACGACCGGCCGGAACGCCGCGAACGGGCTCGATCGTCGCTCGCCAGGTCTGCGGGCCGCCCTGCCGGGCCTGCCACTCCGCGCGCCGGGCGCGGATCCAGTCGCGCAGGTCGGGGAACTTCCCGTCGACCTGCTCCATCCAGTCGTTGGCGCGGCGTCCGTTGCGGGCGCCGCGGTCGACGTAGTGCCCGATCGCACCGCCGTAGAAGTTCTCGGTCTTGCGTCGCTCGGTGTAGCCGTCGGTGTCGAAGAGCGGGTGGGTCGGCTGCAGCCACAGCTCGGCGCGCAGCCAGTAGAGGAACGGGTCCTGGTCGCCCATCTGCTTGCGCAGCCGCGGGGTGAGCTTCGCGAGGAAGAACTCGGGATCGAAGAGCGGGCTGGGCTGGGCCAGCGGCTTGCTCCGGTCCTGCTCGAGATAGTGCCGGGCGGCGCGTTTGCGGTCGAGGCGCTGACCGACCTGCTCGGCGTACCACTCGTGGTCGAACAGCGGGCAGTCGACGAGCAGCCGCACGTCGTCGGCCCGGCTGTAGAGGGGCGAGTCGTTGTAGACCTTGCGAGCCAGGTCTCGCCCTCTGCGCAGGCCGCCACGTGCGATGCGCTTCAACTCTTCGTCCACTAAAGGTCCCCCAAGACGCTCCAGATCGTGCTTCGGCAGTGGGTCAGACTGTCACAGTGCCGAGTGGCGGTGAACGGCGCCACGCACGTTCACCGAACTGTCAAGGTCAATTCTGCCGCCACAGCGGCAGGACCGCCTCCCGGATCTCGTCGGGCATCGGCGTGACCGGACGCGACGGGTCGGTGTTGTCGACGTAGACGTGCACGAACCGGCCCTCGGCGGCGGCTTCGTCGCCCGGCCCCTGGAAGAGCCCGATCCGGTAGATGACCGACGAGCTCCCGACCTTGTCGACGACCAGCCCGGCCTCGACCGGCTCGGGGAATCCGATCTCGCGCAGGTAGCGGCACGACGTCTCGGCGACGATCCCGATCTTCGGCAGCTTCCGCACGTTCACACCGGTCGTCTCGAACAGGTAGGCGTTGACCGCGGTGTCGAAGTACTCGTAGTAGGTCGCGTTGTTGAGGTGACCGTAGGCGTCGTCGTCGCGCCAGCGGGTGGTGATCGTGCGCCAGTGCACGTAGTCGGCGCGGGTCGGGGCCTTGCGGTCAGGAGTGCTCATCGCGGCCGATCTTAGGAGAGGGCCTCCTCGACGGACCTGACCAGGTAGGGCGCCAGCGTCTTGGAGAACGTCGCGGTGATGTGGGTCTGGTCGCGGTAGGCCAGCACGTGGCCGACCACCAGCGGGCACCGGTCGTCCGTGCAGTAGGCGGCCGAGAGGTCGACCAGCGAGGCACCGGCGCCGGCGCGACGGACGGCTTCGGGGAGCGGGTCGGAGGTGGCGTACGCCTCCTCGCGGGGCATCTCGCACGCCGACGCCTCCGCAAGCGACTCCGCACCGTCGAGGCACCCCAGGGCCGAGGACGTGAGCATCGGGTTGTCGGCGAGCGCGACGACCTTCGTCCCCCGCCTCATCACCGGCCGCCAGGCCTCGACGAGCCGGTCGACCACCGGGTCACGCTCCCCCGCCGCCAGGGACGGGCTGCGCCGCTGGGTGACCAGCACGACGTCGTACGCCTCCCCGCCGGTCAGCCGGGACAGCAGCGCCTCCCGGTAGGCACGGCGCTCGTCACCGGCCTCGGGCGCGAGCAGGCCGCCGCCGTTGGCGACCATGACGTCGACCGACCATCCCGAGCGCTTCGCGACCCGGGACAGCCCGGGGACCAGCGAGGCGGCGTGGGAGTCGCCGACCAGCGCGACTCGGAGCGCGTCGGGCGCGGTCGAGCCGAGATGGCAGACCTTGGGACGGGCGTCGGCGGCGTAGGTTCGGCGCTCGGTGAGGTAGCAGTCGTAGGCGTTGCCGGTGTCGTCCTTGCGGGCGATCGACGCGGGGAGCAGGACGCCGTCGAGCTCGGGGTTGTCGCAGGACTCCAGCAGCGCCGACGCCCCGAAGCACTCGACGTCGCCCGACGCCAGCGCGTTCGCCTGCTCCCGGCTCTGCTCGACCAGGTGACGCCCGTGCACGATCCCGGGCACGGCGACCGCGGCGACCAGCGCCATCCCCAGAGCCGCGAAGAGGTAGGCCCGCGGCGAGGTCCCCAGGATCCGCCCGGTGCGGAACGGCGTCTCCACGAACCGGTAGGAGAGCGCCGAGAGCCCGATCGTGACGAGCAGGATCAACGGCTCACGCAGCCAGCTGCCGAGCACCGGCCCGGTCGATGGGACCACGACGACGAGCGGCCAGTGCCACAGGTAGAGCGAGTAGGAGACCGTCCCGATCCACTGCACGACCGGGTTGCCGACGATGGCAGCACCCGCGCCACGCACCGCGCCCGCCCAGATGACCAGCGCGGTGCCGGCGACCGGCAGCAGCGCCACCCAGCCCGGGAAGGGCAGCGACTCGCGGAAGAGGATCAGCGCTCCGAGGAGGCCGGCCCAGCCGACGACGGCGACAGGCGACGCCCACCGCGCCGGCGCTCGGCTCGAGGCGGCCGGCAGCACGGCCACGAGGCCGCCGACGGCGAACTCCCACGCGCGGGTATGGGTGACGAAGTACGCCGCGGCGCCGTCGGTCGCGGTGATCACGACCGACGCCGCGAAGCTGGCCACGAGGACCGCCGCGATGACCGCCCGGATCGCCGGGAGCCGCCGCTCGGGCCGGCGCCGGGTGAGGAACGCGGCCGCGAGGATCAGCAGCGGCCACAGGACGTAGAACTGCTCCTCCACCGAGAGCGACCAGTAGTGCTGGGCGGGCGAAGGTGGGTCCTCGGCGGCCAGGTAGTCGACCGCCGCCCAGGACAGCTGCCAGTTCTCCACGTAGAACGCGGCCGCGACCGTCTCCCGCAGGAACTGCGGCCACAGGGCCTCCGGCACCAGGACGTACGTCGCGCCGGCGCCGCACACCAGGACCAGCAGCGCCGCAGGGAGCAGCCGCCGGATCCGGCGGGCCCAGAAGGCACCCAGCCGCACCCCGCCGGGCTTGGCGGCCTCCCGCACCAGGTGGGAGGTGATCAGGAAGCCCGAGATGACGAAGAAGACGTCGACGCCGGCGTACCCGCCGCGGATCGCCCCCGGCCACAGGTGGAAGAGCACGACACCGAGCACCGCCGCCGTACGCAGCGCCTGGATCTCCAGCCGCTTGTCCCGCACCGGCGTGGCGTGGTCGGCCGTGGCAGGTGCGACGGCGGTAGCGGTCACCGGCGCACCCGGCGGACGATCCTGCCCGCCACCCGGCGGGCCTTGCGGACGCCCCGTTCACCGAAGGTCAGCGGGACCTCGATCCCGTGCCGCGGCCGGCCGTCGAGCTGGACGATCTGGGCCCGCTCGCCGAACCGCTCGCCGATGACGGCCTCGTGGATGACCACCGGCCCGTCGAAGTCACTCAGCGCGTCGCGGCCCTCGAACCGGACCCGCCAGCGACCGCCCGAGAGGGCCGCGGTCGGCAACGCCACCTCGAGCCGGCCGGAGGCGAGCTCGGCAGCGGTGTAGTCCAGGGCCCGGCGTCGGCGGTCGTGGAGGAACACCACGCGGAGCCGCTCGGCGCCCACCATCGTGTGTGCCAGGTGCAGATGCGCACGCCCGTCCACGAGCGAGAGCGAGGTGGCGGTCACCGGGTCGGTGGCGCCCGAGACCACCTGGCGCAGCAGCTCGGGACTGTCGAGCGCGGCCATGATCCGGCCGAGCCGCCAGCCGGGCTCCTCGTCCTCTGCCGCGACCGCCTCAGCGACCGCGGTGAACAGGTCGCGGTGCTTGAGCACCAGGTCGGCGAGGTCGTCCCCGACCAGCGTCTCGTCGCCCAGCGAGATCGACGCGACGGTGTTGACCAGCGGCCGCTGGAGCGTACGCAGCGGCACCACGCCGCTGTCGGCGACGAGCTGCAGCGTCTCCAGGATGTCGGCGACCCTCCGGTCGCCCCAGCGGACATCGTCGCCGATCAGCCGGTCCGCGGTGGCCCACTGGCCCGCGGCGACGAGCCGCCAGCCCCACCGCTTGTCGCGCTCGAGGTCGTCGATGACGCCGTCGTCGAAGAGCCCGACCAGCTCGGCGATCAGTGCCCGCGCCGGCTCGAGCGCGACCGGGTCGATCACGGACATGCCACGGAGCGCCCGCACGATGGCCATCCAGCCGTCGGCGTCGAAGATGAGCGAGGCGTACTCCGCCCGCACCTGCGGGTCGCCGAGCGCGATGATCCGGCGGGCGCAGCGCAGCTCCTGCTCCAGATAGCTGATGATCCCCGCCGGCGAGTGGGACTTCGCCGTCATCGACCCCGGGCCGGGCCGGTCGCGGTAGACGTAGACCGTCTCGGTGACGATGTCGAAGCGGGCCGTGGTCAGCGCATGCACCATCGGCTCGATGTCGTTGGAGCGCGAGGCGTCGGGGAACTCGATCCGGGCGGAGTCCCAGAAGTCACGCCGGAAGAGCCGGTTCCAGCAGGCCCGGTTGCGCAGGGCGGACGGCGCCTCGGCCAGCCTCACCAGGGTGCGCTCCTCCTCGAACGCGGGCCAAGGCCGCACCGGCCACCAGACCCGGTCGCTGAAGAGCTTGAAGAACCGGCCGACCACCATGTCCGACCCGGTCTCCCGGGTCTTGCGCAGCATCGTGGCGTACGCCCCGCGAGGCACGAGGTCGTCGCCGTCCGCGAAGGCGAGGAAGCGGCCCCGCGCCAGCGAGACACCGTGGTTGCGCGCCTGTCCCCCGCCCTTGCCGGGTGATCGGACCACCGTCAGGCGTGGGTCCCGGGCGGCGTACGCCTCGGCGATCTCGACCGTGTCGTCGGTTGAGGCGTCGTCGACGACGATGACCTCCAGGTCCACCGGCTCCTGCTCGGACGACTGGTCCTCCAGGATCGAGGAGAGCAGCTCGCCGACCCAGAGGCCGACGTTGTGGGTCGGGACGACGACGGAGAGCTCAGGCGTGGTCATCGGGTCTGCTCCTTCAGCCCGTCGAGCAGCCGCAGGTAGTCGCGGGACATGTCGTAGGGCGTGTACGCACGCGTGAACTCGTGCGCGGCCCGATGCCGCGACTCCTGCCCTTCGAGGGCCTCCAGGATCGCCGCCGCAAGCGCCACCGGCTCGTCCGGCTCCGGCGCGTACGTCACCACCCACGGCTGGTCGGCGAACTGCCGCGCGACCGGGGTGTCCTCGGGGATGAGCGCCGTGCGGCCGAAGGTGCCGGCGGCCAGCAGCGAGCCCGAGTTGAGGATCCGCCGGTAGGGCAGCGCGACCACGTCGCTGGCCCGCAGCCAGTCGGAGAAGTCGGCGGTCTCGACGAACCCGAGGCGCTTGACGACGTTGGGCGCGGAGAGCATCTCCTCGACCGTCTCCAGGTCGGTTGCGGGCACCACCTTGCCGGCCACGACGAAGGTCAGGTCGGCCACCTGCTCGGCGGCGATCTCGACCGCCCGGCACAGGACATCGAGGCCCTTGTAGGCCCGGATCTGGCCGATGAAGCCGACCGTGGGCACGCCTTGCGGGACCCCGATGCGCTCACGCGACGCGGCGTCGTCGCCGCCGTCGGGATAGACGCCGAGGTAGGACGAGTGCGGCAGGTCGACGACCTTGTCGGGAGGGAGCGTGTAGTAGGCCGCGGTCTCCTCGACGGTGGCCGGGTTGAGCTGGATGATCCGGGTCGCGTAGCTCGCCAGCGCCTTGGCGACCGTGAGCTCGACATCGACGTAGTCGGCCTCGTGGGCGATCGAGTTGTGCACGGTCCAGAGCACATCCGCGCCCCGGTCGCGCAGCCCGCTCAGCACGTCCTCGAACCGGGCCGCGTTGGCCCAGGCCTCCTCGGCGCTCTCGCAGCCTGCGGTCACCGGCGAGGTCCAGTGCACATGGAGTACGTCGCCCCGCCCCAAGTGCTCCGCGCGGGCCTCGAGCCGGTGCAGCCCCTGCACTCCCTCGACCACGTCCCAGCCCGCCGCCCGCGGCGCCACGGTGAGCATCGTGAGATACGGATTGCTCCGGTAGTAGGGGAACGACAGCAGGGTCGAAGGCATGTGGGGGTCCTTGAAGTTCTGTAACCGTGACGATCCCCCGAAGGCCGAGACAACGCCTCGCCGGTGCCCCGGCCCGGCCGGTGACCGCTGGATTCTAGGCAGGCAAAGGACCCCACTTTGACCACTCAGAAGGCTTTCCGGGATGCCTTCATCACGGATTCATCGATGATTCATCGAACTCACCCCTGCTGGTGGTCGAGCCTGCCGAGACCGGTCCTCCGACCGGGTTCACCACGCCGACGGAGTCAGCCGGCCTGGGTTCCGATGTCCCCGACGGGAGCGGAGCGCTGGTCTAGATGTCGGCGGCCTCGGCCTCATGGAGATACCTGAGGACTGCCAGGACGCGGCGGTGGCCGGTGGTCTCGGTGATGTCGAGCTTGGTCAGGATGCGTCCGACGTGGGCCTCCACCGTGCGCTCGGTGATCACCAGGCGCGCCGCGATGGCGGCGTTGGTCTGTCCTTGTGCCATGAGCTCGAGCACCTCGCGCTCTCGCTCGGTGAGTCTGGAGACTGCGCTGGCGGTGGCGGGCGCCACGAGGCTCGCGACGACTTCGGGGTCGAGCGCGGATCCGCCGGCGGCCACGCGTTGGGCGGTGGCGAGGAACTCCTCGACCTCGAGGACCCTGTCCTTGAGCAGGTATCCGAAGCCGCCGAGCGTGACCAGTGAGACCGCGTGGGTGGTCTCGATGTGCTGGGACAGCACGAGAACAGCCGTCTCGGGGTGCTCGGTCTTGATCGTTCGGGCTGCTCGGACGCCCTCGTCGGTGAACGTGGGAGGCATGCGTACGTCGAGGATGACGAGGTCGGGCTGCTCGGCGTCGACGACGGCGGAGATGTCCTGGGCATCGGCAAGCAGCGCGACGACGTGATGGCCGCCGTTCTCGAAGAGCATCCCCAGACCCTCACGAAGCAGAGCCTGGTCCTCGGCGATCAGGACGCGCATGAGAACACCGCCGTCAAGGTCGTGCCCTGCCCGCGTGGGCTGGTGATCTCCAGCGTGCCGCCATGGGCAGCCACCCGGTCTCGGATGCCTGTCAGGCCGGTTCCCGCGCCGGGCGCCGCTCCGCCGACACCGTTGTCGGTCACCAGGAGGACCAACGTGGTCCCGTCACACGTCGTACGGAGCGTGACCTGACTGGCGCCGGAGTGCTTCACCGCGTTGGTGACGCCTTCGCAGGCGGTGAAGTAGGCCGCCGCCTCTATCTCTGTCGGGAATCGTCCGGAGGACCCATGCACCTCGACCGGCAGCGGGGCCCGTCGTGCCAGGTCCCGCAGGGCCGGCGTGAGGCCGGCATCGAGCTGAGTCGGCCGGAGGCCACGTGCGAGCTCGCGCAGCTCCTCGATCGACTGGGTGATCTCGTCGACGGCGCGCTGGATGAGCGCGTGAGCGTCGGGGGCTGTGCCACGAAGGGCATGCTGAGCATGCCGCAAGGAGAGGCCGATCGAGACGAGCCGCTGTTGATGACCGTCGTGCAGGTCACGCTCGATGCGGCGCCGTTCGTCGTCGGCGGCGAGGGCGATGCGGGCACGGGAAGCCGCGACCTCGTCGAGCTGACGCCGGAGCTCGACGCGGAGGCGGACGATCTCGAGAGCAAGCCCGCCGGTGGCGAGGAGCTCGGGCAGCAGGGCTCGGGCCGAGGCCGAGCCGACGGTGACGATACCGACGTCCTCGCCATACAACCGGATGGGTAGGTGCTCAGGAGGCTCAGGCACGGCGTCGCCGTTGAGGTCGACGTTGCCGGTGGCCCCTGGTAGGCGGAAACCCAGGGCGAGCGTCGGGTCTCCCACCGCATCGCGGAGCACCTGCTCGATTCCCTCGGGCGCTGCGCGACCTGCGCGGAGCTCCTCGAGGAACGTGTTCACACGTTCGGTCGCCTCGTACTGGGATCGGTTGAATCGGCGGTCCACCACGCGTTGGAGACGGTCGCGCAACGGGCGCGCACCGAAGCCCGCGACCAGGGTCACGACCGCAGTGGCCCAGATCGAGCCGCGGCCGCCCACAGCCCCGACGGTGACAGCTACGAGGGCATACGTTCCCGCCAGGAGCGCGGTGATGGTCCCGTAGACGACGGTGCCGCTGATCGCGAGGTCGATGTCGTAGAGCCGGTAACGCAGGATGCCCGCGCCCATCGCCACCGGCATCAACGCCGCGGCCACGGCGACCGCGATCCGTACGGACGGCACGGTGTTCCACAGCAAGGCACCGACGGGCATCACGACGGCTGCGATGCCGGCGGCGAGGGCCAACCACTTCATCTGCTGCCGCTCGTCCCCGACCGAGCGGCGAAAGCGGAGACCCAGCGCGACGACCGAGAGCACGAACGACCCGAGCAAGACAGCGGTTGCGGAGACGTACAGCCCCCACCAGAGTGAACCATCGGCAGCGTAGGGGTTCACGCCGTCGACGAAATAGCTTCCCGCCTCGGGAGCGAGGACGAACGTCGGTACGGCGAGCACGGCCCCGATCACTCCGGCTGCGCCCACGACTCGCCATCGGGGTGACATCAGCGTGCCTGACGGGAACAGCAGGAAGCAGACGACCGTCGCGGCAGCCTGGGGGGTCACGCTCGTGTTGGCGAACGTCTCCGCGAGGTCGGCCCCGGGCCAGCCTCGCAGAGCCCACCCTTGGGCGAGATCGGCGAAGCAGGCGCTGACCACCGCCGCCCCCAGGATCAGCCAGCCGATCGGGTTCCGCGGCTGCCTCGCCGCGACGAGGGCACCGACCGACGCGAGCACCAGCGTATTGGCCCCGTAGACGAGCGTGTCCCACGCGGGCTCGCGCCCCCAGGAGAGCACCACCGCGACGATCTCGACCGCGGTGATCACAACCGCGGTGATCACCGCAAGTGCTGCGCTCGAAACGGGGCGGAGACGGAGAGCCCTCACCCGTACGATTCTCGCAGCCGCGCGACAACGCTTGCAATCGCGCTGGCACCAACGCGCATGGTGGTGCTGGCACGTAGACCCATTGTGGTCCGAGCTCCGACGACGGCGGGCGTCGTCGCTCCTAGCGTCGATCACATGACCACCACCACCTTGATCGCCACCGCGCCCCCCATGTCGAAGATCTCCCGCCTCGCCCCGCTGAGCGGGGTGACCTTCGTCGTCCTCGTCCTCGCCCACGCCGTGATCGCCCTCGACGGGCTGCCCTCCATCGGTGCGCCGGCGAACGACATCGTCCGCTACGTCACCGACAAGCAGCCCGAGATCCAGCTCGGCGCCTACCTCCAGGGCCTTGCGATGGTCGCCTTCCTGTGGTTCCACGCCAGCCTCTTCGGCCGTCTGCGAGCCGCTGAGCACGGGCCGGCCCGCCTGTCGCTCGTAGCCGTCGCCGGCGCGATCGGCACCGTGGCCCTCCTCGGCATCCATATCAGCCTGATGACGGTGCTCGCTGTTCGTGGCGATCAGCTCGGCTCCGACGTGGTGACTTTCGCCTGGGTGCTCTGCTTCCTGGTCCTGGGGATGAGCTCCTTCACCGTCGCGACGACGATGTCCGCTGCCGGGATCGTCATCCTCCGCACGCGCCCGCTTCCCGGATGGCTCGGAATCGGCGCGCTCGTCGACGCTGCACTCTGGTTGGTCGGCGGTGCCGGCGCCGCGAGCACGGCCGATCTTTGGGCGACCATCGGCATGATCGCGTTCCTCCTCTGGCTCGCGTGGATCGCCACGACGAGCGTCGTGCTGGTGACGCGCTCCCAGTCGGTGAGCCGCCACGTGCACGCCCCTGACGAGGGGGCCAGATGAACATCAAGGTCGAGCTGAACGAGCTCACCAAGACCTTCGGCGGCGTCCGCGCGGTCGACGACGTCAGCGCCGTCGCGCTCCCCGGGCAGGTGACGGCGCTGCTCGGGCCCAACGGAGCCGGCAAGACCACCACGCTGCGGATGCTGCTCGGGCTGGTCGCTCCGACCGGCGGGACCGCCACTTTCGACGGACAGCGGTACGCCGAGCTGCGCGACCCGACCCGAACGGTAGGCGCCCTGCTCGAGGCGTCCGGCTTCCACCCCGGGCGCACGGCACTGGCCCACCTGCGCATCCTCGCGACCGCCGCCCGGCTGCCACAGCAGACGCCGGGGCGCGTCCTGGAGGAGACCGGGCTCGCCGCGGATGCGCGAAAGCGCGTCGGGGAGTTCTCGCTCGGGATGCGCCAACGGCTCGGCCTGGCCGCGGCGATGCTCGGCGACCCATCGGTGGTCGTCCTGGACGAGCCGACCAACGGCCTCGACCCTCCGGGGGTGCGATGGCTCCGCGGATACGTACGGCAGCTCGCCGACGAAGGCCGAACGGTGCTGCTGTCCAGCCATGCTTTGAGCGAGGTGGAGCTCACCGCCGACCACGTGCTCGTGCTGGCCCGTGGTCGCCTCGTCCGGTCCGCGCGCCTGGACGAGCTGCGCACCGAGGCCGGCGTCGGTTCCCGGGTCCGTACGCCGGAGCCGGACCGGCTGTGCACCGTGCTTGCCGCGGCCGGCCATGCCTACCGCCTTGCCGAGGCGGAGCTCGTGGTCGACGCCGCCCCCGAGCAGGTGGGGGAGCTCGCGGCCGTCCACGGGATCGTGCTGCATGCGCTGGCCGGGACCGGCGGCCTCGAGCAGGCCTTCTTCCACCTCATCGAGCGGTCGGCCACGGCTGCGCAGCCCACGGAGGTGCGCTCATGACTGCGCTCGTCCTCGCCGAGATGCTCAAGCTCCGTACGACGCGGACCACCGGGTGGTTGCTGCTGGCGACACTCCTCGTGGAGGGGCTGATGGTTGCGTTCAGCATTCCGAAGCGGGGCACCCCGGACGCTCTGGTACCGCTCGACGACCCGGGGCTGCTGGCTGCGACGCTCGGCACGGGCCTGCTGATCTCGCAGGTGGTGGTGACCGTGTTCGGCGTGATGGCCTTCACCCAGGAGTTCCGCTACGGGTCGATCACCTCGACCTATCTGATCGAACCGCGGCGGTCGCGAATCATGTTCGCGAAGCTCGTGGGGGCAACGCTCGTCAGTGCGGTCGTCGTGCTCGCGACGCTCGTCGCAGTGGTGCCGCCGAGCGCCGTCATCATCGGTTCCCGAGGCGGCGAGATCGCCGTCGGTCCGCAGTTCTGGCAGGTCCTGGGGGCCGGATTCGTCGTGCTGGCGGCCTCGGCTGCGATCGGCGTGGCGATCGGCGCACTCATCCGACACCAGATCACCGCGGTCGTCGGCGTGCTCGTCTGGATGACCGTCGTCGAGCATGTCGTCATCCCGGCGCTTCCCGCATGGGGGCGCTGGATGCCGGGCGGGGCGACCTGGTCCGTCATGCAGCAGGGCGTGGCAAACGGCCTGGACGATGCGCTGCCCGCTGCCGTGGGCGGCCTCGTGCTGTTGGGGTACGCCGCCGTCCTGGTCTCGCTCGCGGTCGTCGTGACACCGAAGAGAGACGTCGTCTGATGCGCCGGCACCCGCGGAGCGCACGTACATGACCGAGAGGATGTGGCGTCGATGTCGAATGCCGATGTGACATCGCCCGAACGAGCCCGGCAGCGAAGGCGTGGCGTCGCGCGGGTCATGGTCGGTGGCCTGTGTGGACTGGCCTGGGCGGCCGGCCTGCGAGGCTTCATGGCCCAGATCGGGCAGGAGGACTCGACCGTGAGCTGGTCGGGAACCTTCGGCTACATCCTTCTGCCCGGGCTGTGCATCGGCCTGCTGCTCGGTTGGGCGGAGCATCTGCGCAGTCTGGGTGGCCCTCGGGGCTGGCGCTGGCTTGCGTTGTCGCCGCTCCTGTTCACGGCGGTCCTGTTCAGCGAGGGCCTCCTGGGATGGCTGGGGATCCTCGAGGACGGTGTGGGCGGAGCCGCAATCGGCGTACCGCTCTACGCCATGGCCGGCGGGTACGCCATGTCGGGACGCGGCCCGTTCCTTGCCCGGCTCGCCTGCGGGCTCCTGTCGCTGACCGCCATCCCGATCTGGGCGCTGACGGTCGAGTCCTTCGCTGGGCCGGAGCTTGCTGTCACGACGCCACGTGGGCTGTGGGTCGCGGTGTACTACTACACCTTCTTGGCCGTGTTCATGGTCGCCGCCGCGATCCCGCACCGGCAGCCGTCGGTGCCACGGATCCGAGCGCGTGCCGACACCCTCGAAACGGTGCCTGCGGATCGCCGCCCTCGACGACGATGAGGTACGCCGCCCGCCGAGGTGAGCCGACCGGGTGCTTGGTTCTCAGGCAGGCTGGGCGTCACGGAGCCGCTGCGAGATGACGGTGGTGACACCGTCGCCCCGCATGGTCACCCCGTAGAGCGCGTCGCCGACCTCCATGGTGCGCTTCTGGTGGGTGATCACCATCAGCTGGGAGTTCTCGCGCAGCTCCTCGTAGATCTCCAGGAGCCGGCCGAGGTTGGTGTCGTCGAGCGCGGCCTCGACCTCGTCGAGGATGTAGAACGGGCTCGGCCGCGCCTTGAACAAGGACACCAGGAAGGCGACCGCGACCAGCGACCGCTCGCCACCGGAGAGCAGGGAGAGCCGCTTGACCTTCTTGCCCGGCGGCCGGGCCTCGACCTCGATGCCGGTGGTGAGCATGTTCTCGGGATCGGTGAGGACCAGGCGACCCTCACCGCCCGGGAACAGCCGCGCGAAGACGTGGTCGAAGGCGACGCGTACGTCCTCCCAGGCCTCGGTGAAGACCTGCTCGACGCGGTTGTCGACCTCCTTGACGATGTCGAGGAGATCCTTGCGGGTCTGCTTGAGGTCCTCGAGCTGCTCGGTGAGGAACTTGTGACGCTCCTCCATGGCCGCGAACTCTTCGAGGGCGAGCGGGTTGACCTTGCCCAGCGCACGCAGGTTCTTCTCGGCGATCTTGAGCCGCTTGGCCTGCTCGGCGCGGACGTACGGGATCGGCTCGCGCTCGTTGCCATCCTCGTCGGGGTGCTGCGGGACCAGCTGGTCGGGGCCGTAGTCCTTCACGATCGCCTCGGCGTCGAGGCCGAGCTCCTCGAGGATCCGCTCCTCGAGCTGCTCGATCCGCATCCGCTGCTGGGCGCGGGCCATCTCGTCGCGGTGGACGGAGTTGACCAGCTCCTCGAGCTCCTTGCCGAGGTTGCGCAGCAGCGAGCGGCACTCGCGCAGCGCCTGCTCGCGCCCGGCCCGGGACTCCTCGATCTCCGTGCGCGCCTTGGCGGCCTGCTGCACCGAGACCTCCAGCCGGTCCAGCGCGTACGCCACCGCGGTCCCGACCGCTCGCGCGGCCTCGCCCTCGCGGCGCATCTGCTCACGGCGGGCGGCCGCTTTGGCGCGCTGCTCCCGCTCCTGCCGGGCCGCACGGAGCAGCCCCTCGGCACGTCCGGCGAGCGCGCGGGCGCGCTCCTCGGAGGTACGCAGCGCCAACCGCGCGTCCATCTCGCGCTGTCGCGCGTCGCGGGCAGCCTGGGCCAGCTCGTCGCGGGCGCTGACGTCGGGCTCGTCCTCGGGGTCCTCCTCGGCCATCGCGAGGCGCTCCTCGAGCTCGGCGAGCCCGGCGACGGCGTTCTCGCGCGCCTCCTGAGCCTGCTCGACCGCGGCGAGCAGCCGCTCGGCCTCACCACGGGCCGCGCGCGACTGCGCGCCGAACTGGCCGAGCTCCTCGGCGACCGCGGCCAGAGTGGCGTCGGACTCGTGCAGCTTGGCCAGCGCGACATCGACCCGCTTCTGCGCGGCCAGCCGCTCCGCCTCCAGGCGAGAGGTCTCGAAGGTGGCCCGCTCGGAGACCGCGTGGGCCTCGGCGAGCTGGGCGGTGGCCTCGTCGACCGCGGCCTGCACCTCGATCAGGCTGGGTACGCTGGAGGACCCGCCGGCCGCGAAGTGGGCGCCGATCACGTCGCCCTCACGGGTCACCGCGGTGACCTCCGGCGCGCCGGCGACCAGCGCCTGGGCCTCGGCGAGGTCCTCGACCACCGCGACCTTCTCGAGCAGCCGCGCCACCGCGGGCCGCAGCACCGGCTGGCACTCCACCACGTCCAGGGCGTACTCGGCGCCGGCAGGCAGCGCGGGCCAGCCGCCGGTCTCCTCGGGCGACCCGCCCAGGAGCAGCCCGGCCCGGCCGAGGTCCTCGGTCTTGAGATGCTCGATCGCCCCGATGGCCTCCTCGGAAGAGGAGACGACGACCGCGTCCGACGCGTTCCCGAGCGCCGCGGCGACCGCGGCCTCGTAGCCGGAGCGCACGGCGAGCAGCGACGCGACCGACCCCAGCACCCCGGGCAGCGAGGACGCGAGCAGCGCACCGGCGCCGTCCTTGCGGTTCAGCCCCATCTCCAGCGCGTCCTTGCGGGCGGCCAGCGTCGACCGGTCCCGGTCTGCCTGCTGTGCCTCGGCCTGGAGCTTGGCCAGTCGCTCCTCGATGTCCTCGAGCGCGGCGGCAGCGGCCTCGTGCTCGGCATCGAGGCCCTCCTCCCCCGCGTCCAGCCCGGCGACCTTGGTCTCCAGGGCGGTGAAGTCACGCTGGGCCCGCTCGGCGCGCGCCAGCGCCTCCTCGCGAGCAGCGGTCAGGCGCCCGACCTCGTCGTCGGCGGCAGCGGCCCGCGACTTGAGCGCGTTGACCTGACCGGTCAGCCGGGCCAGCCCCTCGCGCCGGTCGGCGGCGGCACGCTCGAGCCCCTTGACCCGGCGCTCCTCCTCGGCGGCAGCATCTTCAGCCGACTTGCGGGCCTCGACCGCCTCCTCGAGGGAGTAGCGAAGCTCCTCGACCTCGGCGTCGGCGGTCTCCTCCTGCTCGCGGGCCACCTCGGCCTGAGCCTCGAGCTCCTCGGGGTCGCGCCCCTGACGCACCTCCAGGTCCTCGGAGCCGGCCGCATTGCGCACCCGCTCGGAGGCCAGCGACTGGGTGCCGCGCAGCCGCTCGCGCAGCGAGTTCAGCGCGAACCAGGTCTCCTGCGCGGCGGCCAGCGCCGGCAGGTCCTCGCGCAGCGCGGCCTCGAGCACCGCCTCCTGCTCGCGACCCTCCGCGATGGTCTCCTCGACCTCGGCGCGCCGGGCCAGCAGCGCGCCCTCGTCGGCGAGCTCCTTGTCGAGCTCGGTCTTGGCGGTGACCAGGTCGTCGGCGTAGATGCGCGACTTCGCGTCGCGTACGTCCATCTGCACCGTCTGCGCCTGCCGGGCGACCTCCGCCTGGCGGCCGAGCGGCTTGAGCTGGCGGCGGATCTCGACAAGCAGGTCCTGGAGCCGGTCCAGGTTGACCTGCGTGGAGTCGAGCTTGCGCAGCGCCTTCTCCTTGCGCTTGCGGTGCTTGAGGACGCCGGCGGCCTCCTCGATGAAGCCGCGGCGGTCCTCGGGGGTGGCGCGCAGGATGGTGTCGAGCTGGCCCTGGCCGACGATGACGTGCATCTCACGGCCGATGCCGGAGTCCGAGAGCAGGTCCTGGACGTCGAGCAGCCGGCACGGGCTCCCGTTGATGGCGTACTCCGAGCCGCCGTTGCGGAACATCGTGCGCGAGATGGTGACCTCGGCGTACTCGATCGGCAGCGCGCCGTCGGTGTTGTCGATCGTCAGCGACACCTCGGCCCGCCCCAGCGGGGCCCGCCCGGACGTGCCGGCGAAGATGACGTCCTCCATCTTGCCGCCGCGCAGACTCTTGGCGCCCTGCTCACCCATGACCCAGGCGAGCGCGTCGACCACGTTGGACTTGCCCGAGCCGTTGGGGCCGACGATGCAGGTGATCCCCGGTTCGAGCTCGAGGGTCGTGGCAGAGGCGAACGACTTGAAACCCTTCAGCGTCAGACGCTTGAGGTACATCGGCTTCTCCCCCGGCTCAGGACCACGTGGTCGTACACAGTTCGCAACACATCAGCGTGGCTGAGGTGAGCCAGCAAATCTAATCGCCGCTGCTCAGGGGAACCCCAGCGGGTAGAGGATAACCCGCCAGGCGTCGCGATCCGGGGACCTCGGCCGCCACGACGGGCGGAGGACGGGCGGAGTCAGAGCCCCAGCGTCCGCTTCACCTCGGCCCGCAGCTCCCGCAGGTGGGCGTCCGCAGCCGTACGCAGGCCCGCGACCGCCTCAGGGTCGGGGACGACCCGCTCGGTGAACCGCTCGGCAAGGTCGGCGGCGTCGAAGGCGGAGACGTTGGCGTCCAGGCCGATGCGCAACATGTAGTTGCGGTTCTTGTTGGTCGGGATCATCACGATCGACGGCACGCCGTACATCGTGGCCACCACCGAGCCGTGGAACTTCATGCTCGCGAACGCGGTGCACTCCCCGATCGCGCGGGTCAGGTCGTCGAGCGACTCGGTGTAGACGACCTCCTTGCCCGGGATGTCGAGGTCGTCGGCGTTGGCCACGTCGCGGCGACCGACGTCCATCGTGCCGAGGATGAGGTGACGTACGCGCCATCCCTCCGCGATCGCCTTGCCGGCCATCTCCTCGACACGCGAGTAGTCGTCGGGCTGGTCGAGGTTGGGGCGGTAGCGGGTGACCACGCCGAGGATCGGCGCCCCCTCGGGCTTGGTCGCCTCGGGGAGGTCCAGCGAGCAGACCATGTCGGGGGCGACCTCGATGTCCAGGTCCGCGGAGATGTTCGCGAGGATCCAGTCGGCGGTCGGCTGGTCACGGACACCGATGAACTTCACGTTCGGGTGCTCGAGGAACGCCTTGTGCCTCTCGATGATGTGGGGCTTGATCTCGGTGTTGCGGTAGATCGGCACCCCGATGCCGACCACGAAGACGGGCTTGGCCAGCATCTTGTGGTTGAAGTAGCGCGGATCGGCCTGCCACGGCTGCAGGATGTCCCCGCCGCCGATGAGGATGGCGTCCACCTCGTCCACGATCTCGGCCAGCGGCCGGTCGTAGTAGGGCTTGGTCATGTTGTCGGCGAGCACCCGCAGCTCGAACTCCTCGCCGAAGTACTGCTCGTAGACCGAGAGGAACAGCTCGTCGCCGTAGTTGCCCGCGCCGAAGAACCCGGCGAGGCCGATGACCGGCTTGCGACCGCGTCGCTCGCGGCGGGCCAGGGCGGCCCTGATCTGCTGCTTGAGGGGGTCGGGCAGGCGGCGGGCCGCGGACCGCAGGACCGGGTGGTGGCGCAACGAGGACAACGCAGAGCTCCTGGGGGGGATCACGAGACGGGCCGCCGTCGGCGGCGAACCGCGCGAGCGTAGCGACACCGGGAAGTCCTCGACGCCCTGCGACCGAACCTCAGGTGAACGCTCGGCGACCAATCCGTATGGTCCCCAAAAAGGTCGAAACCGACCCTGAATACAGAGTCGGTTCCCCCTGAACGAGGCCAGGCTTGAAATAGCTCTCGCTCGTGGTGTTGCAGAGTTGCCCGCAGGTCAGGCGGGCTGCATCTCCTGCATCGAGGTGTCGAGGTCCGCGGTGTGGGCCGCGACCAGTGCGTCGTTCTCCGTCTTCAGCGACAGAACGAGATCCTCGAGCTCACGCACACGCGCACGAAGCCGAGCATTCTCGGCCGTGAGGTGGGCGGGAGTCCGCAGGTCGCTGCTCATGTAACCGATCAGCGCCTTCGCCATGAATACGTTTCCTTCGTTGGAATCACTAGAAGTTCCCGCGATACCGGGCCGTCTACAAGAGTGACACCGTAATCGGCGAGCGTCAACGTCACGCGTCCAAAGCCGGGACCTCCGACCATGCGATGCCGCGGATTCCGCCGCATTTCGGCCAAAACTTGAGCGTATCGCACTCAACTTCGGCTCGACGTCGCCTCAGCTGCGGCGGCGGCGCTCACGCAGCTGCATGAGCTCCTTCTTCTCCTTGCTGGTCAGCGAGTCGGCGCCCTCGGCGTGGATCTTCTCGAGGAGCTCGTCCATCCGCTGCTCGTCCTTGGAGACCGTGGAGGACTCCCAGGGGCCAGTGACCACGGTCGGGCCGGACTTGCGCTTCTTGGCCTTGGCCGGCTTGGCCGCCTTCGGCTGTCCGGAGCCGGCCACCTGCGGGATCCAGGCGAACCGGTCGAGCAGCCCGAACTGGCGCGCGACGAACGCGTTGACAGCCAGTCCGATGACGAAGACGAGCAGCATCACCCAGCTGCGGTAGCCGAGGTACTGGATCAGCTGGATGCCGACCAGGATCACACCGAAGAGCCAGGCCGGGATGTTGAACATGAACATCCGGTCGGGCCACTGCGCGATCCACAGCAGCACCACCATCATCTCGAGCATGCCCAGGCCGAAGAGGGCGTAGGAGGGGTCGAGCACCGCGCCGAAGAAGACGGCCAGGACCGAGAGCACCGCGGTGAAGGCCACCAGCAGCCAGGCGAACCGGACCCGGCCGAGCTCGTTGCGCTCGAGGTCCGAGCCGAAGTACCAGAAGAAGAAGATCGCGAGTACGTCGAAGATGCCGAACTGCGGATAGGCGAACGGCCAGGTCAACAGCGTCCACAGCTTGAGCTCGGCGACGTTGGGCTGGACCAGGGCCAGCCCGATCACGCCCGCACCACCGAGGATGGCGAAGAGCACCAGGCCGACGATGCTCGCGAAGACCACGAGCCATGTCGTGGTCACCCCCAGGGACCCGATGTGGAACCAAGGCTCGTGGGGGTAACGGCCGCCTGGGGTCAACCGGAAACGTTCTCGCACGGGGCCGAGCCTATCCACGCATTGGTTGCCGCGTCAGCAGGGCACCCCGACCGACTTTGCCGATGTTGCGGTCGATGTTGCGGTCGATGTCGCGGTCGATGTCGCGCAGATCAGGAGGCAGCGCCGGATCCTCGCGCCACGGATGCCGCAGAACGGCCTTGCCGGCGCCGTACCTGTCGATCATCGCGATCAGCGCGGCGAGGTCCTCGGCCCGGTCCTGGGCGACCAGCCACGCCATCAGCCGCTGGACGGCCGGCACCGTCGTGTCCTCGAACGGCACGCCCGCGTCGTACCAGAACTCCAGGACCGCGCCGCGCAACAGCTCCCAGTAGCGGAGCGGATCCTCGGTGTCGGGGTGGACCGCAGCACGGAAGTGCTCCCACATGTCGATCGGCAGGACCTCGACCAGGAGCGTCTGCATCAGGTGCGCCGACCCGGCCGCACGCACCAGCTCGATGGTCTGACGCTTGGTGTCGATCCGCTCGACGAGATTGGCCAGCTGCGCCCGCTTCTGCGTCGCCGAGGACCGGTCGGCGCGCACCTGCCAGTCGTAGACGACCTCCGTCATGACGTCGAAGAAATCGGCGGCGAGGAACACCTGCGTGAGCGCGACCTGGTCCTGGTAGCGGGTGCGCTCAGGGAAGGCGATCGCGTTCTCCGTCCAGAACGAGCGCCGGAAGATCTTGTTCCACACGAAGATGTCGGCCAGCATCAAGGGCGCGTCCTCGATCCGGCACCGCAGCCGCTCCTCCGCGTGGTTGCGACGCATCAGCGGCGTCATGAACCTCCGCTCCGCGCCACCTTCGACCGCGACCCGCTCCGCCGCTCCGACCGCGAAGTCCGAGCCCGTACGCCGCAGCGACCGGACCATCGCCGACCACGCGTCGCCGGGCAGGGTGTCGTCAGGGTCGACGAAGGTCAGCAGGTCGCCGGTCGCCGCGTCGATCCCGGTGTGACGTGCTCTCGACACCCCCGAGTTCGGCTGCGTGATGACGGTGATGCACGGGTCCTCCTCGGCGACCCGCCGCAGGATCTGTGCCGACCCGTCCGTCGAGCCGTCGTCGACGACGATCACCTCGAGCCTCGAGATCTCGCGCCGTGGCTGGTCCAGGATGCTGCGCAGGCTCGTCTCGACGTACTCCGCGACGTTGTAGACCGGCACGACCACGCTGAGCGTCGGCCTGCCCCGCAGCAGTCCTTTCGCCCGACGCACCCCGGCGTCCGTCCGCTGACGCCAGTCCGTCACGCCGATCTGCTTTCCGAGCCCCGCTCTGCGAGCCGTGCCCGCAGATCGACCTTCAGCGAGTTCAAGCGGTAGACCTCCTCGGTCGCCGCGACCAGCGATGCGACGAGCTCGGCCTCCTCCGGTGAGCCCACCGCAGGACGGTAGGAGTGGGTCGGGGTGAGGTTGTAGGTGCCGGTGAGCACGTAGCCGAGGTCGTCCAGGAACGCGCGTACGTCCTGGAACCCGGCGAGCGTGCCCGACTCGATGAAGAGCCGGGGCCGATCTCGGGTGATGAGCTCCTGTGCACCGCGGAGCACCTCGAGCTCGGCACCCTCGACGTCGATCTTCACCGCCGCGACCCGGCCGGGGAAGGTCTCCTCGTCCAGCGCGACCACTGCGAAGTCACCCTCGATCTCGGCGACCGCGACCGACTGGGCGCCCAGGTTGGTCGCGTCCAGGTCGGCCAGTACGCCACGCGCGGACCGTGCGTGGACCCCGACGTCACGGACCACGACACGCTCACCGAGGCCGTTGGCCTCGACACTGGCGCGGATTCCCGCGACCAGCTCGGGGTTGGGCTCGTACGCGACGACGCGGAGCTCGCCGACCACCGCCAGGTACAGGGTGTGGTTGCCGATGTTCGCCCCGACGTCGACCACGAGATCTCCCGGCTCGAGCGCAGCCGCCATCGCCTCGAGCATGCGCTCCTCGTAGGGACGGCCGGTGCGCACCAGGTTCGACTGGATGTAGTCGGTCTCTGCGTGCGGAACGCAGACCGCGTAGCCACGACCGTCCACGTCGATCGTGGTCATGCGGGGCGGGGATGTCGTGCTGTCAGTCATTCGTGATCACTTTCGCAGCGCAAGGATGGAACGGAACTGCGTCCGCGATGCCTTGTTGGTCACAAGGCATCCTCGATGGCGCGGCCCAGGTACGGCGCAAGGGTTCGCGTGTAGGTGAGGGTCAGGTGTTCACCGTCATCACGGTAGACGATGACGTGACCGACGACCGGCCGGCAGAACGTCGGTTCGCAGTAGAGGTCCGTCAAGTCCAGCAACACCGCGTTCGGGTCGATGGCCACCGCCTCTGCCAGTCCCGACGGCGGAAGGACCTTTCTGCGGTGCTGTGCACACGCTGACGCTGCGTCGAGCCGCTGCGCCTCCACGCAGGCCATGGTTCCTTCCGGCATCGCCGGGTTGTCCTCGATCGCGATCACGGGCACCTTTCGAGGGGTCGGCCGGTGCGCCCACGCGCGGGCCAGCCCGTCAGCGGTCGCATCCATCGAGGTCGTCACATCGTCACCGGCCACGATCGGAGCGGAGTATCGCGCCTTGGAGGTGAGGATCGCGTCCAGGTCATCGGCATTCTCGACGTACGCGGTGATGCCACGCCGCCACTCCTGGCACATCCGGTGGTCTGCGGTGCTGTTCTTCTGGAGGTCCGACTCCGTCCAGTAACAACCGACTCGGCCAGCGACATCGATCCGCCACCCGAACTCGTGCGCGATGTCCTCGTACGCCCCGACCAGCTGATCGTTGTGGGAGTCGCCGACCGCAAGCAGTCGTCTGCTGTAGCCCGTCTTCGGACCGAGTTGGCACATGACGACATCCCCGGTCGTGGCGGCCGAACTCGACCAGCACTCGCCGCGGTTTGCCTGGTCCGTCGCGAGGTCGGCCGGGTTCGGGACGAGAACGCCCTCCAGATCTGGGTTCTCGCAGGTCGGATCGGCGAGCTCGGCTGCGCCAAGACATGGCAGGTTCCGGGCCAGCAGGGCGTTCGCCTTCCGTTCCGACTCCGCTGCGCTGATCATCTGTGCTGCCAGTCCGGTAGCAGCGACGGCCAGGATGACCGCCATCGCCGCAGCACTCCACAGACCGACCGAAACCGGAGAACGTCCGCCAAGAAGCCTCGCGGAGAAACGCACACGGTTCTCCCACTGGGTCGTACTGAGCCACGCGAGCGGGAACGTCACGCCGAGGATCAGCAGCTTCGTTTCGACGTCCAGGGGCGCGCCGGTGACGTACGGCACCAGGATGATGAGCGGCCAGTGCCAGAGGTAGATGGCATACGAGGTGTCTCCGACGATGGACACGGGTCGCGACGCCCCGACTCGCGCGAGGAACGTTCCTCGGCCGAGCCAGATGGCGAGTGCGGCGCCGCCCACCGGAACGAGGGCGGCGACCCCGGGAAACGGCGTGGCGCTGGTGTAGAGCGTCGCCGCCGCCGCGATCAGGGCGAGGCCGAGCGCCACCCCCAGAGCGCGTGCCGTTCTCGACGTGATCATCGGCAAGAACCCGATGAGAACTCCGACGGCGAACTCCCAGGCCCGGGTGAAGGTGGAGAAGTATGCCTCCGGGGTGTTCGCAGTGAGCCAGATGCCGTAGGTGAAGGAGGCGCAGACGGTGAGCGCGAACAGCGATCCGGCGAGTCGCCGGGTGGTGACGTACGACCCGCGGCCGACCGCCCGGGAAAGCAGCATCACGAAGAGCAGCAGGAGCGGCGTGAACAGGTAGAACTGCTCTTCGACGGAGAGGCTCCAGAAGTGCTGGACCGCGGAGGGCTTGTTGTCGGCGGCGAGGTAGTCCACGCTCGCCCAGGCGAGCCGCCAGTTCTCGACGTACAGGCTCGAGGCGGCAACCTCGGTCAGGAACTGCGACCAGAGACTTCGCGGCACCCAGATGAACGTCGCGACGGCACTCACAAGGAGGACCAGGAGCGAAGCCGGCAGAAGCCGTTTCGCGCGCCGGGCCCAGAACGCGCCCAAGCGAATGCGTCCGGTCGTCTCCAGCTCACGGAGCAGGTGACTTCCGATGAGGAACCCCGAGATGACGAAGAAGACGTCAACACCGATGTACCCACCACTCAGTCGTCCCGGAGCGAGGTGGTAGGCGAACACAGACAGGACTGCGATTGCGCGCAGCGCTTGGATGTCTGGCCGGAACGCACCTTCCCGCGCCGGTGCACTCGCCGTACGCACGTCGTCAGACCGCGTACTCGTCGCGGTCGTCATGAAAACCCCTCGCCCATGTGCACCGTCATGGCGTCAGAGAAGCGACGCTGTGTCGATGTCGTCCGGGCCGATCACGTGACCGTCTTCGGCCACACCACGGATTCGCTGCAGCAGGGCATCCCGGGAGACCCCGACGCCGTTCTCGACGTGGTCGAGCACCTTGTCCAGCACGAGGTCGTTGTTGCCCTGGAACGCGTTGCGGCGCCACAGCGCGACAGCTTGTGCCTCCTGGATCTGCTCGTAGCCCGCGCGCTCGCGCGGCATCCAGACCGGGTAGCCGTTGGCGGTCGCCATGGCCTTGAGCCACAGGTCGTCGGCGTACAGCGAGGTCTGGGAGATCGCGTCGACGTCGAAGGTGGCCGCGGGCAGCGAGTGCGGCGGGTAGAGCACGCCACCGATCCCGGTGGGGAGCAGCTGATAGCTCGCCTTGCCACGCAGATAGTTGCAGTCATAGACCCACCCGTCGTAGGAACGAAGGGTGCCGTCGGGGCGGAACAGGGCCAGGTTCGCCCGCTGACAAATGATGGCGTGCGGATTCGCCAGGTGGCCCTCGTACAGCGTCTCGACGAGGTTGTCGTCGTAGACGACGTCGTCGTCGACGGTGACGACGAGTGCCTCGGGATGCTCCTGCACGGCGTAGAAGTACTTCTTGTGCGGAGCGAGGTCGCCGTCCACCCAGCGGATCTGGAAGCGGGCGTCCTGACGTTCGAGAACCTCGGCCGGCACATCGGCCTCTCGGTTGGGGAAGTTCTCGGTGGAGAGCCACAGCAGCACCTTGTCTGGCCGCCTCGTCTGCTCCATGAGGGAGTCGATGCACTGACCGATGCTGAGCATGCGGTGAGGAATCGAGGTGAGCGACACCACCACCTCCCGCGTGCCTGACGAAGCTCGCCCGCGTGCGCGCTCGGTCGTCGACCTGGCCGGCTGGATCCTTCGGCCGGCGCCGGCGGCGATCCGACGCTCGAACAGGGCCCCGAGGTCCTTGGCGTACGCATCCATGCTGGCCTGTTCGTCATACGCCCTGCGGGACGCGATGCCCATCTTCTCGAGCGTCGCGGCGTCCTTGTCCATCATGGCCATGAACGCGTCGCGCAGCGACATCACGTCACCGGTGTCGACCACCAGCCCGTTGGCGTCGCTGACCATGTACTTGGCGCCGACGTTCTCCGTCACGATCAGGGGCTTGGACAGCATCGCTCCCTCGAGAGCGACCAGGGAGCACGACTCATCGCGGGAGGCGACGACCACGGTGTCCATCTGCGAGAGCAGCTCGATCTTCTTGCGCTCGTCGGAGATCACGCCGTGGTAGTGGATGTTCTCCTCGCCCGCGATCTGACCGAACGCGTAGGAGGTGACCGACGTGCCGCTGTTGATGAACCCGCCCGCGAAGTGCAGCTCTGCGCGAGCCCGATACTCCTCCGGCATCGCCTTGAAGGCAGCGATGAAGACGTCGTATCCCTTGCGGTGCTCGATGGTGCCGAGCTGGACGAACCTGAACCTGCCGCCGGCCGCGATCTCGTACGGCTGTGCGTACTCGGACACGTCCACGACACTGTTGCGCACGACCTCAACGGGACCGTCGGCGTGCTCGGCAACCGCCGCTGCGGCGTACTCGCTGACCACGCAGATGCTGCGGCTCTGGCGAAGCGTCTCCTGGCGCTCTTGGGCTGCGGCGAAGAAGTCCGGCAGGTTGGTCGCCTCACGCACGTACCAGACGAGCGGGATCCGACCCTCCAGGGCGCGTACGTAGTCGTCCGTCGCCACGGTGTTGCAGACGACGAGCTCGACACCGCTCTCGATGAGCTTGTTGACCCGCTTCGGGCCCAGCTGGCCGGCACGCACCAGCTTCACGGCGATGCCGAGTGCTGCGAACTCCTTCGAGAAAGGACCGGGCTTCGCGGTCCAGACCACCGGCTCGTACCCCAGCGACATCGCCACCTTGCACATCCGGTGAAGGCTTCTGGGCGTGCCGGTGTAAGTCATCTCGGGCGAGACGAACACGATGCGTCGCGGCCGCGAGACCGGAGCGGCGTCGTTCGCCGCGGCCGCCGGCTCGAGTGCCTGGATCGGCCCGCTCAGGTCGAACAGGTCGCCGAAGCGTTCGGTGTGCGTCTCCTCACCGAACAGAGCCGGTGTCGCGTCGTAGAGGAAGTCCTTGTAGACCTCGTGGGAGTACGACTCGTTCTCGATCGCGGCCTTGAGCGGGTTGAACGCGACGTACGGGGAGATCGGACGGATGTCCTGGTAGCGCCTCGTCCGCGCCTGGTACGCCTCGACGAAGTCGATGATCCCGCGCTGCATCTCGGTGATCTGCTCGACGTTGCGCGGAGCGTTGTTCCCCCGGAGCGCGACGGGCCGGCCGTCCTCGAACCCATAGCCGACGACGCTGGAGGCAACCTGGGTGAACAGATACTCGAGCGGGTGATGCAGCAGATCCGTCCTGCGTGCCGCCTTCGGTCCGCCGGGCATCATGAACCTCGCCAGGTCCAGGTTTGCCATCGGCGAGTATGCGTACGCGCTGATGAAGCCGTCGGACACCATGTCGGTGACCTGTTCGGTGCGGCTCGTGCACATGAGCGCACCGGAGACCTCGATCTCGCGGTCGGCCAACGCCGTGCGGAAGAAGTGGCGGAGGGTGGTGATGCAGGTGCCGCTCCAGCCGATGTCGACGATCAGAACCCGCCGGGCATCGCCGACGGCCTCGGTGAAGTACGCCTTCGCCGCGTCGACGCTGGTGCGGTTGTGCTCCTCGATGACGTGCTTGTGGTCCCAGAAGAACCGCTCCAAACGCCGCCTGGTGGCGCTCGCCGGGAACAGGAACCGTTCGATGTCCGCTTCGTCCAGGTAGGGCAGCAGGTAGTCGAACCCGGTGTCGATCAGCAGCTGCTCGATGGTCTTGGTGTTGTTGGACTCCTTGAACCAGCGGAAGAAGGAACGCCCGACGAAGTCGTCGAAGTTCAGATCGAGGGTGATCCCGGAAGCCGCATAGCGCGAGACGTCGATATAGGCGCTGTCGGCGCTGCCGTAGAAGCGCTCGTAGACACGCGAGATCACGTCGCAGTCCCGCCCGCAGAACAGGATCCGGTCGATCGCCTTCTCCCGAACGACCGTCTCGAGGAACTCGCAGAAACCCGCGGCCAGGACGCCGCCGACGCGGTAGCCGTGCGTGTAGTGCAGGGCTTCGGTCCACGTGCCGGAACCGATGGTGTTGTTCAGGACCGCCCCGTAGAAGCTGCCGGCCAGAGTCTCCATGTAGGGCTCGCGAACCAGCCGACGCTGGTCCTGGTTGTACACCGCCGGGAGACCAACCCGCTCGGACTGCTCGACATCCGCCTCGAGGTTGTCGCCGACGTGCACGATCGACGTCTCGCTGCCGTAGTACTCCAGGAGAACCTGCTGCAACGTCCCATCGCCCTTGCGGCGAAGGTACTCGTTCGACAGGTAGATCTTCTCGTAGCCCGCGTACCCGTTGCTGACGAGCATCTCCTCGATGACGTCCCGGGAGAGGTACATGTCCGAGGTGAACACGATGGTCTTGCCCTTGGCGAGGAGCCGGTCGAAGACCTCCTTGATGTAGGGGTTCGCCTCGGCCAGCTCGATCTCGAGGTTCTGCTCGAGCTCCTCCCATGCCGGATCCGCACCGTACCGCTCCACCATCACCGAGTAGATGTCACGCAGAGTGACCTCGCGGGAGCCCTTGTGGTTGTCGTTCTCCCGGCGCGCGTGATCCTCGGCCTGCCTGCGGATGCTCGGGTACCTGTCGATGCCGAGCCTCGACCCCATGATCCGGAAGACATCCTTCGGAAACTCCACGGCTCGATACAGCGCCGTGTCGAAGACGTCGAACGAGACCACGTCGTACGCAGCCAGCTTCTCGGTCATCTCCTCGACGCTGAGCCGCTCGGTGCTGTCGGGCTTGAGGTAGTAGGGCCGCCCGGTCTCCAGCTCTTCGCCCGCGGTCTCTCCGAGGCGGGCACGGAGGCGCTCGATCCTCGCGTTCAGACCCGACTGCCGGTCCAGGAGGCGGGTGTAGCGGGACACGACCGGACCGCCGCTGGTCGGTCGACCGAACAGCACCAGCTTGTGCTCACCGTCCACCTCTGCGACGCGCACCATCCGATGGCGCAGCCCGAGCTTGTTGGTCGGCTGCTCGCCCATACCGGCAGGCATGGTTCCTCCTTGTGTTACTGGGGTGACGAAAGTGCGGGGTCGTCCCGCGGTTGTTCTGGTGGTGATCGAGCTGGCTCGCGGCGGTGCGGGCTACTTCTCGATGACGCGGGTCCGTGGTGGTGACGGGCGGACATCCCGCTTGAGCGAGTCGCGGATGACGCGAGGTCCGGAGGTCATCAAGGAGCCGATCCTGAACGAGACCGACCTGCGGGTGGCGGCGAGCTCCTGGTCACGGCCCTGGAGCTCCTGCTCGAGGCTGACCACCCGGCTCCTGAGCCGCTTGCGGACCGCAGAGGTGACGCCGGCTGCCGCCGCGACCGCGTCGGCGAGGTAGACAGCCACGATCTCGCCACACATCGGGCTCATCGCGGCGTACTGCCACCACCGATCCGCGAAGTCGGCCGAGACGTCCATCCACGGCTTGCGCTTGTCGGCGAAATGGATGACGACCGGCGAGCTCATCGCCTCGTCATACTCGTCCCGGGACCAGACCCGCTGGACGGCCGGCCTGCTCCAGAACTCCTCGACGTTCTTCGGGCCGTACTTCGTCATCAGATTGAAGCGGAGCGGAAGATGGCGGATGCCGTCGTAGCACACGATGTTGATGATGTCCTGGTCGTCGGAGTCGAACTCCTTGGAGGAGAGCTCGAGGAACTCCTCGACCAGACCGTGCTCACGCATCCGCTTCAGGTTCATCAGCATGACGCCGGAGTTGACGTAGCGGTCGAAGGACGGGAGGCCCATCGCCCGCGCAGCCTCCGCCGAGCGGAGGTGGTAGGCGGCTGCGGGCACCGCGGCGACGAAGACGTCATCCACGTCCTGCGTGTAGAGCGGCGACAGATCGCTCTCGATGACGGTGTCGACGTCGAGATAGATGATCCTGTCGACGTCCGGGAAGAGGTCCGGCAGCTTGAGCCGGAAGTACGCGGGGGCCGTCAGGTGCGAGGTGCTGACCTTGACGTCGGTGAAGCCGTCGACCACGACGAACGAGATCGTGTTGCCCGGATAGCGGCTCTCGAAGGAGCGGAACTGGTCGCGTACGTCTGTCGGAAACGCCTCCGCGACCAGGATCTTGAGGTCATACCTGGTGTCGGTCCCCGAGTTCTCCAGCAGCGACGTGATCGTCACCGACATCGGCTTGGCGTAGTTGAGGTCGGCGGCCATGGCGACCGGGATGGTGCGGGTCTTCTCGGCCTGGCCGGCGTCAGCACGGGGTTGCGGTAAGTCCAGATCCTGCGGGCGCTTTGTGGGCGCTTGATCGGATACGGCGAGCTTGTGGGGAGCCACCTGTTGTCCTTGTCGAGCTTTGACCACCCCGGTGGCTCGACGTGTGGTTCACGCCTGGGCCGGTGGAGGAGAGCCTTGGTTTTCATCCCGAGATCCGGGTGACCACGTCGCCACCCTGCTTGAACCGCCGGCCCGAACGCAGCGGTGTGTCGTCTGCCTTCCGGCCGGTGCAGATCGCTGCACCCAGGACGAACGACCCGAACTTTAACCCACCCGAATCCTGAATCTTTAACGAACGACGAGGAAACGCGAACTGACATGTGCCCGCAACATTCGGGCAGCCCGAAGGGGCCGTAGGCAATAGCCCGAACGGACTATCCGGCCGTGATTCTCCGTACACGAGGGGCGGGCTGGCACTTCGGACAGAAGTAGGAGGAGCGGTTCATGAAGGCGACGCGGCGCATCGGGGCACCGCATCGGTCGCACGGCTCACCCTCACGTCCGTACGCCGCCAGCGACCGGTCGAAGTAGCCGGACTCGCCGTTCACGTTGACGTAGAGCGCGTCGAAGGAGGTGCCGCCCTGGGCGAGCGCCTCGGTCATCACGTCACGTACGTGGCCGAGCAGCTCGCGCACCTTCGGGGCGGTCAACCGCTCCCCCGGCCGTTCGCCGTGCAGCTTCGCGCGCCACAGCGCCTCGTCGGCGTAGATGTTGCCGACGCCGCTGATCACGGTCTGGTTGAGCAGGATGCGCTTGATGCCGCTGGCTGATCTCCGGACCCGTCTCACGACCGCCTCGGCGTCGTAGGCGGCCTCGAGCGGGTCGGGAGCGATGTGGGCGATCTCGGGCGGGAGCTCGGCTCCCCCGGGACTGATCGAGAGGCCGCCGAACATGCGCTGGTCGACGAAGCGGAGCTCGCGGCCCTCGGCAGCGCCCTCGAGGCGGATGCGGACGCGCAGGTGCCTCTCGTCCGGCGACGAAGGAGGCTGGACGAGCATCTGGCCGCTCATGCCCAGATGGGCCATCAGGGCATCGCCGGAGTCGAGCGGCAGCCACAGGTACTTGCCGCGGCGGCGGGCGCCGGTGAGCACCCGGCCCTGCAGCTCGTCGGCGAAGGCCGAGGCGCCGGCCAGGTGGCGGCGAACGGGGCGGGGGTGCAGGACGTCGACGCCGACGATCCTCGCGCCGAGAACGTGGCGCTCGAGGCCGGCGCGTACGACCTCGACCTCGGGGAGCTCGGGCATCTAGGCGGACGAAGAGGCGGAGGCCTGGATCTCGCCGTAGGCCGTCTCCGCGGCGGCCTGCTCGGCCTCTTTCTTGGAGCGGCCGACGCCGTTGCCGTAGAGCTGGTCGCCGACGCGGACCTTCGCGGTGAAGGTCTTCATGTGGTCGGGGCCCTCGTCGGTGATGACGTATTCGGGCACACCCAGGGCCCGCTCGGCGGCGAGCTCCTGCAGGGAGGTCTTCCAGTCGAGCCCGGCACCCAGATCGGAGGCCGCCTCGATGAGCGGGTCGAAGAGCCGGTGGACGAGGACCGTGGAGACCTCGATGCCCCCGGAGAGGTGGACCGCTCCGATCACCGCTTCGACGGTGTCGGAGACGATCGACGCCTTCTCGCGCCCACCGGTGGCCTCCTCGCCGCGGCCCAGCTTGATGTGCTGGCCGAGGCCGATGGCCTGTCCGACCTCGGCCAGGGCGCGGGCGTTCACAACCGCCGCCCGCAGCTTGGCCAACTTGCCCTCGGGCAGGTCGGGGTGGGTGCGATAGAGGGTCTCGGTGACCACGACGCCGAGCACCGAGTCGCCCAGGAACTCCAGGCGCTCGTTGGTGGGCAGGCCACCGTTCTCGTAGGCGTAGGACCGGTGAGTCAGCGAACGCTCAAGCAGCTCGGGGTCCAGGATCGGATCCCCGAGCGCTTTGCGTAGCTCGGCGTAGTTGGTCAGGAGACTAACCGCGTGTCAGATCAGAGGACCTGGCGACGCTCGGCGCGAGCGCCGTACTGGCCGCACTCGCCGCACGCACGGTGCGGGATGTGCTTGGCGCCGCAGGCGGGGTTCGCGCACGTCACCAGGGTCGGCGCAACGGCCTTCCAGGCCGAGCGGCGGTGGCGGGTGTTGCTGCGCGACATCTTCCGCTTCGGAACAGCCACTGTTATCTCCTCATAATTCGACCGGCCGGATCTCGACCGGCTACTGAAGCCTGTTGTGCTGGGTGATCTTAGTTGCTGGAGTCGTCTTTCAACGAAGCCAGCCCCGCCCAGCGCGGGTCGACCTTGTCGCCGTGGTCGTGCCCGGGATCGTCCGCGAGCCGCGCCCCGCAATCGGGGCACAGTCCCGGACAGTCGTCCTGGCACATCGGCTGGAACGGCAGCGCGAGCACCACCGCATCCCTGAGCACCGGCTCGAGGTCGATCAGATCGCCCTCGGTCCGGCTGGTCTCGTCGTCCTCGTCAGGGGCCTGGCCGTCACGAGAGTCGTTGTAGACGTACAGCTCCTGGATGTCGACCTCGACCTCGTCGTCGATCGGCGCCAGGCACCGCACGCACTCGCCCTCGAGGCCGGCGAAAGCCGTCCCCGTGACCAGCACACCCTCCATGACCGCCTCGAGCCGCAGGTCGAGCTCGACCGGCGATCCCTCGGGGACAGAGAGGACTTCGATACCAAGATCTGCCGGCGCCGGCACCGTCAGCTCCACGTGACGCTCGGACCCCGGGCGGCGGCCGAGCTCGCGGGTATCGAGCACGAGCGGCGCTCTCGGGTCCAGGCTGGTCAACGTTTCACCTTCGGATGAGGGCACGACAGATCGGAATGATCTTAATGGCCCGATGCAGACACGACCAAAAGGACGGTGGTGACAGCGCCCCCTCAAGGTTAAGGTGCCAAACAGTAGCAACTCGGATGCGACTCATGGGGTGTGCGTGCACGAAGACTCGGCTCGGCCTGGCACACAGGATCACCGGATGATGCGACTCGGCCTCTACGGCGTGCTCGCAACGTACGTCGCACTGGTTCTGCTGGGGGTCCTGGCGCAACCGATCTTCGCCCCCGACGAGGCCGGGCACGTCCACTACGGGATCTCGCTGACCCAGGGACGGATACCACTCGTCGGCGAGACCTCGGCGAGCCAGTTTCCCGAGATCAACCCGGCCGAGGTGCTCCAGATCCAGTCGTTCCATCCGCCCCTCTACTACGTGCTGAGCGGGCCGATCCAACGGCTTGCCATGGAGTCCGGCGCGGACTACCCGTTGTTGCTTCTGACCCGGCTCCTCAACTTGGCGATCAGCGCACTGACGGTGCTCCTGGTCGGCAGGATCGCATGGCTGGTCACCTCTGGCACGACCCGATACCGCGCCGCGGTCGTCCTGGCAGCCAGCGCCGTGGCCGCCGGGTTCCCGGCATTGCTGACGACGTCCGGGCGCATGTTGAACGACCCCTTGGCGGTCGCCCTGGTCACCGGAACGCTGCTGGCCATAGTCCACGCCGCACGCAGCGGCCTGCGCTGGCGCACTGTCGGGCTGGTGGCGCTGCTGTGCACGCTGGGAATGCTCACCAGGATCTCGTTCGCACCGGTGTGGCTGCTCGCGGTCGGCGCGGTCTTCACCCTCACCCTGTGGCCGGGGCTGAACCTCGCTCCGCTGCGTACGTCGCCATGGCGCAGAGCGCTGGCCCACATGGCCGTCGTCGTAGCGGCGCCCGTCGCCGGTGCAGGATGGTTCTATGCGCTCAACCTCAGCCGCTACGGAGACATCACCGGTGGAGCTGGTGGCAAGGACCTCCCCGTCGCGGCCGACCGCACCCTCGACCCCGCCGCCGCACATGGACCGGTCCTCTACCTGCTCGAGCCCGACTCGTGGTGGGAGCAGATGCAGCAGTACGCAGGCGTGAACGCGTCGAGCGTCCGAGAGCCCCTTCCGCTCTTCAATACCGTGCTCGTCATCGCCGTCGTCGCCGTGATGGTCGTCGGAATCCTGGTCAGGCTGTTGCGCCGGGTGGAGGGTCACCCGCCGGCCACCGACACCATCGGCACATGGTGCCTGGTGGCACTGGCCCTGGTCGCGGTCGCCATCTGCCTGGAGATGGCGTTGCACGTCACCCACAAGGGTTGGCCCAATGCGCGCTATCTGCTCAACGCCGTCAGCGTATGGGCCATCGCCGCGGCCGGCCTCGCCTACACGTTCGGGCGACGCGCTGGGCCGTGCGCCGTCACCCTCATCACCTTCACCGGAGCCCTCGGCTATCTGACCCTGCTCGTGTCCACGCTGCGATGGAACAACGAGCTGGAGAGACTCTCCTGGTTCGACACGATCGCCGGCGGAATGAGCATGAGCGACGTACCCGTCCCGCACCTGCTCACCGGGATGCTGCTCGCGGTCGCGGTCGCCGGCCTGGGGTTGCAGACGGCGGCGCTGATCGGGCTGTCGCACGAGCCGGCAGCCGGCCGCCATTCCGTGCACGACCCCGAACATGCCGCAACCAGCGGCGCCGACCGCCGACGGAACGGTGAGTCTCGGGCACGCGTCCTTCGACGGTCGGCCGCCACGTCACACCGTCGTGGCACCCACCGAGCCGGCTGACCCGCCTGCGACCAGGAGATCCCATGGCACCCACGCGCACCCAGACCCGCACCGTGGTCGGGGTCATCTTCCTGGTCGTCGTGTTCCTCGTGGCCGTCTGGACGATCTGGACACAGCGCGGCCAGCTGGGCGAGTCCCTGGTCGAGCTCGGACCGTGGCCCATCATCATGAGCTGTGCGCTCGCCACGATCGGGACAGCATTCACCTACCTCGAGTGGCGCGAGGTGCTTCGCGGGCTCGGCGTCACGTTGCCCCTCGCCCAAGGTGCTCGGGTGTTCTTCCTCAGCCAGCTCGGCAAGTACCTCCCCGGCTCCATCTGGCCGGTGGTGATGCAGATGGAAGCAGGCCGAGCGCGCGGTGCGTCGCGCGCGACGATGGTGGCCGCCAATCTCTTCACCCTCGTCGTCGGCTGCACGGTCGGCCTGATCATCGCCTGCGTGACGCTGCCGTTCGCCGCGCCGGGCGCCTTCACCCACTATTGGTGGGCCCTGCTCGCCCTACCGGTGCTTCTCGCCATGCTCCACCCGGCGACGATGCCCCGGGCCCTCAACGTTCTCCTGCGATTCCTTCGGCGGGCCCCGATCACCAGCCGGCTGCCGGTGCGCTACACCGTGCGTAGCGGCGCCTGGGCCTCGGTCTCGTACCTCTTCCTGGGTTCGCACATCGCCGTCATGGTCGGTGCGCTGGGTGGCGGGCGGGCCGTTGTGCTGATCATGTCCGTCGGCGCGATCTCGCTCGCGGTGTGCGTTGGGGTGCTCGCGCTTCCGGTGCCGGCCGGTCTCGGCGTACGGGACGGGGTGCTGGTCCTGACGATGGCGCCGACCATCGGCCTGGCGCCGGCCCTGCTCGTCACGGTCACCGCGAGGGTGCTGACCAGTCTCTCGGATCTGCTGTTGGCGACGATGGTCATCGCAATTCCGGCGATTAGACGTGACGAATACCTGACGAGGTAATTTGCGCCCGCCAGATGCCTGATAAGCGCATTGAAATACGATGCCGCATTGAAACAATCGAAACGCAATAAACACGGCTTGTTGCCTGCAACCTCCTCCATTTAGACGCGTATGTTGGTAACGTTTCGATAATGCGAATCTTTGCTTTCGGGACGTACGACAAAGGATCTCATCCTCGGGTAGCGGTCCTGATCGAGGGCCTGCGCGCCGAGGCAGAGGTAACCGAGGTGAACCGTCCACTCGGACTCGACACCGCCGACCGGGTGGCGATCCTGCGACATCCATGGCGGTTGCCGCTGTTCGCGCTTCGCCTGCTCGCCTGCTGGATCGCTTTGGTCATGGGCTCGATCCAGGCTCAGCGGTCGGGAGCACCGGATGCCGTTCTCGTCGGCTATATGGGCCACTTCGACATTCATCTCGCACGGATTCTCTATCCCCGTGCCACGATTCTCCTCGACCATATGGTCTCGGCCGCTGGGGTTGGCGCCAACCGGCACCTGGCGTCGGCGGGCGGGCTCAAGCACCGATTGCTGAAGGCGATAGACACCGCCGCACTCAGCCGCGCAGACATCGTCATCGTCGATACCGACGAGCATCAGAAAGCACTGCCCGAACACGTTCGAACGCGCTCCGTGGTGTGTCCTGTGGGGGCGACCCGTGCCTGGCTCGAGGCGGGCGCGGATGCCCTACGCGAGCCGACCGATGATGTCCTCCGGGTCGTCTTTGTCGGTCTGTTCTCACCGGCTCACGGCACCCCGGTGATCGGCGAGGCGCTCGACATGCTCAGCGACGACGCGAGGATCCAGGTGACGATGGTCGGTCGAGGCCAGGAGTACTCCGTCACCCGGCTCCTCGCGGCCCGAAACCCCCACGTGACCTGGGTCGACTGGGTCGCCCCCGAAGAGCTGCCCACATTCGTGGCCGGGTTCGACGTCAGCCTCGGAATCTTCGGCACCGTGCCGCAGGCGCTGAACGTCGTGCCCACCAAGGCGTTCCAGGGTGCTGCCGCCGGATGCGTGATAGTCACCTCGGAGACAGAGCCGCAACGACGCGCGCTGGACGGTGCGGCCCTGCTCGCCGCGCCGGGCAGCGCCATCGAGTTGGCGGCGGCGCTGAGAAAGCTCGCTGGAGACCCCGACGTGACCCACCAGCTCCGGCGCGCAGCCCACGCGCACGCCGGAGGGCGCTACCTCCCGGGCGCTGTCGTAGCGCCCTTGATGGACCGGATCACCGCGGCATGATCTCGCGCCGGCGACAACAAAGGGAACCCATGCCTCTCACCCCCAAAGCCACCACCCCGATGCCGCCGCTCGCTCCGCGCGCATGGCTTCGATACGACGTCGTCCGCCGAATCCTGGACCGCCTGGCTCCCACGACCGCGCTAGAGATCGGCTGCGGCCAGGGCGCGTTCGGGGCTCGTCTGGCCCGGTGCGCCGACTATCTCGGGGTCGAGCCCGACTTCGACTCCTTCGTAGTGGCTCACGAGCGCATCACCGCAGCCGGCGGCAGGGTGCTGAACGCGTTGTCCTCCGACCTCGACCCGGGGACGTACGACCTGGTCTGTGCCTTCGAGGTGCTCGAGCACATCGAGGACGACAAGGGCGCGCTGGCCGAGTGGGTCACCCACCTGCGGTCGGGCGGGCACCTGGTGCTCTCCGTGCCGGCCTTCCAGGAGCGCTTCGGGCCGATGGACAGGCATGCCGGCCACTTCCGGCGCTACAGCCCTGAGGAGCTCACCGCACGGCTGGCCGAGGCGGGGATGAGCGAAATCGAGATCACGGTCTACGGATGGCCGCTCGGCTACGCCCTGGAGGCGGTACGAAACCGGATCGACGCCAAGAAGCTCACGAAGGTGGCATACCTCACACCGGAGGAGCTCACCAGATCGACCGGAAGAACCTTCCAACCGAGTCACCGGCTCAGCGGTCAGGCGATCGCCGCGGCGACGGCGCCGTTCATGGCGCTGCAGCGACTATGTCCTCGCCTCGGCACCGGCTTGGTGGCGGTCGCGACCAAGCGTGGGTGAGTCGGGTCCGGCGAGCCCGGCGACCGACACCAGAGCTCCGGCCAGAGCGACCCCGGCGAGGACCACGGCCGCGGCCGCCGCCGAGGGGAAGGTCGGCGCCATCACATCGCCGGCACCGGCGTTGGGCGGCACGACGTAGCCGATCATGAGCGCGTACGTGGCCACGAGCCACAGCCCCACGACGACCCCGGAAAGCCTGGGCACAGCGGTCAGCCCGATCCCGCTCAGGAGCGCCGACACGACCGTCAACGGCACCAGATAGCGCCAGGACGCACCACCCCCTTGCGCGACATAGGTCAACTGGAGCCCCACGATGGCCACCACAAGGGCGATCGCAAGCAGCCCCACCCACATCTCTGCCGACGCCCGCAGTTGAATCCGCCGCAGGATCACCACGACACCGGCGACGACCGGCACGGTCGTCAGCAGCACGCCGAGGAACGGATGTGCCTCGAGAGCGAGCGGGGTGAGCAGCTGGCGCCAGACCTCCGGGTCTAAGGCGGCCTCGTACACCGGCCGAACGGCGCGGTTCTGCAACGGGCCGGGCTGGCCGACGAGCTCGGTCTGGGCTCCGGAGAGGTTGCCGGTGGCGCGGAGGTTCCGGAGGTAGAACCAGGCGTTGACCACGACGGGGAACAGCGCTGCGCCACCCAGCCGCGCCAGCGTCGCCCAGCGACGGTCCTCGAGCAGCCACCGCACCCCGAGCACGGCCATGCACACGGCGATGACGACCGCTCCAGGTAGGCGGGTCGCGAGGGCTGCCGCGGCGCAGATCGCGAAGGCGGCGGCCGAGGCCGTGCCGATACCGCGCCTCAGCATCCGGACGGTCACCCCGACCATGAGCGTGACCCAGAGCGCGAACATGGTGTCGTTGAGGATCATGCCGCCCAGCGAGGCGACGCCCGGGGTCACCGCGGTCACCGCACCCGCCGCGACCGCGACCGCCGGCCGGGTGGGCGCGATGACGTACGCCACCCACATGACGGCCATGACGAGCAGGCACGTCACGCCCACCGTCACCGCCCGACCGGCCAGCCCGGCGATCAGCAGGTGATCGGCGTCGGTCAGCGGCCCGATGACCGGGGCCTGGAAGAGGTAGTAGAGCGGCGGGTGCTGCCCGGTCCAGTCGAAGGGCGGGTGAAACCCCCACAGCTGCGGCATCTGCATCGGATCACCGATCCGCATGAGTTCGCCGTGCCAGAGTCGATAGGCGTGGTCGGCATGTGCGGACTCGTCGGCCGTGCCATAGAGCGGTTGCGAAAGTGCGTACGCCGCACACACGGCCGCGCAGGCCACGACGTTCGCGACCAGACCCACGGCCCAGAGCCGGCTGGTCTTCGACACGAGCGATCTCCTGAACAGGACGAGGCGGGCTGCCAAGCATCTTGACGTGTTCCGAAGCAAACCACTCCACGCGTGCATTCGCACGCCGAATCTCCGACTTCTCTCGCGACGTACCGCCCCCGGTGCGCGCTCCGGGCACCGGCGACTCATAGATTTTCGGCTTGTGCCCTCCCCTGTTGTGACTGCATCCGATCGGTGGCGCTCGGGCGCCGTGCTGGCGCTGCTCGTCCTCTTCGTCGCGGTGACCTTCGGTCCCGCGCTCGTGGGTCACGGGATGCTGCTGGACACCGGCTGGCTGCACGCGTTGATGCCGTACGCCGCCGACGGCCCGATCCCGCAGGGGACGCTGTGGTGCCGCGGCGACACCTGGGACTACTACCTGCCCGGCGTCGAGAACATCGTCGAGGGCGTACGCCACGGCAACTGGCAGACATGGGCGCCCTACGAGGTGGGCGGTGCGCCGCTGGCCTCGCTGCCGAACCACGCGGTGCTGAGCCCGGTCTCGTGGCCCTACTGGGTGATGCCGATGTGGCTGGCCCCGGCCTGGGTGAAGCTGACCGAGCTGGTCCTGGTGCTGGCCGGGATGGTGCTCTTCCTCGGCCGCCTCGGCGTACGCCGCAGCATCGCGCTGGTCGCCGGGCTGGTCTTCTTCACCTCCGGGTTCATGATGATGTGGACCAACTGGCCGCACACCAAGGTCGCCTGCCTGGTCCCGCTGCTGCTCTGGGCGCTGGACCGGGCCGTCCACGAGCGCGGCGCACGCGACCTCGCCGCCGTCGGCCTGGTCGTCGCCTCGATGCTGCTCGGTGGGTTCCCCGCGGTGACGATGTTCGCGCTGACCCTGGGGGCGATCTACGTGGTCGTCCGGGCGCTCGCGCTCCGGGACCGTCGGCGCACGCTGGTCGCGGGCGGGATCGCCGTCGGCGGGGTCGGGCTCGGGGTCGCGCTCTCCGCGGTCCAGCTGCTCCCCTTCGCGCTCAACATGAGCGCTCTCGGGCTCGACGGGCGGGTCCCCAACCAGGTCAAGCCCGCCAGTCTCGTGCTGACCACCGTCGCCCCCGACATCTACGGCACGTGTGTCGACGGGCTCTGGGCGGGCGAGGACAACCCGATCGAGTCGATCGCGTTCATCGGTGTCGCGGCGCTGATCCTCGTGCTCTGTGCGCTGGTCGTCCGGCTGCCCGGCGGCCGCCGTCCGTCGACGCCGACGCTGCTCGCCGTCGTCCTTGCCGCCATCGTCTGGCTGCTGTGGGTCGGCGGGCTGCCGCTCGAGCTGCTCCAGAAGCTGCCCGGCTACAGCTCCAACAGCTTCGGGCGGGCGAACTCGATCTTCGGGTTCCTGTGCGCGGTCCTGGCCGGGATCGGGCTGGAGCGGCTGGTCCAGCGGGCCGAGGAGACGCGGTCTCCTGACGGAGAGGCTCGGTCCTGGCGTCCGCGCCTGATGGTGTCGCTGGTCGTGCTGCTGGCGGCCGCGGGGGTGGCTGCGTACTTCCTCTATGCGGCGTACGCCTTCATCGAGGACGCGCCGCGGCCGATCCCGGACGTGACCGGGAAGCTGCGGGTGCCGGCGCTGCTGGGAGTCGTCTCGGTGCTCGCCGTGGCGGCGACGCTGCTGCTGCGCGGGCGGCTGCGGCTGCTGGGTCCGCTGGTGCTCGTGCTGGCGGTGCTGGCGCAGAGCACGATGTTCGCGCGTGAGGTGCTGCCGCTGTCCGACCGCGACGACTTCTACCCGGTCACCCCCGCCCACGCGTTCCTGAAGGAGCACCTGGGCGACGACCGCTACGGCGCCTCGGGCTGGGAGCACTCCGCGGTCGCCGACCACTACCGGCTGCGTACGCCGACGGGCCACGAGTTCACCTCGCCGGAGTGGAAGGCGCTGATCGCCGCGGTCAGCCCGGACGCCCAGCTGTCGACGACCTACAGCGACTTCCCGACCGGCGTGCCCACGCCGGGGCGTCTGCCGGTGCTCGATCAGCTCTCGGTGCGCTACTGGGTGACCCAGCCCATGGAGGTCATCGGGGCCGTCGAGCCGGCGCCGGTGCCGGCCGCTCAGCGGCAGCTGCTGACCGTGATGCCCGGCCAGGAGGCCACCTGTCAGGTGCCGAAGGGCGACCTGCGCGGGATCGAGGTCGCGGTGCCTCACGGCCTGAAGCCGCGGGCGCAGACGCCGACGGTCGTCCGGTTGAGCGCCGGAGCCGGCGCCGAGAAGGTCACCTCCGAGCGAGCCATCGCGGTGAACCGGCCGCTCAAGCGTGGTGAGAAGCTGCGCGTCGCGCTGCCCGACCACCGCTTCACCACCGGACCGGTGCCGATCACGATCACTTTCAAGGGGAAGCGGAAGCCCGTCCAGCTGGCCGGCCGCACCGACGGCTCGGTGATGTGCGCACCCGTCCGGCCAGAGAATGGCGACGGACTCCGGGTGGTGCACGCCTCGGCCGGCGCTGTCGTCTACGAGCGCGGGAGCGCACTGCCCCGGATCCGCTGGGCCGGCACCAGCGAGGTCGTCCCCGACGGCCCCACGCGGGTGCGGCGGCTGACCCAGGGCATCGCCCCCGGCACCGTGCTCCTCGACGACGACTCCACGCCCGCGGCGTCCGGCTCGACCGCCCAGGTCGAGATACGCCGCGACGAGCCCGAGACGATCCAGACGAAGGTCACCGCGGACGGAGCCGGCTACCTGGTCGTCGCCGACTCGATCGCCCGCCCGGGCTGGTCGGCCACGGTCGACGGCCAGGAGGCCCCGATCGTCCCTGGCAACCACGCCTTCGCCGCCGTGCCCGTCCCCGACGGCACCCACACGGTCACGCTCCGCTACCAGGCCCCGGGGCTGCGTACGGGTGCGGTGGTCTCGCTCCTCGGCGCCCTGGTGACGCTCGGTCTGCTACTCGTGCCTCGAGTCCTCTCGCGCATCAGCCGCAGGCGAAAGGCATGATCCGCGGCCTTGTTGCTCACGATGTCTCTCGCCTCGCTGCCCGCCAGGACGCCCTCAGCGTACGTGTCACCGACGACCACACATACGAGTCGCCAACTGCGAACAGCAGGGTCACTAAGTGCGGCGCCCGTATCACGAATTGGGATGTCAGCCCTCGTCTACCTCGCGGAGCCGGTCGGCGAAGGACACGAGGCCCAACGTCAACTAGCTGCCGACGGACGAAGCCGTCAGCCCCGTGAGCGAGGAACTCCTCCAGAATTCTGGAGTTGGTCATGGTGCCACCCGGAATCCACGATGAAGGCGGCCGGTCCTCATCGTTGCTGCTCAGATTCAGCCGCCCTCGCGAGAGCGCGGACCGTGGCCGTCCTGACCCAACTCCGGTCGTCATTGAGCATGGTCTCCAGACCGGGACGTGCTCCCGTGATCGGAACCTTGACTCGCGCCAGCGCCAGCACTGCGTGCCCATTCACGTCAGGGTCCGTAAGCAACGACACCAAGGTGTCGACTATCTCCGGTCGCTTCGACTTCCGGGTCCCCTCTACGATCATTTCGCGAGCACGCCCGTAGCGCCGGTCGCTGAGAAGCCCCACCAGTTCGTCGTACAGGGTGTCATCCCACAGCACCTCGATCGCATTGCCGATGGCCCAGCGAACACTCTCGACACGTCGGTCCCCCGTATTCGGCAGCGACCGGAAGCGATCTATGAGCGGGGCTAGTGCTTCCTTCTTCGCCCACGGAACGGACAGCGCTCGAACGATCGCTTCAAGCTCCCCGAGGTCCTCTGGCGTCGCCAAGGCATCGACCAGCACCGGTACAGCGGACTTGTACCGGGTTCCAGATTCCCGGAGTTCATGTAGCGAGGCAACGGGATACCCCACCTGTGCCAAACGGTCCAGCACCTTCTGGTTGGTCATCATCTAGGTCCCCGGAACTTTCACGACATTGACTCGTTCGCCATCGATTATCCCTGGGGCGACGCTGAGGAATCATTGACCCGGTGGCGTAGCGGTCGAACGGCAGCCGATGTACGAGACATGGTCGCCAGCGTCGGCACGGGCGCCCGATGCCTGTTCAGCCGCCGTAACTCATCTCACGAGTGGGCACCGTCGACCCGCTGCATCACAGCCAGCGCCTTGTCAGCTGCAGCCGTGACGGATCACCAGCGCGGACTGCTCATGTACTCACTGTCGGGTGCATCCTGGAGTTCCCGGAGCAAGGCCCCAAGGGTTAGCTCAAGTTCAGAGAAGACACCGACTTCCTTCTCATGCCAACACATCTGGTACCCCGGTCGCTCGGTCCGGACGGACCATGCAATCGTCGTAAAGGGTGTGACCTTTGAGAGTTAGGGCGTCGTAGTAGTCGACGCCTTCTTCGACGCGACCCCAATTCGTCTGTTGGTGTTCAACGTCGCTCAGAGACCGATGCGCCTTCTCCGGCATCGCGAAAAACCGACTCTCGCGGTGCGCAACGTCTAGTCTGCGCGGAACACCACTGTGCAAGGCCGGCGCCCAGGAAAGACCTGGGAGGCCCGATCACATCAGCTTCTAACGAGGATGATCTGAAACGAGCGTTGAAGACGTACTCATTTGACCGAAAATCCACTAACCGAACGCGGCCAGATGACGGTGTAAGCTTCCCCGTCAGCCGCACGATACGCGGCCCGAAGGTTATTCCAGGTGTCTGATTCGCCGAGAAGCGACTTGACTTGAATAAGAGCCAAGTTAGGGTCGTCGGTCTTGACAAAAATGCTCATTTCGCCTGAGCCGAAGTCGTGCCCATCGACGTCGCTGTGACCATCCAGTGCAACCTCCAACTTCTCTTCCGTCTCCAACAGCGTGTTGTAGTCCGCCTCTGAGGTTCCGGGCCATTGCAGGACGAGTATGAACTTCATAGGCGTCTACCACGGGGACGGAGGCGGGCGGATTCCGTTCGCCGTTTGGATGCCAACATAGTAGAGCTTTCCTTTCCTCAGAGCCCAGGCGTCCGGCGCTGAGTAACACGACCCGATGTCCTGAAGCCATACCTGGACAGATAGCTCTTCGAGCATAAGCCCGCCAGCGAAATTCGAAAACGTCGTCACAGGAACTAGTGACCTAGCGCCGCATAGGCAGCGGGCCACTGCTAGTCGGACCGATCGCCATAACTGCGACCCCGCAGGTTGTGACGACCGGTAAGCGACCAAGTGGAGGGCGACGTACGTGTGGATCGCACCGGCACCTCGTCGACGCCGCGCTGCCTGCGCCTGTCGACGAGGTTCGCAGACGGCATATTGACACGTCCTGAACGCCAGGTTTCCTTGGTACATACGCCGGATGACACCCGCGAGGGGGCGTGGGGACGCGGAATCCACGCGGTAATGTGGCCGCTCAGAAGCCCCTCACGAACCCCGAATTTCTCTGTTCGGTCCCACTACTTGCCCTGAGGTCCCTGTGAAGCTTGTCGTTCAAGTCCCCTGCCTCAACGAGGAGGAGACGCTCCCGTCCGTCCTGGAGTCGATCCCGAAGCAGATCCCCGGCATCGACGAGATCGTGATCCTGATCGTCGACGACGGGTGCACCGACCGGACGGTCGAGGTGGCCAAGGAGCACGGGGTGCGCGAGTTCGTGCACCACTCCCGCAACCAGGGCCTCGGCCGGAGCTTCCACGACGGCGTGGTCCGCGCGCTGGAGCTGGGTGCTGACATCGTGGTCAACACCGACGGCGACAACCAGTACCCGCAGGACCGCATCACCGACCTGGTCCAGCCGATCATCAACGGCCAGGCCGACATCGTCATCGGCGACCGGCAGGTCGACCAGATCGAGCACTTCTCCGGGCTGAAGAAGAAGCTGCAGAAGGTCGGCTCCAAGGTGGTCAACATGGCCGCCGAGACCGACCTGCCCGACGCGGCCAGCGGCTTCCGCGCCTACTCGCGCGAGTCGCTGATGCTGCTCAACACCGTGACCCGCTTCTCCTACTGCATGGAGACGATCATCCAGGCGGGCAACAAGCGGATGAAGATCGCCTCGGTGCCGATCGAGACCAATGCCAAGACGCGTGAGTCGCGGCTGTTCAAGTCGATGCCCGAGCACATCATGAAGTCGGGAGCGGCGATCGTGCGCTCCTACATGATGTACAAGCCGTACGCCATCTTCGTCTGGCTCACCGCCTTCTTCTTCGTCCTCGGCGCGATCCCGTTCTTCCGCTACCTCGTGCTGTGGCTCAGCGGCGACAACGGCAACCACATCCAGTCGCTGCTGCTCGGCGGCGTGCTGATCAACCTGGCCTTCATGTCCGCGATGCTCGGCGTCATCTCCGACCTGATCCGCACCAACCGCGTGCTCATCGAGGACGACCTGGAGCACACCAAGAAGGCCCGCTTCGGGAAGTCCGGCACCGAGATGCTCCGCGACCAGACCTCGGTCGCCGAGTTCGACCTGCCCCACACCCAGACACGTGCCGCCGGCGAGACGTGGACGACGAGCCTGTGACAGCGACCCAATCCGACCCGGTCTCCGCCACGGGGGCCGGGTCGTCGGCTACGCCGAGCCTGAAGAAGCGACTGCTCAAGATCGGTCTCGCCCTCGTGGTCGTGCTCGGCGGCGCCTACCTGGTCTGGGGCCAGCGCGCCGATCTGGCCACCGCCGTCCAGGAGCTGAGCCTCGGCCGCTTCGCGATCGCCGGGGTCCTCGCGATCGTCGGGACCATGCTGATCGGCCAGATCTGGGTCGCCCTCCTGCACGGCATGGGCATCCGGCCCTCGCTGCGCGACTCCCACTCGGTCTTCTACGTCTCCCAGCTCGGCAAATACCTGCCCGGCTCGGTGTGGCCGGTGGTCGCGCAGATGCAGTTCGGGCTGCGCTGGGGCGTCGCCCGCCGGACCATGCTGGGCGCCAACATCCTCTTCATGGGCGTCGTGGTCGCCAGCGGCATCGGCGTCGGCGCGCTCCTGCTCCCCTGGTCCTCCTCCGAAGGCCTGAGCCGCTACTGGTGGCTAATGCTCCTGCTGGTGCCGCTGGCCGTCTGCCTGCACCCGCGGGTCGTCCCCGGCATGCTCGACTGGCTCTTCGCCCGGCTCGGCCGGGAACCCCTCGGCGTACGCCTCAGCGCGCGCGGGCTCTTCACCGCGATCGGTTGGGCGGTGCTCGCCTGGGTCGCCTTCGGCCTCCACCTGGCCGTGATGATGCAGTCGTACGCCTCGGTGGGACTGCTCGAGGTCGCCGCCGCGACCGGTGGGATGGCCCTGGCGTGGGCCGCCGGGATCGCGTTCATCCCCGCCCCGGCCGGCGCCGGGATCCGCGAGGGCCTGCTCGCCCTCACCCTCGGCCCGATCATCGGGGTCCCGGAGGCGCTCACCGTGGCGCTCGCCTCGCGGGTCCTCCTGCTCCTTGCCGACGTCGTGCTGGCTGGTCTCGGAACGGTTGCCGGGCGGCGTACGTCCTAGCGGGCCAGGCCACGAGGCAGACGGCGACCACACCGCACACCACGCCCACGGCCACCACCAGCTCGGCGCCGCGTGCGTCTGAGTTCGGAAGTCGGCCCGCGTAGGTCGCCGAGCCGACGAACCAGCGGAAGATCAGGAGCGCGTAGACGCCCAGCGCGAGCGTGGTCGCGGCTGCCGCCAGGTCGGCCCGTGACTCGCGGGAGCCGACCGGGATGACGTCGACGACCGCCATCACCCCGACCGCGAGCACGGTCGCCAGCAGCGGCATCAGCGGTAGCAGGTAGCGGTCGTTGGGATTTCCGCCGGCCGCGACGAAGCCGACCAGGTTCGCCAGGACGACCGCCGCGTGGACCGCGAGCAGAAGCCATCCCGGCCGTGACGAGGGGTGATCCGTCGGCCCGGTGCCACCCCGGCGGACGACCAGCACGAGGAGGCCGATGACCGCGACGACGGCAAGCAGGTCGGCGACCACGACATATCCCTCGGCCACCAGCGGCACCCACAGCCGCTCGTACCAGTCCACCCAGAGCGAGCCGTCCGTCAGGACCTGCCACCAGGTCCCGTTCGGCTGCCGGTCGAACTTGTCGAGGAGCGCCCCGGTGGCGGTCGGGTCACCGTAGAGGACGATGTTGCGGACGTAGAACCAGCCGGTGGCCAGTCCCGGAACTCCGGTGGCGACAGCCGAGGCCGCCAGCGCCCGGACCACCCCACGACGGGAACGGTCCTCCGCGAGCAGAGCCACGGCGATGGCCGCTCCGCACAGCACGACGGTCAGCACCCCCGGCGCCTTCGCCCCCGCCGCGGCGGTCCCGGCCAGCGCGACCAGTGTCAGGCGCCTCGGAGACAGGCCACGGTTCAGGATCCGGATCGTGGCCAGCAGGGTCAGCGACGACGCCGCGACCGCCACCCCGTCGTTGGCGATGTGCCCGCCGGCGGTCACCAGCACGGCGCACGAGGCGCTGATCCCGGTGGCGAGGAAGGCGACGGTCGACCGCCGGGTCACTTCGAAGGCGATCAGCCCCACCAGCAGCACGCAGAGCGCGGAGCCGACGGCGTTGATCAGCCGCATCCCCACGATCATCACCTGAGGTGCGTCGAGCGCGTCGGCCGCGGCGACGAACGGCAGCGACATCACGTAGAAGAGCGGCGGGTGGTTGGCCGTCCAGATGTCGCGATGCGGCTCGTCCACCATCGTCCCCAGCCCCTCGACCACCAGCGGATAGCGCTGTGCGTCCGTGGTCACGGGCGTATCGATCGTCGGCAGCCGTCCTGAGGCCAGCTCCACCGCGTAGCCGGCGTTCGGACCCTCGTCACGGGTCTGATACTGCAGCGCGCGGGTCAGGGCGACGTAGCTGCTCAGGCTCAGTGCGAAGATCGCGACCAGCACCATCGCGGCCAGCAGCCGCCCCGGGAGACGTACCTCGGCACGATCCGCTTGCGTGACGTGAGGCATCGCGTCTCTCAGGTGGGCTCGGCGGGACGATGTCGAGCCTACGACAGCCCTGCCCCGGGCGGCGTCAGCGTTCCGCCGTGTCCCGCGAGCTGTCCCGACGTCATCTCATCCCCGCAGCGCCAGCGCGACGAACGAGGCGAGCTCGGCGTAGGCCTCGGCGTCCTCCATCCCGGTCCGGGCGAACGTCTCCCCGCGCTGGATGTGGTCCATGGTCGCGGCGACCACGTCGGCGACGAACACGGGGTTGACCGAACGGAACGCGCCCGCATCGATGCCCTCGGTGATCAGCGCACGGACGCGACCGGCCGCCGCGACGGTGTTCTGCCGGTAGATCTCGTGGGTCGGACCGAAGTCCAGCAGGTCGTCGATGAAGTCGCGCGAGAGCGGGCGCAGGTAATCGGCGACCGCGAGCAGGTACGCCGCGACCTGCTCGCCCGGCGCCGCGGCCTCGACGCGCGCCTCGACGTGCGGGACGGAGTTGCGGAAGTACTCCTTGACGACCTCCACGACCAGCTCCTGCTTGGAGCCCGCCAGCGCGTAGAGCGTCGTCTTCGAGCAGCGCAGCCGGCCGGCCAGGTCGTCGAGCGTGAACTGGGAGAACCCCTCGGCCTCCAGCAAGGCGACGAGGCGGTCCAGCAGGTCCTGCTGCCGCGCCGTACGCCGCCGTCTCGGCGTGCTGTTCATGACGTGCCGGTCGAGGGCCATCGGCGCTCCTGATCCGTACTAGTAATGATACTGACGATTGGACTACAGTATCGTTTCCACGAAGAGCCCGCTACACCCAGGAGAATCGATGCCCGCGAGCCGCACCCTCCCCACCGACGAGGCCGTCGAGCTGATCAAGCTCGTCCGCGACATCGCGGCCAAAGAGCTCGCGCCCCGCAGCGCCGAGGCCGAGGCGACCGAGACCTTCCCGAGGGACGTCTTCCGGATGCTCGGCCGGGCCGGCCTGCTCGGACTCCCCTACCCCGAGGAGCTCGGTGGCGGCGGCCAGCCCTACGAGGTCTACCTCCAGGTGCTCGAGGAGATGGGGGCGGTCTGGTCGAGCGTCGGCGTCGGGACCTCGGTGCACGCGCTGTCGTGCTTCGGCCTCGCGACGTTCGGCACCGAGGAGCAGCAGCAGCGGTGGCTCCCCGACATGCTGGGCGGCGAGATGCTGGGCGCCTACTGCCTCTCCGAGGCGCACGCCGGCTCCGACCCGGCCGCGATGCGGACGACCGCGCGCCGGGACGGCGACGAGTACGTCCTCAACGGCGCGAAGGCATGGACGACCCACGGCGGCCACGCCGACTTCTACAAGGTGATGGCGCGTACGTCGGACGACACCGCGTCGCGAGGTGGAGGCATCTCCTGCTTCCTGGTCCCCGCCGATGCCGCCGGCCTCTCCGCGGACCCGCCCGAGCGCAAGATGGGGCTCACCGGTTCCGCCACCGCGACCATGCGGTTCAACGACGTGCGGGTGCCGGTCGAGCGGCGGCTCGGCGCGGAGGGCGAGGGCCTCAAGATCGCGCTCGCCGGCCTCGACGCCGGCCGGCTCGGGATCGCCGCGGTCGCGACCGGCCTCGCTCAGGGCGCTCTCGACCAGGCGGTCGCCTACGCCCGGGAGCGCGAGACCTTCGGCGAGGCGATCATCGATCACCAGGGGCTGGCGTTCGTGCTGGCCGACATGGAGGCGGCCGTGCAGAGCGGACGCGCCACCTACCTCCACGCCGCCCGTCTCAAGGACGCCGGTCACCCCTTCGGCAAGGAGGCGAGCATCGCCAAGCTGGTCTGCACCGACAACGCCATGAAGGTCACCACGGACGCGGTCCAGGTCCTGGGCGGAGCGGGCTACACCCGAGACTTCCCGGTCGAGCGCTACATGCGCGAGGCGAAGGTGATGCAGATCTTCGAGGGCACCAACCAGATCCAGCGCCTGGTGATCTCCCGGCACCTCAAGCGAGGCTCCGGCGGCACCCTCTCCCGATGACGCTCAGCCTCGACCGGTCGGCGTCACAGCACCGCCACGGACGGTGAGATCGCGCTGCTCGACCCGTCCACGGGACTTGTGGGTCCAGATCGTGACGGTCGTGGCCTGCTTCTCGATCCGCACGATCGAGCAGGGGACGTAGTCGGCGTGGATGGCGTCGGTGAGCCACGGCTGGGGAGTGTGCAGCGGCATCGTCTCGATGATCACCGGGATCGAGCCGTCCTCGAGCTGCGGCACCAGCACGTCCTCGTACTGCGCGAAGTCGTAGTGGAACAGGTAGTAGGGCGTCGGGTTGGTGATGTCGAGGGTGTCGTAGAGCTGGAGGTAGTTGGGCATCACCAGCGCCTCACGGCTGCCGCCGCTGCAGCGGTCGTACTCCGGGCCCGCCCAGCGAGTGATCGCGTCGCTCACCTGGAACGACTTCGCGTCGCGGCGCATGTCGTTCAGGTGGTCGACGGAGGCGAGGGCGGGTACGCAGCCGAGGACGACCAGCGCACCGGCGGAGACGGCGGCCGTGGCACCGCGGAGGAACGTTCCTCCGAGGACCGCCCCCGCGACGGCCAGTGCCACCAGGAGCACGGCGCCGGCCATGCTCTGCAGGCCGAAGCCGATCCAGAGGGTGGCGGCCGCCCAGACGGCGCCGACCGCGGCGAGAGGTAGCGCGATCGCCGGCGCTCGCACCCCGGCCGCCAGGGACGTACGGCGCTCGTAGAGCTCGGCCACCGCCAGGACGACGGCGAGGAGGACGAGGGCGGAGACGGTGGTGGTGTGCGGGTTGTCGACGCGCCGGATCGGGACGACGACGAGGACCAGCCCGGCCAGTGCGATCAGCCGGGTGGAGTCGGAGACGCGCTGCCAGATCAGCGGCACGAACGGCAGCAGCAGCACGAACGGGTAGATGGCCAGGATGAAGTAGCGCCCCGACTCGGTCGGCAGGTCGAAGAAGTTCCAGACCGCGTACTGGGAACCCTCGTGCGTCGCTGTCTGGCCGAGGATCACCTGCCGGTTGAAGTCGGCGAAGGAGAGCCCCCACACGACCTTGTACGCCACTGCCTGGACGACCAGGCCGAGCACGAACCCGCCGGCCAGCTGGACGCAGTTGAGGATCCGGGTGCGCCAGGCGACGTCCCGGCGCGCGAAGAGCTCGAAGAGCCCCGAGGCGCCGGTGAGGAGCACGGCCAGCTCGACGTACTGCCAGAAGACCAGCGCCGGGAGCAGCACCCGGGCGATCGCAGCCAGGCGCGGACGCGACTCGAGCCGACCGGTCGGCAGCAGGACGAAGACCCACAGCAGGCAGATCGTGTATTTGATGTGCAGCGGCGTCGCCAGCAGGAGCACCCCGAGCGCGAGCGCGACCATCACGGCCGGGTGCAGTCGCAGCCGGAGCCCGATGGCGGCGGCGAGGACCGCGCCGAGGCCGGCGCCGAGGAGGCGGCCCCAGAGGAAGTACCAGATCGTCGGGGACCCCGAGGCGACCGCATAGAGGACCGCGGAGACCCAGAAGGAGCCGGCGTTCCAGCCGTGCTCGAAGTCGACCAGCGGGATCGCGCCGTGGGCGGTGATCTCGGCGAGGTGGTACTGGGCGCCGAAGTCCTGGGTCAGGAAGGTGCCGTTCTGGGCGCCGACCGAGTAGGCCGACCAGACCAGCGCCAGCACGCACACCCCGGCGAAAGTCGCCCAGCGCACGATCCCCACACCTACGGTCTGCTCCCCCGATGTCGCCATGAGGAGGACCCTAGATCACCCCTTGGTCAGGACCGACGTGCGCTCCGGGTAGGGCAGGGTCGGGGTGAGGCCGGCGTGGATGGTCTCCTTCATCCCCGAGGCCGCGATCGCGTCGACGTAGCGCTTGCGGCGGCTGTTGTCGAAGACGATGATCCCGCCGGGAGCGAGCCGGTCCTTCGCCTTCTCCAGGCAGGCCTCGCGGGCACGCCCGTCGATCACCACCAGGTCGAACTCGCCGTCGACGTCGTCGATGGAGTTGACGTACGCCTCGAAGTCGAGCCCCGCGTGGCCCTCCTTCTGGGAGGGGACGACGGGGTTGTCGCTGGCGACCGGCTCGATCACCCGCAGCGAGATCTTCTCCTCGCCGGCGAGCTCGGCCTGCATCATCTCGCCGAAGCCCTTGTGGTGCTCGACGGAGTGGATCTCGTCGGCACGGCGGGAGAGCCAGATGGTGGAGGCGCCGGAGCCGTACTCGTAGACCCGGATCGGACGCTCACGCTCGCTCAGCCAGGCGTCGACGGCGGTGATCGCGTCGTAGGTCCACCACGGCACGTCCAGCTTCGCCATCGCCAGGGAGTCGTAGACCTTGGTCAGCGAGTGGGTCCAGTGGCGCCAGCGCTGCTCGACCGGCGGAGCGGTCTCCTTCGCGAGCCCCGTCTTCGTCAGCCCGCGACCGACGGCCTTGAGGGAAGCGGCGTAGGACTGCTTGGCCAAGGAAAGAGGGGAACGGCCTGAGGTGGACATTGGTCTCCAGACAAAGAATGACGGGCAGCGCTGATAGACGATACCGGCGAACCGTGCCCGTTACTCGGAACGCTCTGCCAAACGCTTGGTGAGTCGTGCGAGAACATCTGGCGGCAGGAAAGCCGACACATCCCCACCGAAATGGGCCATCTCCTTGATCAGCGAGGAGGAGACCGCCGCCCAGCGGGGGTCGTTGAGCAGGAAGACGGTCTCGACGCCGGTCATGTGGGCGTTCATCTGCGCCATCGGCGCCTCGTACTCCAGATCGGGCGCGCCGCGCAGGCCCTTCACGATCGCCTGGGCGTCGATCTCGACGCAGAAGTCGGTGACCAGACCGGTGAACCCCTGGACCCGTACGTTGCCCAGCGAAGCGGTCATCTCGGAGATCATCTCCATCCGCTCCTCGGGCGTGAACAGACGCTTCGACTTCGACGGGTTGACCCCGACGGCGACGACGACCTCGTCGAACATCGCCGAGGCGCGGGTGAAGATGTCGAGGTGGCCGAACGTGGGCGGGTCGAACGACCCCGGGCACACCGCGCGACGCGTCATTGCTTCATCTCTCCTTGTTCGGTCCGGTCACTCCGGCGCGCTGCCGTACCAGAGCGTGGTCTCGCCGTACTTCTTCGACTTCTGGTCGGTGAACCCGTCGGGCCACACGGGCTCGGGGCTGCGCGCGGACCGTTCGACGACGACGAGCGCGCCGGGCACCAACCAGCCGTGCTTGACCAGCAGCGCGATGTCCTCGGCGACCGCGTCGTCCGAGAGCGGGTAGGGCGGGTCGAGGAAGACCATGTCGTAAGGCGCCGCCGGCGGTGTCACCAGGGTGCTCGCCACGGTGGCGGCCACCACGTTGGCCCGCGGGAAGCCGAGCTCTTTCGCGTTGGAACGGATCACCCCGGCCGTACGCCGGTCCGACTCGACCAGCGTCACGACGCCGGCGCCGCGGGACCATGCCTCCAGCCCGACCGCGCCGGTGCCGGCGTAGAGGTCGAGGAAGCGCAGCCCGGCCAGCGAGCCGTAGGCGGACTCGATCGCCGAGAAGAGCGCCTCGCGGACCCGGTCGGTGGTGGGACGGGTCCGCACCCCTTTGGGAGCGAGTAGGCGTCGCCCTCCTGCGACGCCTCCGATGATCCGAGTCATTGGGACACCTTAGGACTTCTCGAGGTAGTCGGCAGAGGCGGACTCCTCGATCTCGGCGACCCGCTCGGCCAGGAGCGGCGCGGTGGTCAGGTCGCCGTCCTGCTCCAGGAGGGACTCGGCCGCCTCGCGGGCCTGCAGGATGGTCTCCTCGTCGCGGAGCACGCGCAGGCTCTCCAGGCTCGATCGCCGCCCCGACTGGGAGGCACCGAGCACGTCTCCCTCGCGGCGCTGGTCGAGGTCGACGCGGGAGAGGGCGAACCCGTCGGTGGTCGCGGCGACCGCGTCGAGGCGGGTCCGGGCCGGGGTGCCGGCCTCGGCGTGGGAGACCAGCAGGCACAGCCCGTGCAGCCCACCACGGCCGACCCGGCCGCGGAGCTGGTGGAGCTGGGAGACGCCGAAGCGGTCGGCGTCGAGGACGACCATGGTGGTGGCGTTGGGTACGTCCACGCCGACCTCGATCACGGTCGTGGCGATCAGCACGTCGATGTCGCCGGCGGCGAAGGCGCTCATGGTGCGCTCCTTCTCCTCGGCGGGGAGCTTGCCGTGGAGCTTGGCGACGCTCAGCCCCTGCAGCGGACCGCTGGTCAGCTCCTCGGTGACCTCGTCGACGGCGGAGAGCTGGCCCTTGACGGAGGCGACCTCGTTGCCGTCGGCATCGAAGTCGCGCTGGTCGCTCTCGCCCTGCTCGGACTCGTCGCCGCTGATCCGCGGGGCGACGACGTAGACCTGATGGCCCTTCTCCACCTCTTCCCTGACGCGCTCCCACACCCGGGCGATCCAGGCGGGATGGTCGACGAGCGAGACCAGGTTGGTCTGGATCTCGGCGCGACCGGCCGGGAGCTCGGTCAGCGTGGAGACCTCGAGGTCGCCGAAGACGGTCATCGCGACCGTGCGCGGGATCGGTGTCGCGGTCATCACCAGCAGGTGTGGTGGGGTGCCGGCCTTGTCGGTCAGGGCGGCCCGCTGCTCGACGCCGAAGCGGTGCTGCTCGTCGACGACCACCAGACCGAGGTCGTCGAACATCACCTGGTCCTGCAGCAGGGCGTGGGTGCCGACGACGATCCCGGCCTCGCCGGTGGTGATCCGGCTCAGCGGCCCCTTGCGCTGGGTCTTGGTCATCGACCCGGTGAGCAGCTCGACGTGGGTCTGCTCCTGATCGCCGGCGAAGAGCCCTCCGGCCAGGCCGCTGGCGGCCAGGTCGCCGAGCATCGCGGTGATGGAGCGGTAGTGCTGCTGGGCGAGCACCTCGGTCGGCGCCAGCAGCGCTGCCTGGCCGCCGGAGTCGACGACCTTGAGCATGGCGCGCAGCGCCACCAGCGTCTTGCCCGAGCCGACCTCGCCCTGGAGCAGGCGGTTCATCGGGTGGGGCCGGGCGAGCGCCGCCTCGAGCTCCTCCCCGATCTCCTGCTGTCCCTTGGTGAGGGTGAACGGCAGCCGCGCGTCGAAGGCCTCGAGCAGGTGATGGGTCCCGCCGGTGCGGGCGGTGGTGCCCAGCGCCTGGAGCGCCCTCCTCCTCCGGCCGAGGACCAGCTGCAGCCCGAGCGCCTCCTCGAACCGGAACCGGTGCTGGGCGCGCTGGACGTCCTTGAGCTCATGGGGCGCGTGGATCATGTCGAGGGCGTCGCGCAGCCCCGGGACGGCGTACGTCTCGCGGAGCTGCTCGGGGAGCACGTCGGTGACGTCCTCGACGACCTGCCGGGCGAACCGCACCGCGCGCATCACGTCCCAGTGCTGGAGCCCGGCGGTGAGGGGGTAGATCGGGAAGAGCTCGGTCAGCTCCTCGACGGCCATCTGGTTGTCGGCGGCCTCGGCGGCGTTCTCGGAGTCGGAGGGGTCACCGAAGACCACCATCTGCGGGTTGGCCAGCTGCCACTCGCCGCGGAACGATCCGGCCTTGCCGACGAAGACGCCGCGGACGCCGGGGGCGAGCACGCCGCGACGCCACTCGGCGATCCGCTGCGACTTGGAGAAGAAGGTGAGCTGCAGGTCGGCGTCGCCGGCCCGGAGCTGGGTCTCGACCCGGTAGGCGGGCCGGCCGGTGCGGCGGTCGGTGTGCTGGCGGACCACGCTCCGGACCACCTCGCCGAGCACGGTGAGCATCTCACCCTCGTGCAGCTGCGGCGTCTGGCTGAGGTCGGCGGTGCGCAGGTAGCGCCGCGGGAAGTGGTAGAGCAGGTCGCCGACGGTGCGCAGCCCGAGACCCTTGGTGAACTTCGTGGCGTGCTTGCTGTTGCCCAGCACGGCCTCGATCGGGGACTCGAGGGTGATCGGCACCGTCTCTTCTCCTCTACTCGACCGACATCAGGAGGGGGTAACGCTCCTGGCCTCCGTCGTACACCATCACATCAACGGCCGGATGGTTCGCAGCCAGCCACGCCGCGACGCCCCGGGCGAGCTCGCCGGTGGGGTCCTCGAGGCCAGAGACCAGCGTGACCAGCTCGCCACCACCGCCGATGAGCCGGGCGAGGACGTAGGTCGCGCATTTCTCCAGGTCCTGGCCGACCTTGACGAAGTCTCCGTCGAGCACCCCGAGCGCGTCACCCGGCATGCACGGCCCCGCCATCGTAATCGCTCGGGTGTTCGAGATGGTGACCGCACCGTGCCGCGCGTGTCGCGCGGTGGCGGTCATCTCCAGCACGTCCTTGTCGAACTTCCGCCCGGGCTCGTGGACCGCGATCGCCGCCAGCCCCTGCACCTGGCTGCGGGTCGGGATCACCGCGACGTTGATGTCGAGGTCGCCCTCGGCGGTGCGGGCGGCGGCCTCGGCCGACTGCCGGGTCGGGGCGTCGTTGGGGAGCACGATCACCTCGGACGCGCCGGAGGCGGTGATCGCCTCGAGCAGCTCGGAGGTCGTCGGACGCCGGTGGGGGCCGCCCTCGATCACGATCGCGCCGGCTCCACGGAAGAGCTCGGCCAGACCAGGCCCGGCCGCGAACGCGATCACCGCCCGGCCGCTGCGGGTGGCGTGCCGGTTGGCCTGGCCGGCGATCTGCTCGGCGAAGTGGGTCACGTGGATCCGGTGCGGCCGTCCGGCGCTGATCCCGGCCTCGATGGCGGCGCCGACGTCGTCGACGTGGACGTGCACGTTCCAGATGCCCTCGCCACCGACGACGACCAGCGAGTCGCCCAGCGGCTGGAGCCGCTTGCGCAGGTCGGGGATCGCGGCGTCCTCGGCGTCGAGCAGGTACATCACCTCGTAGGCCGGGCCACCAGGCTCCAGCGCATGCCCGTCGGCAGCGCCCAGGCCCGCAGTGATGGGGATCGGGATGTGCGGGGTCGGCTCCTGCGGGCTCGGGCGGCGCCCGGTCAGAGCGGTGTCGAAGGCGTCGAGGAGCACGCAGATCCCGCGGCCGCCGGCATCGACGACCCCGGCGGCGGCGAGCGCGGGCAGCTGCTCCTGCGTACGAGCGAGCGCGGCGCGGGCCGCGCTGGCGGCCACCGACATGACGTCGCGGGTGCGGGCGGTCTCGTCGATCTCGACGCACGCCTCGGCCGCGTCCGCGGCGGCACGGAGCACGCTGAGCATGGTGCCCTCCTGGGGCTCCCCCACCGCGGCGTACGCGGCGTTGGCGGCCTTGCGGAGGGCGTCGGCGAAGACCTTGGAGGTGCGCTCCTCCTCGGTGGCCTGGATCAGGCGGCGCAGCAGGGCGCCGATCATCTCGGCCAGGATCACGCCCGAATTTCCCCGGGCGTCCAGCAGCGCTCCGCGGGAGAAGGCGCGCAGCCCCTCGCGCCAGTCGGTGCCGGCGAACTCATGCAGCCGGTCACGGGCCGCGGCGATGGTCAGGTAGAGGTTGGTCCCGGTGTCGCTGTCGGGCACCGGGAAGACGTTGAGCGCGTCGATCTCCTCGCGGTGCGACGCGAGCGCGTCGGTCGCCAGGTCGCCGAACCGGCGGAACAGATCGAGCTTGACCTCGGCCACGCGGCCCTCCTACTCCTCGACACCCCGACACACAGCCAGACACCGTGACGACGGACACATTGTCCGGCATCGCGGCCCCAAGGTTAGGCGGTGCCTGGGCATGCGGTAAACGACGGGTGAACAAATCCAAGGCTGCAGCAAAGACACGAGCGAGTAACAGGTTCTGCCGAGTCACGCCCCGCGCGGGTGACGATCCATCCCTAGTGTGGAGACTTCCCTACGCCGAAGGACTCCCGGATGTCGATTCCGACCACGACCCCACGCGCCCGTCGCGTCGCCGAAATCTTCGACTTCTCCGCCGGCCGCGGCCTGGAGATCGGACCGCTGCACAAGCCGCTCGTCCCCCGTGATGCGGCCGACGTGTCCTATCTCGACCTCTACGACCGCGACCGGCTCTACGAGACCAACACCGACAACCCCAACGTGACCCGCGAGGCCATTCCCGAGATCGACTATCCGATGTGGGACGGCACCAGGATGCGTACGCTCGAGGAGGCCGCCGCGCCGGGCGCTCCGTTCGACTGGGCGCTGGCCAGCCACGTCGTCGAGCATGTGCCCGACCTGGTCGGCTGGCTGGGGCAGGTCGAGGCGATCACCGCGCCCGACGCGGCCCTCGTCCTGGTCGTCCCCGACCGGCGCTACACCTTCGACGCCCACCGCCCGCCCACGACGATGGGCCAGATCCTCCAGGCCCACGAGGCCGGCGACACCACCCCGTCCGTACGCGCCGTCTTCGACCACCACCGGTCGGCGGTCAACCACGACCCCAAGCGGCTCCACCACCGTGGGCCCAGCGAGGCCGAGACCTGCATCCACGACCTCGGCTACACCACGAGCCAGGTCGAGCGCGCCCGCCGCGGCGAGTACGTCGACTGCCACGTCTGGACCTACACCGACCGCTCGTTCCCCGAGATCATCGCGGAGCTGCGCCGCCTGGGGCTGACCGGCTGGTCGGTCGAGAAGATCCTGCCCGTGCCCGAGACCGACATCGAGTTCTACGTCGTCCTGCGCCGCGGCCTCTCCCCCGACCTCCCCTCCGTGCCCGCCGTCCCGGACTGGGTCGAGGAGGGTCTCGAGCTGCGCGACGAGGTCGCCAAGCTCCGGGAGGTCGTCGCGGACCAGCGGCGGCGACTCGAGTCGCAGCGCAAGCAGCTCGCCGGCCAGCGCGCCGAGATCGACGATCTGCGCGGATCGAAGCGGTGGAAGCTGGCCACCGCGCTGGCCTCCCCGCTGGACAGATGGCGGGATCGCCGCTCGGGCGAGTGACGATTTCGCCGGGCACAGCCGAACGGGCTACGCTTGTTCGGTTGTCTCGGCTGGGCAGCCGTTCATCGCGCTCGCCGGCAATATCTATTCGACCTCGATCATCTATTCAACATCAGGAGTTCACGGTGGCTGCCGTCTGCGACATCTGCGACAAGAAGCCGGGCTTCGGCAACAACCGGCCGTGGTCCAAGAAGGCGACCAAGCGCCGCTTCGACCCCAACATCCAGCGCGTCCGCGCCGTCATCAACGGCACCCCGAAGCGTATGAATGTCTGCACGACCTGCATCAAGGCCGGCAAGGTCGCAAGGTAGTCATCAAAGCACGAAGGGCCCCGCGGCAGCGCGCAAGCGCTGAGCGGGGCCCTTCTGCTTTGACTTGAAAGGCGCCGAGTCGGCGCAACTGCACGCCTTGGAGCGAAGCGAAGCGAGCGAGGCGTGCGGTTGCGCCGACTCGGCGCAAAACCCGACGCAAGCCAGACCGAAAATCGAACCCGGTCACGAATACCCGCCGGTTCAGAAGTGCGTCCACCCCGCCGGCCCCTCATAAACCTCCCCGTCGACCGTGACCGGCTCCCCACCAGCCTCACCGATCGTCCCGATGACCGTCCACCCCTGCGGCAGCTCGACGTCAGGCGGGAACGCGGCGAGCAGGGAGTGGTCCTCTCCCCCACCCAGCACGAACGCGAGCGCGTCGGCACCGGTCGCCGAGGCGACCGCGTTGAGCTCGTCGGGGATGGTCAGCGCCGCGGTGTGCACGTCGATGGAGACCTCCGAGGCCTCGGCGATGTGCCGGGCCTCGGACAGGAGACCGTCGGAGACGTCGATCAGCGCCGAGGCACCGGCTGCCGCGGCGGCGGGGCCGGCGGCGTACGGCGGTTGCGGGCGGCGGTAGGCGTCGACGAGCACGCGCGGTGAGCGGAACCCGCGCTTGAGGATCGCCAGGCCCGCCGCGGCCCATCCCTGGCGTCCGCACAGCGCGAGTACGTCGCCGGGCTCCGCCCCCGAGCGGAGGACGGGAGCCTGGGCGACCGCGCCGATGGCGGTCACCGAGATGACGATCTGGTCGGCGCCGGTGACGTCGCCGCCGACGACGGAGGCGCCGACCAGCGAGCACTCCGCGGCGAACCCCTCCGCGAAGTCGACGGCCCATTCGACGGGGAGATCCGAGGGAAGGGCGAGCCCGAGGGTCATCGAGTGCGCCACGCCGCCCATCGCGGCGATGTCGGCGAGGTTCTGGCCCGCCGCGCGATGGCCGATGTGGGACGCCTCGGCCCAGTCGCGCCGGAAGTGGCGGCCCTCGACGAGCAGGTCGGTCGAGACCACGACGTGACCCTGCTTGACCCGCAGCAGCGCCGCGTCGTCGCCGGGGCCGACCAGCACGTGCTCCCCCTGGGCGAAGTGCTTGGTCATCTCGGTGATCAGCCCGAACTCACCGACGTCGGCGAGTGTCGTGTCCCTCGGAAAAGCCATACCTGTATCCAACCCTCCTCGCCGTGCGCGGAGATACCGGGACACGCATCACCGTGTCTCCGCGCTTCGCGCGGTCACTCCCTCGTTCGGCGCGAACAGACGAGCAAGCTCGCCGTTCGACCTCACTCCGGTCGTCTTATCCCCAGGGTCGGTGTAGGTCGAGCGACAGATAACGCGATAGGTTACATGCCTGACGTTGTGCCAAGGAAGGCACGGAGAACAGGAGCAGCACCATGGTCGTACAGGCGTACATCCTCATCCAGACCGACGTCGGCAAGGCCGCAGAGGTCGCCACCGAGATCGGCAAGATCCAGGGCGTGACCCTGGCTGAGGACGTCACCGGTCCGTACGACGTGATCGTCCGTGCCGAGGCCCGCAATGTCGACGAGCTCGGCAAGATGGTCGTGGCCCGCGTCCAGAGCCTCGAAGGCATCACCCGAACCCTGACCTGCCCGGTCGTCCACATCTGAGACTCCGAGCCTTGTCCGGAGCTTGCTCCGGACAAACGCGAGGAGGTCGAGCGAGCGCGCGGCTGAGCTTGCGAAGCCGCGACTGCGGGTCGAGACCCGCATTTCCAGTAACTCTTCCACCGTCTGTTAGAACGAACCCATGAGCACACCTCCTCTTTCCGGACCCGTCGCCGTCATCGCCGGCGGGCTGAGCCACGAGCGCGACGTGTCGCTGGCCTCGGGCCGCAACCTCGTGCGCGAGCTGTCGGCGCTGGGAGTGGAAGTGGCGGCGTACGACTTCGACCGGGCGCTGCTGCACAACCTCGAACGCGACAAGGCGGTCGTGGCGCTGCCGGCTCTGCACGGCCAGTTCGGTGAGGACGGCGAGATCCAGACGCTCCTGGAGCTGATCGGGATCCCGTACGTCGGCACCGTCTCCACCTCCTGCCGGGTCGCGTTCGACAAGACGGCTGCCCGTGAGCTCCTGCGCCGCGGGGGCATCCCGGTGCCCGACTCGGTCTCGCTGTCGTCCACGACGTTCCGCGACGTCGGGGCGCCGGTGCTGATGGAGCACGTCATCTCGCGGTTGGGTGAGCGGGTCGTGGTCAAGCCCTCGCGCGGCGGCTCGGCGCTCGGCGTCACCGGCGTCGACGGCCTCTCCGCCCTCCCCGCCGCCCTGGTCAAGACCTACGCCTACTGCGACGAGGCGCTCATCGAGCGCTTCTACGCCGGCATCGACGTCTCCGTGGTGGTCCACGAGACCGACGAGGGCGTCAAGCCGCTGACGCCGATCGCCATCGACTTCAGCAAGGGCCACGAGTTCGACTTCGCGGCACGCTACACCGCCGAGTTCGTCGGCTTCGGCCGCCCCGACCTCCCCGACGCACTGCTCACCGAGCTCGGCGAGACCGCCGTCCGCGCCCACGAGCTGCTCGGCATGCGCGACATCTCCCGCACCGACTTCATGGTCACCCCCGACGGCAGCTTCGTCGTCCTCGAGGTCGCCATCACCCCCGGCGCCACCGAGACCAGCGTCTTCCCCTTCGCCGCCAAGTACGACGGCACCTCGATGGGCGAGGTCACTCTCGCCCTCCTCAAGCGTGCCCTGTCCCGCTGACCCCCTGCCGAGTCGGCTCATCCTGACGTAAAACCACGCCGGGTCGGCGCGTTGGAACGCGCCGACCCGGCGTGAATCTTTGGCAGCTCGCGCCGACTCGGCCTCAGCTCAGGCCGGTGAGCTTGCCGGCGATGCCGCCGGCGGCCTTGAGGGCGACGCCCTCCTCGAAGTTCCGGGTGACCTGAGGGACGTGCTTCTCGGCCTCGGCGATGGCGCTGGTGAGCACCTCGGAGGCCGGGGTGTCGGGCCACAGGTAGAGCGAGAGGGCACCGGGGATCGAGTTGACCTCGTTGATGAAGACCTCGCCCTTGCCGTCGGAGAGGAAGTCGATGCGGAGGATGCCGGTCAGGCCGGTCAGCTCCACGACGCGTACGGCCAGGTCCTTGATCTGCTTGGTGATCGACTCCTCGACCTGAGCGGGGAACTCGCGCGGGGAGGAGGAGAGACCGTCGGTGTGGACGTACTTGGCGGAGTAGTCGTACATCTTCGCCTCGTCCGAGCGCAGCGGGCGCTCGACGTCGCTCACCGCGATCTCGGGCGCGGTGCGCACCGAGGCGTTGAGGTCGAAGAGGTCAGGACGGTACGGCTCGACGACCGCGCCGGCACGCAGGTGCGGCGAGGTGTTGAGGAGCGCGAGGCCGGTCTCGTAGTCGTCGACGACCTCGATGCCGATCGAGGAGCCACCGAAGCGCGGCTTGACGATGTAGGGGCCCTCGAACGACGGGGCGGCGTAGCGCGAGAGCAGCTCACGCTGGAGCGAGGGCAGGCCGGCGTTGAGCATGACCGCGCCGAAGGCGAGCTTGTCCATGCCGAGGGCGGCCGAGGCCGGGGTGGCGCCCGTCGCCTTCAGCCCGGCGAGCTCGAAGAGCCACTGGATGCCGCCGGCCTCGCCCGCGCCACCGTGGAAGGCGGAGAGGATCGGGCCGGTCTCCAGGCGCTTGCCGCCGCCGAAGCCGCCGACGGTGTAGAAGCCGTCGCCCTTCTCGGTGCCGAGACGGAACTCCACGGCCTTCGAGCCCTTCGGCTCGCCGCCGAGGAAGTCACGCGCCTCCTGCTTGGCGGGCACCAGGAACCACTTGTCCGAGCGCGCCCAGTAGAGGCACGTCACCTCGACGCCCGCACCGGAGAGGACCCGCTCGGCCTGCAGGCCGGTGAGGATGCTGATGTCGTGCTCGGCGCTGGGACCGCCGAAGACGATGGTGGCCTTGGTTACGCTCATGGTGAAAGCTCCTGGGGTCCTACGCGTAGTGGTCGGGGAGGTCGTTCTCGTACAGCACCACGTCGCCCTCCTTGGCCGCGGTCAACGCATGATCCGCTGCCGCCTTACGGCTCTCGAACGCAATGGTTCGCGCAGGCTCCCCCGCCCGCAGCGCTTTTCGGTTGGTGCGACCGACGATGCACAGGCGCATCTTGTCGGAGGCCGTGGCAGCCTGCGCGAACTCCACGTTGCGCGCGGCCTGCTCGGTGCCCAGCTCGACCATACCGGGCGTGATCGTCCACACCGTGCCCGACTCCCCTGCCAGGCGCTTGGCCTTCGCGAGCGCGGCGGCGGCGCCGGTCGGGTTGGAGTTGAAGGTGTCGTCGACGACCCAGACGCCGCCGGGCGTCTTGTTGGCCTCGGCGCGGTGGGGCGTGCCGGGGATCGAGGCCAGCCGCTGGGTGATCGTCTCGATCGGGACCTCGACCGCGAGCGCGAGGCCGACTGCGATCGCCACGTTGATCGGGTGACCGACCTCGTCGGGAAGCTCGACGGCGTACGTCTCATTGTTGATCGTGATTGTCGAAGCGGAGCCCGAGACGGTCGGATCTGTGCCGTCGGCCACGATGACCTCGGCGGCGGTGCCGGGGATCGCGGAGCAGGCGATGACCCGCTTGCTGGCCCGGAGGTTCTCGGCGATGAGGGCGAGCTCTGGGACGTCGATGTTGAGCACGACGGTCGAGGCCTTCGGGAGGATCTCCGACTTGGCCTTCACGATCGTCTCGCGCGACTTCATTCGCTCCAGGTGGGCCTCACCGATGGTGGTGATCGCGGCGACCTCGGGCGGGAAGATCTCGGTCAGCTCGGCGATCTCGCCGGGACCGTAGGTGCCCATCTCGGCCACGAAGATGTCGGTGCCGGGCTGGAGGCGGTCGTTGACCGCGCGGGAGAGGCCCATCGCGTTGTTGAAGCTCGCCGGACTCGCGAGCGTGGACCAGCGCCCCTGCATCAGGTGGGTGGCGTAGTTCTTCGTCGAGGTCTTGCCGTAGGAGCCGGTGATCGCAACGATGCGCGGGTCGACCTTGCGGATCGTGGCGGCGGCCTGCACCTGCCACTTCTTCGCCATCGCCTTCTCGATCGGCCACATGATCGCCAGCGCCGCCTCGGCGAGCGGGACCGCGAGGATCGGGAGCAGGCCGGCGGCGACCGGCGCCACGAGCGCGATCACGACGGTGACGACAGCGTGCAGCACGAAGAGCACACCGGCCAGGCGCTTGACGCGGTCGGTCCACACCAGCCGCTTCGCGCCGGTGAACGACATGCCCACGGGCCAGCCGAGGAACAGCAGCGCCCCCACGATCGCGCCGTAGGGCAGCACGAACGAGGCCAGGCAGACCACGACGACCGCGCCGAGCAGGATCGCCTCGACCGGGCGTGCCTTGATCCAGATCCACTCGATCGCGAACAGCCGCGTCGGCTCGTAGTGCTCACGCTGAGCGACCCGCAGCCATCGGTAGTAGGAGACCAGGGTCAGCGCGGAGGTGACCAGGACGATCCACATGCTTCTTCTTCAGCCCCTCAGATTCAGTTCGTACGAAGTTCGTCGATGGCGCCTCGAAGGCTCTTGACCAGCCCGGCGTCGAGCAGGTGTGCGGAGCCCGGGACGATCTCCAGGGTCGCGTTGTCCCCCAGGATCTCCATCGCCTCACCGGGCATCCAGACCGGGGCGGCGGTGTCGTTCTCGCCCCAGATCAGGCGGACCGGGAGGTCCTTCGGGATGGCCGCCAGCTGGTCGCCGTAGGACTCGTTGACGACCTTCACGAAGATGTCGCGGACGATGCCCTTGGCGTTGCGGTAGTCGGTCGAGCCGTACTTCTCGCGCAGCGCCTCCATCCGGGCCTCCGGGATCAGCCCCTTGCCGTGGAGCCAGCGGCCGATCCGGTAGGCGAGCTTGGGCTTCCCGCCGGTCTTCGGACGGAACAGCGGCACCCCGGTGAGGACGACGCCGCGGACGAGCTCCGGACGGGTCGCGGCGAGCTGGATGGCCACCCGGCCGCCGAAGCTGTGACCGACGAGCACGGGGCGATCGAGGGTCTCGAGGATCTGGGCCAGCCATTCGGCGTAGTTCTCGGACCCCCAGACCTCCTCCGGAGCCGGCGTGGCGCCGAATCCGGGCTGGTCGAGCGCGAGCGCGTCCAGACCCTGGAGCGTCGAGCCCCAGTCGCTGCGGTTGCGCGCCCAGCCGTGCAGGGCCACGACGGTGGCAGCGTCCTTGCCGTGCTTCTCACCGAAGGCACGTCCATCCAGCAGGGTCGTCAACACGGCCGCAACCTTATCCGGGACCATGCCCTGACCCGTAACCGCGCAGCCGCCTCAGCCACGTGTAACACGCCGTTCGTAGTACTACTCGCCCTATCAGAACGACCGGATAGTGCTACGAACGACGTGTTACACGGGTCGCTGACTAGGCTCAGCCGCATGGATCACAAGCCCGCCACGATCGCCGTCCACGCCGGGCGGCCGGCCCACGAGCCCGACCAGCCGCTCAACGTACCGATCACGATGGCCTCGACCTATGTGGCCGGCGGGGACAAGGAGTACGGGCGCTACACGAACGACGCGTGGGTGGCGTTCGAGGAGGCCCTCGGGAGGCTCGAGGGCGGGCGGGCGCTGTCGTTCGCGTCGGGGCTCGCGGCGATCGCGACGCTGCTCGACCTGGTCAACGACTCGGTGGTCGTGGCGACCGAGCAGAGCTATCTGGGGACGATCGGTCAGCTGGCCGATCTCGAGGGGCGCGGCCGGCTGACCGCGCGCCTCGCGGACTTCTCCGACACCGCCGCGGTCGTGAAGCTGCTGAAGAAGCTCGACGGTGAGGTCGCGCTGGTGTGGATCGAGACCCCGACCAACCCGGGGATGCAGCTCGCCGATCTCCCGGCGGTCATCGCCGCCGCCCACGAGGCCGGCGCGCGGGTCGTGGTCGACAACACCTTCGCCACTCCCCTGCTCCAGCAGCCGCTCGCGCTCGGTGCGGACATCGTCGTCCACTCGGCCACCAAGTTCATCGCGGGCCACTCCGATGTCGTCATGGGCGCGGTCGTGGTCTCCGACGACACGCTGTGGGACGTACTCAAGGCCCGTCGCGACCTGCTCGGTGCGATCCCCGGCCCGTTCGAGGCGTGGCTGGCGCTTCGCGGGCTCCGTACGCTGCACCTGCGCGTCGAGCGCTCCGCAGCCAACGCGGCCATCCTCGCCGAGCGTCTGGCCGCCCACCCGGCGGTCGCTGAGGTCCGCTATCCGGGGTTCGGCGGCATGCTCGCGGCCGTCCTGCCGACCGCGGAGCAGGCCGACGTCCTGACCCACTCCACAGATCTGTGGGTCCACGCGACCTCGCTCGGCGGCGTCGAGTCCACCTTCGAGCGCCGGCGCCGTTGGAAGACCGAGTCGGCTACGGTGCCCGACGGGCTGGTGCGGATGTCGGTCGGGATCGAGGACGTCGACGACCTCTGGGACGACCTGCGGCAGGCCCTGGACCGCATCGGGGGCTAGTCGGTCGGTACCACCGGGCTCACCACCAGCGCGGAGCCGCCGCCGCGGCGCCACGGCTCCGCCGTCGAGGTCAGCAGCCCGTCCGGGCCGATCTCGATCGCGGTCGCCGCGCCGAGCTCGGCGGTCGAGGCGAAGCGGTGCCCGAGCGACGTCAGCGGCCCGCCGTACGCCTCGATGAACGCCGGCTCGGCGCCGGTGTTCACGGCATTTCGTTGGGAGACCCGGGGCGCCGCCATCGCCTCGGGCAGGGTCCGGTCGCGCGCGAGCCGCTCGACGAGGATCTGGAGCACCGTGGTGATGATCGTCGAGCCGCCGGGTGAGCCGACCGCCAGCACCGGGCGGCCGTCGGAGAGGACGATCGTTGGGGACATCGAGCTGCGCGGACGCTTGTTGGGCTCGATCCGGTTGGGGTCGTCGGGCCGGTAGATCGTCGAGAAGTCGGTCAGCTCGTTGTTGAGGAGGAAGCCGCGGCCGGGCACGGTGATCCCGGATCCTCCGGTCTGCTCGATGGTCAGGGTGTATTCGACGACGTCGCCCCAGCGGTCGACCACGGTCAGGTTGGTGGTCTCCAGGTTCTCGGTGTCCTTGGCGGTCTCACCGGTGCCGGCCGGAGCGTCGCAGACGCCGTCGTAGTCGTACGCGTCCCCGGCCACCACCGGCTTCGGCCGGGCCGCCGCCGGGTCGATCCCGCAGGCCCGCTCGGCGGCGAAGGTGTCGTCGAGGAGGGCGTCGACGGGCACGTCGACATGGTCGGGGTCACCCAGGTAGGCACCCCGGTCGGCGAAGGCGATCGCGCTCGACTCGATCAGGTGATGGTAGGCCTCGGTGTCGCTCATCCCGGCCAGGTCGTAGCGTTCCAGGATGTTGAGCGCCTCGCCCACCGAGGTGCCGCCGGAGGACGGCGGCGCCATCCCGTAGACGTCCAGGTCCTGGTAGGTCGAGTGGGTCGGTTCGCGATCGGGGGCGGTGTAGGCGGCGAGGTCCTCGGTGGTCACCCAGCCCGGCGGAACCGGCAGATCCGTCTCGTCGGTCTTCGGCGGCTCGGCCACCGTCGCGGCGACCTCCTCGGCCAGCCGGCCGCGGTAGAAGGCCCTCACGCCCTTGCGTCCAAGCAGGTCGTAGGTCGAGGCGAGGTCGGGGTTGCGGAACCGGCTGCCGACCTCGGGCGCGGATCCTCCGGGAAGAAATAGTTCCGCAGTGGAATCGATCGCTGCGAAACGTTCCGCGTTGTCGACGGTCTGCTGCCGGAAGGTCTCGTCGACGACGAATCCCTGCCGGGCCAGCCTCGCGGCCGGTTCGAGCGACTGGGCGAGCGAGCGCGTCCCCCACTTCCGCAGCGCCTTGTCCCAGGTCAGCGGGGTGCCGGGCACGCCGACCGACGCGCCGCTGGTGACCATGTCGGGGAAGAACGGATACTCCTTCCCGGTCTCCGGATCGATGAACGCGTCGTGCGGCATCGCAGCTGGCGCCTTCTCCCGTCCGTCGATCGTCTCGACCTCGCCGGTGCGCGCGGAGTAGTGCACGAAGAAGCCGCCACCGCCGATCCCGGCCGAGTAGGGCTCGGTGACGCCGAGGGCGGCAGCCGTCGCGACCGCCGCGTCGACCGCGTTGCCGCCCTTGCGCAGCACCTCGAGCCCGATCCGGCTCGCATCGGCGTCGACACTGGCCACCGCACCTCCGTAGCCCACCGCGGTAGGCACCTTCGGTGGCGGCGCGAGCCTGTCCTCCGGGGCGGCGGCCGCCCCGGCGTACGGGACCAGAGTGGCCAGCGCGAGCGCGCCTCCGGTCAACGTGGCAACGACTGCAGAGCGGCGTCCGAGCATGGCGATCTCCCAGAATTGGCGGCCCGTCGAACGTACTACTTCCGCGCCCACCTCGAATTACGTTCTGAAATTCCTTAATTAGTAAGGGTTGCTTACAAATACGAGGACTGCCACCATCGAGAGGCGATCGGGCGCTTGGTGCCCGAGCAAGCCATCACCTCGGAGGTGTCACCATGCATGTCGCCTTGCCCCCACGAAGATCACGCCGGATAGCCGGCCTTCTCATCGGCGCGCTCGCCGGAGCACTCGCCCTCACCGGCACCCTCGTCCTCACCAGCACCCCGTCCAGCGCATCGCTGACGACGGCCGCCGCGGAGTCGACCGCGATCAACGGCTACCGCAACGTCGGCTACTTCGTGCAGTGGGGCGTCTACGGCCGTGCCTTCAAGCTCAAGCAGCTGGAGACGTCCGGGGTCGCCGACGACCTCACCCACCTCAACTACGCCTTCGGCAACATCCACCACCAGACGCTGACCTGCTTCGAAGCCAACAAGGCCCAGGGCGAGGGGCCCAACGGCTCCGACGGCGCCGGTGACGCCTACGCCGACTACGGGATGTCGTACGCAGCCGACGCATCCGTCTCCGGCACGGCCGACACCTGGGACCAGCCCCTGGCCGGCTCCTTCAACCAGCTCAAGCAGCTCAAGGCCAAGCACCCCGGCCTGAAGGTGCTCCTGTCGATCGGGGGCTGGACCTGGTCGAAGAACTTCTCCCTGGCCGCGGCGACCCCGGAGTCGCGCCGTACGTTCGTCTCCTCCTGCATCGACCTCTACATCAAGGGCAATCTGCCGGTCATCGACGGTCGCGGTGGCCCGGGTGCCGCGGCGGGTGTCTTCGACGGCTTCGACATCGACTGGGAGTGGCCGGGCTCGCCCAACGGCAACACCGGCAACCACGTCGACCCGGCCAACGACCGCGCCAACTTCAAGGCGCTCCTGGCCGAGTTCCGCTCCCAGCTGGACGCCCTCGGCTCGACCACCGGCAAGGACTACCAGCTCTCCGCGTTCCTCCCTGCCAACCCGCAGGACATCGAGGCCGGCGGCTGGAACGACCCGGCGATCTTCAACTCGCTCGACTTCGGCAACATCCAGGGCTATGACCTGTGGGGCGCCTGGGACCCGACGCTGACCGGCCACCAGGGCAACCTCTACGCCGACCCCGCCGACCCGCGCCCCGACGGCAAGCGGTTCAGCGTGGACGAGTCGGTCCGGAAGTACCTCGACGCCGGCGTCTCACCGGCCCAGCTCGGCCTCGGCATGGCGGCGTACGGCCGCGGCTGGCAGGGCGCCACCTCCGCCGATCCGTGGGGGCCGGCGACCGCCGCGGCACCTGGGACGTACGAAGCGGGCAACGAGGACTACGACAAGCTCAAGACCCGCGGCACCGACCACTACGACGCCGCGACCGGTGCCGCCTGGCGCTACGACGGCAACCAGTGGTGGAGCTACGACAACACCCGGACGATCTCCCAGAAGGCTTCCTACGCCATCGCCAAGCGTCTCGGCGGCGGCATGTGGTGGGAGCTGTCCGGCGACCGTCAGGGTGAGCTGATCGGCACCTTCGCCGACGCCATGCGCAACGGCACCGGTGGCCCGGTCGAGGAGCCGGACCCCACCGCCTCGCCCACCCCCACGCCCACGCCCACCGATCCGCCTGCGGGCGCGGCGGCCTGGTCGGCCACCGCGGTGTACGTCGCCGGCGACCGCGTCACGTACGGCGGTCACCTGTGGGAGGCCAAGTGGTGGACCCAGGGCAACACTCCGGGCACCGAGGAGTGGGGTCCGTGGAAGGACCTCGGCACCACCTGAGCCGCTGATCCTCCATCAAGGTATGCAGAGAAAGGCCCGCTTCCCGCGCGGAGTTCCGCACGGGAAGCGGGCCTTCGGCTGCATACCGTGACGGAGGGACCTACTCGGTCTCCGCCTTCGTCGGCCGCTCGAGCATCTCGTCCATGATCTCGCTGACGGTCTTGGCGCCGGAGACGACGTCGTCGACGTACTGCGCCAACGGCACGTCCACTCCCACCTTCGCCGCCAGCTCGCGCAGCGAGTGGGACGACTTGGCGCCCTCGGCGACCTGGTGGCTGGAGGCGAGGATGTCGGCGGTGGTCATGCCCTTGCCGAGCTTCTCCCCGAACGTACGGTTGCGGGACAGCGGCGAGGAGCAGGTCGCGGCCAGGTCGCCCAGACCGGCAAGACCCATCAGCGTCATCGGGTTGGCACCCAGCTTCATCGCCAGCCGCGCGGTCTCGGCGAGGCCACGGGTGATCAGCGAGGCCTGGGTGTTGTCGCCGAACCCCATCCCGGCGGCCATCCCGGTGGAGATGGCGACCACGTTCTTGTAGGCCCCACCGATCTCGCAGCCGACGACGTCGGTCGAGGTGTAGGGGCGGAACGCGGGCGAGTGCACGCGCGCCTGGATCGCCTTGGCGACCTCCTCGTCGGCGCACGCCACCACACCGGCGGCAGGCTCGCGACGGATGATCTCCTTGGACAGGTTGGGGCCGCTGACCACGGCGATCCGCTCCGGCCCCGCCCCGGTGACGTGGGCGATGACCTCGCTCATCCGCTCCAGGGTGCCGAGCTCGACGCCCTTCATCAGCGAGACCAGCGGCACGTCCTTGGGCAGGAACGGCGCCCAGTCGGTGAGGTTGGCGCGCAACGTCTGCGACGGCGCCGCCAGGACGACCAGGTCGGCTCCGTACGCCGCCTTCTCGATGTCGTGGGTAGCACTGATGTTGTGCGGCAGCTCGGTGCCCGGGTGGTAGTCGGGGTTCTCGTGGGTGTCGTTGATCGCCGCCGCGACCTCCGCACGCCGCGCCCACATGGTCACGTCGTTGCCCGCGTCAGCGAGGATGACCGAGAACGCGGTGCCCCATGACCCCGCGCCGAAGACCGCAACCTTGCCCGATGCTCCGCTCACGCCCCCACCTCCGTGACGCATGCGCCAGAATACGGACGCGGCGGCGTGTTGCCCCAATGGTTCGCTCGCTGACGCTCGCTCACGCCGTCACCTCCGTAGCGCAAGCGCCAGAATACGGACGCGGCGGCGTGTTGCCCCAATGGTTCGCTCGCTGACGCTCGCTCACTTGGTGTTCCTCTTCTTGTCGGGGTTCCCGGTCGCCTTCACACCGGCCTTCTTCGGGTCGAAGAGCTCGCTGGGCGGCTCCTCCTGCCGGATGTCGGCCACCAGGCCGACGATCGCCTTCATGATCCGGTCGGTCGCCTCGTTGACGACCGCCGACGTGTGCTCCTTGACCTCGAGATCCTTCAGGTCGACCGGGTCACCGATCTTCATCTGGATCATCTTGCGACCGATCAGGTGCGGCTTGAGAGAGTACGCCGGAAGCAGCTCCTGGGCTCCCCATTGTCCCACCGGGTAGACCGGGGCACCGGTCGCGAGCGCGATCCGGGCCGCACCGGACTTGCCGCGCATCGGCCAGCCGGTCGGGTCCTTGGTGATGGACCCCTCGACGTAGACGACCACGATGCTGCCCTCGTTGACGGCCTTGACGGCCTCGTCGAACGCCGAGGCGCCGGCCGTCCGGTCCACCGGGATCTGCCCGGCGGCACGCAGGTACTTACCCAGCGCACCCTTGAACAGCCCGGCCTTCGCCAGGTAGCTCGGTCGCCTGCCGTAGTCCCACACGATGTGCGCGGCGGTGAACGGGTCGATCTCGGAGACATGGTTGAGCGCGATCACCGCTCCCCCGCTCTCCGGGATCTTCTCGCCGCCGTCCCACTGGTGCCTGGTGGTGGCGAGAAGGACGGGCTTGACGATGCCGACGGCCACGACCCACGGCCAGCCGAGCTTGCCCTCCTGGAACTTTCGGTACTTACCCACGCAGGGCAGGCTACCGGGCCGTCACCTCGACGTTGTGAGATACCTGTCAGGATCTACCTTGTGCCTGCACCTGCACCCGGTTACGTCGTCCTGCTGCCCGTCAAGCCTCCGGCGCGCGGCAAGTCCCGGCTGGTCGGCATCGAGTCGCACCAGCGGGCCGATCTGGCGCGCTCGTTCGCCCTCGACACCGCCGAGGCGTGCTTGGCCGCTGCCCGCGTCGGAGCGGTGCTGGTGATCACCGACGACTCCTACCTCGCCGCCGACGTCGCCCGCCTCGGCGCCGCGGTCATCCCCGACGGGGTCAGCGGTGACCTCAACGAGACCCTCGTCCAGGGTGCGCTCGAGGCCCGGCGCCGCTGGCCGGGGCTCCGCCCCGCTGCCCTGTGCGGGGACCTGCCCGCGCTCCGCTCGGCCGACCTGGACGCGGCGCTGGCCGCCGCGACCGGTTCGAGGGCTGCGTACGTCGAGGACGCGGCGGGTGGGGGCACCACCCTCTACACCGCGCCCCACGACCTGTTCCGGCCTGCGTTCGGGCCCGGGTCCGCCGCAGCGCACCGTGACGGCGGCGCCCAACCGCTGGCGGGCGAGCTCCGCTCGCTGCGTCACGACGTCGACACCCTCGAGGATCTCGAGGCCGTACGCAGGTTGGGGCTCGGGCCGCGTACGGCTCTCGCGACCGTGCGGGTCGGGAGTCTCGGCTAGGAGTCGGCGGACGGCGTCTCGGGCCCGGCGGGCGGGGTCGCTGGGGTCCCGTTCGCGGGGGCCTTCTTCGCCGGGGTCTTCTTCGCCGGGGTCTTCTTCGCCGGGGTCTTCTTCGCCGTGGTCGTCTTCTTCGCGGTGGCCTTCTTGGCCGTCGTCTTCTTCGCCGCGGTCGTCTTCTTAGCGGCCGTCGTCGTCGCCGGGGTCGCTTTCGACTGGGTCTCCGTTGCCGGAGTCGCCGTTGCCGGAGTCGCCGTCGCCGGGGTTGCCGCCGGGGCGGAGGCCTTCTTCGCCGCGGGAGCCTTCTTCGCAGTCGTCTTCTTGGCCGCGGTCTTCTTGGCCGTGGCCGTCGTGGTCTTCTTGGCTGCGGTGGTCTTCTTGGCTGCGGTGGTCTTCTTGGCCGTGGTCGTCTTCTTCGCGGCGGTCTTCCTGGCCGTAGTCTTCTTGGCCGCGCTCGTCGGGGACGCGGCCGTCTTGGCCGTGGTCGTCTTCGCCGGCGCGGGCTTCTCGGCCGGGGCGGCGGCCTCCGCCGGGGTGGCCTCGACGGGCTCGACCACCGGCTCCGCGACCGGCTTGACGAAGGGCTTGGGCTCGGCCACCAGCTTCACGATCGGCTCAGCAGCCTTGGCCGGCGCCTTGCGTCCGGGCCTCGGCACCTTGACCTTCGGGACGGAGGGGAGCTTGACCTTGCCGCTCACCACATCGGCGACCAGCCTGCCCGCCGTCTCCTTCACCGCGTCGACTACGTGCCCGGCCTGTTTGCGTGCATCAGCTACTCGTTTTCTCACCACGCGTTCGACCTTAGGCCATCCCCGCACGTTCCGGACATACCGACGGCATGTGAAAACGGACTGTTCACCTGAACTCTCCTGATTCCGACGTCCCGGTGTGGTTACCGTGGAGAGACTCGGGGCACGTCGGCAGCACCGCTTCGACATCACAGGCCAACGGGTGACAGGACGAGGAAGGTACGACCATCACCGACGTGCACATCGACGAGAAACAGCCGCCCGTGGTGCTCGAGGAGCAGCCGACCACGGTGAGGCACAGCCGCGCCGGGATCCTCTTCTCGGCCTGCATCGTCCTCGCCCTGATCGCCTCCGTGGCCTGGCTGGCCGTCCACACGACTCGACTCGCCGAGGGCCGCACCGGCGCCAACGTTCCGACGCCCGCACCGCCCGCACCGACGGTCCGCAACAGCGCGCCCGCCATCCCCGCGACGTACGCTGATCTGCCCGTCGGTCCCGCGACGACCCTGCCGTTCGTCGACCGGGCCGGGCGGCTCCAGCTCGGCGCGCAGCCGCAGAAGGTCTTCGGCTCCCGGATGAGCGTCGCGGGGTGGACGGTGCTGATGTACGAGCGCGCCGACAAGCCCGGTCCGGTGTGGATCGCGCGACGCGGGAAGACCATCCAGGTCCCCGGCCTGTGGATCCAGCCGGTCCTGAGCAAGGACGGCAACCAGCTCTTCGCCCTGCAGCAGACCGGCGACGAGACCTCCGCCCTGGTCGCGGTGGACGCCGCGACCGGCGAGGAGACCGATCGGCTCGACCTCGAGGGCACTCCGGTCGCTACGGCGATCCTCGGTACCGACCGCACCCGCGCCTACTTCCGCACCGGCATCGTGCCGGCCCCTCCGGCCGCACCCGGCAACTACGGCGAGCTGACCGTCTCCAGGCCGCCGGTGACGGCGTGGGATCCCGGCCACGCGACGCAGCGGATCTCCCTACCGCTCGGCTATCAGCAGCTGATCCCGCTGCGCCGCGGCGTACTCCTCCACAACCCCGACGAGTGGGAGGCCCGCTTCGCCGCCATCGAGGCCGATGGCAGCCTCACCCAGCCCGGCGTGCACGCGCCGTTGCCCGGCTCGGTCGCCGACTCCCCCGACGGCTCGATCGTCGTCATCGCCCGCAACCCCGGCGACCCCGGCATGATCAACTACGGCGCGGAGCGCGGCATCGCGGTCGACATGAGCACCTCCGAGCACATCGACCTGCGCGTACCCGACTCCGTCGAGAAGGTCTACGTCGCCGGTTTCGAGTCCGACCGCAGCGTCGTCCTCTACACCGCGGCCCCCACCGACTCCTGGTATCTCCGCTGCTGGGTCGACACCGGCTCCTGCGACCGCATCACCGGCTCCCAACGCGACGCCGACGGCCGCCAGATCCGCCTCCCCTAGCCAGCCGAGACGTCAGTTCCGTCGGCCGAAAACGCAGGTGTGGGCGACGAGAGTGCACTCTCGTCGCCCACAACTGACGATTCGATCTAGGCGTGCAGGGTGACCGGCTTGAAGGAGGGCCGGGTCGCCTCGTACGTCGCGATGTCGTCCTCGTGGGACAGCGTGATGCCGATGTCGTCGAGGCCCTCGAGGAGGCGCCAGCGGGTGTAGTCGTCGATGTCGAAGGAGTCCTCGATGGCGTCGGGGCCCTCGCCGGCGCGTACGGTGCGCGACTCCAGGTCGACGGTGATCTGGGCGCCCGGGTTGTCGTCGAGGTAGTCCCACAGCTTCTGGACGACCTTCTCGTCGACCTTCGCCGCGAGCAGGCCGGCCTTGCCGGAGTTGCCGCGGAAGATGTCGCCGAAGCGGCTCGAGATGACCACGCGGAAGCCGTAGTCCATCAGCGCCCAGACGGCGTGCTCACGCGAAGAGCCGGTGCCGAAGTCGGGGCCGGCGACGAGGACCGAGGCCCCGGCGTACGCCTCGTTGTTGAGGACGAACGTCGGGTCGTTGCGCCAGGCGGCGAAGAGGCCGTCCTCGAAACCGGTACGGGTCACGCGCTTGAGGTAGACCGCGGGGATGATCTGGTCGGTGTCGACGTTGCTGCGGCGCAGCGGCACGCCGGCACCGGTGTGGGTGGTGAACTTGTCCATGGTTCTCAGGCCTCCACGAGAGTCAGGTCGGCGGGCGAGGAGAGGGTGCCGCGTACGGCGGTGGCAGCGGCCACCTCCGGCGAGACCAGGTGGGTGCGACCGCCCTTGCCCTGGCGACCCTCGAAGTTGCGGTTGGACGTGGAGGCCGAACGCTCGCCGGGGGCGAGGGTGTCGGGGTTCATGCCCAGGCACATCGAGCAGCCCGCGCCGCGCCACTCGGCGCCGGCGTCGAGGAAGATCTTGTGCAGACCCTCCTCCTCGGCCTGGAGACGCACCTTGGCCGAGCCCGGGACGACCAGGAATCGGGTGCCCTCGGCGACCTTGTGGCCCTGGATGATGTCGGCGGCCGTACGCAGGTCCTCCATGCGCCCGTTGGTGCAGGAGCCGAGGAAGACGGTGTCGATGTGCACCTCGCGCATCGGGGTGCCGGCCTCGAGACCCATGTAGGTCAGGGCCTTCTCGGCGGCGATCTTCTCGTCGGCGTCCTCGAAGTCGTCGGGGCTCGGGACGGCGGCGCCCAGCGGGACGCCCTGGCCCGGGTTGGTGCCCCAGGTGACGAACGGGGTGACCTCGGCGGCGTCGAGGACGATCTCCTTGTCGAAGGTCGCGTCCTCGTCGGTGACCAGGGACTTCCAGTGCGCGACGGCCTGGTCCCAGTCGGCACCCTTGGGGGCCTCGGGCTTGTCCTTGATGTAGGCGAAGGTGGTCTCGTCGGGAGCGATCATGCCGGCCTTGGCGCCCCACTCGATCGACATGTTGCAGATCGTCATCCGAGCCTCCATGGAGAGCTCCCGGATGGCCTCGCCGCGATACTCGACGATGTAGCCCTGGCCACCGCCGGTGCCGGTCTTGGAGATCAGGGTGAGGATCAGGTCCTTGGCGCTGACGCCCTCGGGCAGGGTGCCGTTGACCGTGACAGCCATGGTCTTCGGCTTGTCCTGCATCAGCGTCTGGGTCGCGAGGACGTGCTCGACCTCGGAGGTGCCGATACCGAACGCGATCGCGCCGAACGCACCGTGCGTGCTCGTGTGGGAGTCACCGCACACGATCGTCATGCCGGGCTGGGTGAGCCCCAGCTGCGGGCCGACCACGTGCACGATCCCCTGCTCTGCGTCGCCGAGCGGGTGGAGACGTACGCCGAACTCCTCGGCGTTCTTGCGCAGCGTCTCGACCTGGGTGCGGCTCACCGGGTCGGCGATCGGCTTGTCCCAGTCGAGGGTCGGGACGTTGTGGTCCTCGGTGGCGATGGTGAGGTCGGGACGACGAACCTTCCGGTTGGACAGGCGCAGGCCCTCGAAGGCCTGCGGACTCGTCACCTCGTGGATGAGGTGAAGGTCGATGTAAAGGAGATCAGGCTCTCCCGCGGTCGACCGGACGACATGCTCGTCCCACACCTTCTCCGACAAGGTCCTGCCCATGACACTTCTCCATCTGGCATCTTTGGTCTGTAGTGGCCGGTGGCGGGTTTCGCGCGCTGAGTCGCAATGTCAGATCCGCCACTTCCAGTCTGCTTCTCCGAGCGTAACGTTGCATCTCAGGTTATGAGAAGTTAGTCTTGCGATATGGACAGTTCCAGCGGTGTGGGCGTGCTTGACAAGGCCGCCCTTGTGCTCACAGCTCTCGAATCCGGCCCGGCGACCCTGGCGGGCCTGGTGGCAGGCACGGGTCTCGCCCGTCCGACGGCACACCGTCTGGCAGTCGCCCTCGAGCACCACCGTCTGGTCGCCCGCGACATGCAGGGACGCTTCGTCCTCGGACCGCGCCTGGCCGAGCTCTCCGCCGCCGCCGGCGAGGACCGGCTGCTGGCGACCGCCGGGCCCGTCCTGGCGCGCCTGCGCGACATCACCGGCGAGTCGGCCCAGCTGTGGCGGCGCCAGGGCGACTTCCGCGTCTGCGTCGCGGCCGCCGAGCGTCCCTCCGGGCTGCGCGACACGATCCCCGTCGGCTCACAGCTGACGATGCGCGCCGGGTCGGCCGCTCAAATACTGATTGCCTGGGAGGACCCCGAGCGCCTCCACCGCGGCCTGCAGAACGCCGCCTTCTCCGCGGCCGCCCTCTCCGGCATCCGCCGGCGCGGTTGGGCGCAGTCGATCGGCGAGCGTGAGGCCGGCGTCGCGTCGGTCTCCGCCCCCGTCCGCTCCCCCGGCGGCAAGGTCATCGCCGCCGTCTCCGTCTCCGGCCCCCTCGAGCGCCTCACCCGCCAGCCCGGGAAGATGCACGCGCCCGCCGTCCTCGCCGCCGCCGACCGGCTTTCCGAGTCGCTGCGGCGGGCGGCTGCGGAGTAGCAGCTCCGGGATGCTCACCGAGGTAGCTCGGTGAGCATTCAGCCGCAGATCTCCCGAACCGCCTCGCGCACGGCCTTGAAGTCCTCCGCGCGCGTCTGATCCTCGGACAACCCGACGATCACGGCCACGTGATAGTCGTCGAAGAGCCGCGGCTCGGCATCCTCGAGATCCCCGGCGACCAGCACGACGACCCCGGCCGCGGTGCTCTCGGCGAACCGCACCGACCAGGTCGGCTGCTGGAGCCCACCGACTCGTTCGATGGTGTTCTTCGCCTCCTCGCTCGACACGTCCTGGTCACACGTCACCTCGCCGTTGAGCAACAGCTCTCGCTCTCCCCCGCTCCGGCTCGCCCCGGTCGCGCCGGTCACACCGGTCCCGGGCGCCGCGGGCTCGGCCGGCGCTTCCGCACCGCACCCGGCGAGACCAGCCACGAGCACGGCAGCCACCAGCGGCGTACGCCACCTCTGCAGTCTCTCCATCAGAAGAGCGCACCGCTTTCCAGGCCCAGCAGCGTCGTCTTGCGGTCCAGGCCACCGGCGTAGCCGGTCAGGGAACCGTCGGCGCCGACGACGCGGTGACACGGGATGACGATCGGGATGGGGTTCTTGCCGTTGGCGAGGCCGACGGCACGGGCACCGTGGCCGGTCAGCGAGAGGCGGCCGGCGATCTGGCCGTAGGAGGCGGTCGTGCCGTACTCGATCTGCTGCAGCTGCTCCCACACGCGCGTCTGGAACGCGGTGCCCGAGGGCGCCAGCGGGAGGTCGAAGCTCGTCCGGTCACCCTTGAAGTACTCGGCGAGCTGCCGGGCACATTCCAGCAACAGCGGATCCGAGTCGGACCGGTCCCCGAGCACCCGGCCCTTGGCATAGTCGGCCGGCATGAAGTCGATCGCGGTGATCGCGCCGTCGTGCGCGACCAGCCGGAGCTCGCCGACGGGCGAGTCGATGATGGTCCACATCAGAGTTCCTCCAAGGCAGTCAGTGAAGTCCACAGGTAGAGCAGGGCGTACGAGCGCCACGGCCGCCAGGCGGCGACATCCGCCGCGGGCGCACCGAGCACTTCCAGCGCTCGTTTGATGCCGACATCGGTCGGCAGGAAGACATCGGGATGGCCGAGAGCCCGCAGCGCGACGTAGTCGGCGGTCCAGGGGCCGACGCCGGGCAGGCCGAGCAGCTGCTCGTGCACGACGTCGCGGTCGGTGCCGCGGTCGAGCTGGAGCTCGCCGGAGGCGAGCGCCGCGGCCAGTCCGGTGACCGCCCGGCCACGCGAGCGCGGCATGGGCATGCCGGCCGGGTCGGCGGCGGCGAGCGTGTCCGCGGAGGGGAAGAGGTGGGTGAGGCCCGGGATGTCGGTCGCGACCGGGTGGCCGTGCTCGGCGACGATCCCCGCCAGGACGGTGCGCGCGCCGGCGACGGAGACCTGCTGCCCCACGATCGTACGCAGCGCCAGCTCGCCCCCGTCGACGGTGCCGGGCACCCGCAACCCGGGCAGCACCCGGGCCAGCGGGCCGATCACCGGGTCGCCGGCGAAGACGTCGCCGACCGCACGCGGGTCGCAGTCGGCGTCGAGCAGCCGGCGGGCGCGCTCGACGGCCGCGGTGGTGTCACGCAGGTCGGCGAGCTTGAAGGTCGCGTGCACGAAGCCGGTCTCACCCTCGGGGATGTCGGCGAGCTCGAGGCGCAGCGTGCCCGGCCCGTTGGGCAGGTCGAGCGTCCGGGCGAACCACCGTCGCCCGTCGTCGATCCCGGCCACCTCGACGCCGGGCACCAGATGGTCACGCAGGAAGGCGTACAGGGCACGGCCGGCGAACGGCGTACGGACAGCGAGCCGCAGCGCGATCGTCCCGTCGGCCCGGCGCCGCGAGCCGCGGCGTCCGCGGAGCTCGGTCGGCGAGGCCGCATAGACCTCGCGAACGGTGTCGTTGAACTGACGTACGCTCGAGAAACCCGCCGCGAAGGCGATGTCGGCGAAGCCGAGCTCGGTGGTCTCGACCAGCGTCCGGGCGGTCTGCGCGCGCCGGGCGCGCGCCAGGGCCAGGGGGCCGGCGCCGAGCTCGGTGGTCAGCAGCCGGGTCAGGTGGCGCGGCGAGTAGCCGACCCGTCGGGCCAGCCCCTCGACGCCTTCGCGGTCGACGACACCGTCGGCGATCAGCCGCATCGCCCGCCCGGCCAGGGTCGCGGCCACGTCCCACTCGGGGCTGCCCGGGGTGGCGTCGGGACGGCAGCGCTTGCAAGCCCGGTAGCCGGCCGCCTGGGCCGCGGCCGCGGTGCGGTGGAAGGAGACATTGATCAGGGCTGGGGTGCGGGCCGGGCACGAAGGACGGCAGTAGATCCCGGTCGAGGCCACCGCGGTGTAGAAGATCCCGTCGAAGCGCCGGTCGCGCGAACGAACAGCGCGGTAGCACGACTCGAAGTCGAGTCCGTTCAGGCTCGTCGTCCCATCCATGTCCTCCATGTTGCCGTGTCAGGAACGAAATTACGCGCGGTTTTCGGACAGTGCCTTCCTCATGGTTTCACAATGCCGTTACCTGAAGCAGCAACCTCTCGGCTCACTGGCGCGTAGAACCTGTGTGGGCTGCGTACGCAGTCGGGCGAGGGAGGGCGATGAGGACCGAAGCCAGGTCGGGCACGCGTACGGTCGTGCTCACCGTCGTGATCACGATGTTGTTGCTGGCGGTCGGCACCGGGATCGGCACCTGGGTGTTCTACGACCACCTCAACCGCAACCTCGGCTCGGGCGGTGACATCCACCATCTCGTCGACGAGCCGGAGACCGAGGACGAGGGCCCCAAGCAGCCGCTCGACATCTTGATCCTCGGCACCGACGCGCGTGACTGCGACGGCTGCTCGATCGACGGCGAGGGTGGCTCCGGCGGCTCCGACAGCACGATCCTGCTCCACGTCTCCGCCGACCGGACCTCGGCCTACGGCGTCTCGATCCCCCGAGACGCGCTCGTCGACAGGCCCGAGTGCACCGCGCCCGACGGCACCACGATCCCCGAGGCGAGCGGCGTGATGTGGAACCAGGCCTACTCGCTGGGCGGCCCGACCTGCACCGTTCGTCAGACCGAGCTGCTCACCGGGATCGCGATCGACCACTATCTCGCCCTCGACTTCGCCGGGTTCCGCGGCATGGTCGACGCCGTCGGCGGCGTCACGATCTGCATCCCGGAGGCGATCGACGACGAGGAGCACCACATCTTCCTGCCCGCCGGCACCCACAACCTGCGCGGGAAGCAGGCCCTCGACTACGTCCGCAACCGCTCCTCCACCCCCAACGCCGACCTGGGTCGGATGCGACGACAGCAGTACTTCCTCACCGCCCTCGCCACCAAGGTCCTCTCCGCCGGCACCCTGACCCGCCCACGCCGGCTGGCCACGTTCGCCACCGAGCTCTCCCGCTCGCTCACCACCGATGTCGGCTCGGTCGCCGGGCTGGCCGCCCTGGCCGGCGAGATGCGCGACCTCGACCCGGGAAGCATCGAGTTCGAGACCGTCCCCAACAGGGCCTTCCCCGAAGGCGATCCCAACTGGGGCCGCCTCGAGATCCTCCCGAAGGCCGACGAGCTGTGGCAGCGGATGCTCGAGGACCGCCCGCTCCACGACCCGACCTCCGCACCCACGCCGACGACCTCACCCACCACCTCCGCCACCCCCGGAAATCCCGAGGTCAGCGCCACACCGGACGAGGTCCCGGCCGAGTCCGTGACCCCCGAGGAGCAGGAGAAGGACGCCGCAGACAACGGCCTGTGCTCGCCCGCCCGAATGTGATGTGATCCACTCACCCCATGACCAACACCACGGTTCCCGTCGGGGTCGGCGCCCTCACCTTCGACCAGGTCGTCGCCGTCGCCCGTCACAACGCCCCCATCACCCTCACCGACGAGTCGCTGACCGCGATGGCCACCAGCCGCGCGCTCATCGAGGACCTCGCCCACGACGCCCGGCCCCACTACGGGATCTCCACCGGTTTCGGGGCGCTCGCCAACACCTCGATCCCGCCCGAGCACCGGGCTCAGCTGCAGGCCTCGCTGGTCCGCTCGCACGCGGCCTCCTCCGGCGCGGAGATCGAGAAGGAGGTCGTACGCGGCCTCATGCTGCTGCGCCTCTCGACCCTCGCCACGGGGCGGACCGGGGTGCGCCCCGAGGTCGCCCAGACCTACGCCGCGCTCCTGAACGCCCAGATCACACCGGTGATCGGCGAGTACGGCTCGCTCGGCTGCTCCGGTGACCTGGCCCCGCTGGCCCACTGCGCGCTCGCCGCGATGGGCGAGGGCGACGTACGCAACGCCGACGGCGACCTGGTGCCCGCGGCCGACGCGCTGGCGGCCGCCGGGATCACCCCGGTCGCGCTGCGCGAGAAGGAGGGTCTGGCGCTGATCAACGGCACCGACGGGATGCTGGCCATGCTGGTCCTCGCGCTCGCCGACCTGGACGACCTGGTGGCCACCGCCGACATCGCCGGAGCGCTCAGCATCGAGGGGCTCCAGGGCACCGACAGCGTCTTCGCCGAGGACCTCCAGGCGCTGCGCCCGCACGCCGGCCAGGCGACCTCGGCCGCCAACATCCGCGCCGTCCTCGCGGGCAGCGGCATCGTCGCCGACCACCGCGGCACCGGCTTCACCCGGGTCCAGGACGCCTACTCGCTGCGCTGCGCACCCCAGGTCCACGGCGCGGTGCGCGACACGATGGCCCACGCCGCGCGGGTCGCCGAGGTCGAGCTCGCCAGCGCCGTCGACAACCCGGTGATCACCCTTGACGGCCGGGTCGAGTCCAACGGCAACTTCCACGGGGCACCGATCGGCTACGTACTCGACTTCCTGGCCATCGCCACCGCCGACCTCGCCTCGATCTCGGAGCGCCGCACCGACCGGTTCCTCGACAAGGCCCGCAACCACGGGCTGCCGCCGTTCCTCGCCCACGACCCCGGCGTCGACTCGGGCCACATGATCGCGCAGTACACGCAGGCCGGGATCGTCTCCGACCTCAAGCGTCTCGCCGTGCCGGCGAGCGTCGACTCCATCCCCACCTCCGCGATGCAGGAGGACCACGTCTCGATGGGCTGGAACGCGGCCCGCAAGCTCCGCCGAGCGATCTCCGGGGCGCGGCAGGTCGTCGCCATCGAGATCCTCACCGCCGCCCGCGCCATCGACATGCGCGCCCCCGAGCGCCCCGGCGCCGTCGGCGCTGCCCTGGTCGAGGAGATCCGCACGCTGGTCCCGGCCCCCGGTCCCGACCGCTTCCTGGCTCCCGACATCAAGGCCGTCGTGGAGCTCGTCGCCACCGGCGCGCTCCTGGGCAGGGCGCGCGAGCTCGTCGACATCCGCTGACCGACGCAGACCCCGAGTCTGAAGATCTCGCGACAGATTCCCGTCGACACGGGAAGATGCATCGACGGTCCGCCCCGGCACAAACATTTCGCCGGGGCGGGCTGACGCCCGATCCTTCGATGAGGTGAGATGGACCACATGAGCGAACCACGCACCGTCCGCGCAGCGCGCGGCCCCGAGATCACCGCCAAGACCTGGCAGACCGAGGCCGCCAAGCGCATGCTGATGAACAACCTCGACCCCGAGGTGGCCGAGCGCCCCGACGACCTGGTCGTCTACGGCGGCACCGGCCGCGCCGCACGCTCCTGGGAGGCGTACGACGCCATCGTCCGCACCCTCGACGAGCTCGAGGCCGACGAGACCCTGCTGGTGCAGTCCGGCAAGCCCGTCGGTGTCTTCCGCACCCATGAGTGGGCACCCCGGGTCCTGATCGCCAACTCCAACCTCGTCGGCGACTGGGCGACCTGGCCGGAGTTCCGGCGGCTGGAGTCGCTCGGCCTGACCATGTACGGCCAGATGACCGCCGGCTCGTGGATCTACATCGGCACCCAGGGCATCCTCCAGGGCACCTACGAGTGCTTCGCCGCCATCGCGCGCAAGAGGTTCGGGGGCACCCTGGCCGGGACGCTGACGCTGACCGGTGGCTGCGGCGGCATGGGCGGCGCCCAGCCGCTCGCGGTGACCCTCAACGAGGGCGTCGTGATCGTCGTCGACGTCGACGCCACCCGTCTCCAGCGCCGGGTCGACCACGGCTACCTGGACACCGTCGCCACCTCCCTCGAGGACGCGCTGGCCCAGGCAGAGGAGGCCAAGCAGGCTCGTACGCCGCGCTCCATCGGCCTCGTCGGCAACTGTGCCGCGGTCTTCCCCGAGATCCTGGCGCGGGGCGTCGACGTCGACATCGTCACCGACCAGACCTCGGCCCACGACCCGCTCTCCTACCTCCCGCTGGAATACGGCGTCGAGGAGTGGGCCTCGCGAGCCGAGGAGGACCCCGACGACTTCACCGAGAAGGCGCAGGCCTCGATGGCCAAGCACGTCGAGGCGATGGTCGGCTTCATGGAGCGTGGCGCCGAGGTGTTCGACTACGGCAACTCGCTGCGCGAGGGAGCCCGGCTGGGTGGTTTCGCGAACGCCTTCGCCTTCCCCGGCTTCGTGCCGGCCTACATCCGCCCGCTCTTCGAGGAAGGTCTCGGCCCGTTCCGCTGGGTGGCGCTCTCGGGCGACCCCGAGGACATCGCCAGGACCGACCGGGCGATCGTGGAGCTCTTCCCCGACAACGAGGGCCTCAAGCGCTGGATCACCCAGGCCGGCGAGAAGGTGCACTTCGAGGGCCTGCCGGCGCGGATCTGCTGGCTGGGCTACAAGGAGCGTCACCTCGCCGGGCTGAAGTTCAACGAGATGGTCGCGTCCGGGGAGCTCTCGGCGCCGGTCGTGATCGGCCGCGACCACCTCGACTCCGGCTCGGTGGCCTCGCCCTACCGCGAGACCGAGGCGATGCTGGACGGGTCCGACGCGATCGCCGACTGGCCGCTTCTCAACGCGCTCCTCAACACCGCCTCCGGCGCGTCATGGGTCTCCATCCATCACGGTGGCGGCGTCGGCATCGGCCGCTCCATCCACGCCGGCCAGGTCTGCGTCGCCGACGGCACTCCTCTGGCCGCGGAGAAGATCGAGCGCGTCCTGACCAACGACCCCGGCACCGGTGTCATGCGCCACGTCGACGCCGGTTACGAGCACGCGCGCGAGGTCGCTCGCGAGCGCGGTCTCAACATCCCGATGCTGGACGCCTGACTCACCCGCGCCGCTTGCCGAGCACGACCAGGTAGCGGCACGGCTCGTCGGTCGGGTTGACGAAGACGCAGTCGGCCGGCGGCCCCAGCTGCAGGCAGTCGCCCGCGTCGAGCTCGTGGACGAGGTCGCCCTCGACGAACCGCAGGTGCCCCGAGAGCACCCAGATCTGCTGCTCCTTGAAGGCGTACGCCGACGCCGGCGCGGCCACCGACGCCCCGGGCGGGAACTCCACCTCGACCAGCTCCAGGATCCCGCGCGCGGGCGGGGAGACGGCGCGGCGTACGTAACCGGTCTCGGGGTCCTTCCACTCGGGCTGATCGGCGCGCCTGGCCACGCGCACGGCGTCCCCCTCGACCCGCGCGATCAGCTCGGACAGGGTCAGCTCCAGAGCACCGGAGAGGCGGGCGAGCAGCACCGCCGTCGGCTGCGCCTCGCCCCGCTCGATCTTGGAGATCATCGCCCGCGAGACTCCGGAGGCCTCCGCGAGAGCCGCGACGGTCATCCCGGCCGACTCCCGCGCCGACCTGATGTTGGACGCCAGAGCATCACCAAACGTGTCACTATCGTCAGCCATGTGACTACTATAGGAGACATGCCCTCCTGGACCATCCGCGACGCGACGCCCGACGATGCCGCGGCCTGCGCTGCGATCTACGAACCGTACGTCCGCGACACCGTCATCTCCTTCGAGACCGAGCCGCCGCCCACTGAGGAGATGGCCGCCCGCATCAAGGCAGCCCAAGCCGAGCACGCCTGGCTCGTCCTGGAGGCCGACGACCGGGTGATCGGCTACGCGTACGCCACCAGCCACCGCACCCGCGCCGCCTACCAGTGGGCGTGCGACGTGTCGATCTACCTGGAGACCGGCCGCCGCCGCAGCGGCGCCGGCAAGGCCCTGTACGCCGCCCTCCTCCCGCTCCTCCGCGAGCGCGGCTACCGCCGAGCACTGGCCGGGATCGCGCTCCCCAACGAGGCGAGCATCGGCCTCCACCGTTCCTTCGGGTTCACCGATGTCGGCGTCTACCGCCGCATCGGCTGGAAGCTCGACGCCTGGCACGACGTCGCCTGGATGCAGCTGGACCTCTGAGCCTCGGACGGCGCTTGCGCCGGCCGAACGCGAAGAGATCGAGCGAGCGCAGCGGCTGAGCCTGCGAAGCCGCGAAGCGGGTCGAGATCTACGACAGAGGATCAGGCGGGAGCGAGCACCTCCACCAAGGTGCGCCGCAGCCAGTCCCGATACTCGCCGTCCCCCCACCCCGTCGTACGCCGCAACAGCAGGTAGGTCTCCGCCTGCCCGGCCAGGGCCACCGTCTCCTCCTGCCACACCGGGTCGGACACCTCCGCGAGCAGGCCGTCAGCCCGGGCAGTGCGGACGAACCGTCGAAGCAGCTCACGGGTGTCGGCGCGGCCCGCCTGGAAGGCTTCGGCCAGCTCCGGTTCCGACGCCTGCGCCTGCAGGACGACCTCGAAGAGGTCGCCGGCTCGCGCCATCAGGTCGGCGGTGCCTCCGACGAGCGCGTCGACCCGGTCCACAAGCGCCTGGCCGGTCAGGGCCACCTGGAACCACTCCCGCTCACCGACGGTCCGCCGCTCGGCGTCTCCCCCGACCGCCACGTCGACGACGCCGCGCAGCAGTGCCGCCTTCGTGCCGAACCGGACGTAGACGGTCCGGTGCCCGACCTTGGCCCGCTCGGCGACCGCCGTCAGCGTCGTCGCGTGGTAGCCGTCGCGGACGAACAGCGCTCGTGCGGCGTCGAGGATGCGCTCCTGGGTCTCGGCAACCTTCGCGGCACGGAGTCCCTTGACTGAGGTGTCCACAAGATGCAGTATAACTGCATGATTGCAGTGTGACTGCATCGAAAGAGAGGCGTTTCATGATCTCCACCGACGCTCCCGCCCTGGACGGGGTGCACCACGTGAAGCTGCCGGTCAGCGACCTGGAGCGCTCGCGCGCGTGGTACGAATCCCGGCTCGGCTACGTCTCGCTGATCGAGTTCACGAAAGCCGGTCGCACGACAGGCATCACCATGCGCCACCCCAACGGTGGGCCGATGATCGGGTTCGTCCTCAACCCGGAACTCGCCGAGCGGGCCAGTGGCTTCGACTACTTCTCGATCGGGGTGCGGAACAAGGCGGATCTCGAGGTCCTGGCCGAGCGGCTCGCCGCGCTCGGCGAGGAGAACGCGGGCATCCACTTCGCCACCATCGGCTGGATCCTGCCAGGCACGCATGACCCCGACGGCCACGAGGTCCGCTTCTACACCAACGACCATCACACCCAGGCCCCCGACGGCGACCTGCCCCTGGTGGTGGACGACCCGGTCGGCACCGAGACCGACCGCGAGCGAGCCCACAACGCGAAAGCGGCCCCTCCCAGCGCTGGCTGAGAAGGACCGCTTCGGTACTTGTACCCCCGACCGGATTTGAACCGGCGTTACCGCCGTGAGAGGGCGACGTCCTAGGCCGCTAGACGACGGGGGCTTGCACCTCCCGCGATGACCTTTCGGCCTCGCGGGCAGGAGAAACATTACCGGACGACCTGCCGATCCCCCACATCGGCACCACCCCTTCGCACCGGCCATATCAGCGCCCGTTGCCGGAAATGACGAAGAGCCCGAGTCACAGACTCGGGCTCTTCCTGCGTTGTACCCCCGACCGGATTTGAACCGGCGTTACCGCCGTGAGAGGGCGACGTCCTAGGCCGCTAGACGACGGGGGCTTGCAGCGGGTGAAACCTTAGCGAACCGCTTCGGTGACTCCCAAATCCTCCGGAGAGGATCCGCTGGGCTACTAGGACTCGAACCTAGAATAACTGGACCAGAACCAGTCGTGTTGCCAATTACACCATAGCCCATCGCCTTGCTGGACTTAGCTCCAGAAGAACGACCCGGCCCTCAGGATTTCTCCCTCGAACCGAGAGGAAACATTACCGGCGAGGTCCCCCGGCGACGAAATCGGCACGCCCTAAACGCTCTTCGTCGTGGTCGAGAGACCCGCCGATCGGGCGGCCCACACGGTCAGGGCGAGGAAGACGCCCGACTGGACCAGGGTGACCGGGATCCGCCACCACGATCCCTCGGAGGTGTTGAGCACCGTCGAGATGTCGCCGAAGGCCACCGCCATGCCGAGGCTGACGAAGTTGTTGAGGACGTGCATCGCGATGCCGGCCTCGATGCCGCCGGTGGCGATCACGCAGATGCCCGCGACGATCCCGAAGGCGAACCGGTCCAGGAACAGCGGCAGGTCCTGGGAGCCGTGGGCGAAGGCGAACAGCAGCGCGGTGATCGTCACCGAGACGGTCCGCGCCCAGGCCATCCCTCCGAACAAGGATCCGAAGGTCTGGAAGATGTAGCCGCGGAAGAGATACTCCTCCCCCGCCGCCTGCAGCGGGGTGAGCAGCACGATCACGAGCACGAAGTCGCGCATCGTGCTCGTGTAGGGGTTGAGCGTGCTCGGCCCGAGGTCGTCACCCGGGATCGGCAGCCGGGAGGCGATGACGATGGTGACCACCATCGTGACCGCGGCAATCCCGAGGCACTGCAGCAGCCACGGCCAGCGGATCCGGCGCTCGACCGAGGCCAGCCACCCCGGCCGCAGGCCGTGCAGAGCCCAGCACAGCAGCATCGCCGCCGGGATCGCCCCGGCCAGCGAGAGCAGCAGGAACGCCAGCGACTCCGGGGTGACGTTCTCCACGTCGGCGACCGCAGCCATCCCGCCGGCGACATCGTTGCCGGTGAGCATGAAGAAGAGCTCGAACCCGACCAGCACCACCGCCGGCGAGACGAAGAAGACACACAGTCCGATGAGGATGAGTCCGACCAGGGGCCGCCCCCAGCCGCTGCGCCCGCTGCGCTGCACCTGGTAGTACTCCAGTCCCGAGGGCGGCTCCACGACCGTACTCATCCTGTCCGACCTGGGGTCTGCCGGTGAATTAGGTGTGCACTCTGCGTCGTCAGGGTGCGTACTCGGCCAGGCGCCCCGCCGAAGGCATACCGGGGTACGTCGAGGCGGGGCAACGCAGCCGAGTGCGTGCCATGGCGGCGCAGGGGGTGCTCATAATTCACCGTCAGACCCCTACTTCCCGAGAACCGCCTTCAGGCGGCCCAGCGTACGCTCCCGGCCCAGCAGCTCCATGGATTCGAACAGTGGCGGGCTGATCCGCTTGCCGGTCACCGAGACCCGCACCGGGCCGTACGCCTTGCGCGGCTTGAGCCCGAGGCCGTCGATCAGGGCCGCGGTCAGCGCGTCCTGGATCTCGGCCGTCGACCATGTGGAGAGACCGGCCAGCGCGTCGTAGGAAGCCTTGACGACACCCACGCCCTCCTCGTCGAGAAGCTTGGCGGCGTCCTCCTTGTCGAGCGCGAAGTCGGCCTCGGGCACGAAGAGGAACCGCAGCATGTCGGAGGCCTCGCCGAGCTTGTTGATCCGCTCGGCGACCAGTGGCATCGCCTGCTCCAGCATCTGCGCGTCGGGATCCGAGATCGGGTCCGACACGACACCGTCGGCCTTGAGGTAGGGAATCACCCGGTGGGTGATCTCCTCGACCGGCAGCAGCCGCATGTGGGAAGCGTTGATCGCCTCGGCCTTCTTGATGTCGAAGCGGGCCGGGTTCTTGACCACGTCGTGGATCTCGAAGGCCTCGACCATCTCCTCCATGGTGAAGATGTCGCGGTCGGCCGCGATCGCCCAGCCGAGCAGCGCCACGTAGTTGAGCAGCCCCTCGGGCAGGAACCCCTCCTCACGGTACTTCAGCGCGTGCGCCTCCGGGTCGCGCTTGGAGAGCTTCTTGTTGCCCTGGCCCATGACGTACGGCAGGTGCCCGTAGGCCGGCGCCCGGTCGGCCAGGCCGATCTCGACGAACGCGTCGAAGAGCGCGATCTGCCGAGGGGTCGAGGAGAGCAGGTCCTCGCCGCGGAAGACGTGGGTGATGTTCATGGTGGCGTCGTCCACGGGCGCGGTGAGCGTGTAGAGCGGGTCGCCGTTGGCGCGCGCGAGCGCGTAGTCGGGGACGTGCTTGGTCTCGAAGGTCACCTCACCGCGGACGAGGTCGTTGAAGGTGATCGAGCCGTCGGGCATGCGGAAGCGCGGGACCGAGGAACGGCCCTCCGCCTCGTACGCCTTGATCTGGTCCTCGCTCAGGTCACGGCAGTGGTTGTCGTAACCCTGGGCGGGCGCCTCGCCCTTGATGCCCTCGGCCTTCGCGGCCTTGTAGGCGGCGAGGCGCTGCTCGTAGCGGGCGGTGGTCTCCTCGCCGGTGCAGTAGCACTCGTAGACGTAGGAGGAGGCGCGCAGCCGGCCGAGCGCGTCGGCGTAGATCTCCGAGCGCTCCGACTGACGGTAGGGGCCGTAGGGCCCGCCGACCTCGACGCCCTCGTCCCAGTCGAGGCCGAGCCAGCGCATCAGGTCGATGAGCCCGTCGTAGGACTCCTGCGTGTTGCGCGCCTTGTCGGTGTCTTCGATGCGGAAGACGAAGGTGCCGCCGTGGTGGCGCGCGAAGGCCCAGTTGAACAGGGCGGTACGGACCAGGCCGACGTGGGGCGAGCCGGTCGGCGAGGGCGCCATCCGGACCCGGTAGTCCTTCGGCTCGAGAGTGTTGTTCAACCCGCTGTCAGTCAACGCTGTGCCACCTTGTTGGTCAGAGCTCCGAGCCCCTCGACGAAGATCTCGATCTCGTCGCCGGGCTCCATGGGACCGACACCCTCGGGGGTGCCGGTGAGGATCACATCGCCCGGCAGCAGCGTCATGACGCTGCTGATGTGGGCGATCAGCTTGGGGATGTCGTGGACGAGGTCCTTCGTGGACCCGTCCTGGACGACGTCACCGTTGAGGAATGTCTGGATGCGTACGCCGGCAGCGAGCTGCTCCGGCTCGACGTCGGTCTCGATCCAGGGACCGAGCGGGCAGAAGGTGTCGTAGCCCTTCGCCTGGGAGAAGTGCTTGAGCCGGCGCTGGACGTCGCGCGCGGTGACGTCGTTGGCGACCGTCATCCCGTAGATGACGTCCTTCACCTTCTCCTCGGGGACGTCGCGGCAGATCCGGCCGATCACGATCGCGAGCTCGCCCTCGTAGTGCAGGTCCTCGACCCCCGCAGGGCGCTGGATCGCGTCGTCGGGGCCGCAGACCGCGGTGTTGGGCTTGATGAAGAAGAGCGGCTCGGCCGGGACCTCGTTGCCCAGCTCCTCGGCATGCTTGGCGTAGTTGCGGGCGACCGCGACCACCTTGCTGCGCGGGATCACCGGCGCGAGCAGCTTGACGTCTTCGAACTTGTGGACCTGGTCGGTGATGTTGACACCCGAGAACAGCGGGTCGCCCTGGAGCGCGACCACGGTCGCGTCCTCGCTGAGCTGGCCGTAGCCGTCTAGGTCCCCCATGACGACGCCGAACTGGGGCTCGCCACCCTTGGTCGTGAATCTGGCGATGCGCACACGCTGAGCCTATCCGCAGGTGCGACCGGGATTCACTTCCGTATCTTGGCATTACCTACCCTTGTACGTCGTGGAGGTGCTGTCGCGTTCGGAGTGGACCGCTCGCGCGGCCGCTCACCGCGCGCGCCTGGCCCCTTACGTCGAGCCCCATCTCGCCCGCCGCGGCGCCCGGGTCAAGCACCCGGTCAACGACTTCCTGTTCACCTACTACTCCTACCGGCCCGCTCAGCTGCTGCGCTGGCACCCGGGGTTCGGGGTGACCCTGTCGGACGCCGCGGAGTACGCGGATCTGCGCGGCTATTCGAACGGCACGGTCTCCTCCGACTTCCTCGCCGACAAGCGCCTGCTCATCGAGACCCTCCTGAAGCTGCTTCGAGCCACCGCCGGGCGCGACGCGAACTTCGGCTGCTTCGGGCTCCACGAGTGGGCGATGGTCTACCGGTTGACCCCGGAACAGGTACGCCACGCCGACTGGCCCTTGCGGTTGGGTGCTGCTGGGACCGACCGCGTGGTGGAGTCCCACCGCATCGCGTGCAGCCACTTCGATGCGTACCGCTTCTTCACTCCCCCGGCGGCGCCGCTCAACACCCTCTCCCCGCGATCGGACGACCGGGCGGCCTTCGAGCAGCCGGGGTGCCTGCACGGCAACATGGACCTCTACAAGCACGCATTCCGGCTCTCGCCACTGATCTCCTCCGACCTCGTCGCCGACTGCTTCGAGCTCGCCTGGGAGATCCGCACGATGGACATGAAGGCCGCTCCGTACGACCTCGCGGAGCTCGGTCTCGACCCGATCCGCATCGAGACCGCCGCCGGGAAGCAGGAGTACGCCGCCGCCCAGCGCGGCTTCGCCGAGCGCGCCGCTCCGCTGCGGGAGCGACTGATCGCCGAGTGCGAACGCCTGCTCGGCATCGGGGTACGCGACTCCTGACAGCTCTCTCTCGAGCTCGGTGATGTCTCCATTCGGAGGGTGCGCGCCGGGCGACGCGGGGATGCCGTCGCACCCGTCGACCTGAGTTCTCGGCCCGCCCTGTTCTGAGTGCGGAGATCGGCCCTGGGCGCTCCATGCGGTCTCCCCTTGACAATTTTTATGAGCGTGCTCATAATTGAGTGTACTCAGTTGCGGCATCCGAAGCCGCCCCCATCGCAACACTGGAAAGCAGGAGAACCTCATGAGCACCAACGACACACCGAACGTCATCACGTCCTACGCACTGGCCCCGACCCGCACGATCGACGCCGGCGGAGTCACCTACGCCTACCGGGAGCTCGGCCCCAAGGGCGGCATCCCCGTCGTCTTCTTCGTTCACCTCGCCGCGACCCTGGACAACTGGGACCCCCGGATCGTCGACGCCATCGCACAGAACCGCCACGTCATCACTTTCGACAACCGAGGCGTCGGGGCCTCGACCGGCGACGTCCCGGACAGCATCGAGGCGATGGCCGACGACGCCTACACGTTCATCAAGGCTCTCGGCTTCGACACGATCGACGTCTTCTCCTTCTCCATGGGCGGGATGATCGCCCAGGACCTGGTGGTCAAGCACCCCGAGCTGGTCCGCAAGCTCGTCCTGACCGGCACCGGACCCCGGGGCGGCAAGGACATGGACAAGGTCGTCGCCGTCACCTACTACGACATCCTGCGCTCGATCCTGACCCGGAAGGACCCGAAGGAGTTCCTGTTCTTCAACCGGAACGCCACCGGGAAGCCCGCCGCTCGCGCGTTCGTCAACCGCCTCAAGGAGCGCACGATCGACCGCGACAAGGACATCTCGCAGAAGGGGTTCCGTGCGCAGCTCAAGGCGATCCAGAAGTACGGGCGCTCGGCGCCGTCCGACCTCTCGACGTTCACCCAGCCCACCCTGATCGCCAACGGCGACCACGACCGGATGGTGCCCTCCGTCCTGTCCGAGGACCTGCACCGCCGCATCAAGGACTCCACGCTGATCATCTACCCGGACTCCGGGCACGGCGGCATCTTCCAGTTCCACGAGAAGTTCGCCCCCGTCGCGGCCGAGTTCCTCGCCGCCTGACCGCCCCGTCCGACCGACCGAAGGCAAGATCATGACCACCACACACCCGTCGAGGAAGAAGGCGTTCGTCTCCTCGATCCCGCTGTGGATACGCACCGACCAGCCGCGCCAGAAGGGCATGGACTACTGGAAGGGCCCGCACTCGAAGATCATCTCCGCCACCCCGGGCTTCGAGGAGTACCGCCAGATCCACCTTGCCGAGCACAACGCCGGTATGTGGCCGGTCACCCCTGGCATCGAGACCACCATCCCTGGCGACCGCCGGATCGATGGGCTCGCCGAGGTCACCTTCCGGTCGGTGCTGTCCCCGCTGCTGGGCCGCAAGCAGACCAAGCTCGCCTACCAGGACGAGGTCAACGTCTTCCGGCGCACCCTGCTCTACGCCGGCCCGCCGAGCTCGGCACGCTGGTACGACGTCGCCGAACCGGGGCAGCAGGTCGGCGCCAGAGCCCTGGTCTACCTCCGGCGAAGGGAAGGCGTGCGCACCCGCGACTTCCGCAGGCACGTCAACGAGCTCGCCTCGACACTGGCCGACACGGGCAAGCTGCGCGAGCTGCGGACCCAGGTCTTCATGCCCTGGAACGAGAAGCTCTGGGACACCCCGAACGTCGCGCACGACAACCCGGTCGACCAGCGGTTCCACGCGTCGCTCATCCTGGGCTTCGCTGATCCGGCAGCCAGGGCCGCGTTCTTCGATAGCCCCGAGCTGGCGAGTCTGTCCGGCGCGCTCGCTCCGTACGCCTCCGCCGCCCATGCCTACGCCGTGACGGACGCACTGACCTATGTGAAGGACGGCAGGGTGCTTCCGCACTACCAGCGATGACGACGCCGACGCCCGGGGCGCCATGGAAGAATGAACGGCCGGTCCGGGCCACCCAGCAATGAAGGAGGGCAGCCATGCCACTCTCCCCCAGGTCGCCGTCCACATCGCCGCCCAAGCCACCCAGCAGGCGCGAGCGGAACAAACAGGAGAAGCTCGAACGCATCGTGGCTGCCGCCACCGAGCTCTTCGCCGAGCGCGGCGTCGACGAAGTCACCACCCAGGAGATCGCCGACAAGGCCGACATCGGCGCCGGGACGCTGTTCCTCTACGCGAAGACCAAGAGCGAGCTCCTGTTGCTCGTGCAGAACTCCACCTACGCCGATGCCCTCGTCCGGGGCAAGCAGGCAGCCGAGGAGATCACGGACCCGCTCGAAGCGGTGATGGCGATCGTCTGCCCCGTGGCGGAGTGCAACCGCAAGCACGTCGACAACGGGCGCACCTACCTGCGCGAGATCGTCTTCGGCGACCCTACCGAACCCCACCACCGCGAAGCCCTCGGCCTGAGCCTGCAGACCGAGGAGGCGATCGCCGCCGTTCTGCAGCGCGACGGGAGCACCACCGCGCAGGACGCCGCGGAACGTGCACGGATCGTCTCCGCCATCGTGTTCCTCACCATGACCACACCCTTCAACGTCGCCAGCCCGGTCGACGACGTCGTCCAGAAGATCCGCGACCAGGTCAGAGTCCTCCTACCGGACTAGCGGCTCGGCCCCGGGGCCTGCAGCCCTGAACAGCCGCGGGTAACGGACGTCACACGCGGCGCGCTCGGCTCCCACCGTGACCTCGATCGGCGGGATACGTTAATCCCACAATGGCCATTCTTCCCCGCCCCGGACGTACCGCCGCCTCGATCGCCACCACGGTCAGCGCCGCGGCGGGGAACGTCGCACACTCGCTGCTCTACGGCGGCCTCGCCGATCTGCGGCCGATGCCGCGTACGTTGATCGACGACGGCACCCGACGCGAGCTCTACCACTACCGGCCCGCAGCCGGGACGACCCCCGACGGCGACCCAGTGCTGCTGGTGACGCCGCTGGCGGCGCCGGCGATCTGCTACGACCTGCGGCGCGGCTGCTCGCTCGTCGAGCACCTGGTGGAGACCAACCGGCCGACCTATCTGGTCGAGTACGGCGAGGTGAACTTCGCCGACCGCAGCCTCGGCATCGAGCACTGGATCGCACACGTCGTGCCGGAGGCGATCCGGTCGGTCTCCGAGCACGCCGGCGGCCGGCCGGTGCACGTGGCCGGCTGGTCGCTGGGCGGGATCTTCACGATGCTCACCGCCGCCGACTCCCCTGACCTCCCGATCGCCTCGCTCGCAGTGCTCGGCTCCCCCTGCGACGTACGTCAGGTGCCCCTGATCGCGCCGCTGCGGCCGCTGCTCAACCTGCCGCCCGGCAACCTGGTCACCACTGCCTACCAGGCCTTCGGCGGCGCACCGAAGCCGCTGGTCAAGTGGGCTTTTCAGCTCTCCTCGGTCGACAAGATGATCACCAAGCCGGTCGCGAAGCTGTCCAACCTGGCCGACCGCGAGTTCCTCGCCCAGCTCGAGGCGGTCGACAGGTTCGGCGACAACATGATCGCCTATCCGGGGCGCACGTTCGGGCAGCTCTATCACCACTTCTTCCGCACCAACGCCCTGTTCAGCGGGAAGATCGACCTGGGCACCCATACCGTCCACCTGCGCGACGTCAAACAGCCCACCCTCGTCGTCGCGGGCTCAGGCGACGGCATCGGTCCCGTCGCCGCGGTCAGGCCGCTGGTCGACCTCCTCAGCGGCGCCGGCGAGCTCCGCTTCGAGGTCGTTCCTGGCGGCCACCTCGGCCTGCTCACCGGCCGCGCCGCCCGCGACACCACCTGGCCGCTCCTCGACGATTGGTTCACCCGGCACGACTGAGCCGGGCCGGCCGGAGCGCCTGAAGTGTCGGTGGCTGATGGCAGGGTGTGCGCCATGCCGAACCCAGCCGCCGAGGCGACCGACGAGCACTTCCACAACGAGGACTGGTACGCAGCCGACCTCGCCGGGGCGCGGTTCGTCGACTGCGTCTTCACCGACGTCGACCTCACCGAGGCGACGACGTCCGCGGCGCTCTTCGAGCGCTGCACCTTCCACGGCGGCCGGTTCAACGCCTCGACGCACGTCGGCTCGGCGTTCGTCGGCTGCGACTTCCGGCGTACGAACTTCTTCGACGCGACCTTCGAGGGCTGCAAGCTCAGCGGCACGGAGTTCTCGGGCTGCACGCTGCGGCCGCTGAAGGTGATCGGCGGCGTCTGGCGTGGTGTCTCGCTGCGCGGCGCGAACCTCGCTCGGCTCGACCTGTCCGGGCTGGACCTGCGCGACGCCGACCTGTCGCTGGCCGACCTCACCGACGCGGTGCTGCGAGACGCCCGGATCAGCGGGGCCACGCTCCAGGAGACGACGCTGCACGGCGCCGATCTCCGCGGCGCCGACCTCGACCGCGTCGATCTCGCCGTGGCCTCGCTGCGGGACACTCGGCTGGACGTCGCCGGCGCTGTGCTGCTCGCCGAACTCTACGGCGCACAGGTCGACCCCAGCTGAGCCCAGATCAGCCGCGGCAACGTGAACCCTGGGAGCGCCACGCGCACCAGGTACGCCTCGCGCTCCCAGGGTCGGCGCTCACGGTGCGCACGGCGCGGTTCCGCGACCCGGTCGCAGGCGCCGGACCTCAGTGGTCGAGCGAGGCCTCGCGGACGGCCTTGGCCATGGAGATGCCTGCGGCGATCAGGCCGAGGCCGGTGACGAAGTCGTCGGTGTCGCGTACGTCGTCCTCGATCGCACCCGCCGCGGCGGCCTGGAGGTGCGTCTGCTCGTCGACGGCGTGGCCGTAGACGAAGTGGAGCAGGGTGCGGGCGGCGACGGGGGCGAGATCGCCGAGGCCGCCGTCGTTCAGGGCGGCGACGAGGTCGTCGTAGGGCTGGGTCGCGCCGAGCCCGAAGGCCCACACGGTGGCGACGACCTCGGCGCCATCACGGTAGGCCAGCAGCGAGTCGCGCAGGTCGGTGCAGATGCCGGTGAGGCGTACGTCCCAGGCCCCCGACGGCTCGTGCCGGCCGCGGAGCAGGATCTCGTCGGCCACCGCGGCCAGCAGCGACTGCTTGTTGGCGAAGTGGTGGTAGAGCGCGCTGGGGCGTACGCCGAGCTCGGTGCCGAGGCGGCGCATGGTCAGGTCGGCGAGACCGTAGTCGTCGAGGACCTGCAGCGCGCGGGCGACGACGTCCTCGCGGCGGTATCGCATGTTGCTCCCAGGGGCCGGTTGGTGGGACGAAGTGGACGAAGGCGTACGTCGACCTTAACCTGAACACCGTTCACCTGACCAAGGTTCAGGTCTGAGTACGCAGGAGCGAGTATGACCGAGTCCCCCACGAGCACCGACGAGACCCCGGCGGCGAAGACGTCGCGGCTCGACACCACCGACCTCGCGCTGATCGCTGCGTTCGCGGCGCTGATCGCGGTCTGCTCCTACCTCGCTGCCATCCCGATCGGCGGCGCCGGCGTACCGCTGACGCTGCAGGGTTTCGCGCTCCTGCTGACCGGCGCCCTGCTGGGCCCGCTGCGCGGCACCGCCGCGGTCGTGCTCTACCTGCTCCTCGGCGTTGCCGGCCTCCCGGTCTTCGCGGGCCACTCCTCCGGTCCCGGCGTCCTCGTCGGCGTCACCGGTGGCTACCTGTGGTCGTTCCCGGTCATGGTGCTCACCGTCGGGCTTCTGGTGAAGTACGTCCTGCGCGCCCGCCGCACCAACCCCGTCCTCGTCTTCGCCGCCGGAGTCGTCGGTGTCGTGATCAACCACATCGGCGGGATCATCGGGATGGCCATCGTGCTCCACGTCGGCCTGCCCCAGGCGGCCGGGTTCGACGCTCCCTACTGGATCGGTGACCTCATCAAGGCCGCCGTCGCCGCGGTCGTCGCCTCCCAGGTCCACCGAGCCTTCCCGAAGCTGCTCGCCCGACGTGCCTGAGATCCGCTTCGAGGCCGCCGAGGTCCGGGTCGAGTCCTCGGATCTCGGCGGCTCACGCGCCATCCTGCAGCCCACCACGCTGTCCATGACCGAGCAGCGGATCGGGGTCATCGGCAGCAACGGCTCGGGCAAATCGACCCTCGCCCGTCTCATCAACGGGCTGGTGCTGCCGAGCGCCGGGAGCGTCACCGTGGGCGGCCTCGACGTCGCCCGGCAGGGCGCTGCGGTGCGCCGCCGGGTCGGTTTCACCTTCACCGATCCGGCCGCCCAGCTGGTGATGCCGACCTGCGTCGAGGACGTCGAGCTGTCGCTGCGCCGGACCGTGAAGGACCGCGTACGCCGCAGGCAGGTCGCCCTCGAGACCCTGGCCCGCTTCGGGCTCTCCGAGCGGGCCGAGGTCAGCGTGCACGCGCTCTCCGGCGGCCAGCGCCAGCTGCTCGCCCTGGCCGGGGTGCTCGCCACCTCGCCGGAGGTGCTGGTCGCCGACGAGCCGACGACGCTCCTCGACCTGCGCAACACCCGGATGGTCGGCGACCTGCTCTTCTCCCTGCCGCAGCAGCTGGTCCTCGTCACCCACGACCTCGACCTCGTACGCCGCTGCGACCGCGTCCTCGTCGTCGAGGACGGCCTGGTCTGCTACGACGGCGACGCCGAGGCCGCGGTGGCGCACTATGTGGGGGCGGTGAGCCGGGGATGAGCATGACGGTCGGGCTCTACCGCCCGGGCAACACCGTGCTCCACCGGCTTCCGGTGGGCGCCAAGCTGCTCGGCCTGGCCGTCATCAGCGTCGCGATCGTGGCGCTGCGCGGACCGATCCTCGCGGTCGGCTTCCTCGTGCTTGCTGTCGCGCTCGCGCTCGTCGGTCGGCTCGACCTGGTGGCCACCGCGCGGGCGCTGCGCACGGTGCTGGTCATCGCCGTGTTCGTCGCGGTGCTGCAGTGGTGGCTGTTCACCTTGCCTCGGGCGGTGGAGTCCCTGCTCGATCTCGTCTCCCTCGCCCTGGTCGCGCTCACGCTGACCGTGACCACACCGACCACCGAGACGCTCGACGCCGTGGTCCGCTGGATCCGTCCGCTGCACCGCGTCGGGATCGACCCCGAGCGGGTCGCACTCACGATCGCGATGGCCATCCAGGCCCTCCCCGGCACGCTGACTCTCGCCCAGGAGACCCGCGACGCCGCCCGCGCCCGCGGCCTCGGCCGCTCCCCCCGCGCCTACCTCACCCCCTTCGTCATCCGCGTCGTCGCCCGCGCCCACGAGACCGGCGACTCCCTCAAAGCCCGCGGCCTCGGCGACTGACCCCTCCCGAGGCGTCACGTACGTCGGCCGAGGCGTCACCCCGGTCGGTCGAGGCGTCACTCCGGTCGCCCGAAGTGGCACCTCGGTGACATCTCGGCCGACGCAAGTGACGGCTCGGCCGACGCAAGTGACGGCTCGACCGACGTACCTGACGCCTCGGCCGACGGGGGCGCCGGCTCGGCGAGGACTTACCAGCCGGGAGGGAGGCGGTGGTCCCAGAGAGCGGCGTCCTCGATCTGGGCCGAGAGGGAGAGCAGGAGGGACTCCTCGGCGGGGCGGGCGGCGAGCATGACGCCCACCGGGAGGCCGGACGGGGTCCAGTGGAGGGGCAGGGAGATGGCGGGCATGCCGGTGACGTTCCAGGCGGAGGTCCAGGGGGTGAACTCCTTCTGCGCCTGGAAGTCGCCCGCGGGGTCGGCGTCGTCGCGGATCGCGCCGACCTTCGGCGGCGGCGTGGCGAGGGTCGGGGTGAGCACGGCGTCGTAGGGGGCCAGCGCCTCGAGCGCTCCGGCGGCGAAGCGGCGCAGCTCCGCGATCGCCAGCCCGAACTCGGGCCCGCTGACCGCCTCGCCGCACTCGGTGAGCCAACGGGTCAGGGGCCGGATCTGAGACCGTTGCTCAGGGGTCAGATTGACCACCGACATGGCGGTGCCGACGGCCCAGACCGTCTCGAAGACCGCGACCGCCTCCGCCGGCAACGGCCGCGGGATGTCGACGATCTCGTGCCCCAGCGACTCCAACAACGCCGAGGCGTTCTCCCAGGCCGCGACGCACTCGGCGTCGACCGTGGTCGGCGCGATCAGCGGCTCGATGAACCGGGCGATCCGCAACCGCCCCGGCGGCCGCTCGCAGGCGTCCAGGAACGGCAAGGGCTCCTCGGGAGCCCAGAACGGATCACCCGTACGCCGCCCCGCGAGCACATCGAGGAAGGCCGCCGCGTCCCGCACCGACCGAGCGATCGGACCGGCGGTGGCGAGCCCCGCCGCGTCGCCGTACATCGGCGATGGCGAGATCCGCCCGCGGGTGGGCTTCAGGCCGACCAGCCCGCAGCACGAGGCCGGGATGCGGATCGAGCCGCCGCCGTCGGAGCCCTGCGCGACCGGGACGAGCCCGGCGGCCACCGCCGCGGCAGCACCTCCGGAGGAGCCACCGGCGATCCGCGTACGGTCCCAGGGGGTGACGGCGGGCGGAGCGACATCCGGCTCGGTGTAGCAGGGCGAGCCGAACTCGGGGGTGTTGGTCTTTCCGAGCGAGATCATCCCGGCCGCCTCGATCGAGAGCGTCACGTTGTCGGACACGTCGGGGACGAAGTCGGCGAAGACCGCCGACCCGAAGGTCGTACGCACCCCACGGGTGAGGTTGAGGTCCTTGATCGCGGTGGGTACGCCCCACAGCGGTGAGGCACCGACCGGCTTGACCGCGAGCTCCCGAGCGCACGTCGAGATCCGCTCCTCCGCCACGGTGACGAAGGCGCCGACGTCGTCGAGCCGGGCGATCCTGTCGAGATAGTGCTCGGCGAGCTCCCCCGGGGAGACCTCGCATCGATGCAGCAGCTCTCCCTGTTCCAGGGCGGTCAGGTCATGAAGCTCGGCCACCCCTGCAGGCTAACGCCACTCGTCCTCGAGCATCGCGTAGTGCACCAATGTCGTCCACTCCCCCTTGAACCACTCGGCGTCCCGCTCGACCGCCTCCTTCCGCATCCCGAGCCGCTCGACCACCCGCGCCGAGGCCTCGTTGCGCTCGTCGATCCGGGCGGTCACCCGGTGCAGGCCGAGCCCGTCGAACGCCAGCCCCAGCAGCGCCCGTGCGGTCTCGGTGGCGAAGCCCTGCCCGTGGAACTCCGGGTTGAAGGCGTACCCGATCTCCCCCGACCGCTGCTTCTTGCTGTGCCAGAACAGCACCACGTCGCCGATCAGCCGCCCGCTGTCCCGGTGTTCGACGGCGAGCGAGAGTACGTCACCCTCCATGCGCAGCACCGAGGGCCGCTTCCACGCCGCATAGGACTCCCGCAGCGCGTCGCGGTCCTTCGGCACCGGCGGAATGTAACGGCACACGTCCTCGCGCGAGAGGTAGGCGTGCAGATCCTCCAGGTCGCGAGCGACATCGATCGGGCGCAGCAGCAACCGCTCGGTGGCGATCGGATAGTCCGGCGCGAGCACAGGCTCGGCAAGCTCCTCGAAGACCGTCAGATGTACGTCACCTGGCCCGTCCAGGCGCGCATTGAGCGAGTCCCACGGGGTTCGGGTCGGCGCTGCGACGAGCGCGGCACCGCCGTCCACGAGCCGGTCGGCCAAGGTGGTGGCGTCGGCGACCTCGAACGCCACCCGCATGTGCCCGGCCACCGGGCGCCCGACCTCGACCTCGTCGATGTAGGCGTGCTGGGCCGGGTTGGCGAGCTCGAGCGTCGCCCGGCCGGCGTCGAGGATGGTCACATGAGCCTCGCCGGGGCCTACGATCGCGGCCTGCTCCGGAAGGCCGAGGGTGTCGCGGTAGAACGCCACCGCCTGCTCGTAGTCCTTCGCCTCGACCACCAACCGGAGCTGCTTCACGGGTCCACTCATGCCCGCAACCTAAAGCCGAATGTCCCATCACGCACGCGATAAATGACGAAGGTCAGGTCTCCCCCCGGAAACCTGACCTCGTGGTGCCGCCTGGATGGGGACTCAGGCGGCTGCCGCCTGGAAGCCCGCGAGCTTCTCGACGGCCTCCTTGAACCGGGCCTGCGCGTCGGCGTCGGTGAAGACGTCGATCTCGTGGACCGGCTGGGAGACGATCGCGTCCTCGACGACGATGGCGCCGCCGATGCCGGCCGAGCGGGCGGCGTCGGCGTGGGACCACTTGGCACCGTAGGGGGTCGGGGCGACGCCGACGACGGAGAGGATCTTGCCCTTGAGCACGCCGGCGGCGTACGGACGGGAGAGCCAGTCGATCGCGTTGTTGATCACGGCAGGCATGGTGCCGTTGTACTCGGGCGTCACGATGAGCACGCGGTCGGCCGCGTCGATCACCTTGCGGAACTGGGTCACGGCCTCGCCCGGGTCGGCCTCGAGGTCCTCGTTGAAGAACGGCAGCTCCGCGAGGCCGTCGACGATCTCCAGCACGACACCCTCAGGCGCCTCGGCGACGAGCTTCTCGGCGAGCTTGCGGTTGATGGAGTCGGCGCGGAGGCTGCCAACGAGTACGGCGATGCGGGTGTCGGTCACGGGTTCTCCTCGTGGGACGCGGATAGTTCAATGTTGAAGTGTCCAACGTCGTCCTCGCGGAGATTCATTCCGTGTCGGGCGCCTCCGGGCGTGTGGTCTCGCCCACATGCCGGCGCAGCCCGAAGGTCAGGCCGTCGACCAGCGCCTCCCAGGACGCCTCGATCACGTTCGAGCCGACCCCGACCGTCGTCCAGGACGTCGTGCCGTCGGAGGTCTCGATCAGCACCCGCGTCTTCGCGTCGGTGCCGTGCCCCTGGTCGAAGATCCGCACCTTGAAGTCGATCAGGTCGAAGTCGGCGACCACCGGGAAGGCGCGGGTGATCGCGGCCCGCAGCGCCTGGTCGAGCGCGTTGACCGGGCCGTTGCCCTCGCCGGTCTCGACGTGCCGTACGCCGGCGGCGTGGATCTTCACGATCGCCTCGGTGGTCGAAGCTGTCTCCGGGCCGCCGCCACGAGCCTCGGAGATGACCCGCCAGGACTCGACGTCGAAGTAGGAGGGACGCGAGCCCTCCACCTCCTCGATCAGGAGCAGCTCGAAGGAGGCGTCGGCCGCCTCGAAGGTGTAACCCTGCTCCTCGAGCGCCTTCACCCGGCCGGTCACCCGGGTCACCAGGTCACGGTCGTCGGAGAGGTCGTAGCCGAGCTCGCGCCCCTTCAGCTCGATCGAGGCCCGTCCGGCCATGTCGGAGACCAGCAGCCGCATGTCGTTACCGACGCCGGCCGGGTCCATGTGCTGGTAGAGGTTGGGGTCGACCTTGATCGCCGAGGCGTGCAGCCCGGCCTTGTGGGTGAACGCAGAGGCGCCCACGTACGGCTGCCGGCCCGCGGGCGGCACGTTGGTCACCTCGGCGACCGCATGGGCGACCCGGGTCGCCTCGCCCAGCAGCCCCGTCGGCAGCACCTCACGGCCCAGCTTGAGCTGCAGGTTGGCGACCACGGAGACGAGGTCGGCATTGCCCGTACGCTCCCCGTAGCCGTTGATGCAGCCCTGGACGTGCATCGCGCCGGCGTCCACGGCGGCCAGCGAGTTGGCGACGGCACACCCGGTGTCGTTGTGGCAGTGGATCCCGACCGCGCCGCGGGTGTGCTCGCGGACGTCGTGGACGACGTCGGCCACCCAGGACGGGAGCATCCCGCCGTTGGTGTCGCACAGCGCGACCACCTCGGCACCCGCCTCGTAGGCGGTCTTGAGGACCTCCATCGCGTAGTCGCGGTTGGCCCGGTAGCCGTCGAAGAAGTGCTCGGCGTCGAGGAAGACCTGCTGGCCCTCCTCGCGCAGGTGGGAGACGGTGTCGCGGATCATCGCGAGGTTCTCCTCGAGCGTGGTGCGCAGCGCGAGCTCGACGTGACGGTCGTGGGACTTCGCGACCAGGGTGACGACGCTCGCGCCCGAGTCCCGCAGGGCCGCCACCTGGGGGTCGTCGGCCGCCCGCACCCCGGCCCGGCGGGTCGACCCGAAGGCCGCCAGCCGGGCGTGCTTGAGGTCGAGCTCGTCGACCGCTCGGCGGAAGAACTCGGTGTCCTTCGGGTTCGCGCCGGGCCAGCCGCCCTCGATGAACCCGACACCCAGACCGTCGAGGTGCCGCGCGATCGCGAGCTTGTCGGCGACGCTGAGATTGAGGCCCTCCTGCTGCGCACCGTCGCGCAGAGTGGTGTCGTAGACGTGGAATTCCATGGGGCTGTGTCCTCGGGCTGGGCTGAATCTGGGGTCTGGGGCTGGGCAACAAAAAACCCTCTCGGGAACGAGAGGGTGGCGCGTCGGGCAGGGCTCGACGCGCTAGCGAATGATGATGACGTGGTTCGTCATAGCCCTGATACTGCCACGAAATCTTCATCCGTGGGACGAGCGTCTCACCAGCCGAGGAGCTCGACCCACCACGGCTCGTCGCCGCCGGAGAACTGCGAGCCCTCCTCGGCGAGGGTCTGGATCGGGAAGAGCGCCAGGGTGAGGACCACGGCGAACCCGAGGATCCACGGCACCCAGCGCGCCGAGATCCGGTGCACCACCCTGGTCACCGGGTCGCGCAGTCGGTCGCGGCCGGAGCCGGTCCACAGCGCGGTCACGAAGGCCGCCCCGGCGAGGCTCAGCGCGGCCTCCAGCGAGAGCTGCAAGGCGTAGCCGATCAGCACCGCGGCCACGACGAACCCGAAGCCCCACACCCCGACCACGAAGGTCTTCGGGAGGGAGCGGACCAGCCGCCAGGGCGCGCCGATCAGGAGCCGGGGCGCGTCGTGCCACTTACGGCCGCGATACCAGCGCCAGCGGCGCAGGTCACCGGCAGCCAGGGTGCCGGCGCGGATCAGCCAGGCGGCACCGAGCACGGTCAGGAAACCGACGCTCGGGAACGCCGCGATCACGCCGACGGCGAAGGCCAGCAGCCCGAGCCAGACGGCCGCACGGCGCAGCTTCTCCAGCCGCGGGTCGTGGCGGGGGCCGAACGGAGCGGCCAGCGGGAACGGCGCTGCCGGGGTGGTGGCCCTCTCCCGCTCGGCCCGGTCGCTCAGCGAGAGCTGCTCGACCGGCTTGTGCACGAACGGCCGGCGCGGCGTACGCAGCCACTCGCGGACCTCGTCCAGCGTCGGACGGTCGGCGGGTTCGGGTGAGAGCGCCTGGCCGAGCAGCCCGCGCAGCGGCTGCGGCACGCCCGCCAGGTCGTACTCACCGCGCCGGGCGCGGTCCATCAGCTTCATCGAGTTGCCCTCGCCGAAGGGCGGGCGGCCGGTCGCTGCGTACGCCACCACGGAGGCCCACGAGTGCACGTCCGAGGCCGGGGTGGCCGGGTCGCCGACCGCGATCTCGGGCGGGAGGTAGCCGGGTGTGCCGATCAGCAGGCCGGTCACGGTGATCTTCGGGTCGTCGGCGACGCGGGCCAGCCCGAAGTCGATCAGGATCGGGGTGCGCCCCTCGACGATGATGTTCGCGGGCTTGATGTCGCGATGAAGGACACCCACGGCGTGGCAGTCGGCGATGCCTTCGGCGAGGTCGCTGGCCAGCTGCTCGACCTCGTCACGGGTGAGCGGCCCGTCGTTGATGATCTTGTCGTGCAGCGTCGGGCCCGGGACGTAGCGTGTCGCCAACCACGGCACCTCGCCCCACGGGTCGGCACCGACCACCCCGGCGACCCACCTGCTCCGCACCCGTTGCAGCGAGGAGACCTCGCGCGCGAGCCGCTGGCGGCCCTCCTCGTCCCCCACGAACTGGGTACGCAGCACCTTCAGCGCCACCCGCTCACCGCTCGTGCGGTGGCTGGCCAGGTGGACCCGCCCCATCCCACCCTGCCCCAGCAGTGAGATCAGGTCGTAGTCACCAACGGTCTCCCGTTGGTTCGCCGGCGACCGGCGTGGGGCTGTCGTCACCCGACAAACCTTATCGGCCGCAGTCGACACCCCGCCCAGACGTCACTTACGTCGGCCGAGGCGTCACCTACGTCGGCCGAGATGGCACCGGCGTGCCACCTCGGCCGACCGGAGTGACGCTTCGACCTGCGTACCTGACGCTTCGACCGACGCGAGCGACTTCTCGGCCTCGGAGGGTCAGACGATCTTGCGCATCCAGCCGAAGGTGTCCTCGGCTCGACCGAACTGGATGTCGACGAGCTGCTTGCGGATGGTCTTCCAGACCTCGCCCTCGCCCGCGGAGGCGATGGAGCCGCCGTTGTAGACGAGCTCACCGACCGGGGTGACGACGGCGGCGGTGCCACAGGCGAAGACCTCGGTGATCTCGCCGGACTCGACACCGGTCTTCCACTCGTCGATGGCGAACTTGCGCTCCTCGACGGTGTAGCCGAGCTTGCCCGCGAGCTCGATGATGGAGGAGCGGGTGATGCCCTCGAGGATCGTGCCGGTCTCCGGGGTGACGATCCGGCCGTCGGCGTGGACGAAGTAGAGGTTCATGCCGCCGAGCTCCTCGACGTACTTGCCCTCCTGCGCGTCCAGGAACACCACCTGGTCGCAGCCGTTGGCCGACGCCTCGGCCTGGGCGACCAGCGAGGAGGCGTAGTTGCCACCGGTCTTCGCGGCGCCCATGCCGCCGCGACCGGCGCGGGTGTATTCCTCGGTGAGCCAGATCCGCACCGGCTTCACGCCGCCCTTGAAGTAGGAGCCGGCGGGCGAGGCGATGACCATGTAGGTCACGTGCTGGGCCGGGCGCACCCCGAGGAACGACTCCGAGGCGAACATGAAGGGCCGCAGGTAGAGGCTCTTCTCGTCGGTCTCGGATGCCTCGGGCACCCAGCGCCTGTCGACCTTGACGAGGTCGAAGACGGTCTGCACGAAGTCCTCGATCTCGAGGACGGGCAGCGCGAGCCGCTCGCTGGAGCGGGCCATCCGGGCGGCGTTGGCCTCGGGCCGGAACGCCCAGATCGAGCCGTCGGCGTGCCTGTAGGCCTTCATGCCTTCGAAGATCTCCTGGGCGTAGTGCAGCACGGCTGCCGACGGGTCCAGGCTGATCGGCGCGTACGCCTCGATGCGACCGTTGTGCCAGCCCTGTTCGGGCGTCCACTCGACGGTGAGCATGTGGTCGGTGAAATAGTTGCCGAAGCCTGGGTTCGCCAGGACTTCCGCGAGCTGCTTGTCGGTGGCCGGGTGGGTCGACAATGTGGTGCTGATCTCCATGACCATGAGATTAGTCCTGTTCTGCGAGAGCTGTGCTTTTTGCGGGAGGGGTAAGTGATGGGGACAGACGAAGGGCCGGGCGCAGAATCTCTGCGCCCGGCCCCTTCAGGGATGAGCGTCTAGCCGGCTACGCGGGCGGCGATCGCGTCGCCGACCTCGGAGGTCGTACGTGGCTCGGTGCCGCGCTCGGAGAGGTCGGCGAGCACGGCGGCGTCGATGACGGCGGCAGCCTCGGGGTAGCCGAGGTGCTCGAGCAGAAGGGCCCCGGACAGGATGGCCGCGGTGGGGTCGGCCTTCTGCTGGCCGGCGATGTCGGGGGCGGAGCCGTGGACCGGCTCGAACATCGAGGGGAACTCCCGCGAGGAGTTGATGTTGCCGGAGGCGGCCAGGCCGATGCCGCCGGTGATGGCAGCGGCCAGGTCGGTGATGATGTCGCCGAAGATGTTGTCGGTGACGATCACGTCGAAGCGCGAGGGGTCGGTGGCGAGGAAGATCATCACCGCGTCGATGTGGAGGTAGTCCACGGTGACGTCGGGGAACTCCTCGGCGACCTGCTGGGTGATCCGCCACCACAGCGACCCGGCGTTGACGAGCACGTTGGTCTTGTGGACCAGGGTCAGCTTCTTGCGCGGGCGCGCCTGGGCACGGGCGAAGGCGTCGCGTACGACTCGCTCCACGCCGTAGGCGGTGTTGACCGAGGTCTCGGTGGCGACCTCGTGCGGGGTTCCGACCCGCATCGCGCCACCGTTGCCGGTGTAGAGGCCCTCGGTGCCCTCGCGCACCACGACGAAGTCGATCTCGCCCTTGTCGAGCACGGCCGGCGACAGCGGGGAGATCGCCCCCGGGAAGAGCCGCGACGGGCGCAGGTTGACGTAGTGGTCGAGCTCGAAACGGAGCTTGAGCAGCAGCCCGCGCTCCAGGATGCCGGGAGGCAGGTTCGGGTCGTTCGGCTTGCCGCCGATCGCGCCGAGCAGGATGGCGTCCTGCTCCTTGATCTCGGCGAGAACGGACTCGGGGAGCACCTCACCGGTGGCGAGATAGCGCTCGGCGCCGAGGTCGTAGCGGGTCTGCTCGAACTTCACCGGAGAGGCGATCTCGAGCACCTTCAGCGCCTCGGCGGTCACCTCCGGTCCGATGCCGTCGCCGGGGATCACTGCGAGGTTGGTCGTAGACATACGGCGAGACTAGTTGTCGTCGGGCCGCTGGCCGCCGTTGTCCCGCAGATCGAGCGCCTGCTGGACCGCGGCGATGGTGTTCTCGACGCTGTGCGGGTTGTCCGGGTCGTGGCTCGCCGGGCCCCACTCGCGGCCACGCTCATTGAAATCGGCGGGGCTCTCTGGGTACATCGCGTACATGGCTTCTTCCTTCACACGTCAGGGAAACAGAGGGTGTGGGAGAGAAGCCGGGGGTCTTTGGAAGACGGAAGCCACCGCGACGAGGTGGCTTCTCCTGCGGTCGTTACCGCTGGGCCCCGTCGCGGCACTCGAGTACGAGAAAAATGCTCCGCATGGTGAACTGACGGTAACCCGAGATGTCCGTCGCGTCATCGAATCTGGACCAAAGGTCCGACATCCGAGACACACATGCGGGCAAGACGCCCGAACATCGGGAAGACTGTTCCTGTGAGTGCACCTCCAGAGCTGCCGGACATCGTGACCCGCGCCTTCGACGTCTCCCGTCGCGCGGGCTATGTGTCGTTCTGTCGCAACGAGACCGGACGGCTGCTGGCGACCCTGGCTGCGACCCGGAGCGGCACCATGGCCGAGTTCGGCACCGGATGCGGGGTCGGCACCGCCTGGCTGCGCAGCGGCGTACGCGGCGAGGCCGCCCACATCGTCTCCGCCGAGCTCGACGAGCACCTCGCCAAGGAAGCCTCGGAGATCTTCGCCGACGACGAGCAGGTCGAGGTGATCGCCGCCGACTGGGCCATCCTCCGCGACCGCGGCCCGTTCGCGCTGCTCTTCCTCGACGCCGAGACCCCCGGCGGGGTCTCCCCCGACCAGCTCGCCGACCTCGTCGAGGAGGGCGGCATCGTCGTCATCGACGACCTCATCCCCACCGACCTGTGGCCGCCGATCGTCTACGGCCGCGTCGACAGCCTGCGCGAGTCCTGGCTCACCGACGAGCGCTTCACCACCGTCGAGGTCATGGTAGCTCCCGACACCAGCGTCCTGATCGCCACGAAGCGCTGAGCGGCTCGCTGTTCCTTCGTCAAGGTATGCAGGCCAAGGCGCACATACCGTGTGGAGTTCCGCACGGGATGTGCGCCTTTTTCTGCATACCTTGACGAACAGTCACCCTCAGTCGAAGAGCTCCTGAGCCAGGAAGTGGCCGGTCTTCGGCGCGCGCGGGACGGCGAAGATCGCCGACCCGACGTGGGCGATGTACTCGTTGAGCAGATCGACGCGGCCGAGCTTGCGCTGCAGGTCGACGAAGGTCGCGGGGTCCTTCATGAAGGCGATGAAGAACAGCCCGGCGTCGAGCTGACCGAGCGAGTTGAGCCCGTCGGTGAAGTTGTAGCCGCGGCGCAGGATCTTGGCTCCCCCGTTGTTCTCCGAGGCCGCCAGGGCGACGTGGGAGGTGGGGTCGATGACCGGCTGGCCGTCGCGTACGGCCTTGAAGTCCGGGGTGTCGAACTCCTTCTCGCCGCTCAGCGGCGCACCCTCGGCCTTGTCGCGGCCGATGGTGAGGTGCTGGGTGTCGATGGTCGTGCCGTCCCAGACCTCGATGTCCATGTTGATCTTGCGGGTGACCAGGTAGCTGCCGCCCCGCATCCACGCCGGCTCGTCGGGGTCGGCGACCCAGACGAACTCGTCGAGGTCCTCCTCGGACTTGATGTTGCGGGTGCCGTCCTTGAGGCCCATCAGGTTGCGCGGCGTCTTCTGCCCCTTGCCCGCGGAGGCGCGACCGAAGCCGAGCACGGTCCAGCGGGTGGTGACCAGGCCACGTCCGATCCGGATCAGGTCGCGGATGGCGTGGTAGGCCACCTGCGGGTCGTCGGCGCAGGCCTGCAGGGCCAGGTCGCCGCCGCACAGCTCGGGCTTGAGCTCGTCGGAAGGCAGCCGCGGGATCTCGGCGAGCAGCTTCGGGCCGCGGCCGGCCAGGCCGAACCGGTCGTCGAAGAGTCCGGGCCCGAGACCGAGGGTGAGGGTGAGCGAGGCCGGCGAGAGGTCGTACGCCTCCCCCGTATCCTGCGGTACGCCGTTGCTCCGCGTCGGCTCGACGGAGCCGACCGGGTTGCCCTTCATCATCGTCGCCATGGCCGCCGACCAGCGCGCGAAGAGCACCTTCAGCTGCTCGGCGGTGGTGCCCTCGACGACGTCGAGGGACATGAAGACCAGGTGCCGCTGCGGCGGCGTGGCGATGCCGACCTGGTGGTCGCCGGTGTAGAAGTCGTACGCCTGGGAGAGGTCGAGCCCATCGGAGACCGCTGCTTCGGCAGGCGAGACGGCGCGACCGCCGAGGAAGCCGACCGCCGCCCCGGCCGCGGCGCCACCGCCGGCGCCGGCGAGGAGCCGGCGCCGGGAGAGACCCTTGCCTTCGGTGGTCATCAGGCCGTCGCCGCCTTCTCCGCCAGGCGGCCGAGGACGTCCTGGAGCGACTGCACGGTCGCCGACAGCTTCTTGCCGTCGGAGGCCTTCAGCTCGGCGGTGTAGGGACGGTAGCCGCCCAGCGCCTCGGGGTCCTTGTAGCCCTCGAGGTCGTCGGTGACGGCGGTGAACCGCTCGTCGATGGTCTTGACCAGCTCGGCGTCGATCTTCTCCAGACCCGGGCGGAGCGCGGCATAGGCCTGCTGGGCGCCCTCGACGTTGTTGGCGAAGTCGACCAGGTCGATGTGGCTGTAGGCCTCCTCCTCGCCGGTGATCTTGCCCGACTGGACCTCCTCGAGCAGCGCGGCGGCGCCGTTGGCGAGGTCCTCGGGCTTGAACTCCAGGGTCTTGCCGACCTTGGCGAGCTCGGTGACGTTGGTGACCAGGTCGGCGGCGTACTTCTTGGTCTGGTCGGTGATCTTCTTCGCCTGGAACAGGTCGCGCTCCACGGCGTGGAAGCCGCTCCAGCCGACCGCCTCGTCGAGGTTGGAGGCGCGCATGTCGATCAGGTAGTCGAGGTTGCCCTTGTTGTCGGTGGGCTCGAAGCCCTCCATCACGAAGCCCTCGACGTCGGACTCGATCTTCTCGTAGAAGGGCCGGGCGTCGGCGTAGGCCTTCTGTGCAGCGGCGACATCGCCGCTGTCGACGGCCTTCTGCAGCTTCTGGACACCGACGACCATCGCGTCGATCTGCGTGCGCACGTACGTGGTGTACTCCTCGGACCCGGAGGCGAGCAGCTCGGCGGCGTCGCCGGTCGGCTCGGCCGCGGCCTCACCCGTGACCTCGAAGGGAACCCGCTCGGCGGAGGCGCCCGGGCAGTAGATCTCGTAGTCGCCACCACCGAGGGTGAGCGTGAAGGAGGCACCCGGAAGGCCCGGGGCGAGGTTCTCCTTCTCGCCGAGGATCTTCTGGCCGTCCATCAGCTCGACCTCGGTGAGACCGGCCGCCGACTCGTTGGTGACCGTGAAGGTCACCGGTCCCGCCGCGGCGGTGTCGGTGTCGAGCTCGCAGACATCACCGTCGGCGCCGCTGACCAGGGTCACCGCGACCTGGCTCGCGCCCTTCTTCTTTGGCGCCGCCGAGTCGTCGGAGTCGCTGCCACAGGCAGCGAGGCCGGTCAGGCACAGCGCGGTGAGTGCTGCAACGGAGATCGCCTTACGCGACATGGGTGGTTCCTTCCACTGGTGACTCCTGGCGCGCGTCGCGGCCGGGGTCGTTGACGGCGCGCGGTTCGGTGGCGCGGCCGGGCCTGCGCAGGGACAGCCACAGGAGCAGCCCGGCGAGGACGATGAGGGCGACCGGCACCCAGTGCTTCCACAGCAGCCGATCGTGGGCGGCTCTGTCCGCCTCGGCGATCTTCGCGGACAGGTCCGTCGCGTAGGTCTTCTCGACCTGCAGCGCGGAGCCGTCCACGGTGAAGGTGCGCGGCGAGGTCAGGCCGCCGCCTTCGATCGTGAGCAGGAGCCTGCCGGTGGTGCGTACGTCGACCAGACCGCCGTCACGGCTCAGCACCGTGTGCCGGATGGTGTCGGTCCAACGGGCCTCGTACGGGCCCGGAGCGGTGGCGAGGTTGAGGCCGACCGGGACGCGGTTGCCGGTGTAGGTCAGCAGATCCTGGGCGGTGAGGGTGGCCGGCAGGTCGCCGGAGCCCTTCGCGTGCCAGGCGGTGTCGGCGATGCCGGTGTGGCCGGTGGGATCTGCGAGCTCGATCTTGTCGCTGTCCGCGGTCAGGGTCGCTCGGTCGCCGGCGACGGCCAGCACTGCCGTACGCCCGTCCGCCAGCGGTGCGTCGCGGGGCACGTCGACGCTCGGCAGCGGGACGAGGACGAAGAGCGCGGCGGCTCCCGCCACGGCGGCGACGGCGCCGCCGATCCGCAGTCGTCGCGCCAGTGCGGTGCCGGGACGGAGACTGGCAGGCAGGACGAGCATCGCGAGCATCGGCACCAGGTAGGCGATCCAGCCGAGCACCTCGATCACCCGCGGGTCGGCGGGAACGCCGAGGATGCCAGTGATCACCGCCGAGCGCACCGAGCCGTTGGGGATGAGCCAGGACAGGTCGACGGTGCGGCCCTGACCGACGGTCACCCAGCCCGCCTCGTGGCCCGTACGCAGCGCGAACATCACCAGCCCGGCCGCGACGAACACCAGGAACACGCCGGTGACCTGGAAGAACATCTTCAGGTTGAGCCGCAGCCCGCCGGCGTAGATGCCCCAGCCGAGGCCGATGGCGATCGCCAGCCCGAGCAGTGCGCCGACGATCGCGGCGGGCGCGCTGGTGGCGTTCTGGATCGTGGCGAGCAGGAACACGGAGGTCTCGAAACCCTCGCGCAGCACGGCCAGGAAGCCCATCAGCGCCATCGCGGTCAGCGTGCCGGCGCCGAGCGCGGCGGCGGCCGCCTTCTCGAGCTCGCCCTTGAGGCTGCGGGCGTGGGTGTGCATCCAGCGGATCATCCCGGTCACGAAGACGATCGCGATCACACCGATCACGCACTCGAGCATCTCCTGCTGCCGCTGCGGCAGCGCCTGCTCGAGGAGTCGCAGCGCGACCCCGACGGCGATGCTCAGCCCGATGCCGGCACCGACGCCGACCCACAGTCCGCGCAGCGGGGCGCCGTTGCGGCGCAGGAAGGTGGCGATGATCGACACGATCAGCGCCGCCTCGAGGCCCTCACGGAGACCGATGACGAACGTTGGCAGCATGCTCGCAGCGTAACCTTAGGTAAGGCTCACCTTGTAGACCGGGACCCAGAACTTTGCTCTGGGTCCCGTCCGCCCCCGGTGCTCAGGCGTGGTCAGATCGCGCAGCCGTCGGGACCGCAGGCGTCACCGTCGCCGAGGATCGTGAGTGCCGGCCTGGTCTCGGCGTGCACCTTCTCCAGCAGCTGGCTGAACAGGTCGGTCGGCTGGGCGCCGGAGACACCGTACTTCCCCTCGACGACGTAGAACGGCACCCCGGTGGCGCCGTAGGCGCGAGCCTGGTCGATGTCGGCCTGGACGTCGCCGGCGAACTCCTCGCTCGCGAGCACCTCGTCCACCCGGTCGGCGTCGAGACCGACGGCCACGGCGGACTGCTTCAGGATGGCGTGGTCGCCCATCGACTCGCCACGGGTGAAGTACGCAGCGAGCAGCTCCTCCTTGAGCACGGCCTGCTTGCCCTCGGTCTTGGCCAGGTGGAGCAGCCGGTGGGCGTCGATGGTGCGCGCGTGCGGGGTGTCCTCGTGACGGAACTCGAGCCCGGCCGCGGCGGCGGGAACGTTGGCCTGCTTCATCAGCTCGCGGGCCTGGTCGACGGAGGCACCGAACTTCTTGGCCAGGGCCTCGACGGTGGTCTCGACCGGCACCTGCGGAGCGGTCGGGTCGAGCTCGAAAGAGTGGTAGACGATCTCGACGTCGTCGCTGTGCGCGAAGCGCTCCAGGGCTTCCTCGAGGTGGCGCTTGCCGATGTAGCACCACGGACAGACGACGTCGGACCAGACATCAATACGCATGCCGTCGGAACGTTTGATTCGGTACGAAACATTCCGCAACGGACCGATCTACCCCGAGATGGTCTCAGGGGAGGTCAGGGGAAGGCCCCGGAGACCGCCAGGGATCTGCCAGGGATCTGCCCGAAGCGCGCGAGGCCGCCGGGGCGCGAGGCTCGGAGCATGATCCAGATCGATGCCCTCACCAAGAGGTACGGCAGGTTCACGGCCGTCGACAACGTGACCTTCACAGCCGAGCCCGGCCGGGTGACCGGCTTCCTCGGCCCCAATGGCGCCGGTAAGTCCACGACCATGCGCATCCTGGTCGGACTCACCGATCCGTCCTCCGGCAGCGCGCACCTCCTCGGCCGCCACTTCTCCCAGCTGCCCAACCCCGGTCGCGAGGTCGGGGTGCTCCTGGACGCCTCCGCCCAGCACGGCGGCCGCACCGGCCGCGAGATCCTCACTCTGGCCGCCCGCACGATGGGGCTGCCGACGTCGAGTGTCACCGAAACCCTGGAGCGGGTCAGCCTGACCGAGGAGGAGGCCGGACGCCGGGTACGCAACTACTCCCTCGGGATGCGGCAGCGGCTCGGGATCGCGACGGCCCTGATCGGCGACCCCGAGGTGCTGATCCTCGACGAGCCGGCCAACGGCCTCGACCCGGCCGGCATCCGCTGGATGCGCGACCTGCTGCGCGGCTTCGCCGACGACGGCGGCACCGTCCTGCTCTCCTCCCACCTGCTGCACGAGATCGAGGTCATCGCCGATGACATCGTGGTCATCGGCAACGGCCGGATCGTGGCGCAGGGCACCAAGCACGAGCTGCTCGCCAGCGGCGAGACATACGCCCGTTCCAGTGACGCCACCTCGCTCGGCCGAGCGCTCCAGCGGGCCGGCCACACCGCCGAGATCACCACCGAGGGCGCCGTCGTCAGCGACGCGGACCTCACCTCCGTCGGCCAGATCGCCTTCGACGCCGGACTCGTGCTGACCGAGCTCCGCGCCGCCGACGGCGCCGGCCTGGAGGAGATGTTCCTCCAGCTGACCGCCGAGACCCAGCGTGACCACCTCCAGACCCCGGAAAGGGATGCAGCATGACCACCACGACCCTCGCCCCGGAGCCGGTCAACCCGGCCATAGTGCGCCGCGAGCGGGCCGTACCGGCCCCCATCCCCTTCGGCCGCATCGCCGGCGTCGAGCTGCGCAAGATGTTCGACACCCGCTCGGGGTTCTGGCTGATGGCCAGCCTGGTCGTGCTCTCCCTGGCCGCGACCGCGGTGACGATCATCTTCGTCGACGCCGACAACCTCGACTACGAGGGCTTCGCCAGCGCCTGGGGCATGCCGATGTCGGTGCTCCTGCCGATGATCGCGGTGCTCGCGGTCACCAGCGAGTGGAGCGCACGCAGCGCCCTGACCACGTTCACCCTGGTCTCCGGCCGGGGCCGCGTGATCGCCGCGAAGGCGCTGGTCACCGCCGTGGTGGGCGTCGTCGCCATCGCGGTCGCGGCGGCCGTCGGAGCCCTCGGCTACCTCGGCGTGGCTGCCGTCATGGATCTCGACCCGGTGTGGAACATCTCGTTCACCGAGCTCGCCCAGGTCACCCTGGCCAGCGAGATCGGCATGTTCATGGGCTTCATGCTCGGCACGGTGTTCCGCAGCTCGCCGGGAGCGATCGTGGCCTACTTCGTCTACGCCCTCGTCCTGCCCGGCGTCTCCTCGGCACTGGCCTCGACGAACACCTGGTGGGCCGAGCACGCCACCTGGTTCGACCTCAACTGGGCGACCATGAACCTCTACTCCGAGATGACCGACAAGATGTGGGCCCAGCTCGGAGTGGCGGGCCTGATCTGGCTAGTGATCCCGATGCTCGTAGGCCTCCGCCTCGTCCTGCGCTCCGAGGTCAAATAACCCGCCGAGTCGGCGCGACCGTCCCACCCACAACGGCCGAGTCGGCGCGACTGTCCCACCCACAACGGCCGAGTCGACGCGACTGTCCCACCCACAACGGCCGAGTCGGCGCGACTGTCCCACCCACAACGGCCGAGTCGGCGCGACTGTCCCACCCACAACGGCCGAGTCGGCGCGACTGTCCCACCCACAACGGCCGAGTCG
>NZ_JBITCR010000008.1:0-262960 GCF_044453405.1 Nocardioides sp. NPDC051685 | reverse complement strand
AGAGCAAGGACTCACCGAAGTGTCACCACCAAACCCCACGGAAGTGTCACCGATGTCCTGATGCAGAACCGTCACCGATGTCCTGGGAGATGACAACCCCAAAGAATTTTCGAACGCCGACACGCATCCCGACGAGATCGAACAGATGTTTGAAGTCGTGATGCCAGAGGGACTAATGTGGTGACATGACCACGCAGAAGACAGGCACCGGATCAGGCGGTTCGAAGTCGAGCCGCGTCCGCGAGCTGCCCGACGGGCCGCCGGACGCGACCGGGCTCACGCCGCGTCAGCAGCGCATCCTCGCTCACCTGCGCGACAGCATCGAGCAGCGTGGCTATCCGCCCAGCATGCGCGAGATCGGCGCCGCGGTCGGGCTGACCAGCACCAGCAGCGTCGCACACCAGCTGCGCGCGCTGGAGCAGCGTGGCCTGATCCGCAAGGACCCGAAGCGACCCCGTGCTCTCGAGGTCTTCCTGCCGGAGGTGATGGCCCACCGCAAGGCCATGTCCGGCGAGGAGCCCGAGGCGACGATCACCGCCGAGGCCGACGTCAACCCCAACCCCGACGCCGCCATGGTCCCCCTGGTCGGACGGATCGCGGCCGGTGGCCCGATCCTCGCCGAGGAGACCTCGAGCCAGCAGAGCGTCGAGGACGTCTTCCCGCTGCCCAAGCAGCTGGTCGGCAACGGCGACCTCTTCCTGCTCTCGGTCTCCGGTGACTCCATGGTCGACGCCGCCATCTGCGACGGCGACTTCGTGGTCGTGCGCCAGCAGCCGACCGCGGAGAACGGCGAGATCGTGGCCGCGCTGATCGACGGCGAGGCGACCGTCAAGACGCTCTCCCGCAAGGACGGCAAGGTCTGGCTGCTGCCGCACAACGCTGCGTACGAGCCGATCGACGGCACCCACGCGACGATCCTCGGCAAGGTGACGGCGGTCCTGCGCAGCCTCTGAGTCCCGCCTCACACCTCCCGGAACCGGACCGGGAACACTGCGTGAAATCCAGCCGCCGGCCCATGACAGGGCCGGCGGCTGCGTCGTTCCATACAGCGTGACCCAGACACAGATCGACCGCCGCACCCTCATCGCCGCCGGGCTGGCCACCGCCGCGGGAGCAGGAGCCATCGCCCTCCCCCAGCCCTCGGAGGCCGCGGGCGCCACCCTCAACCACTTCCAGCACGGCGTCGCCTCCGGCGACCCCTTGCCGGACCGTGTCGTCATCTGGACGCGGGTCACGCCGACGGCGGACGCGACTCCCGGATCCGGCCAGGGCGAGGAGGTGCTCGTACGCTGGGAGGTCTCGCCCACCGCGGACTTCGACCGGGTGATCGCCAAGGGCTCGCAGCAGACCGGTCCCGATCGCGACCACACCGTGAAGCTCGACGTCACCGGCCTGGCTCCGGAGACCTGGTACTTCTACCGCTTCAGCTACAACGGCCAGACCACCCGCGTCGGCCGCACCCGCACCGCACCGGCCGCCGACGCCAACCCGGAGAACGTACGTTTCGGGGTGGTCTCCTGCTCCAACCTGCAGGCCGGCTGGTTCGCGTCCTACCGCCACCTGGCCGCCCGCGACGACCTGCACGCGATCCTGCACCTGGGCGACTACCTCTACGAGTACGGCCCCGGCGAGTACGGCTACGGCATGTCCAACGAGGACATCCGCCCGCACGAGCCGGCCCGCGAGATGCACACGCTCGCCGACTACCGGATCCGGCACGCGCAGTACAAGCGCGACGCCGACCTCGCCGCCGCCCACGCCCGGCTGCCCTGGATCGTCACCTGGGACGACCACGAGTCGGCCAACGACGCCTGGATGCTGGGCGCGGAGAACAACGCGCCCGGCGAGTACGACTGGATCGAGCGCAAGACCGGTGCCAACCAGGCCTACGACGAGTGGATGCCGCTGCGCGTCGACGGCACCGCCGCCGTGGAGACCGACGACTACCTCCACGATCGCATCTACCGGCGGCTGCGGTTCGGCAACCTCCTCGAGCTGAGCATGCTCGATCTGCGCTCCTACCGCTCCGAGCAGGTCGCCCGCACCGACCTCGCCGGGGTCGACGACCCCGACCGCACGATCACCGGCGACAAGCAGCTGGCCTGGCTCAAGGACGGCCTGCTCACCGATGCCCGGTGGAAGATCGTCGGCAACCCGGTGATGATCGCGCCGGTCACCTTCGGCGCGCTCCCCAAGAGCCTCATCAGCCCGGTCAACGACGTCACCGGACTGCTGCCCGACAACGGGATCGCCCTCAACGTGGACCAGTGGGACGGCTACACCGCCGACCGCACCGAGCTCTTCGAGCACATCCGGAACAACGCGATCACCAACACGGTCTTCGTCACCGGCGACATCCACTCCTCGTGGGCCTGCGACCTGCCGTACGACTCCGCCGTCTACCCGCTCGGCAAGACCGCCGGTGTCGAGTTCGTGGCCACCTCGGTGACCTCGAACAACCTCAAGGACATCCTCGGCGCGCCTCGTCGCACGGTCAGCGTGACGGTCGAGGAGATCATCAAGACCTCCAACCGCCACGTCCGCTACCTCAACTTCGACGACCACGGCTACTCGATCCTCGACATCACCCGCAACCGCACCCAGATGGACTGGTACTTCATCGGCGAGCGCAAGGACCCCGGCACCGCGGCCACCTGGGCGATGTCGTACGCCACCGCAGCCGGTAGCGGCCGCGTCCACCACGTCACCGAGCCCGTGTAGGCGTTTCACCGGCGTGGCGCTGTCCCTCTGCCCTTAGACTGCCGGGGTCTGCCTTCCCCGAACGTCTGGTACGTGATGCGAAACCTTGCCCGCCGGATCAACCGGAAACAACGCTCCTTCGTCTTGATCGCGGGCATGGTCGTGGCCACCTTCGCCGCCACCATGCCCGCCACCGGATCGACCCCGGCGACCTCGGCGAGGACCGGCGGTAACACCAGCGCCGAGCAGCCGGTGACGGAGAAGGCGGCCCGCAAGGCGCTCGACGCGGCCAAGAAGGTCAAGCGCAACCAGTCCGTGCGCGGCGCCCGGCAGGTCGTGCCCGGGCGGCACGTGGCCGGCCGGCCCGACGCGACCATCGCGCTGACCGACCTGTGGAACGCGAAGGACGCACTGGACGGGTCCAACAAGGCGGCCGCCCGCGAGCTGCTCGCCCGCCCGCGCACCGCGACCCAGACCTGCAGCGATGTCGTCTGCGTCCACTACTCGCCGGGCAAGGGCGGCGACAAGGCCTCGACGACCTACGCGAACCAGGTCCGTGATGTGGTCACGAAGGTCCACAACATCTACGTGAACGCCGGCTACCGCAAGCCCGCGGCCGACAAGTCGGTCACCCCGGGCAAGGTCGACATCTACCTGGAGAACCTCTACGACGAGGGCTACTACGGCTACTGCGCGCCCGAGACGAAGGTCTCCAAGACGGCCGCCACGGCCTACTGCGTCCTCGACAACGACTACGCCACCAGCGAGTACGGCACGGCCAACACGCCCACCGAGAACCTCCGCGTCACCGCCGCCCACGAATACTTCCACGCGGTCCAGTTCGCCTACGACGCCGGCGAGGACCGCTGGATGATGGAGTCGACCGCGACCTGGGTCGAGGACGAGGTCTACGACAGCATCAACGACAACCGGCAGTACCTGGCCTACGGCCAGCTCGAGGACCAGCGCAAGCCGCTGGACAACTCCAGCGTCTCCAACCTCGGCATCTACGGCAACTGGATCTTCTTCCGCTATCTCTCCGAGCGCTTCGCCAAGGAGCGCGGCGAGCTGCCGGAGGTCGTGCTCAGCATCTGGAACCGAGCCCCGTCGACCTACTCCACCACCGCCATCCGGCAGGCGCTCGCCGCTCGCGGCACCACCCTGAAGCTGCAGTACACCCGCTTCGCCGCCGCCAACCTGGCCCCCAGGAAGAGCTACAGCGAGGGCGGCGCCTACTACGCGCCGCTCCCCGACGGCCGCACCGCACTCCCCGCGAAGCGGCAGACCGTCGACGGCCAGTTCACCCTCAAGCACCTCACCTACGCCACCCAGCGCCTCGTCCCGAAGAAGGTCGGCAAGGGCTGGAAGCTGCGCGTGAAGGTCGACGTGGCCCGCCCCAACGCCAACGCCGCGGTGGTCAGCGTCTTCCGCACCGACGGCACCCGGGGCGTCTACTACCTCGAGCCCAACAGCAAGGGCATCGCCACCAAGACCATCGAGGGCTTCTCCTCCAAGCGGATCCGCAAGGTCGAGGTCACCTTCGCCAACGCGAGCAGCAACTTCGACTGCGGCCAGGGCACCGCGTTCTCCTGCCACGGCATCGCCTCGCCCGACAAGGCCACCCACCACTGGTGGGCCAAGACCTACCGCTGATCTCAGATGCACGCCGAGTCGGCTCGTTCCAACGAGCCGACTCGGCGTGCATTTCGGTCAGGCAGAGGCTGACTCGGAGAGCCGCTTCAGCGCCTGCCGCACGATGGCCGGGTCGGTGGTGGCCCACATCGGCGGCAGGCTCGCCTTGAGGAAGCCGCCGTAACGAGCGGTGGCCAGGCGGGCGTCCAGCACCGCCACGACGCCACGGTCGGTGGTGGTGCGGATCAGCCGGCCGGCGCCCTGCGCCAGCAGCAGCGCCGCATGGGTCGCAGCGACCTGCATGAACCCGTTGCCGCCGGCCTTGTCGGCCGCCTGCTGCCGGGCTGACATCAGCGGGTCGTCGGGCCGCGGGAACGGGATCCGGTCGATGATCACGAGCTGGCACGTGTCGCCGGGCACGTCGAGCCCCTGCCACAGCGACAGCGTGCCGAACAGGACCGTGTGCGGGTCGGCGACGAACTGCGCGGCGAGCTCGGGCAGCTGCGCGTCCCCCTGGGCCAGCGTGGTCAGGTGCGGCAGCTTCTGGCGCACCACCTCGGCCGCCGCCTCGGCTGCGCGGCGCGAGGAGAAGAGCCCGAGCGTACGCCCGTCGGCGGCGTCGACCAGGTCGACGATCTCGTCCAAGGTCTTGGCGCCCATACCGTCGCGCCCCGGAGGAGGCAGGTGGCGGGCGACGTACAGGATCCCCTGCCTGCCGTAGTCGAACGGGCTGCCGACGTCGAGCCCCACCCACGGCAGCACGTCCTCGGTACGCTGCGCCCCGGCGCCCATCTCGGTGCGCTCCTCCGCCTTGAGCCCGAGGGATCCGGCCACGGGGCCGAAGTCGCCGCCGAGCTTGAGGGTCGCCGAGGCGAAGACGACGGTCTTCTCCCGCAGCAGCTTCTCGCGCATCTGCGCCCAGACCTGCAGCGGCGCGACGCAGAGCCGCGGCGGGATCCGGTCGCTGCCCTCGTTGAGCCAGATCACGTCGTGGTCGGAGGCAGCGGCCATCCGCTCGGCGGTGGTGAAGACCTCCTGCAGGCCGCCCTTGGCCTGCTGGAAGCCGGGGTCGGCGCTGTCGGAGTCCTTCGGCTTCGGGAGGGCGGAGAGCGCCGAGCGCGCCGCGTCACGCACCAGCACGAGCGCGTCGGAGATCACCTCGGGGAGGGTCACGAACCGGCCGGGCGAGGTCTCGTTGATCGCCGCCCGCAGCGCGTCGGAGGCGTCGGCCAGATCGTCGGCCTCGGAGCCCTCGACGTGCTTCTGGGCCCGCCGGGCGGCCCGCTCGACCTCGGCCGCGGTCAGCTCGTCGGTCGCCGCCTGGGTCACCCGGGCGACCAGCTCGTGGGCCTCGTCGATCACCACCGCGTCGTATTCCGGGATCATCGGGACACCCTCGATCGCGTCGATCGCGAGCAGGGAGTGGTTGGTGACGATCAGGTGGCTCTTCTGGGCCTTGTCGCGGGCGACCTCGACGAAGCACTCCTCGCCGAAGGGGCACTTGGCGGCACCGAGGCAGTCGCGGTGGTTGACCGAGACCTGGCGCCACTCGCGGTCGGTGTGACGGGGAGCGGCGTCACGTTCGCCGCTGCCGCCCTTCTCCGCCTCCTTCTCGGCCCAGCTGCGGAGCTCGAGGACCTTCTCGGCCATCGGGCCCAGCGGGACATCGACCAGGGTGCCCTGGTCGTCGGGCGCCCCCTCGCGCACACGATGGAGACAGGCGTAGTTGGAGCGGCCCTTGAGGACCGCGAAGGACGCGTCGACGCCGGGGCGCGAGCCGATCGCCTTGACCAGGCGCGGCAGGTCGCGCTCGACGAGCTGATGCTGCAGCGCGAGGGTCGCGGTGGCGACCACGACCCGGCTGTCGTGGAGCAGCGACGGGACCAGGTAGGCCAGCGACTTCCCGGTGCCGGTGCCGGCCTCGACGAGGAGGTGCTCCTCGTCGGCGAGCGCCTGTGCGACCGCATCGGCCATCAGCACCTGACCCTCGCGGGTCGCCCCGCCGAGGGTCGCGACCGCGTCCGCCAGGGCTTCACGTACGGGCGTCTGGGAGGCGGTCTCGGTTGCGGTCACTCGGGCAACCTTAGCCGTGGGCGGGGACAGTCTCCGATCGGCTCTCCGCGATCCGCCGGGCGACGATCTCCCCGAACTCCCGATGGCCCTCCACCGTGAGATGAGTGTTGTCCGCGAGCATGGGCAGCTCGAGGTCGAAGACGTTGATGTAGGTCACTCCGTACTCGGCCGAGACCCGCCGCATCATCTTGTTGACGACCCGGATGGCCTTGGCGCGTGAGTTCACCCTCGGCGAGCTGAGCACGATGACGTCGTAGCCCTTCAGCTCGTCCAGGGTGGCCCGGAAGCCCTTCTCGACGTCGGCGATGTCGCTCTTGGAGTCGTTGATGCCGCCCTCGAGCACGACCAGGTCGGCGCCCTGGGCGATCACGTCGGGAACCCGCTCGGGGAAGGAGATCGGGCCGCACGTCGCCATCGAGCCGCGTGCGTAGCCGGTGCCCCCGAACCCGGAGACCCGGACCTCGCCGTCGAGGTAGCGGGGCCAGGACAGGCCGGGGTCGTCCAGTCCGAAACCCGAGGCCCAGGAGTCGCCGATCACGACGACCCGCTCGCCGGCCCCGGTCACCACCGAGGCGCGGGTCACCGACTCGGCCGCCAGCCGGGTGCACATGTCCTGGGTCACCGTGGTGCCCTGGCTCGTGTCCTGCCCCGGGAGCACGCCGTCGTCCTTGCTGGCACAGCCCGCGAGCGTGGCCACCAGGACAGCACCGGCCAGCGCGCTCACGATCGTGGCGCGAGCCGCGTGGCGTACCTCTGTGAGCATCCGTGCCCCCTCCGTCGACCGACCGTCCCAAGTGTGCGGGACGAGCCTGGCAGAGCCCATGTCGAAACGCCGAAACAGGCGCTGGATCAGCGCCTCGGATCAGCGTCCTGGATCACGCGGGAAAGGCCGCCAGCTCGCCGGCCAGGTCCGCGTTGGCGCGACCCTTGACGATGGTGCCGTCGGCGGTGTGCTCGAGGTGGTCGATCTCGCCGTGCTGGTGGATCCGGTTGACCAGGTCACCCCGCTCGTAGGGAACCAGCGCGGAGAACTCCACGCCCGGCCGCGGCAGGTCGGTCTCGACGGCCTTGATGGCTGCGTCGATGCCCTCGCCGGTCTTGGCCGAGACCGCGACCGAGTGGGGCTCGGCGCGCAGCAGGCGGCCGATCACCAGCGGGTCGGCGATGTCGGCCTTGTTGATCACGACGAGCTCCGGCACCTCGGCGGCACCGATCTCGGCGAAGACCTCACGCACGGCCGCCAGCTGACCCTCGGGGTCGGGGTGGGAACCGTCGACGACGTGGACGATCAGGTCGGCGTCGGCGACCTCCTCCAGCGTCGAGCGGAAGGCCTCGACGAGCTGGTGGGGCAGGTGGCGCACGAAACCGACGGTGTCGGACATCGTGTAGACCCGGCCGTCCTCGGTGGTGGTGCGGCGGGTGGTCGGGTCCAGGGTGGCGAAGAGGGCGTCCTCGACGAGCACCCCGGCACCGGTCAGCCGGTTGAGCAACGACGACTTGCCGGCGTTGGTGTAGCCGGCGATCGCGACCGCCGGGATGTGATGGCGCTGGCGCTCGGCACGCTTGGTGTCGCGGGTGCCCTTCATCGCCTTCAGCTCGCGGTTGAGCTTGGCGATCTTGGTGTTGATCCGGCGGCGGTCGGTCTCGATCTTCGTCTCACCGGGACCACGGCCACCGATACCGGCACCACCGGCGACACGGCCACCGGCCTGGCGGGACAGGTTGCCACCCCAACCACGGAGTCGCTGCTTCATGTAGCTGAGCTGGGCGAGCTCGACCTGCGCCTGACCCTCGCGGGACTTGGCGTGCTGGGCGAAGATGTCGAGGATCAGGGCGGTCCGGTCGACGACCTTGACCCCGGTGCGGTCCTCCAGGTTTCGCAGCTGCGAAGGCGCCAGCTCGCCGTCGGCGATCACGGTGTCGGCGCCGGTCGCGGCGACGATCTCCTTGAGCGCCTCGACCTTGCCACGGCCGATGTACGTCGCGGGGTCGGGCGCCTGGCGACGCTGGTAGATCGCCTCGAGCACCTCCGAGCCAGCCGTCTCGGCGAGCAGCGCGAGCTCGGCCAGGGAGTTCTCGGCATCGGTCTGGGTGCCACCGGCCCACACGCCCACGAGCACCACTCGCTCCAGGCGCAGCTGGCGGTATTCGACCTCGGTGATGTCCTCGAGCTCGGTGCGCAGGCTGGCGACGCGCTTGAGCGCGTGTCGCTCGGCGAGCTCCATCGCACCGACGGTCGGGTCGGTGTCCTCGGGATCCTCGTCGGCGTAGCCGGACTCGAACGAGTCGTCGAGCGCGTCCCAGTCCTCGGTGGCCTCGAGCTCGTCAGCGAGTGAGAAATCGTGTGCGTTGTTCGTCATATACCAACAAGAGTACGGCGCCGCACCACCCGGGGGACAATGCTTATCCAAGAGCGCCTCTCAGCGCTGCCCGATCGCCTCTCGCAGAACAGTCTCGACGTCCTCCGGCCGCTCGGCGACGTACGCTTCGCCGCCGGTCGCGTCGGCGATCGCCTGCAGCGCGCCCAGGTCGGCGTCGGCGGTGATCCCGATGCCGAGGACGCGGACCGGTCGGTGTGGATCGGAGGCAGCCTTCAGCTGGCTCACGAGCTCGGCCAGGTCCATCGAACCGGGGTCGTCGTTGGTGCCGTCGGTGAAGAGGAGCACGGTGTTGGAGGCGAGCGGGTCGTAGGAGGCGACCGCGTCCTGGTAGGCCGCGAGCGCGGTCTCGTGCAGGGAGGTGCCGCCGCCGGTGCGCGCGGAGAGCCCGGCGATCTCCTCGGTCAGCTGTGCGCGCTGGTTCCTCGAGGCGAGCTGATGGGTCGGCACGAGCACGGCGTGGTCACCACCCAGCTTGCCCTCGGTCTTCTCGGAGAAGGCCCACAGCCCCATCTCGGCGCCGCCCGGAAGCATGTCGACGGCCTCGGACACCGCGGCCTGGGTGAGCTGGAGGCGGGTCGTCGCGCTGGCGGGACCTGCCAGCCAGGCCATCGACCCGGAGACGTCCACGACCGCGAGCGCCCGGGTGGGCCGCAGCTTGTCACCCCAGTCCGAGGCGGTCTTCGCCACCGCGGCCGAGTCGGCCCGGGTGTACGCGCCGACGTTGGGGGACGGCTTGCCGGCACCGGTGGTGCGGAACCCGGCCTTGGTCAGCGCCTTGTCGGCGGCGCCGCTGTCGAGGACGCGGGCGAAGCTGGTGATCGTCGAGGCGATCTCGTTGCGGCGCGAGGAGTCGGCGGTGATCATGACCGGGTAGTCGAGGACGACCGTGCCCTCCTTCGGCGCGGCGGCCTTCAGCATCGGCGCGTACGTCGACCACTGCTGCTCGCTGGTCGCGGTCACCCCGCTCATCACGGTGCGCAGCTCGGCCAGACGTGCCGAGTCGGTCGGCGCGGCGGCCTCGTCACCGGAGGCGATCCGCTCGGCGTACGGCTCCAGCTCGGCCGCGGTCTGGGGCTTCGCCCCGCCCGCGACGACGGTGCCGAGCGCGCTCATCATCCGCTGGGGATCACCCATCAGCAGGTCGTCCTCGGCGAACGCCTCGGCGTAGGAGGTGCGGGTCAGCCCGTCGCCCGAGACGACCACGACCGGCGAGGAGGCCATCGAGGTGCGCAGGGTCACCGGCTCGACCGCCGGCTTGATCCGGTCCACCCACAGAGAGGAGTCGGGGATCCACACGTCGGGCAGGGCGCCGCCGAGCGCCATCGGCTGGAGGATCTCGTCGGCTTTGGCCGACTCCACCTCGATCTGACTGCAGCCCGCGTCGTCGAGGATGTTGCCCACGACGGTCGCCGCCTCGGGAGCCACCGCGATCTTCATCTGCGGGCCGAGGCAGGTGCGCTCGCCGCTGGAGCTCGGCTTGCCGTTGGCGACCAGCGCGGTCGCGATCAGGCACACGGCCAGGACGCCGGCGGCGCCGGCGATCACACCGATCGTCTCCCGCGTGAGCCGCGGCTCCCGCGGCTCGTCGGTCGGTCCGGCAGGCCCGGTGGGCTCCTCGGGCTCGATGATCGCGAGCGCCTTCGACGTACTGGTGCCCGCCTTATCGGACATGCGAACTCCCCTTGCTCCGACGTCCGCGGAACGGCCTGAACGGTCCGCGGCTGGCGCACACATTAGCGGTGCGCCAGCCGTCGGGGTACTACCAGCGCGTGTTACTTCGGTTGCTTCCGGTCACTTCGGTGGCATCCGGATGCCGCCGTCGACGCGGATCGTCTCGCCGTTCATGTAGTCGTTGGTCAGGCACTCCACGACCATGCTCGCCAGTTCGGCGGGCACACCGAGGCGGTGCGGGAACAGCACGCTCTCGCCGAGCTTGGCCTTGAACGCCTCGGACTCCGGGCCCTCGCCGTAGATCGGAGTGTCGATCAGACCCGGAGCGACGGTGTTGACCCGGATCCCGACCGCGGCGAGGTCGCGCGCGAGCGGGAGGGTGAGGCCGACGATGCCGCCCTTGGACGAGGAGTAGGACACCTGCCCGATCTGGCCGTCGAAGGCCGCCACGCTGGCCAGGTTGACGATCGCGCCGCGCTGCCCGTTGGCGTCGGGCTCGTTGCGGCTGATGTAGGTCGCCGCCTGGCGGCACATGTCGAAGGTGCCGATCAAGTTGATCGCGATGACCTTCTTGTACGCGTCCAGGTCGTGCGCCGAGCCGATCTGACCGTCGCGCCCGATGGTGCGCTGCGCCCACCCGATCCCGGCCGAGTTGACCACCGCCTTCAACGGCGCGATCTCCACGGCCCTCTCCACGGCGTTGGTGATCTGGTCGGTGTCGGTCACATCAACGGGCACGAACAGCCCCTTGATCTCCTCCGCCAGGGCCTCGCCCTTGTCCTTCTGCATATCCGCGACGATCACCGTCGCACCTTTGGCCGCCAGCGCCCGGGCCGTCGCCGCCCCGATCCCGCTGGCCGCTCCGGTCACGATCGCTGTGCTATCAGTCAACTCCATGGGCAGCACCTTAGACGTGACCACCCCACAGAGGTGAATAATCGTTAACCGTCTCGCGGTCAGAGCGATGTCGTGCCCTCGGCGATCAGGATCGCCGGTCCGGTGAGCAGAACACGATCGTCCGTCGTCCAGGTGACATGGAGCGTTCCACCCGGCACATCCACCCGGTACGTCACATCAGCATCGCGCGCGATCGCGAGACCGTCGGCCTCGGCGGCCGCGACCATCACCGCACAGGCTCCGGTGCCGCAGGAGCGGGTCTCGCCCGCGCCGCGCTCGTAGACCCGCATGGCGACGTGACGCTCGGCGACGCGCTCGAAGAACTCGACGTTGACCCCGTGCGGGTAGACCGCCTCGTCGAAGACCGGGGAGTCGTAGAGGTCACCGACGGGGCCGTGGGGGTCGATCGACTCGACCTCGGCGGCGGCGTGGGGGTTGCCCATGTCGACGTTGCAGGCCGACCAGAAGTGGTGGGCGACAGTGACCTGGGTCGACCCGAGCAGCTTCGGTGAGCCGAGGTCGGCGGTCCAGACGTCCCCCTCCGCGCGGAGGGTCTTGTCACCGGCCCGCGTGGCGAAGGTGACCTGGTCACCGGCGAGCCCGGCGGAGCGCAGGTATTCGGCGAAGACCCGGGTGCCGTTGCCGCACATCTCGGCCAGGGTGCCGTCGGCGTTGCGGTAGTCCATGAACCACTCGGCGTCGCTGGCCGGGCGGTCCGCACCGGTGTAGGCGGCCGTGCGGATCACCCGCAGGATCCCGTCGCCGCCGAGGCCGGCCCGGCGGTCGCACAGGGCCCGGACCCGGTCGGCCATCTCCTCGTCGGAGAGACCCCCGTGCACCGACCCGTCGAGGTCCGGCAGCAGCACGAAGTCGTTCTCCGTGCCGTGGCCCTTCAGATACGTGTAGGTCATCAGTAGAGGTGCTTCGAGTAGGTGTCGGTGCGGTAGTAGTCCTCCATCTCCGCCAGCGTGCGCGGGTCGTTCTCGACCTGCTTGGCGATGACCGCGCGCTTGGGGAGGTGGTCGGGATCCCAGGTCTCCGGGTCCCACAGCCCCGAGCGCAGGAACGCCTTCGCGCAGTGGAAGAAGATGTCGTCGATGTCGACGACCAGGGCGAGGATCGGGCGCTTGCCCTTCACCGCCATGTCGTCGAAGAACGGCGCGTCGGAGACCAGTCGGGCACGACCGTTGATCCGCAGCGTGTCGCCACGGCCCGGGATCAGGAAGTTGAGTCCGACGTGCGGGTTGGAGAGCACGTTGCGGTAGCCGTCGACCCGCTTGTTGCCCGGTCGCTCCGCGATCGCGATCGTCGTCTCGTCGATGACGTGGACCAGCGACCCGGCCGGATCCCCCTTGGGCGAGGCATCGCAGTTGCCCTCCGCGTCCGAGGTCGCGAGCACGCAGAACGGCGTCGCGGCGAGCCACTCCCGGTCGATGTCGAGGAGCGCCGGGCGGCCCTTGGTCGCGGCCCGCTCGTTCGGGACGCCGACCAGGTCGACGAGCTCCTCGAGCGTGCTGATCTCAGTCCAGGTAGGGGTCACCGCCCCAGCCTACGAGGCGCGCGCTCGGGCGGCCGAATCATTTCGCGGGCAACTCAGACCGACGGCACCTCGCCCCGGCGAGCTCGCAGCCACTCGATCGGGTCGCCATTGTCGACCTCGACACCGGCCATCCGGAGCATCATCCGGGCCAGCAGACGCCGATGGGCTGCGTACGTCAGGACGTGGGCGACCACCGATCCCATCTGGAAGCTCTCCGGCGGCTCGCACAGGGCGTCCACGAGCCGGTCCTCCCAGGCCCCGCGGCGCTCGATGTCGCGTACGACCGCCAGCCACCGGGCCGCGACGGACTCGTGCCGTTCGACCAGCGCGACGATCGAGCCGGAACGGCTGCGGACCGGCATCGAGAGGCCCTCGATGGAGGCGACCCAGCACTCCTTGGCCCACACCGTGGCCTCCAGGACCTGGAGGAGCGACTCCTCCGGACCGTCCCACGGCAGCACCTCGTGACCCGGCAGCCGCACCCCGGTGAGCAGGTCCTCGGACAGGCCCTTGGCCAGATCGAGCAGACTCCTGGTGTCGTCGACGTCGTGCATCACCAGCTGCTCGGTCAGCGGTGCGAGCACCCGTTCCTGGGAGTCGACCCACAACGACTCCGGCGGGTGGAAGTGGATGCCGTTCGGCGCCGGGAGCCAGTGGCTGACCGCGGCGGTGCTCGGCGGGTGCCCGAAGGCCTTCGCATAGGCCCGCGAGAACCCCTCCACCGACTCGTAGCCGGCAGCCCAGGCAGCGTCGGTCACGGTGCCGCCGTGCTGCAGCTGCCACGCGGCCCGCTCCAGCATCACCCGTCGCCGCATCGCCACCGGCGGCTCGCCGGCACCGCGGGAGAGCAGCCGGTTGAAGTGGTAGGGCGAGGTGTAGGCGTCCCCCGCCATCTGCGCCAGCGTGCGCGGTTCCCCGGCGTCGGCGCCGTCGAGCACCGCGTCCAGCAGCTCCCGCAGGCGGTCCCGCTCGCTCATGCCGTCGCCTCCGTTGGACAGAGGCAAGGATACGGAAGCGACGGCCTGAGGCCGATTGTCGCTCGCTGACGCTCGCTCACGGTTACACCGCCTCCACAGCCGCGATGGCCTTCTCAAGACGGGCCGGATCGTCGTAGGAGACCCACACGACCCGAGGATCCTTGCGGAACCAGGCGTCCTGACGCCGCGCGAACTGCCTGGTCTTGATGGCGGTCCGCTCCATCGCCTCCGCCAAGGTCATCTCTCCCGCGAGGTGTGCGGTGACCTCCTGGTAGCCGATGGCCTTCGCCGCGGTCCGCGACCGCCCCAGACCCGCCTCCAGGAGCCGGGCGACCTCATCGACGAACCCGGCCTCGAACATCTCCGCGACGCGTTGCCGGATGCGTACGTCCAGGGCTTCTCGGGAGATGTCGACGCCGATCTGGATCGAGGCCGGGTCGTGGTAGACCTGCTCGGGCAGCCGGGCGCTGAACGGCTGGCCGGTCAGCTCGATGACCTCCAGAGCGCGTACGACGCGGCGACCGTTGTCGATCTCGATCCGCCCGGCCGCGACCGGGTCCAGGGCTCGCAGGCGATCGTGAAGTGCCTTCTCACCTGCGGTTTCGAGCTCCTTCTCCAGCCGCTCGCGCACCTCGTCCGAGGTCCCGGGGAACTCGAACCGGTCCAGGATCGCGCGCGTGTAGAGGGCGCTGCCCCCGACCAGCACGGGCGTCTTCCCGGCCTCCCGGAGCGTCGCGATCGTCTCGCGCGCCAAGCCTTGGAAGTCGGCGACGGAGGCCGGCTCGGCGATGTCGAGAAGGTCCAGCAGATGGTGCGGGATCCCGCGGCGCTCGGCGACCGGCAGCTTCGCCGTACCGATGTCCATGCCGCGGTAGACCTGCATCGCGTCGGTGTTGATGATCTCACCGTCGAGAGCCTCGGCGAGGTCGAGGGAGAGCGACGTCTTCCCGGCCGCGGTGGCACCCACGACAGCCACGATCGGAGCGACGAACTGGGCCGAAGATCCCAAGTTGTGTAGCTCGTGCGGCCTATCCGGGTCGCGTGTCCCCCTGTTGCTGTCGTACTCCATGTGGTTAGTCTGACCGCTAGTTGGCTCATACGGGGAGCCACCGAACAGAGGGGGGAAGCATGAGCTTCTTGGACAAGGCAAAGGACCTCATCGGCCAGGGCGTCGACAAGGTCGGCGCCGACAAGGTCGGCGATGGCCTGGACAAGGCCGGCGAGTTCGCCGACGAGAAGACCGGTGGCAAGTTCAGCGACCAGATCGATCAGGGCGTCGAGGCTGCCAAGAACGAAGCCGAGAAGATGGACAACCCCTGAGTCGTCCGCACTTCCCGACGCGGGGAGCAACCCACCTGGGTTGCTCCCCGCGTCGCATCAACGGGCCGCTCGGTGCTTTCTCAGATCAGATCAGGCGCGGTACGCGACCCACCCGTCGATCATGCGCTGCACCTGACCCGGCGTGAACTCGTCCATGCACGCGTCCTCGGTGTAGTCCATGAAGTTGTGGATCGGGTCGAGGCCCGGAGCCGTGCAGGTGTCGGAGCCTTCCGGGCAGCCGAAGGCGGGGGCCGCCTCGGCCGGGGTGTCGGCGACCTGGTCGCCCTTGCCGCGGCAGCCACCCTGGAAGGTGTGGTAGAGGTGCAGCCAGTGGCCGACCTCGTGCGTGGCCGTGTCGCCCTCGTCGTACGGCACCGCCGAACCACCGGGGAGCGAGTCACCGAGGATGACCACACCGTCCTGCGACCCGATGTTCTTGGTCGGGAAGGTCGCCCAGCCGAGCAGGCCGTCGTCGATCTCGCCGAGGTAGACGTTGAGCGCGTTGTCGCCGCCCTGGCGCAGGGTCGACTTCATCTCCCGCTCGCCGGCCGAGCCGGAGATGATCGGGTACCAGGCCGGGTTGATCGTGGTGTCCTGGCCCGCCACCTCGAAGGTGAACGGCGTGCCCGCGTACGCCGCGTTGAGCACGTCGATCTGGGCGTCGATGTTCGCCTGCGGGATGACCCCGGTGGTCGCGTCCTCCTGGATGACGTGGATGTAGGTCGGGATGCTCGTCGCGCCGAGGTCGGCGCTGCCGGCCTGCTTCCCCTTCGCCGCGAGCGCACTGCCGAGCGCCTTCTCCCTGGCGTCGGCCTGCTTCGCGGTCAGATGGTTCGTGTCGCGGACCTGCTTGGCCCCATCGGCGACGCGGGCCGCGCCGACCGCGTCCGGATCGAAGCAGGCACCGCCTCCTCCGGCCGCCTGCATCGCGGACGCGGGCACCGCGGCCGCCAGACCTGATGCCACGAGCACTCCGAGTGCGCCCATCGCCGCTGCTCTGCCGGCCAGCTTCGAAATCGACATGGGGGTATCCCTTCCTGAGACAAGTTGCCTCAGGCTAGGGCAGAAATACCCTCGGGGGAACGGAGTTACGGAGAATTTGCTGTTCGAGTAACGCCCGGCCGAACGATCAGCCGCAGGCCGGTGCGGCGGGCAACGGTGCAGGCACCCCGACCGCGGGCATGCCCAGGCCCACCGAACGCGCCTCGGGCTCGGTCCGCCCCTGGCGCGCCTCCCAGGCGTCGCCCGAACGGGTGCGGCGTACCTCGAGCACGGGGTTGTCGGCGACCAGGTGGTGCGGCGCCGCGTAGGTGATCTCGACCTTCACCATGTCGCCGGGACGTACGCCCTCGGCACCGGTCGCGTTGAAGTGAACGAGTCGGTTGTCGGGAGCACGACCGGAGAGCCGGTGGGTCTCGGAGTCCTTGCGCCCCTCACCCTCGGCGACCAGCAGCTCGAGCGTACGTCCGACGTTCTTCTTGTTCTCCTCGTGCGCGATCTCGTTGACGAGGTCGACGAGGCGGCCGTAGCGGTCCTTGACCACCTCGGGAGAGACCTGGTCGGGGAGGTCGGCCGCAGGGGTGCCGGGTCGCTTGGAGTACTGGAACGTGAAGGCGCTGGAGAACCGCGACTCGCGCACCACGTCGAGGGTGGCCTGGAAGTCCTCCTCGGTCTCCCCCGGGAAGCCGACGATGATGTCGGTGGTGATCGCCGCGTGCGGGATCGCCGCCCGGACGCGCTCGATGATGCCGAGGAACTTGGTGGACCGGTAGGAGCGGCGCATCGCCTTGAGGACGCGGTCGGAGCCGGACTGCAGCGGCATGTGCAGGGACGGCATCACGTTCGGCGTCTCGGCCATGGCCTCGATGACGTCGTCGGTGAACTCCGCGGGGTGCGGGCTCGTGAACCGCACGCGCTCGAGCCCCTCGATCTCCCCGCAGGCACGCAGCAGCTTCGAGAAGGCCTGCCGGTCACCGAACTCCACGCCGTAGGCGTTGACGTTCTGGCCCAGCAGGGTCACCTCGGTGACGCCCTCGGCGACCAGCGCCTCGATCTCGGCGAGGATCTCGCCCGGCCGCCGGTCCTTCTCCTTACCGCGGAGCGAGGGGACGATGCAGAAGGTGCAGGTGTTGTTGCAGCCGACGGAGACCGAGACCCAGGCGGCGTAGGCGGACTCGCGCTTGGTCGGCAGCGTGGACGGGAAGACCTCGAGGGACTCGAGGATCTCGACCTGGGCCTCCTCCTGCACCCGGGCGCGCTCCAGCAGCACCGGCAGCGAGCCGATGTTGTGCGTTCCGAACACGACGTCCACATAGGGCGCCTTCGCCGTGATCGTGTCGCGGTCCTTCTGCGCGAGGCAGCCGCCGACGGCGATCTGGAGGTCCGGGTTGGCCTCCTTGATCGGGGCGAGGTGGGAAAGGTTGCCGTAGAGCTTGTTGTCGGCGTTCTCCCGGACCGCGCAGGTGTTGAAGACGACCACATCGGCCTGCTCGCCCTCGGTCGCCTTGAGATAGCCCGCATCCTCGAGCAGCCCGGAGAGGCGCTCTGAGTCGTGGACGTTCATCTGGCAGCCGTAGGTGCGGACTTCGTACGTACGGGCCGATGCGGTGCTCGGGGCGGTGGACACGGTCATAGCGTCCTCAAGGGTACGGCGCGCGGGTCCAACGGCAGGAAATCCCGGCCAGTTATCTGCTTGTAACCGATACCGAGGACCAAGTCATGGATGTGCAATGCAGGATGTGGTTAGGTCTGCGACATGACCGTGCTTGACACAGAACCCACCGGCGCACCTTCGGGAGACGCCCTGGTGGTGCTCGACCATGTCGACAAGCACTACGGCGACCTGCACGTGCTCCAGGACATCAACCTGGAGATCAAGCGTGGCGAGGTCGTCGTGGTGATCGGGCCCTCGGGTTCGGGGAAGTCGACCCTCTGCCGCGCGATCAACCGGCTCGAGACGATCGACTCCGGGACGATCAAGCTCGACGGCAAGGAGCTGCCCGCGGAGGGCAAGGGCCTCGCCAAGCTGCGCGCCGAGGTCGGGATGGTCTTCCAGAGCTTCAACCTCTTCGCCCACAAGACGATCCTGCAGAACGTCACGCTCGGCCCGATGAAGGTGCGCAAGCTGAAGAAGGCCGAGGCTGAGGCCGAGGCCAAGAAGCTGCTCGACCGCGTCGGCGTGGGCGTCCAGGCGGCGAAGTATCCCGCCCAGCTCTCCGGTGGCCAGCAGCAGCGCGTCGCGATCGCCCGGGCGCTCGCGATGAAGCCGCAGGTGATGCTCTTCGACGAGCCCACCTCCGCGCTCGACCCGGAGATGGTCAAGGAGGTGCTCGACGTCATGGTCAGCCTCGCCAAGGAGGGCATGACCATGATCGTGGTCACCCACGAGATGGGCTTCGCCCGGGTCGCCGCCGACCGCGTCGTCTTCATGGCCGACGGCCAGATCGTCGAGTCCAACACGCCGAGCGAGTTCTTCGACAACCCGCAGTCCGAGCGCGCCAAGGACTTCCTCGGCAAGATCCTCAAACACTGAACGTACGTCTCGGGTGAGCCGTCGGCTCGCGAAACCTGCATGACACTCAACACTCATTCCAGAAGGTGGAAACGATGAAGTTCCAGAAGATCGCCGCGGTCGCGGGCGTCCTCGCGCTCGCCGGCTCCCTCGCCGCATGTGGCGGCAGCGACGACTCCGGCTCTGACGCCGGCGGCGACAAGATCAAGATCGGCATCAAGTTCGACCAGCCGGGTCTCGGCTTCAAGGAGGCCGACGGCGACTACTCCGGCTTCGACGTCGACATGGCCGAGTACATCGCCGAGGGTCTCGGCTACGACGAGGACCAGATCCAGTGGGTCGAGGCCGTCTCCGCCAACCGCGAGACCTTCCTCAAGGACGGCACCGTCGACATGATCCTGGCGACCTACTCGATCACCGACGAGCGTAAGGCCGAGGTCGACTTCGCCGGTCCTTACTACGTCGCCGGCCAGGACCTCCTCGTGGCTGCCGACAACACCGACATCACCGGCCCCGACTCGCTCGACGGCAAGAAGCTCTGCTCGGTGACCGGCTCGACCTCGGCCCAGAAGGTCAAGGACGAGTACGCCAAGGGCGTCCAGCTTCAGGAGTTCGACACCTACAGCAAGTGCGTCACCGCGATCGAGGGCGGCCAGCTCGACGCGATGACCACCGACGACATCATCCTGGCGGGCTACGCCCAGCAGGCCCCGGGCAAGTTCAAGATCGTCGGCGCTCCTTTCTCGGAGGAGAACTACGGCGTCGGCCTGCCCAAGGGCAGCAAGGACCGGGACAAGATCAACGACCTGATCGAGAAGTCCTTCGAGGACGGCTCCTGGGAGAAGGCGTTCAACGACAACCTGGGCGACTCCGGCTACGAGCTGCCGGAGCCGCCGAAGGTCGACCGCTACTGAGGCACCCGCGGGGCAGGGGAGTCTGCTCCCCTGCCCCGCCAGCACGTCCAGCGCAAGACATTTGGAAGGACCAATGGACCTCATCTCCGAGAGCGGGTCAGTCATCCTGACCTCGTTCGGGCTGACCTTGAGACTCGCCTTCTTCAGCGGCATCTTCTCGCTGCTGCTCGGCGCGGTGCTCGCGACGTTCCGGGTCTCACCGGTTCCCGTGCTGCGCTGGATCGGCGCGGCCGTCGTCTACACGTTCCGCAACACTCCGCTGACCCTGGTCATGTTCTTCACGCTCTTCGGGCTGAGCTATCAACTCGGCCTCAGCTTCGACAAGGACCTGATCTACCGCAACAACTTCTGGCTGGCCGTCCTCGCGCTCAGCGTCTACACCTCGACCTTCGTGTGTGAGGTGCTGCGCTCAGGCATCAACACCGTGCCGCTCGGACAGGCCGAGGCGGCGCGCGCGATCGGGCTGACCTTCACCCAGAACCTTCGTCTGATCGTCCTTCCCCAGGCGTTGCGGTCGGTGATCAACCCGCTCGCCAGCGTGCTGATCGCGATGACCAAGAACACCACGGTCGCTGTCACCATCGGTGTCACCACCGCCACCATGGTCAACGAGGCCTCGGGTCAGATGAAGTCCCTGATGGAGCGCAACTCCGACCAGATCCTGCTGATCTTCATCATCTTCGCGGTCGGCTTCATGATCCTGACCCTGCCCATCGGCTTCATCGCCGGCTGGGCCGCCAAGCGATTCGCGGTGATCCGATAATGAGCGCCTCGGTTCTGTACGACGCCCCCGGCCCCCGCGGCAAGGCGCTCAACTGGGTCTACTCGGCCGTCGCCCTCGCGGCCCTGGCCTGGGTGGCCTGGTTCGTCTTCTCCAAGCTCGACGAGACCGGGCAATGGGCTGCAGAGAAGTGGAAGCCATTCCTCGAGGCGCCGGCCTGGGAGAACTTCCTCATCCCCGGTCTCCTGGGCACGCTGAGCGCCTTCGCGGTCGGTGCGGTGCTCGCGCTCGCGTTCGGGTTCGTCTTCGCTGTCGGCCGCCTCTCGCAGAGCCGGCTCATCAGCGTCCCCAGTGCCGTGGTCGTGGAGTTCTTCCGGGCGATCCCGATGCTGCTGCTGATGATGTTCATCTACTTCATGCAGCAGCCGCTCGGGCTCGAGACCAGCGTCTTCTGGGCCGTGGTCCTAGGCCTGATGCTCTACAACGGCTCGGTGCTGGCCGAGGTGATCCGTGCCGGCGTCAACGCTCTGCCGAAGGGTCAGGCGGAGGCCGGTGTCGCAATCGGGCTCTCACCCGGGCAGGTGATGCGTACGATCCTGCTGCCGCAGGCGGTGCGCTCGATGCTGCCGGCGATCATCGCCCAGCTCGTGGTGCTGCTCAAGGACACCGCGCTCGGCTACATCCTGGCCTACGACGAACTGCTCAACCAGATCAACAAGATCCAGGGCAACTACAACAACCTGATCCCGGCGGCGATCGTCGTCGCGCTGATCTACATCTCGATCAACACGATCCTCGGGCTCGTGGCCAACTTCGTCGAAGCCCGTACGCGGAGGGTCGGTCACACCGCCGGCCCGGTCGGCACCGCGGAGGACCCGGACGTGCAAACGGCGACCGCCGCCGGCATGCCGGCCGGCAACCTCTGACACCATCAGGACAAACCGACGGCCCGCTGCCCCTCGGGGCAGCGGGCCGTTGCGTACCCGCTCTTACTTCTTCTTCGGGGTCACCCAGAGGTTGATCGTGCCCTCGATGGTCACGGTGCCGTCCTCACGGATGCCCTTGACGCGCACCGCGAGGTCGCCGTCGGCGGTGTCCCACTGCTCCTGGTCGGTCTCCGCGATGCAGGTGATGTCGGTGGAGGCCTTGGCGGTGTAGGAGACGGTCATCCCCTTGGGGATCCAGCGCTTGTCGCGCGGGATGGTGACCTCCGCAAGGGCGCCCATCGCCATCTCGAGACCGTTGCACAGCGCGATGGCGTGAACGGTGCCGATGTGGTTGTGGTTGCCCCTGCGGTTGGGCACGATGACCTCGGCATAGTTGGGTCGCAGCTGGTTGACCAGCGGGTGGATGGACCCGAAGTAGGGCGCCTTCTTCGCGAACGCGACCGAGAATGCTCGCTTGCCGACAACCGGGACACGGTTGAAGGACTTCCAGAGGTCGTAGAGCTGGCTCATGGCAGTCAGGTTACCCGAGGGTAACCTCCTCCCCTCTCCTGGCCCGAGATCAGGAGAGGGAGAGGAAGACCTTCTCGAGCTCCTCGATCTGCTCCGGGCGATCTCCGTCGGCGTGCGCGCGGCGCAGCTCGTTGGAGAGCAGAGCGAAAGCTGCCTTGTCGAGGGCGCGGGTCACTGCCTTGAGCTGACCGACCACATCGGCGAGCTCGCGGCCGTCTTCGATCATGCGGAGCACTCCACCGAGCTGGCCCTGAGCCCGGCGGACCCGATTGACCACGCTCGTCGTCTCCGCGTCCCGAGGCTGGGGGACGGTCACGTCGTCAGTCAAAGTCTTGCCTTCCATCGTTTCTGGCATCATTCCTGGCTCGTTGTTGTATCCCCCGGGGGACAACGGTCCAGACCAGTTGGCGTTACGGTTCTTTTTGGTTGATTCCCGTTTTCGCCCACACGGACCAGAAGTTCGTGCTAGTCGCCCGTCGGCCACACGATCTCGACACGGTTCCCGAACGGATCCCGGACGTGGAAGCGCTGGAAGCCGTCTGCGTTGTGGCGCTGGCTCCAATCGACGTCGAAGCCGAGTCGCGTCAGCTTCGCTCCCAGGGCCTCCAAGTCTTCCTCGGTCTCGACCGCGAGCGCGGGATGAGCTCTGGCCTGCGGTCGGTGCGGGTCCTCGACGCCGAGATGGATCTCCGCACCGCCGGACGAGCGGAACCAGGCGCCGCCGCGCTTGGCCAGCTCTGCCGGCTTCGGCACCTCGGTCAGCCCGAGCCCGTCGGCATAGAACGTCCGGGCCTCGTCCTCGCGACCGGCCGGCATCCCGACCTGTACGTGGTGGATGCGCATCACGCGCCCAGCCTGTGGGCAACCACGAAGACGCGGCGGAACGGAAGCAGGACGAAACTGTTTCCTACGGAATCGTTTCGTACCGGATAGGCCTGTGCCAGACGGTTCTTGAGCTCCTCGGCGAACGGTTCGAAGAGCCCGGCCTTCTCCAGGGCGTCAGCGGTGGGGCGCAGGCTCGTCCCGGAGATCCAGGTGAAGACCGGGTCCTCGCCGGTCAGCACGTGAAGGTACGTCGTCTCCCAGGCGTCGACCGCGAAGCCCTCCCCCACCAGCACGTCGTAGTAATCGGCCGGATCATGCGAACCGGGAGCCTCGAGATGGCGGGTGTGCTCGGCGTACGGCTCCTCGGCGGCCAGCTGCTCGCGGAGCCTGTGGCTGGGCTCGTCGAAGTTGCCCGGAACCTGGAAGGCGAACCAACCGTCATCGCTCACGGCACGAGCCAGAACCGGCAGCAGGTCAAGGTGGCCGGGAACCCACTGAAGGGTGGCGTTGGAGAGGAGTACGTCGACAGACCCCGGCGCCGCCGAGTCGGCCCAGTCGCGAAGATCCGCCACCGCGAAGTCGATGCCCTTGATGCTCGCGCGCGCTTTGTCGATCATCGGCGCACTGGAGTCCAGGCCGATGACCCGGGCCTCCGGCCAGCGGTCAGCCGCGAGTGCGGTCAGGTTGCCCGGCCCACAGCCCAGGTCGACCACGGTCCTCGGCCGATCCGCGTCGACCCGGCGAAGGAGATCGGCGAACGGCCGGCCACGCTCGTCGGAGTAGGTCAGATAGCGCTCGGGATCCCATGCGGTCATGGCGTACGTCCTCTCGATTTCTCTTGACGTCAAGATATTCAGATCGTCCTCCCGACTTGTCTCGATGTCAAGATTCTCGATGAGGCGAACTTGGGCTACGCTCACGTCATGCGCGACGAAGTCGACGACCTGAGCGAGGCTTGGGCACACGAGCGGCCCGACCTGGACCTGGGCCCTGTCGAGATCTTCTCGCGACTCTCACGCCTCTCGCGTCACCTCGACCTCGCCCGGCGCGACGCGTTCTCGGGCTCCGGGATCGAGTCCTGGGAGTTCGACGTGCTGGCCGCGCTGCGGCGCGCCGGCGACCCCTACGAGCTCTCCCCCGGCCGCCTCCTGCGCGAGACCCTGGTGACCAGCGGGACCATGACCAACCGCGTCGACCGGCTCGCCTCGCGTGGCCTGGTCGAGCGCCTCCCCGACCCGGCGGACCGCCGCGGTGTCCTCGTCCGGCTCACCCCCGACGGCAAGGCGACCGTCGACAGCGCCTTCGAAGCACTGCTCGCCGCCGAGCGCGAGTTCCTCGACGGTCTCTCCGACGACCAGCAGAGCCAGCTCACCGACCTGCTGCGCCGGCTGCTGGTCCCCTTCTCGGCCTGACCTCGGCCGGCTCGCGCGCGGTGTAACACGCTGTTCGTAGGACTATCCGGTCGTCCAGATAGGGCGAGTAGTCCTACGAACGACGTGTTACAGCAGCCGCGAGCCGCTACTCGAGCACCTCGGCGGCTTCGAGCCACTCCAGCTCGAGCTCGTCCTTCTCCGCGGCGAGCTGGTTCAGCTCGGCGCTGAGGTCAGCGAGCCGGGCGTAGTCGTTGACCGACTCGGCCATCGCGAGCTCGAGCTTCTGCTGCTGCTCGCCGATGCGCTCGAGCTGCTTGTCGATCCTGGCGATGACCTTCTTCGCCGCTCGCTCCTCGGCCGAGCCGGCCTTGGCCTTGGCCGGCCCTGCCTGTGACGCCTCGGCCGACGCGAGCGACGCCTCGGCCTGCGGGGCCGACGGCTCGGCAGGGATCGGGAGGCGGCGCTCGAGATACTCGTCGACGCCGCGCGGGAGCATGGAGATCTGGCCGTCGCCGAGGAGCGCCCAGATGGAGTCGGTGACGCGCTCGAGGAAGTAGCGGTCGTGGGAGACCACGATCAAGGTTCCGGGCCAGGCGTCGAGGAAGTCCTCGAGGACGTTGAGCGTCTCGATGTCGAGGTCGTTGGTGGGCTCGTCGAGCAGCAGCACGTTCGGCTCGGTCAGGAGCAGACGTAGCAGCTGGAAGCGGCGGCGCTCGCCACCGGAGAGGTCGCCGATGCGCGTGACCAGCTTGTCGCCGGTGAAGCCGAAGCGCTCGAGCATCGAGGTCGCCGAGAGCTCCTGGCCGTCGGTCGTCTTGGTGACGCGCTTGATCGACTCCACCGTCGGCAGCACCCGCGCCTCGGGGTCGAGGTCGTCGAGCTGCTGGGTCAGGTGTTGGAGAGCGATCGTGCGGCCGTGGCGTACCTTGCCCACCGCCGGCGGCAGGGAGCCGTCCAGCAGCGACAGCACCGAGGTCTTGCCGGCGCCGTTGACGCCGACGATGCCGATCCGGTCCCCTGGCCCGATGCGCCAGGTGGCGTGCGACAGCAGCTGCCGCTCACCGCGGTAGAGGTCGACGTCCTCGACATCGATGACGTCCTTGCCGAGCCGCTGGGTGGCGAACTTCTGCAGCTCGAAGCGGTCACGGGGCGGAGGTACGTCCTCGATGAGCTGGTTGGCGGCGTCGATGCGGAACTTCGGCTTGGACGTACGCGCCGGGGCACCGCGGCGCAGCCAGGCCAGCTCCTTGCGGACGAGGTTCTGGCGGCGTACCTCGGAGGCGGCGGCCTGGCGCTGCCTCTCCGCCTTCGCCAGCACGAAGGCGGCGTAGCCACCCTCGTAGGCGTCGACCTGGCCGTCATGGACCTCCCAGGTGAACTGGCACACCGCGTCCAGGAACCACCTGTCGTGGGTGACCACGACGAGCGCCGACGAGCGCGCCGCCAGGTGAGCGGCGAGCCAGGCCACGGCCTCGACGTCGAGGTGGTTGGTGGGCTCGTCGAGCACGATCAGGTCGTGCTCCCCGAGCAGCAGCTCGGCCAGCGCGCAGCGACGACGCTCGCCACCGGACAGACCCATCACCGCCCGGTCGAGGTCGATCCCGGCCAGCAGCTGCTCCACGATCTCGCGCAGCGCGGGAACAGCGGCCCACTCGTGGTCCGATCGCCCGCCGAGCACCGCCTCACGGACGCTGTGGGAGTCGACGAGCTGGTCACCCTGGTGCAGGAACCCCACCAGCAGGCCACGCTGGCGCGAGACCCGGCCGGAGTCGGGCTCCTCCAGGCCGGTCATCACCTGCAGCAGCGTCGTCTTCCCGTCGCCGTTGCGGCCGACGATCCCGACCCTCATCCCGGCACTGATGCCGAGGGAGACGTCGGAGAGGAGGGGCCGGATGCCGTACGCCTTGGAGACGTGCTCGAGGTTGAGGAGGTTCGCCATATCGCCTCCCATTGTCCCCGAGGGCGGTGAGGCGGCCACCATCGCGGCGGCCACCCAGTGGCACGCCGGGCGGACGAACAGCCCCTGACCTGCCTAGACTCCATGCAATGGTCGAGAAGACGCTCCGCGAGCACACCCACGGCTCGCGTCAGATGATCCTCGAAGCAGCGCTCCGCCTCGCAGCCGAGCGCGGCTATGTCGGCACGACGATGGCGCTCGTCCGCCGCGCGACCGGCCTCCCCCCGTCCTCCCTCTACTGGCACTTCTCCAACAAGGACCAGCTCCTCGCTGAGGCGCTCGAGCACGGCTACACCCGCTGGCACCGGAACATCCCGCGGTGGGAGCAGACCCCGAGCCGCGGCGACCTGCGCGAGGGACTGCTGGCCAACCTGCGGCGTACGACGTCGGACACCGGCGACGCGAAGGCCGACTGGTGGCGGATGGGCCTCATGCTCGCCCTCGAGTCCGGGCCCACGGTCGGCGACGGCCCGCGCGAGCGCTTCCTCCAGATCCGCACCCAGGTGCTGGCCGGCTTCGAGTTGTGGTGGTCCGAGGCGGTCGACCTCCCGCCCGCCCACATCGAGACCCTCGCCCGGCTGACCCTCGCCGCCCACGACGGTCTCTTCATCCACGTCCAGACCGATGCGTACGCCAAGCTGGACCCGCTCCGGCAGCGGCTCGCCGACGGACTTGCCGAAGTCGCGGACCATCTCCGGAAGCTGGACCCGACGACCGCCCCGGAGGTCCTGGAGATGCCGCCCATGACGTACGAGGGCGCGAGCAGCAGCCGCGAGAAGCTCGTCGCGGCAGCGCTGGAGGTCGCCGCGGAGAGCGGCTATGAGGGCGCTTCGATCAGCCGGATCTGCGCCGCGGCGGGGCTACCCGCCTCCTCGGTCTACTGGCACTTCACGAACAAGGACGACCTGTTCTCGGCCGCGGTGGACGACTCCTACCGCGCCTGGAGCAGCGCGCACTCCTCGTGGCAGCCGCTGGGCGCGGACTCCGACTGCGCCACCGAGCTCCCCCGGATGCTGACGCCCCTGGTGGCGAGCCTCCGCCTGCTGCCCCCGTTCCTGCGGATCGGCCTCATGCTGGTGCTCCCCAAACGGCCCGAGCCGCTTCCCGGCCGGGAGCGTTTCCTTGCCGTACGCCGCCGCTCGCGCGACGAGTTCGCGGGCTGGTTCCGCGGAGCTCTCGGCGAGGACGGTCGAGAGCATGCCGACGAGATGGCCGCACTACTGCTCGTGATCGCAGACGGACTTCTCTTCGCCGAGGCGCTCGACAGCGCCGACATGCCGCCGGTCACGACCTCGGACCTGCTGGCGAAATTGGTCACAGCGACGCCGTTTCATACACAGATCAGTCACTGACCTACTACCGTAGATCTACAGTCGATCCACGACGCTAACGGTCGAAAACACATCGAAATGTATGCCGTGTCATCTATTTCCGCAGGTCAGGAATGAGATTTATCCAACATTTCCACCACAACCTCCGGAACGATCGTTACAGTGACTGCTGTCACAGAGCGTCGGTGCCACCAGATCCCCCCATCGTGGTGTGCCTCCGGCTCAGTAAAGGAGATCCCCCATGAGCGTCTCTGCTATCCCCACCCTGGCTAGTCAGCACGACCATGAAGGCGCCCCGAGGACAACCTCCTCGGCGACCCCGTCTGCGACGAAGGCCCTCCAGATCCTGGAGGCATTTCTCGGAGCCGGCCCCAAGCTCGGTGTCAGCGAGATCGCGCGCACCGCGGGCCTACCCAAGTCGACCGCCTTCCGCCTCCTGCGTCACCTCGAGCAGAGCGGATACGTGGAGCGCACCGGGCGCCACTACGTACTCGGCCGCCGGCTGTTCGAGCTCGGCAACGCGGTGCAGATCTGCCGGCCGCAGGGCATCCGGGAGACCGCGATGCCACACCTGGCCGAGCTCTACGTGGCGACCGGCAAGACCGTCCACCTCGCCATCCTCGAGGGCACCGACATCGTCATCCTGGAGAAGATCACCGGCCGCGGCGGCATCCAGCCTGACACGTACGTCGGTGGGCGGGCGCCCGCCGCCTGCTCCGCCCTCGGCAAGGCGATCCTCTCGTTCAGCGACCGCGACCACATCGCGGCCGTGCTCGAGTCCGGCCTGGTCAGGCGCACCCGTCACTCGCACGGCGACCCGGCGAAGTTCCTCGCCGAGCTCCGCCGCGCCAACAGCGAGCGCATCGCCTTCGACCGTGAGGAGGCCCAGCTCGGCATCGTCTGCGCCGCGGTCCCGATCATGATGGAGGGCCGCGCCATCGCCGCCGTCTCCGTCTCCGGCAGCGCCGCCGGGTTCAACGCCGCCAGCATCACCCGCCACCTGCGCCGCGCCGCCGCCGCGATCTCCGACGAGGTCGTCTCCAGCGCCGCGTAACCCCCTCGCCGAGGCGTCACGTACGCCGGCCGAGACGTCGGCTACGTCGGTCGAGGCGTCACACGCTGACGTCTCGACCGATCTAACTGACGCCTCGGCAGGGTGGGATCAGTAGGTGACCACGTGGGCGCCGGCGACGGGGCCCGGGGCGGTCCAGACGCGGTCGTACGCCTTGGCCTGCATCGCTCCGGCGACCTCGCGGGCGTGGGCGGCGTCGCGGCAGAGCATGAGGATCGTCGGGCCCGAGCCGGAGAGCTGGACGGCCAGGGCGCCGGCCTCCTCGCCGTCGGCGAAGGTCTGGGCGAGGTCGGGGCGTAGCGTCAGGGCCGGTGCCTGGAGGTCGTTGGTGAGCGCCTCGGCCAGGAGCTCCGGATCGCCCTTCTCCAGCGCCATGAGCAGCCGCTCGGGCACCTGCGGGTCGCCGATGTCGGCGCCGGCGTGGTCGTCGAAGGCGCGGTAGACGGACGGTGTCGACAGACCCTGCTCGTTGCCGACCGCGACCCACCACCAGGCACCGTTGTCGGCGACCGGCTCGACGATCTCGCCGCGGCCACCGCCGACGGCGGTCGCGCCGATGAGCGCGAACGGTACGTCGGACCCCAGCTGCCCGGCCAGAGCCAGCAGATCCTCGTCGGAGGTCTCCAGCGACCACAGCCGGTCGAGGGCGACGAGCGTCGCGGCCGCGTCGGCCGAGCCACCGGCGAGACCTCCGGCGACCGGGATGCCCTTGTGGATCTCGATCCTCGCGGCCCGATCGATGCCATGGTGGGCGGCGAGCAGCCTGCCGGCGCGCACGACGATGTTGTCGTCGCCGGTCGGGACCTCCCCCACCGCGATGTGGTCCTCCGCGGTGAGGGTGACCTCCCACTGGCCGGCGTCGCTCACGGTGACGTCGTCGTAGAGCCCGATCGCGTGGTAGACGGTCGCCAGCGGGTGGAACCCGTCGTCGCGGACCGGCCCGACGCCGAGGTGCAGGTTGAACTTCGCGGCCGCGCGGACGGTGATCGTCATGTGGGAACCCTTGGGAGCGATTCGGTGATGCGTACGAAGTCGGCGATGGTCAGCGACTCACCGCGCGCGAGCGGGTCGATGCCGGCCGAGACGAGCGCCTTCTCGGCCGCGTCGGCGGAGCCGGCCAGCGGCTTGAGTACGCCACGGAGAGCCTTGCGGCGCTGCGCGAAGGCGGCGTCGATGACCGCGAAGACCTCCTCGCGGGAGACCTCGGTCGAGGGCGGCTCGCGGTGGCTCCAGTAGACGAGGCCGGAGTCGACGTTGGGGGCCGGCCAGAAGACGTTGCGGCCGATCGCGCCGGCGCGGCGTACGTCGGCGTACCAGGCGGCCTTCACCGAGGGGACGCCGTAGACCTTGGAGCCGGGCTTGGCGGCCAGCCGGTCGGCGACCTCGGCCTGCACCATCACCAGACCATGGCGCAGCGAGGGCAGCAGGGCCATCAGGTGCAGCAGCACCGGGACCGAGACGTTGTAGGGCAGGTTGGCGACCAGGGCGGTCGGTGGCGGCCCGGGGACCGACGTCACCCGGAGGGCGTCCGCGCGGATCAGGCTGAACGCGTCGGCCTGGTCGGGGGCGTACTCCTCGATGGTCTTCGGCAGCCGCTGCGCCAGGACTTCGTCGATCTCGATCGCGGTGACCCGGGCGCCGGTCTCGAGGATGGCGAGGGTGAGCGACCCGAGGCCGGGACCGACCTCCACGACGACGTCGGAGGCGTCGACGCCGGACTCGCGCACGATCCGGCGCACGGTGTTGGCGTCGATCACGAAGTTCTGCCCACGCTGCTTGGTGGGGCGCAGATCGAGCTCGGATGCGAGCGACCGCACCTCCGCCGGGCCCAACAGGCGCGGCGGGGTGCGGTCGGTCATGGGTACAGACTATGGCCCGAGGGCCGAAACAGCCTTACTGCGGCAGGCCGAGGGCCTGGGAGCAGGCCGGCCACGAACCGTAGCCACCGCCGTTGGCGGCGCGAACCCGCTCGGCGACCGCGATCTGGGTCTCGCGGCTGTTCTCGCTCGGGAGGCCGGAGCCGCCGTAGGCCTGCCAGGTCTGCAGGTTGAACTGCAGACCGCCGTAGTAGCCGTTGCCGGTGTTGATGGCCCAGTTGCCACCGGACTCGCACTGCGCGAGCTGGTCCCAGACGGTGCTGCCACCGGCGAAGTTGGCCGCGGGGGCCTCCTTGGTGCCGACCTTGACCACGCGGGTCTCGGCCTCCTCGATGACGTGCTGCTCGAGGACCTTGCGGGAGACGACCTCGCCGTTCTTGTAGACGATGCGATAGGTCACCGAACGGACCCCGTCGGAGCCCTCCTCGACGACCTGGGTGTCGCCCTTGTCCATCGAGGAGTCCTCGATCTCCTTGACCGGAGCCTCGATGGTCTCGCGAGCCACCTTCTGAGTCTTGGCGGAGAAGTCGGTGAAGACGATCTTCTGGCCGGACTTCAGGGCCTTGTCGGAGGCCGGGGAGACCTTGTCCCGGCGCTCGAGCTCGACACCGAGGTCCTTCAGCGCGTCGCCGACGGTCAGTGCGGTCACGCTCACCTGCTTGGCCTTCTTCCCGGCCAGCGCGACCTTGACGGTCTTCGGCGTGATGACGTCGAGCGACATCCCGTCACGGCCGATGTAGGCACCGCGGCTGGTCGAGAGCTCGGCCCGGTCGTAGTCACGGCCGAGCTCGGCGAGAGCGCCGCCGACGGTGGTCGCGGTGACCCAGTGGTCCTGGGACTTGCCGTCGACCTCGAGGCTCAGCCTGCGGGCGTAGCGGACGCTGATCGCGCTGCCGTCCTCGACCTTGGTGTCGACCGACGGAGCGACCGCGTCACGGTCGCCGATCTCGATGCCCTCGGCCTCCAGAACGTCTCCGACGGTGTCTGCGTGGACGCTGACGTCCTTCGCCTTGCCGTCGACCGAGATGATGACGTCGGTCTGGGAGGTCTTGACGCCGTACGCCGTGCCGCCTGTGGCGACCACTGCTGCGGCGAGACCGCCGACCAGGATGGCCTTACGACGTCGAGTAGATGCGATGTTGCGAACCCATGAGGTGGTGCTGCTGACGGGCACAATGCTCCGATGTTCGTGCTCCCCGGGCACGGGCGAACGGTGTTGCGAGATCTGGTGATCTACGCGCTGAGGCCCACCCCCAACACCGTCCGGATCTATCCCGATCCCGGCTATCTCGCCGAACAGCGGACCAAATGCGGTCGGTTAAATGCAAGTCTCGTGCTCGCTCCGCAGGCAATTACAAGCATGCAATCTTGGTATCAAATGCGCATCACGAAACGTTGTGACCACCTCCGAACGCGAATGACAAGTGTGCGATTCATCACGGCAAAATCGCAGGTCAAGCGGGTTGATCCGGGTGCATGTCGTAATCCCGCCACGAAATGTTGTGCCCTCTGGCCAATAGGCGACAAATCCTTTACAGGTAACTGCGTTGCTTGGTGTTGTACTCCGAAGCCATCTGTGTCGTGATGGCCCGTCGTGCCGGTCAGTTCTCGGGGAAGGCAGATGTGCGCGATGTCACCAGACTCCGGAGGAACGATGAACAGACGCTTTACCAGCGTTCTCGCTGCGGTCGCGGTCGCCGGCGTGACGCCGGTGGCCCTGACGCACTCGTCGGCAAGCGCCGTCGAGAGCACGGGGACCCCCGCCGCCGCTTCAGCCAAGCAGAAGGTCGATGACAAGCCCGACGCGCTCAACACCAAGCGCCGCGAGCTCAAGTCCAACGCCGCCACCGCGGTCGCCACGGGCGAGAAGAAGACGGTCACGAAGAACGGCAGCGAGGTCGTCAAGATGGGCTCGGGCGAGAACGCCCGCTGGGTGGAGCACGAGCCCACCGAGAAGTCCCAGCTGCTGAGCTTCCTGGTCGAGTTCGGCGAGGGCGGCAACCCGGCCTTCCCCGACAACACCTCGGGCCCGCTCCACAACGAGATCGCGCCGCCCGCCGAGAACGACAACTCCACCTACTGGGAGGAGGACTTCTCCCGCGAGCACTACATGGACATGTTCTTCAACCAGGAGAAGGGTCAGGAGTCGTTCCACAACGTCTACAAGGAGATGTCGAGCGGCCGCTTCGACCTCCAGGGTGACGTGAGCGACTGGGTCACGCTTCCGCACGCGGAGTCCTACTACCAGAACGACAAGGGCGACGAGACCGCCTCCGCGATGAAGAACTACATCCAGGACAGCGCGAACGCCTGGTACGAGGCACAGAAGGCAGCCGGCAAGACCGACGCCGAGATCACCGCCTACCTCCAGGACTACGACATCTGGGACCGCTACGACCTCGACGGCGACGGCAACTTCAACGAGCCCGACGGCTACATCGACCACTTCCAGGCGATCCACTCCGGCCCGGGCGAGGAGGCCGGCGCCGACCCGTGGACCATCTGGTCGCACCGCTGGGCCGCGAACGCCTCCGGTTCCGACGGCCCGGCCGACTTCCCGAAGGCCGGCGGCGTCAAGATCGGTAACACCGACATCTGGATCCGCGACTACACCACCGAGCCCGAGAACGGCGGCCTGGGCGTCTTCGCCCACGAGTTCGGCCACGACCTCGGTCTGCCGGACTTCTACGACACCGCGGGCGGCGAGAACGGCACCGGCTTCTGGACCCTGATGAGCTCGGGTTCGTGGCTGGGCCACGGTGACGGCGCCATCGGCACCACCCCCAACCACATGGGTGCCAGCGAGAAGCTCTTCCTCGGCTGGCTCAACTACGACACCGTCGAGGCCGGTACGTCCAAGAAGCTGACCCTGGGTCCGAGCTTCCACGACACCGGGTCGAAGACCCCGCAGGCACTCGTGGTCAACCTTCCGGACGGGAAGACGACCCACGACGTCGGCTCCGGCAGCTCGGGGAAGACCTTCCTCTACTCCGGCAAGGGCGACGACCGCACCGCCACCGCGGTCAGCCCGGAGATCGCCGTCCCCGCGGGCGGCACGCTCTCGGCCAAGGTCAAGTACGACCTCGAGGCGGAGTACGACTTCACCTTCCTGGAGGCCTCGAGGGACGGTGGCACCACCTGGTCGACGCCGCTGGCGACCAACCTGTCCTCGGCCGAGTACAACAACGGCATCCACGGCACCTCCGACAGCACCTGTGACGTCAACTGCGCCGACCACGACCCGACCGAGTACGTCGACCTGACCGCCGACCTCTCTGCGTACGCGGGCCAGAACGTGAAGCTCCGGTTCCGCACCGCGAACGACGGCGGCGTCGCCTACTACGGCTTCGCCATCGACGACCTCTCGGTCGGCTCGGCCTACAGCACGGACTTCTCGTCCTTCGCCGACTGGACCGTCGACGAGTACATGGGCATCACCGACGGCACCTACACCGAGACGTACCCGCGCTACTACATCGCCGAGAACCGGCAGTACAAGGGCTACGACAAGACGCTGGCCCAGGGTCCGTACAACTTCGGCTACTCGGTGACAGCGCCTGACAAGGTCGACCACTACGCCTACCAGGACGGCCTGCTGATCTGGTACAAGAACGGCGCCTACGGCGACAACAACACCTCGGAGCACCCGGGCGGTGGCCAGGCGCTGATCGTCGACGCCTCCGTGGGCCTCCTGAAGTGGTCGAACGGCAGCCTCGCACGCAACCGGATGCAGGGTTACGACTCCACCTTCGACGTCGACCGTACCGGCGCGCTCCACCTCGAGAACGAGGTCGCAGGTGCTCCGAACAACGTCCTCGACGTGCCGACTCGTAAGGGTGTCGCCACCTTCTACGACCGCTCGGAGACGGCCTACTACGACGCGACCAACCCGGCGCACTCCACCAAGACGGCCGGCAGCGGCGTCAAGATCACGGTGCTCTCCTCGGACGAGCGCTCGGGCACGATGAAGATCAGCGTCTCCTGACCTGATCAGAGCATGCGGAGGGGCCCGAGGCGATCGCCTCGGGCCCCTCTCGCTTCAGCGCTCCGAGGTCACCAGGTGCCGCCGAAGGCGGTCTCGGTGTTGGTGTTGACGGCATGGCAGAGGGCCTCGAGGTCGTCGTCGCGTACGTCGGCCATGACCCGCATCGTCGCCGGGATCATGTAGCTGGAGTTGATCGCGCCGCGGTGGGGGTGGGGCGTCAGGAAGGGGGCATCGGTCTCGACCAGGATGCGGTCCTGCGGCGTGATCGCGAGGGCGTCGCGAAGGTACTGCGCGTTCTTGAACGTCACCGTGCCGGCGAAGGAGAGGTACGCGCCCCGGTCGAGGCACTGACGGGCGAACTCGGGGTCGCCGGAGAAGCAGTGCATCACCCAGCGCTCCGGCGGGCCTACGCTGTCGATCACCTCGAGCACCGCCTCGTGGGCGTCGCGGTCGTGGATCATCAGCGTCTTGTCGAGACGCTTGGCGATGTCGATGTGGCGCCGGAACGAGTAGGCCTGGGTCTCGCGGCCCTCCTCGTCGGTGCGGAAGAAGTCCATCCCGGTCTCCCCCACCACGCGCACCTTGTCGTGCGCCCCGGCCAGCTTCTCGATCTCGTCGAGGGCAGCCTCGAGGTCGGGCTGGCGAGGAGCGTCGTTGGGGTGGAGCGCGACGCCGGCGACCATGTTGTCGTACGTCTCGGCAGCCTCCACCGCCCAGCGCGCACCCGGCAAGTCGCAGCCTATCTGGACCACCCTGGTCACGCCCACCGCCGCCGCCTGGGCGAGTGCCTCCTCGACAGAAAGACTCTCGTCTCCCCTGACGATGTCGAGATGCGTGTGATTGTCGACAACAGGCGCAGGAAGCGGCTCGGGCAAAGGCGGAAAACTCACGCCCCGCATCCTAGTTCCCGCCGAGAAGTCAGTTTCTGACGCCGAGGCGTCGATCTTTGACGTCGAGAGGTCAGTCGATCGCCTTCTCGCGGTCAAAAACTGGCCTCTCGGCGCCAGATTTCGACTAGTCGGCGGGTTTGTGGACTAGGTCGTAGACCTCGCGTTTGGGGACGCCGGCTCGTTTGGCTGCTTCGGCGATGGCTTCCTTCTTCGTCAGGCCGTCGTCTTGGAGGTCGGCCACCGCGGCGCGCAGGCTTTCGGGGTCATTGCCGATCTCGGCGCTCGGGTCGGCGCCGGTGACGACGATGGTGACCTCGCCTCTCACCCCGTCCCCCGCCCAGTCGACGAGCTCGGCCAGCCCCCCGCGGCGTACTTCCTCGTGGGTCTTGGTGAGCTCGCGGCAGACGGCGGCGGCACGGTTGTCGCCGAAGGCGTCGCGCATGGCTGCCAGGGCGGTCTCGGTGCGGTGGGGGGCCTCGAAGAAGACCATGGTGCGTTCCTCCTTCGCCAGGCTCGCCAGGCGGCGGGAACGCTCGCCGGCCTTGCGCGGGAGGAAGCCCTCGAAGCAGAACCGGTCGACGGGGAGGCCGCTGACGGCCAGGGCGGTCAGGACGGCCGAGGGCCCGGGCACCGCGGTGACGCGTACGTCCTTCTCGACCGCGGCCGCGACCAGCCGATAACCGGGGTCGGAGACCGACGGCATCCCGGCATCGGTGACCAGCAGCACCCGGTTGCCGTCGAGGAGGTCGGCGAGCAGCGTCGGCGTACGCGCACTCTCGTTGCCCTCGAAGTAGGACACGATGCGGCCCTTGATCTCGACCCCGAGATCGGTGGTCAGCCGACGCAGGCGACGGGTGTCCTCGGCTGCGATGACGTCCGCGATGGCGAGCTCCGAGGCCAAACGGGGTGGGGCATCCTCCACTCGCCCGATCGGGGTTGCCGCCAAGATGAGCACGCCGTCCTCTGGATCTGCCACACCGACATTGTCGCAGGCCTATAAGGTGCCATCGTGACAACGACGGTGACCAGGGCCGATGAGCCCATGGAGGGGTTGGCAAGCACCCCCTCGGGTCACCTGCTCCCGACCGCCTGGGAACGCGCCCGGCGCCGTATCAACGGCTCGCCGCGGGCCGGCTGGGCGGCGACGATCGGGATTACCGCGCTCGCGTTCCTGCTGAGGCTGTGGCACCTGGGCACCCCGAAGGTCTTCGCCTTCGACGAGACCTACTACGCCAAGGACGCCTGGGCGCTGCTGGAGTTCGGCTACGCGCGCAACTTCATCGAGGGCGCCGACGAGAACATCCTGGCCGGGAAGCTCGGCGGGCAGTTCGCCGACGGGCCGTCGATGATCGTCCACCCGGACGTCGGCAAGTGGATCATTTCGTTCGGTATCAAACTATTCGGTATGGATCCGTTCGGCTGGCGGATCGCCTCGGTCGTGGTCGGCTCGCTCCTGGTGCTGCTGACGATCCGGTTCGTACGCCGCGTCTCCGGGTCCATGCTGCTCGGTCTCGTCGGCGGCATCCTGGTGACCTTCGACGGGCTCGCCTTCGTCCTCTCCCGGCTGGCGCTGCTCGACCTCTTCGTCGCCTTCTTCCTGCTCCTCGCGGTGCACCTGATGGTGATGGACCGCGACTGGTGCCGGCGCCGGTTCTCCGCGCTCGCGCCCACCCAGCTCTCCGCGCCTGGCGCCTGGGGCCCGATCCGGCGCATGCTGTTCCGTCCGTGGCTGCTCTGCTCCGGCGTCGTCTGGGGGCTGGCGATCGGTTCCAAGTGGGAGGCGCTCTACCCGCTGGCCGCCTTCGGGCTCCTCTACGTGGCCTGGTCCGCGGGGATGCGGCGCTCCTTCGGCGTACGTCTTGCCTGGCTGCGTGCCTGCGTGGCCGATGGGCCGACGGCGTTCGTGCACCTGGTGGGGGTCGCGCTCGCGGTCTACGTGATGACGTGGATCCCGTGGATGACCCACGCGGACGTCTACGAGGAGTCGCTCTCGGCGACGCAGTACACGCGCTACACCGGCCAGGGCCACTGCGAGAACAAGTCGTACGTCCCCGAGAACCTCAACGACAAGCGCTGGCCGACGGCGACCGAGCCGGACGCCTCCGGGCTCGGCGAGGTGACCCAGTCGCTGCGGTCGCTCTGGTACTACCACCGCGACGTCTACACCTTCCACACCCACTTCCTGGAGTGTGCCGAGCACACCTACGGGTCGCATCCGATCGGCTGGCTGGTCCTGAACCGGCCCGTCGGGGTCGCCGCCGACACCGGGATCCTGTCCGGCGCGAAGTCGCGCGGCGAGATGTGCGAGGCGACGCCCTCGACCGATCCCGACGGCGACGGTCCCGAGGAGGCCGGGACCTGCCTGCGGCAGGTGCTCCTGCTGGGCACCCCGGTGCTGTGGTGGGGAGCGTTCGTCGCCCTGATCGTCTCCGCGTTCATGTGGGTCGCCGCGCGGGACTGGAGGTTCGGGGTCGCCGTCGTCGGGGTGCTGTCGACGTGGCTGCCCTGGCTGCAGTACGCCGGGCGGCCGATCTTCTCCTTCTACATGATCATCGCGCTGCCGTTCCTGGTGCTCGGCCTGTGTCTGTGCCTCGGCAAGATGCTCGACCGGCCGCCTTCTCCCGTGGGTGCCGGTCCCGGCTATCGGCGCCGGATCGGCGGCGCCGTCGTCGGAGGCATCTTCGTCGTCCTGGTGATCTGCAACTTCGCCTGGTTCTGGCCGATCTACACCGACGAGATGCTCACCCGGCAGGAATGGCTGACGAGGATCTGGTTCAAGCGATGGATCTAGACGTACGCGGCCTGGTGCCGCGTCCCGGTGGCTTCGACGATCTCGTCGTCAGCGTCGTGGACGGTCTGATCGCGGGGCTCCGGCCGGCGACCGACGCCGATGCGGAGTCGGCGGGGATCCTGCTCCCGGGTCTGGTGGACATCCACAACCACGGCGGTGGTGGTGCCTCGTTCCACTCCACCTCGTCGGAGGAGATCGCGGTCGCTGCCGGGGTCCATCATGCGGCCGGGACGACCACTCTGCTCGCCTCGACCGTGACCGACGCGCCGTCCCGGTTGCTGGAGGTCGTCTCCGCCTTGGCCACGGCTGCCGAGGATGGACTGATCGCCGGGATCCACATGGAGGGGCCGTTCCTGGAGCACTCCTGCCGCGGCGCGCACGATCCTGCACTGCTGCGGGCTCCGGACGTTGCGCTCACGCGCGAGCTCGTCGCCGCCGCGCGGGGGCAGCTGCGGGTGATGACGCTCGCGGCCGAGCTCCCCGGGGCCGACGAGGTCGCCTCGGTGCTGGCTTCGGCCGGGGTAGTCGTGGCGCTGGGGCACACTGCTGCGTCGGCTGCGCAGGCGCGAGCCTTCCTCTCAGGGCCCGGGAGCCTGGTCACCCACCTGTTCAACGGGATGCCACCCGCGCACCACCGCTCGCCTGGGCCTGTGCTCGGGTCTTTGGGAGCCGCGGGTGTGGGAGACGCCTGTGTGGAGCTGATCGCGGATGGCGTACACCTCGACGACGAGACGGTCCGGGCGGTGATGTCGATGGTGCCGGGGTCGGTCGTGCTCGTCACCGACGCCATGGCCGCGGCCGGGATGGCCGACGGCGACTACCAGCTCGGCCCGCTGTCCGTGGAGGTGCGTGCCGGGGTCGCCCGGGTCGCCGACGGAACCGGCAACGGGTCGATCGCCGGCGGCACCTCGCGACTGCTGGAACAGGTACGCCGCCACGCGGCCGCGGGGATCGACCTGGCCATGCTCATGAAGGCTGCCAGTCTGCGGCCGGCCTCCGTGGTCGGGCTCGACGCGGGCCGCCTCGAGCCCGGTGCCCGCGCCGACCTGGTGCTCACCGACGAGTCGCTGCAGCCGACCCGGGTGATGCGCGGCGGGGCCTGGCTGGTCTCGTAGATCGGGCTCGTATTCTGGGCACCATGTCCTCCACGAAGCCCGACGACTCCTCCCCACTCATCGCCGGGCTCGCGCCCAGATGGGCGGTCGCGGCCTTCGCCGTCGACGTCTTCTTCGTGCTCCTCTTCGCCTTCGCCGGACGCCAGTCGCACGACTCCGGCCCGGCGCTCGTCGTGCTCCGCATCGCCTGGCCGTTCCTGGTCGGGCTCGTCGTGGCCTGGGCCGTCCTGGTCTGGCGCCGCTGGCCCGCCGCTCGCACATGGCCGGCGGGCGTGGTCGTCTGGCTGGGGACGTACGTCATCGGGATGGTGCTCCGCGGCCTCACCGGCGAGGGCCTCGCGCCGGCCTTCCTGGTCGTCTCCATCCTCTTCCTCGGCCTCACCCTGGTCGGCTGGCGCGGCTACGTCAGCGCCAAGCTCCACTACCGCTCGAGGCGCCTCGCCGACTGACCCCCCGCCGAGGCGTCGGGCCCGTCGGCCGAAGCGTCACTTAGGTCGGTCGAATTGGCATTGCGGTGCCAACTCGACCGACGTACGCGACGTCTCGGCCGACCTAACCGACGTCTCGGCTAGAGGGTGGCGGCAGCTGCCACCGGGTCGAAGCCGAAGGGGAGCTCGAGGCGGTGGGCGCGCATGAGGTCGGCGTTGGAGAGTACGTCGACGGTGCGGCCCTCGGCGGCCACGATGCCACCGTCGAGGATGACAGAGCGCTCGCAGAGCTCGAGGGCGTAGGGCAGGTCGTGGGTGACCATCAGGACGGTGACGTCGAGGTCGCGGAGGATGTCGGCGAGCTCGCGGCGGGAGGCGGGGTCGAGGTTGGAGGACGGCTCGTCGAGGACCAGGATCTCCGGGTCCATCGCCAGCACGGTGGCCACCGCCACCCGGCGGCGCTGACCGAAGGAGAGGTGGTGCGGGGGACGGTCGGCGTACTCCTCCATCCCGACCTTCGCGAGCGCCTCGGTCACCTTCGCCTCCAGCTCCGAGCCGCGCAGGCCGAGGTTGGCGGGGCCGAAGGCGACGTCCTCGCGGACGGTGCCCATGAAGAGCTGGTCGTCGGGGTCCTGGAAGACGATGCCGACGCGGCGGCGGATCTCCTTGATGTTGGCCTTCGTGACGGGCAGCCCGCTGACCGCGACCGATCCTGCGCCGGCAAGATGGATGCCGTTGAGGTGCAGCACCAGCGTCGTCTTGCCGGCGCCGTTGGGACCCAGCAGCGCGACCCGTTCGCCGCGGTGGACGTGCAGGTCGACACCGAAGAGCGCCTGATGGCCGTCGGGGTAGGCGAAGGCCAAGCCGCGTACGTCGAGGACTGGAGTGGTCACCGGGGCATTCTCCCTGTGTATCCGCGCGAGACCATGGCCAGGTGGACCCGCTCCCCGCGCTCGAAGGAACGGATGAAGAGGGCGCCGACCGAACGGGCGAGCACCGGCCAGTGGAGCGGGTTGCGGGCGACGAAGCCACGTGAGGCGCGGGCGACCGCCATCCGGCGCATCTCGTCGGTCACCACCTCCAGGTAGCGCACCATGAACGCCATGATCTGCACCAGCTGCTGAGGAAGCCGCAGCCGCTCCAGGCCGTGGACCAGCTCCTGCGGCGTCGTGGTCGCGGCCAGCAGCAGGCCGGCGATGACCCCGAGCGTGCCCTTGGCCAGCAGCCCCCACGCCGAGAGCAGCCCGGACTCGCTCAGGCTCAGCCCGAGAACCTCGATCCGCGGCCCGTGCGCGATGAACGGCATCAGCACCGCGAAGACCACGAACGGCGTCTCCACCAGCATCCGCTTCAGCACCCATCCCGGACGCACCCGCCCCACCGCGCCGACCGTCACCAGGGCGGCGAGGAAGAAGGCGTACGCAGCGAACCACTCCCGCGGGGTCGCCACCACGACGAGCATGAAGCCGACCAGGGCCAGCACCTTCAGATGGGCCGGCACCGGCTCAGGCCTCGTCGGAGGAGTCGGTGGGCCGGCGGCGCACGACCAGGGCGAGACCGCCGGCGACGAGCAGGACCACGATGGTGCCGATCACGCCCGCGAGGCCACCGGAGAGGCGTTCGTTGTCGACGCCCTTGGTCCCGTATCCGGCCAGCGGACCGTTCGCCGCACCGTGGGCGGCCTCCCGGTCGATGAAGCCGGTCTTGCCGGCGACGTACATGAGGCCGTCGGGATGCGCGGAGGCGTAGTAGGAGACCACACCCGCCAGGATCAGCGCGACGACGACGATGCCGACGGCAACCCACCTGAACGACACCCGCTTCTTCGCGACCGTGCTCATGCGGCCACCTCCTTCGGCTTGATGACCAGGTCGCGCTCGGCGATCACGCCTCGCGCGGCGTAGACGAGGTCGGGACGTACGGAGAGGATCGCGCCGACCGCGAGGAAGGTGATCACGCCCTCGCCCAGACCGATCAGCGTGTGCCAGCCGAGCATCGCGGTGGCCAGGGTGGTCAGCGAGATGTCGGCGGTGCCGCCGATGGCGTAGAGCGCGGTGAAGACGGCCGCCGCGGCTGGGACGGAGACGAAGGCCCCGATCGCCGCCGCGGGCGCGACCAGGCCGACCCGCTTCGGCAGCACCTTGATCAGCACCCGGCTCACGAACCAGCCGACGACCACGGTGGTGACGGCCATGAGCAGGATGTTGGTGCCGAGCGCGGTGATGCCGCCGTCGGCGAAGAGCAGCGACTGCACGATCAGCACGACCGATACGCACAGCACCCCGGTCCACGGTCCCACCAGCACCGCCGCCAGCGCGCCGCCCATCAGGTGGCCGCTCGTGCCTGCCCCGACCGGGAAGTTGAGCATCTGGGTCGCGAAGACGAACGCGGCGACGAGGCCGGCCAGCGGGGCGGTCTTGTCGTCGAGCTCGCGGCGGGCGCCGCGCAACGCGACGCCGACCGCGACGACAGCGACAGCGCCGGTGGCGATCGACGTCGGAGCGTCGAGGAAGCCGTCGGGGACGTGCATGGTCACCTCTTGGATCTGCGTATAGGGGGCTAACGCGAACTTATCGCAATAGCGTCGACGGCGCACTGTCCGGTCGGACAGGAAGATCAAGACTCAGAGAGTGTTAATCGCCGCCAAACGAATACTTCTCAAGTCATGACTGCCCGCGTACCGTCGACAACATGAGCAGCGCCACCGACATCGTCATCTGCGAACCCCTCCGCACCCCGGTCGGCCGGTTCCTCGGCGCCCTCGCGCCGCTGACCGCGACCGATCTCGCCACGACGGTCCTGCGCGAGCTGGTCGAGCGCACCGGCCTTCAGGAGGGCGACGTCGACGACGTCATCCTCGGCAACGGCTACGCCAACGGCGAGAACCCCGCGATCGGCCGCATCGCGGCCCTCGACGCCGGTCTCGGCACCGGCGTACCCGGCCTCCAGATCGACCGTCGCTGCGGCTCGGGTCTGCAGGCGATCCTGTACGCCGCAGGCTCGGTCGCCACCGGAGCCGCAAACCTCGTCGTCGCCGGTGGGGCGGAGTCGATGTCCAACGTCGAGCACTACGCGCTCGGGCTGCGCGGCGGGGTGAAGCAGGGCGGCATCGAGCTGCTCGACCGCCTCGACCGGGCTCGCGAGACCGCGGGCGGCAAGGACCACCCGATCCCCGGCGGCATGATCGAGACCGCCGAGAACCTGCGCCGTGAGTACGGCATCTCCCGCGAGGAGCAGGACGAGCTCGCGCTGCGCTCCAACCAGCGGGCCGTGGCCGCCCACGAAGCCGGCAAGTTCGCCGACGAGCTGGTCCCGGTGACCGTCCCCGGGGGCCGCCGCAAGCCGGACGTGGTCGTCGACCGCGACGAGCACCCGCGTGCCGACATCTCCCTGGAGAAGCTCGCCTCGCTGCGACCGATCCGGCTGGCGGTCGACGAGGAGTCGACGGTCACCGCGGGCAACGCGTCCGGCCAGAACGACGGCGCCGCGATGTGCATCGTGACGACGCGCGCCGAGGCGGAGCGGCGCGGCCTGACTCCCCTGCTGACGCTCAAGTCGTGGGCCGTCACCGGCTGCGAGCCCGAGCGGATGGGCATCGGCCCCGTCCTCTCCAGCCGTGCCGCACTCGATCGGGCCGGGCTGACCCTCGACGAGATCGACCTGATCGAGATCAACGAGGCCTTCGCCGCCCAGGTCCTCGCGGTCCTGCGCGAGTGGAAGATCGACGCCACCGACGAGCGGCTCAACCCCAACGGCTCCGGCATCTCGTTGGGCCACCCCATCGGCGCCACCGGCGCCCGCATCCTCGCCACCGCCGCCCGCGAGGCGCAGCGCCGCGAGGCCCGCCACGTCCTGGAGACCATCTGCATCGGTGGCGGGCAGGGCATCGCGGCGGTGTTCGAGTCGGTGCGCTGAACCAGTCAGCAGAGCGACGTACGAAATCCTTCGAGAGAGCAGAGAAGACATGGGTCTGGACAAGGTGGTCGGGTCGGCCGCGGAGGCGGTCGCCGACATTCACAGCGGGGCCAGCCTGGCCGTGGGCGGCTTCGGCCTGGTGGGAATCCCGTGGTTCCTGATCGACGCGCTGCGCGAGCAGGGTGCTGACGACCTGATGGTCGTCTCCAACAACTGCGGCGTCGACGGCGCCGGGCTCGGGCTGCTGCTCGACGACCACCGCATCTCCCGCGTGATCGCGAGCTACATCGGCGAGAACAAGGAGTTCGGCCGCCAGTACCTGGCCGGCGAGATCACCCTCGAGCTCACCCCGCAGGGCACGCTCGCCGAGCGGATGCGCGCGGGCGGCAGCGGGATCGGCGCGTTCTACACCCCGACCGGGGTCGGCACGATGGTCTCCGACGGCGGCCTGCCCTACCGCTACCACCCCGACGGCACGGTCGCCGAGGCCTCCGAGCCGAAGGAGGTCCGCGAGTTCCACGGCAAGCAGATGGTGCTCGAGGAGGGCATCATCACCGACTTCGCGCTGGTCCGAGCGACCCGCGTCGACCGGGCCGGCAACGCCCAGTTCAACGCCTCCACGCGCAACTTCAACGTGCCGGCCGCGATGGCAGGGCGGGTCACGATCGTCGAGGCCGAGGAGGTCGTCGAGGTCGGCGAGATCGCCCCGGCGGACGTCCATCTCCCCGGGATCTTCGTGAAGCGCATCGTCGCCCTGACCCCCGAGCAGGCGGCACACAAGGACATCGAGAAGCGTACGACGCGCGGCGAGCGCCCCACCGACACCGCATCGAGCAAGGAGGCCTGAGTCATGGCTTGGGACCGCAACCAGATGGCCGCGCGCGCCGCGCAGGAGCTGCAGGACGGCGACTACGTCAACCTCGGGATCGGGCTGCCGACGCTGATCCCGGACTACATCCCGGAGACCTCGACGGTCGTGCTGCACGCCGAGAACGGCATCCTCGGCGTCGGGCCGTTCCCCTATGAGGACGAGGTCGACCCGGACCTGATCAACGCCGGCAAGCAGACCGTCACGGTGCTCGCCGGGGCCTCCTACTTCGACTCCGCGACGTCGTTCGCGATGATCCGCGGCGGACACATCGACGTCGCCGTCCTGGGCGCGATGCAGGTCTCCACCAACGGCGACATCGCCAACTGGATGGTTCCCGGCCAGATGGTCAAGGGCATGGGTGGCGCGATGGACCTCGTCTCCGGCGCGGGGCGCGTGATCGTGCTGATGGAGCACGTCACCAAGAAGGGCGCGCCCAAGCTGCTGTCGGCCTGCGACCTGCCGCTGACCGGTCGCGGGATCGTGAAGCGGGTCATCACCGACCTCGGTGTGCTCGATGTCGCCGGCGAGGCGTTCGAGCTCGTCGAGCTGGCTCCCGGGGTGACGTACGACCAGGTCGCGGCGGCCACGGGCGCGCCGGTCGTCGACAGGATCGGCGCCGTGACTGCTTAGTCTCACTATTCAGAACCGGGGACACCGAAACGTAACTCGCGTTTGCACTTCATCGTTTCGAGGTGTGATACCCACCACACCCCTGGAGTGAGTCGTGAAACTCGGCAGACTGGCATTGCTCTTCCCCCTCCTGGCTCTCGTCACGACCTTCCTACCGCCGGCGCTCTCCCCGAGCGCCGCCTCGGCCACCCCTGCGGTGGCCGCTCAGGTGTCCCAGACGCCGGCGGGGGCGTGGAAGCCTCGGCCTGCGACGTACGGCGTGGTCGTCGAGAAGGACATCGAGATCGCGATGTCCGACGGCGTGGTGCTCCGTGCCGACGTCCACCGTCCGGCGAAGGCCGACGGCACCGCGGCGGCGGGCCGGTTCCCGGTGATCCTGACCCAGAACCCCTACAACAAGAACGCCTCCGGCGGGGGCGGCGGCGACTACTTCGTGGAGCGTGGCTACGTCTGGGTCCAGACCGACGTACGCGGCACCGGCTCCTCCGCCGGCCAGTGGGACGCCTTCGGCGACCGCGAGCAGAAGGACGGTCTCGAGATGGCCAACTGGGCGACCTCGAAGAAGCGCCCGTGGAGCAACGGCGAGCTCGGCCTGTGGGGCGCGTCCTACATGGCGATCAACCAGTTCTTCACCGCCGCCCAGCACCCGCGCGGGCTGAAGGCGATGTTCCCGATCGTGCCCGCCGGCGATGTCTACCGTGACGTGGTCGCCTCCGGCGGCCAGATCGACGCGGGCTTCATCCCGCTGTGGTTCGGGCTGGTCACGGGCAGCGGCCTGGTGCCGCCCGCCGTCAACCAGACCCGGCCCGAGGCGACCCTGACCACACTGCTGCAGCACGTCGGCGGCGTGCTCGGCTTCCAGGTGCCGATGCTCGTCAGCGCCGCGCTCGGCGGCGACGCCGGCTACGACGGCCCGTTCTACCGGAAGCGCTCGCCGTTGAGCGTCGTCGACGAGATCGACGTGCCGACGTTCCTGACGGCCGGGCAGTACGACATCTTCCAGCGCGGGACGCCGATGCTCTTCGACCGGCTGCAGCGGAACGGGGTGGACACCAAGCTCCTCATCGGACCGTGGACGCATTCCCAGGGGTCGACGGGCGGCGACCTCGAGGGCAGCGGCATCGGGAGCCTGAGCGAGATGGCGCTGCGGTGGTTCGACACGCATCTCAAGGGCCTGCCCGACACCACCCTCGACACGGACGTCGCGCCGGCGACCTACCACGAGATCGGGTCCGGGAAGTGGCGCACGATGCAGTCGTGGCTCGGGAGCGAGGTCCGCGCGAAGACGTACGCCCTCGGGTCGGCCCTGAAGCCCGTCGGCGGCGACACCATCGCGCCGCTGCCGGTGCAGGGTCTGTGCTCACGCAGCACCTCGCAGTGGACCGCCGGCGCCGCCGCGATCCCCGGCTGCGAGACCGACAACCGGATCAACGACGCGCTCGGGGTCTCCTACGAGACCGCGCCCGCGACCTCCGACCTGGCGTTCTCCGGCCCCCTCAACGCCGACCTGTCCGTCTCCACGACCGGCACCGACGGGCTGATCTCGGTCTCGGTCGAGGACGTCGCTCCCGACGGGTCCGTCGACCGCATCACCGGCGGCTGGCAGACACTGCGCCACCGTGCCGTCACGACGTCGAGGTCGCGGACGCTGAACGGCCAGGTCGTCCAGCCCTGGCATCCCTTCACCCGCGAGGCCGAGCAGGCCGTCGTGCCGGGTCAGATCTATCGCGTTCCCGTCGAGGTCTTCCCGACCGGCGCGGTGATCGCGAAGGGCCACCGCCTGCGGGTCACCGTCCACTCCTACGACGTCCCCCACCTGCTGCCCAACGTCAAGCAGCTGGTCCGCGGCGTGGCCGGCGTGGTCACGGTCCATCACACGACGGCGAACCCCTCGACGCTGGTCCTCCCGGTCCGGAGGTAGCGCCGAGGGGTCAGATTCTGACGTCGAGAAGTCAGAGTCTGGCGGCTTCCTCCGGCACGCGCTCGGCGACCTTCGAGTCCCGGGCGCGTGCCGCGTCCACGAGCAGGTACGCCGCCACCGCAGCTCCCGCGGCCAGCGCGATCGCAGCCGAGGCGTAGGCGGCGCCGTAGCCCTCGGTCGTGACCAGGCCGGCGGCGATCAGGGTGCCGAGGAACCCGCCGACCTGCTGGGTGGTCGTGGTCAGGCCGGAGCCGATCCCGGCGTACTCCGGCGCCAGCGCGCCCATCGCCAGCGCCGTCACCTGCGGCATCGCGATACCGAAGCCGAGGCCCATCACGACCGCGCCGGGGAGGACGTCGAACGGGAAGCTGCCGGCCTCGGGCAGTCGCACGAGGTAGACCATCCCGGCGACGAAGCCGAGCACGCCGGCGACCAGGATGCGCTCGGAGCCGAACCGCTCGGCCAGCGCGGCGCTGAAGCCGAGGCTCGCGACCGCGATCACCGCGCTGACCGGGAGGAACGCCAGGCCGGTCGCCAGTGCCCCGAAGCCGAGGACGTCCTGGAGGTAGAGCGTGGTCACGAACTGGAAGGTGAACCCGCCGAAGGTCAGGGTCAGCAGGATCAGGTTCCCGAGCGCGAACCTGCGCTGGGCGAACAGGCCGCGCGGGAGCAGGCCACCCTTGGCGCCGGTCGGCGGCGTACCCTCCACCGCGCGGAGCGCGACGACCAGGGCGATGATCCCGAGCGGCACGTTGATCAGGAAGGCCCAGCGCCACGAGGCGACCTCGGTGAGTACGCCACCCAGGACCGTCCCCACCGAGGCACCGATCGAGCCGACGAAGGCGAGCACCGCGAAGGCGCGGAGGCGGTCGCGGGCCTCGGCGTAGAGGCCGGCGATCATGCCGAGCACGACGGCCGAGGCGATGCCGCCGCCGAGTCCTTGGACGAACCGGGCGGTGACCAGGGAGATCGGGTCCCAGGCGAGACCGCACCATGCCGAGGCGAGCGTGAAGATGCTCAGCCCGGCAAGGAAGACGGGCCGGGTGCCGAAGGCGTCACCGGCCCGGCCCGCCGGGAGCAGGACGAGCGCGAAGGCGAGGAGGAAGCCGTTGACGACCCAGGACAGCGAGGTGTCGCCGAAGCCCAGGTCGTCGCGGATTGCGGGAAGGGCGACGGTCACGACCGTGCCGTCGAGGATCACCATCAGCTGAGTGGCTGCGAGGGTCGCGAGCGCGACTGTCTTGGTCGTCATAGATACGACCATAGAAGATTGTTTGCTATGAAACAATCTATTTCGGGATATTCGGTTGTAGACCTATCTCTCAGCGAGCCGAGGAGGGCGCGCGACGCCGCAGCGTCATCGTGTGCGACGGCGTCGCCCACGGCCCCTCGACCAGGCGCTGCAGCGCCTCGATGAACGCCTCACCCTCGCTCGGCGCCAGGCCCTCGAGCACGTTGGCGACCGTCGCGTTGTAGGCCTTCGAGGCCTCCTCGAGAGCCTTCACGCCAGCCGGCGTGAGCGCGACGATGCGAGCCCGGCGGTCGGTGCTCGAGACCCGCCGCTCGGCGAGGCCCCGGCGCTCGAGGTTGTCGAGGGTGGTGACCATCGTGGTCTTGTCGAGCATCGCCATCTCGGCCACGGCGTTCTGGGTGTACTCCCCCTCGGCGGCCTTCATCAGCACGCAGTACTCCCGCACCGAGAGCTCCAGGTCGGCCAGCGCATCGCCGACCTGGGCCGCGAACGCGTGAGCGGACTGGTTGAGCAGGAACAACAGGTCGATACGCGGTCCGGTCATGAACCAGATCTTAACGAACCATCCGATACCGAACTATCTTCTGACCAACTATCTATGCAGAACGGCGCTCGACCCCGACAGCATCAGGGGCCGAGCGCCGTCCGGCGTCACCTCAGAGGTACTGCGCGAGGTCCGCCTGGATCTCCTCGGGCGTCACCGGCGGCTCGTAGCGCTTGATGACCTCGCCCTCGCGTCCGATGAGGAACTTGGTGAAGTTCCACTTGATGTCACCGGGCTCGGTCGCCGGCGTCAGGTCCTTGAGCCGGTCGTAGAAGTCCCCGAGGTGCGGACCCCAGTCGCCAGGCGCCTCGGCACGCAGGAACTCGTAGAGCGGGTCGGCGTCCTCCCCGTTGACATCCACCTTGGCGAGGACCGGGAAGGTCACGTCGTACGTCGTCTTGCAGAAGTCCTGGATCTCCTCGTCGGTGCCGGGCTCCTGGCCGAAGAACTGGTTGGTCGGGAAGCCGATGACCTCGACGCCCGAGTCCTTGGTGGCACGGTAGAGCGCCTCCAGCCCCTCGTACTGCGGCGTCAGACCGCACTTGCTGGCGACGTTGACGATCAACATCAGCTTGCCCTTGTAGTCGCTGAGCGGGACGGTGCTGCCGTCGGCGGCGGTCACTTTGAAGTCGTGCGTGCTGGTCACAGGTCTCTCCTCGGATCGTCGGTCATCGGGGTCTGAACGGAGTGGCTCCGGGCTCATCCAAACCACAACCCTGCTCGGCCCGAGGTTATGCCCCGCGCTGATGCGGGACCGACGAGGCCTCCTCGGCCAGGCGCCGGTCCCGGGCGACCGTCATGATCGCCGCGGACATCCACTCGAGCGCCTCGGGCATCTCGAAGGCGATCTCCTCGAGCAGCGTCGGCATGTCGTGCCGCCCCACCGAGAGAAGCATCTCGCTCAGCGACCCGTCGGGCGCGGCGACCATGAACCGGAACTCGATCGCCTCGGGAGTCACGGTCGCGGCGCACCGGCTGGTCTCGAACGTCCACGGCGCACGACGGGCATCGCCCTGAGTGCCGGGTGTCGTCATGACCGCGCATCCTATTCAGGTTGCCGCCTCGGCCGCATCCCTTTCACGCCTCGGCTCACCCTTCGAACAGTGATTCGAATCTCGCCGCGCAGACACACCACCCCAACACACGCGCACCAGCCCGAGGACCGGTACGTTCATCCGCGGTCATGCAGCGGGGGAACACTGGAGAGGGACACAACTTCACATGATGGGCGGGCATCACGCGGCCTCTGGAGCCGCCGCGTGGATCGCAGTGACATCGTCGGCACCGATCGCGTTCGGGTGGTACCCGGGCGTCTCGGACATAGGCGTGATGACCGGCACCCTGGTGTGTGCCGGCGCCGCGCTGCTTCCGGACGCGGACCACCACAACGGCACGATCGCCCACTCGCTGCCGCCGGTCTCCGAAGGCTTGACCAAGATCGTCGGACAGGTCTCCGGCGGCCACCGCAACGGCACCCACTCGATCCTCGGCGTGCTCGCTTTCACCGGACTCGCCTGGGGCGCGGGGAAGCTCTCGCTCGAGACCGAACGTTTCGGCAGCGTCCTGATCGGCCCGGGCATCATGTGCGTCCTTCTGGTCGCCTTCGCCATGGACGCACTGAAGCTCACCCGCAAGGGCGTCCACTGGCCTTGGATCCCGGCGGTGGCGCTGGCGGCGGTGATCGCCATCTTCGCGCCCGAGGAGTGGTGGTGGATGCCCTTCTCCGTGGCCCTCGGCTGCGTCGTCCACCTGCTCGGCGACTTCGTGACCACGATGGGGATCCCGCTGTTCTGGCCGATCGCACCCAAACCGCCGAGGTGGGTTCGCCGCAACAAGTGGCTGCCCTTCGACAACATGTGGACCCGAGGCGGCAACTTCGCCCTCCCGATCCTCGGCGATGCCGGCTCCATCCGGGAGTGGGTCGTGATGACGCCGATCAGCCTCTACGCGATCGTCGGGTTCGGCTGGGCGCTGATGAGCCAGATGGGATTCGACGTCGAGAGCCGCTGGGAGGCGCTGGTCACGAGCCTCACAGGGCTGATCTGACGGACCGCCGGCGCCCGCGGAGCGGGCGCACGAGGAAGATCCCCGCGAGGAGCGCGAGTCCGGCGAGGAGCGCGGAGACCGCGACCACCCCGCTCAGGACGACCTTCGTCTGGATGCCCCGGTGCTCCTCGCCGACATCGTCGGAGACGATCAGCGTCATCGCCACGATGGTGTCCTTGAGGAGCTGGATGAAGCGGGTCATGTCCTCGGACCAGACCTGCGCGGCCGGCCTCCCCATGCTGTGGGCCTCCAGCTCCGGGACGACGCCTTCGAGCGAACCGTCGTTGATGACCTGGACGACCGCGTTCTGCGACACCACACCGCGCGATCCGTCCGCGAAGGTGTCGTCCGAGATCTTGTCCAGCTCCCTCTGGGTCGCCTTGGGGGCGTCGGCATAGAAGGAGCGCGAGGTGAGCTGCCAGGACGTACGCGCCTCGCTCATCGCCTCCAGCGACTCCTCGTCGATCCGCCCGGTCATCAGCGCGGGCACCATGACCGCGCGCTCGACGCCCAGCGCCTCGGACGCCGACCTGACGTACTTGAGGTTGACGACCTGCTTGTAGATCTTCTCGTTGCGGATGTTGGGCATCTCGGTCGCGAAGTCGAGCAGCTCGTAGGCGGTGTCGGTGTAGGCCGCCGCAGCAGCCTCGGTGCTCGCCTTGTCACCGTCCTCGAGGTCGTCGCGGTAGGCGTCGATGCCCTTGAGCACGGTGTAGGTGCGCTCGACGCGCTCCCGCAGGCTCGGGGTGTCGGCGAGGTCGATCTTGGTGATGTCGGCGTGCCACGACTCGATCGAGTCGTCGGTCACCTGCCGATAGGCCTGCCGAACAGCGTCCGGGACCTGGTCGGAGCTCAGCGCATCCCGCTCGAAGATGAGGTCCATCCCGAGCTCGTAGCTCTCCGGGAGAGCACCCGCGATCATCACCGCGCGGTTGGACACGGCCCGCTCCTCGAACGCGTCGGCGAAGATCACCCCGCTCAGGACCAGGGCTATCACCACCGGCACCAGAAGCGCGCCGAGCACCGGGGCGCGGAGGAACCTCGGCCTCGAGGCCGCATGCGACCGAGGCGTACGCGGCGCCGACTCGACCACGCCGGCGATCGCCGTCAACGGCGACGCCGAGGATGACGAGGAGGGGGACGCCGAGACCTGGGGAGCCATGATCGCGGCGGGCCGGGGGGCGGCGGACAGCTCCCGGCTGCCGACCCCGTTCGCGGGCGCGACCCCGGGCCGGCGCGCGAAGGCGACGACCTCGCCCGCGCTGGGCCGCCGCGAGGGGTCCTTGTCCATCATCAACGCCACGAACTCGTCGATATGGGACGGCACGGTGACCACGTCGTTGACGTGCGGGACCGGCGCGGTCACGTGCTGGTAGATCATCGAGACCGGCTCGGAGCCGGCGTACGGAGCACGCCCGGTGAGCAGCTCGAACGCGACACAGCCGAGCGCGTAGATGTCGCTCGCCGGGCCGACCACGGCGTCGGCGGCCTGCTCGGGCGAGATGTAGGGCAGGCTCCCCATCACGTGACGGGTCGAGGTGAGCCGCTCGGCCTGATGGCCGGCCAGCTGGGCGATGCCGAAGTCGAGCACCCGGATCCGGCCGTCGCCGTCGTAGACCAGGTTGGAGGGCTTGATGTCGCGGTGGATGATCCCCGAGGTGTGGACCGCGGTGAGCGTACGGGCGACCTGGACCATCACCTCGCCCGCCTCCTCCACCGTGAACCGGCCCTGCTTCTCGAGGCGGTCGGCCAGTGTCGGGCCGGGAAGCAGCTCCATGACCAGGTAGACGATGCTGCCGTACTCGGTCTGCTCGACCCCGACGTCGTGCACCTGCACCGTGCCCGGGTGGCTGGCCGCCGTCGTCGAGAGCGCCTCACGGCGGAAGCGCTCGGTCACCTTGGGGTCGGCCGACATCTCCACGATCTTCACGGCCACCCAGCGTTCAAGCCTGATGTCGGCTGCCTGCCAGACCTCGCCCATCCCGCCGCGTCCAAGCAGTCGGTGCAGGCGGTAGCGGCCTGCGATCGGGGGGCGCGTTCGCATGCGCATATGGTGTCGGACTCACACCCCGTGCGTCTCGTGTACGCACCGATGAAGTCCGCCGATCTTGGCTGAGATCGTCGGTTTACGCATCAACCGAACGCCCTCGCGAACGGATCAGCGTGAGCCCGAGCACGGCGAACAACGCCAGCATCGCGCCGGTGGAGATCCCCCAGCCGATCGCCTGGCCCTTCGCGTCCTGGTGCTCACGGTCGACATCGGCGGCAAGCTGGCGAGCCGAGTCGACGACCACCTTCTTCAGGTCCTGGACGTAGCTGGCCGCATCGGCCAGCCAGATCTGGTCCACGGCCCTCCCGTCGGCGCCGTCCTTCAGCTGCCTGACCACGTCCTCGACGGCACGAGCGTTGAGCACCCGGATGACGGCACGCTGGGACGAGACCGCATAGGACCCGAACTCGAACGACCGCCCCGAGATCCTGTCGAGCGCCTGTCGCGTCGCCGGATCGGCGCGGGCGTAGATCGATCCCGAATGGGTCGCCCAGGAGTCCTGCGCCGCGCTGAGATCGGCGATGCCACGGTCGCTGATCCGCCCGTTCCGCAACGCGTTCGCCATGACCCTCCGCTCGAGCCCGAGCACCTCCGAGACGGATCCGATCAGCTCCAGGTTGCGCGCCTGCCTGGCCAGCGCGTCGTTCTGGAACGTGGGCAGCTCGGCGGCGAGGTCGAAGAGCCCGTTGACCGCGTTCGTGTAGAGCTCGACGGCCGCCATCTTGCCGGACCGGTCGCCCGCCCTGGCGGCCGCGCGGATGTCGGAGAGCCGCTCGAGAGCGGCCGCCGATCTCTCCGTACGCCGCCGCAGCCCCTGATCGTCCCCGATCTCCAGGTCCTCGACCTCGGCGGTCCAGGCCTCGATGGACCTGTCGGTGATCTGGAGGAAGTCCTCGGTCAGGGCCGCATCGGTCCGCAGCGCGTCCCGCTCGATCGAGAGGTCGAAGGCGAGCTGGAAGCTGGTCGGCAAGATGTCGGCCAACGGCCCGGCGCTCCCGATGTTCGACGTCGTGTCGCCGGCCCGGAGCGTGCCCCAGCCGCCGAGGATCAACCCCGGCAGGACCAGGATCATCAGCACACCCAGCACCGTGGGCGCCAGGCGCGGACCGGTCCGGCCGGCCGGACGTACGATCCGCTTCGGTGGGGCCGCGACCCCGCTCTCGAGCACCGTCGCCACCTCATCGGCCCGCGGGCGCTTGGCCGGGTCGCCGGCGAGCATCGCGGTGGTGATGCCATCGAGGTGACCGGGCACGGTCACCAGGGTGCCGACGCGTTCCGGCTCGAGCCCTGCATACGGCGGGCGCCCGGCGAGCAGCTCGAAGAACACCGCGCCGAGCGAGTAGATGTCGCTGGCCGGGCTGAGCCGCTGACGGTCGATCTGCTCCGGGGACATGTAGGGCAGGGCCTCACCGCCGCGGGGCGCGGGCGCACCGACGAGAGCGATCCGGCCGTCCGGGGCGTACCCGATGGTGGCCGGCCGGATGTCCCCGTGCACCTGTCCCGCGGCGTGGCCCGCGGCGAGGATGCGCGCGATCTGGGCGACGATGCCGGAGGCCTCATCGGAGGAGAGCCGATTCTCGTGGGCAAGCCGGTCTGCGAGATTCCGACCGCCCAGAGCGAGTCCGCCCTGTCCGGTCAGATGGTTCAAATGCTGGCGACCGGCGCGTGGGGGACGGATACGCATGGGTACATGGTCCCTGTTTGGCGCCCTTTCAGCCCCGGATGAGCCGAGAGTTTTCCCGGACTTGGCCAAGAGTTCGTCGCCCCAGGTACGCGAGACAGGCGACGGCCAGCGCCACTCCCCACACCGGCCAGAGCATCTCGGGAACCCATGCCGCCCAGTCCGAGGTGGCGCCGGGGACCATCCAGAGGTCGCCGGCGACCACCATCCGCCAGAAGGAGAGCCCGGCGGAGGTCACGGCGCCGGCGACCAGGATGCCGGGCACCAGGGCCATCGCGACCGGCACCGGGCGGCCACCGAACCGCGGCACCCAGGCCCAGAAGACCTCGCCCCAGCGGGCCAGCAAACCCCAGGTCAGCAGGGCCCCGACCACCGCGAAGAGCGCCAGTCCGAGGCCGGCCCAACGCCCCGAGCCGAGCTCGTCGAGCATCTCCGGCCTGATGCCGAGCGGCACGCCCACCGCCCACGCGATCCGGGTGACGGCATAGAGGAGAGGGACGACGACGGCGACGCTCACCGCGGGGCGCCCCCAGCGCGTCCAGCGGCTCCAGTCGATCCGGCCGCCGGGCTCGGCCCGCTCGAGCAGGCCGACGCCGGCGACCACGGTCGCCAACCCGCCGACCGCGTGCGCGAGCGCCGTGCCCGAGTCGATGACGATGCCCCAGTTCAGATGTCCCGCAACCGGACCGAGGCCGACCAGCGCGAGCAGCGTCTGCGGCAGATAGCCGAGGAACGACAGCGCGCGTACGTCGGAGATGACCAGCGCGACCACGAGCCCGACCACCACCAGCAGCCGGCCGGCACGGCGCCGCGCGCGAGGCTCCCGGCCGGCGGCTCCCAACACACCGGCGACCAGCACCAGGAGTGCGGCGACGGTGACGACCCAGGACATCTGCGTGCCGCTGAGACCGCCGAGCGGGGAGGCTCCCTCGGGAGCCCACGGGTCGGGTATCCGGTCGAGGAGCGCGAGCCCGGACAGGGCGCCGAAGGCGAGCGCCCAGGCACCGGCCAGCCAGGGGGCGGCGCGGCGTACGGAGGATCGGGGCTGCGTACGTTCCATGGTCGCAGTCATCGGGCCACCTCCTGGGCGGTCTCCCAGCGGCGGCCGATCGTACGCAGCAGCGCCGGGTAGACGACCAGGTAGCGGAACGGCTTGATGAGGGCCATGTAGGCCTCCCCGAACCGCCCGTTCGGCCGCACCAGCACACTCATCTGCGCGCAGTAGCCGTCGGGCGCGCTCGCGTCCTCGACCCAGCCGAGGTGCAGGACACCGTGCATCGTGCGGTTGGCGATCTCGGCGGCGTACTCCCGATCCGTCAGGTAGAGCGCATGGAACGGGCTCTCGTCGCGCTCGGGCGCGCGATGGTCCCGGAGGTCGCCAGGGAGCCGGTCGCCGAGCGAGGCTACGCGCCGTCCCAGGCCGTGCTCGTCCTGCTCGGTGCCGAGCATCCGGCCGAGCGCCCAGCGGACCGCGAAGAGGAGGCGGTACGCCGCCGGGAAGTCGCGATCGTCGCCGCTCATCATCGCCTCGACGAAGCGGGGGAAGTCGTCGGCGCCGCCTCGGACGGGCAGGGCCCAGACGTCCTCGAGCTCGAAGTCGTCGGTGATCTGGTGGATCCGCCAGGACTGCCCGGAGTAGGCACCTGACGGGAGTGGTCTGGTTCTGATCGGGCTGCGCCCGATCGGTGCGTGTGTGGTCATGCCTCCACACTCGTCCGCGCACGGCGGCGGTTCTTCGCCCTCAGGTCGCGGGCCTCTCATCCTGCAGGATGAGGCTCAGCTCCGGGGTCCGACCAACCCGGTCTCGTACGCCAGCACGACCGCCTGCACCCGGTCGCGCAGGCCGAGCTTGGCGAGCACATGGCCGACATGCGTCTTCACCGTCGCCTCGGAGAGGTGGACGCGACGGGCGATCTCGGCGTTGCTGTCGCCGGTGGCGAGCTCGAGCAGCATGTCGAGCTCGCGCGGGGTCAGGGCGTCGCGGATGTCGGCGGCACGGCCGCTGTCGGCGGCCGGCGCGGTCGCGACGTGCTCGAGCAGACGACGCGTCGTCGACGGCGCAACCACCGCGTGACCTGCATGAACGGTGCGGATCGCGTCGACGATCTCCTCCGCCCGGGCGTCCTTGAGGAGGAAGCCGCTGGCGCCGGCCCGGATCGCCGGGAACGCGTAGTCGTCGAGGTCGAAGGTGGTCAGCGCGATCACCCGCGTCGCCGGCTGCTCGCCGGTGATCGCTGACGTCGCCTGGATCCCATCGAGGCGGGGCATGCGCAGGTCCATGAGGACGACGTCGACCCGCTTCGTACGCACCAGGGCGAGCGCCTCGTGGCCGTCGGCCGCCTCGCCGGCGAGCTCGAGGTCCGGCTGGCTCTCCACCATCATCCGGAGCGCGGAGCGCATCAGCTCCTGGTCGTCGACGATGGCAACCCGGATCGGCATCTCTGGCTCGCTCACAGCGGCATCATGGCGCGTACGCGCCAGCCCTCGTCGCTCGGCCCGGCCTCGAGGGTGCCACCGACCGCCGCCACCCGTTCGCGCATCCCGCTCAGCCCGCGGCCGGGCGGGCGCTGGATCCCGGCACCGTCGTCGCTGACGTCGACCTCGAGGTGGCGTCCGGTGCGGGTCAGCGACACCGTCGCGACGGCCCCGGTGCCCGCATGGCGGGTGACGTTGGTGAGCGCCTCCTGCACGACGCGGTAGGCGGTGAGGCCGACGGCGGGAGCGACCTGGCCCGGCTCGCCCATCTCGAGCCGGACCGTCAGCCCGGCCTCGCGCATCCTCTCGACGAGGTCGTGGACGTCGGCCAGCCCCGGTTGCGGCTCGGTCGTGGACTCCCCACCGAGCACGCCGAGCAGCCCGCGCATCTCCACGAGCGCCTCCCGCCCGGTGGTCGCGATGGTGTCGAGGATCCCCGAGGCCCGCTCCGGCTGCTGCCCGACGACCATCCGGCCGGCCTCGGCATGGCTGACGACGACCGCGAGCGAGTGCGCGACGACGTCGTGCATCTCGCGCGCGATGCGCTGACGCTCCTCGGCGGCTGCCCGGTCGGCGAGCTGGTCGATCCACGCGGCCCGGGTGGCCCGGAACCGGCCGAGCGCCCACGCCGCCACCGTGGCCGCCACCGTCGCCGTGGCCACCAGCAGCCACCACGTCCACCCCAGCAGCCCGATGCCCTCGAACCCCGACAGACGTACGACGGTGACCAGACACCCCACCAGCCCGATGCCGAGCGCTACCCCTGGCCACGGCCGCCGGTCCCGCGCGCTCACCGCGTAGAGCAGCACGAAGAAGCACAGGCTGCTCGGCAGCAGCACGGGCCCGTACTCGCTCCCCGCCGCCACCGCCGTCGGCCCGCCCAGGTCCGGGGCGGCGACCAGCACCAGCTCGGCCAGCGCCCCGGCGGCGTACGACGCCAGCGGCCAACGCCGGGCGCTGGCCACCGCAGCGTGCAGAACCGCCAGCGCGGCCACCAGCGCGATCTGCCACGCCTCGGCGACCTCACCGTCGACGACCGAGGTCCAGCCGACCGGCAGCAGCACCAGCGCGAGCACCCCGGCCAGTGCCGCCTGTCCGACGTCCCCGAGCCAGCGGGGTCCGGGAGCTGCTGCCACGGTCATGCGCTCACCCTAGTGGGCCGAGAACGGCCGCAGGCCCGCTCCGATCGGAGCGGGCCTGCGGGTCGTTCCGGCTCAGCCGGGCTGTCGACGAAGGATCACATGCTGCGCGGGCCGGTGGCCTCGTCGCGCTCGGCCTCGGTCATGCTGCGCGACTTCAGGAGGCTGAGCACGGTGGTGATCGCCAGGATGCCGATGATGACGCTGAGGGAGACCTCGATGGAGACCTCTGGGGCCCACCCGACGTGGTGGCCGCCGTTGATGAAGGGCAGCTCGTTCTCGTGGAGCGCGTGGAAGATCAGCTTGAGGCCGATGAACCCGAGCAGGATCGCCAGGCCGTAGGAGAGGTAGACCAACCGCTCCAGCAGACCACCGATGAGGAAGTAGAGCTGCCGCAGACCCATCAGCGCGAAGATGTTGGCGGTCATCACCAGGTAGGCCTCGTTGGTCAGGCCGTAGATCGCCGGGATCGAGTCGAGTGCGAAGAGCAGGTCGGTGGTGCCGAGAGCGCAGATGACCACGAACATCGGGGTCGCGACCCGCTTGCCGTTCTCACGGATGAACATCTTCGCGCTGTCCCACCGCGAGGTCAGCGGGATGTGACGCTCGAGGAACTTCACCACGGCGGGCTCCTCGTACTCGTCCTCGTCCTCGCCGCCCTCCAGGGCGAGCTTGACCGCGGTGTAGATCAGGAACGCGCCGAACAGGTAGAAGACCCAGCTGAAGTTCTCGATCGCGGCCGCACCCACGCCGATGAAGATGCCGCGGAAGACCAGCGCCAGGATGATGCCGATGAGCAGCGCCTTCTGCTGGTACTGCCTCGGCACCGCGAACTTCGACATGATGATGATGAAGATGAACAGGTTGTCGACCGACAGCGAGTATTCGGTCAGCCAACCGGCGAAGAACTCGGTGCCGTACCTCGGGCCCGAGAAGACGTAGATCCCGATGCCGAAGACCACGGCCAGGCCGATGTAGAGGCCCAGCGCGACGATCAGCTCTCGACGCGAAGGCTCGTGCGGACGACGGCCGATGACGAGCACGTCGACGAGCAGCACGGCACTGGCGATGCCGATGGTCAACCACCAGATGAGAGGGGAGACGTCCACGAAGGGACTCCTTAGATCGTGAGGCAGAGCGATTCTCTGGGAAGGTTAGGCGACCGAGGTCGAAGCTTCGAAGTCGCAGCGACCGACCCAAGTTGTATAACAAGTGCTTAGCTAGTCTAACAAGCAGCACTTCGGGCGCCTCACATGATCTCAGGTGCGGACAACCAGATGAGTCAGCGATCACACCGTGGATGACTGGACCTCAACCGGACTTGATGTTTTAGCGTCACTGCCAAAGAGAGAGGAGGGGGTGTGAGCGACACACTCACCGACCAGTTCAAGGCCGGCTTCCGTCGATACCCCACCGGCGTGGCCATCGTCGCCGCCTCGACCGATACGGGACCCGTCGGAGCGACGGTCTCCAGCGTCGCCTCGGTCAGCGCGAACCCGCCGATGCTGTCGTTCTCGGTGTCTCGGTCCAGCCGGTCCGGCCCGGCGCTCACCGGGAGCGACCGTCTCGCGGTGCACGTCCTGACCGAGTCCCAGGCCGACGTGGCCGCGGCCTTCGCCGACCGCACCGCACCACGGTTCACCGTGGCACAGGGCTGGACGCTCCCGCACGGGGAGCCGCCGGTCCTGGACGACGCCGCAGCCAGCTTCTACGGCCACGTGGTCCGCGTCATCCCCGCCGGCGAGGCCTGGCTGGTGCTGCTCGAGATCGACACGGTCAGCCTCGTCGAGACCGCCGAACCGCTCCTCCACCACGACCGGCACTACTGGTCGCTCGGCCCGTCCGCCAGCACCCTCCCGCTCGACCGCATCCCGGCCGAGAAGGCTTCCTGACCGTCGACCTCGACGGTCTCTCCACCACACCATCGAGAGGAACCACCATGCGTCTGTTCGCTCCCACGATCGAGGTCTCGGCCCACTGCGACCTGCCCTGCGGCGTCTACGACCCCGCCCAGGCCCGCATCGAGGCCGAGTCCGTCAAGGCCGTCATCGCCAAGGCCCTGGACAGCGACGACCCCGACTTCCGCACCCGCGCCATCGTGATCAAGGAGCAGCGCTCCAACCTGGTCAAGGAACACCTCTGGGTGCTGTGGACCGACTACTTCAAGCCCCCGCACTTCGAGGCCTACCCCCAGCTCCACACCCTCGTCAACGAGGCCACCAAGCTCGCCGGCGCCGCCGGCACCAAGGGCACCCTCGACCTCGAGGTCGCCGACCAGCTCCTCGCCAAGATCGACGAGATCGCCGAGATCTTCTGGGCCACCAAGAAGGCCTGAGGCGCCGAGTCCCCACACAGAAGCCAGGTTCCGGCCGCCGGCCGGGGCCTGGCTTCTTCCATGCTCCACCCCCTCGAGGGCATAGACGTATGACAAGTACGCCACTAGTGTGACAAGTGCCACAGTCCCCCTCGCGGTGGCCCCGGCCACCGTCGAAGCCTTCGAGGAGCATCGATGCGTCGTATTCGAAAGCGCGTGACACCCCAACTGCTCGTCCTCGGCCTGGTCGGCTCGCTGACCGCGACCACGCCCGCCCTCGCCGACCAGCAGACGGACCAGGTCGTACGTGGCCCGGATGCTGCCGCGATCGCGAAGATCGTCGACCGCATCGACGAGCCCTCGATCCCCGACCGCGACTACGACATCACCGACTTCGGGGCCGTCGGAGACGGCACGACCGACGCGCTGCCGGCGATCAGGGCGGCGATCGCGAAGGCATCGGCCGATGGCGGCGGCCGCGTCGTGCTCCCCGAGGGCACCTGGCTCTCCGAGGGCCCGGTGCACCTGGCCAGCAACATCGACCTCCACGTCTCCGAGGGGGCAACCCTGCTGTTCGGCGTCGACACGGACGACTACCTGCCGGTGGTGCGTACGCGCTGGGAGGGCACCGAGCTGGACGGCTACTCGCCGCTGATCTACGCCAACGAGGTGCACGACGTCGCCATCACCGGGTCGGGCACCATCGACGGCAACGAGGACTCCGAGTTCCACGCCTGGAAGGAGCAGGAGAAGCCGGATCAGCTCCGGCTGCGCCAGATGGGCTTCGACGGCGTACCGGTCGAGGAGCGCGTCTTCGGGAAGGGTACGTTCCTGCGGCCCAGCGCGATCCAGTTCTTCCACGCCGAGCGGGTGCTGCTCGAGGACTACACCGTCACCAACTCGCCGTTCTGGATCAACCACCTCGTCTACACCGACCAGGCGACCGTACGTGGGCTCGACGTCGACAGCCACCGCGCCAACAACGACGGCATCGACGTCGACTCCAGCACCAACGTGCTGATCGAGGAGAACCGCTTCCGGACCGGCGACGACTCGGTCGTCGTGAAGTCGGGACGCGATCTCGACGGACGCACCATCGCCCGCCCCAGCGAGAACGTGGTGATCCGTCGCAACGACATGGGCGGCGAGGACGGCATCGCGCTGGGCAGCGAGATGTCCGGTGGCATCAAGGGTGTCTACTTCACCGACAACGTGCTGCGCGACGGCGCCTCGGCGATCCGGTTCAAGGGCAACCTCGACCGCGGCGGCACGGTCGAGCACATCCGGGTCAGCAACATGGAGATCGGCGCCTTCGAGAACTTCATCTGGTTCCAGCTGGACTACCCCGGCGAGCTGGGCGGCAACTTCCCGCCGGTCTACCGTGACATCGTCTTCTCCGACATCACCGTCGCCTCCGCCAAGACCGGGCTCGAGATCCACGGACCCGCCGACGCGCCGCTGAGCGATGTCACCCTGCGTGACGTCACGGTCGAGAAGGTCGAGACGCCGATGATCCTGGAGAACGTCGAGGGCCTACGCCTCGACGACGTCCGGTTCGGCGACCAGCGAGCCGACGGCGAGCTCGACTGGCTCTCCTGAGGACACCTCTCCCGGCCCGCCGCGCGCCTCCCGCTCGCGGCGGCCGGTTGCGGCGGTCGCCCGAGAACCCGTCACATCGTTTCCGGCAGCGCCGAACGAGGCGCTCCACGTGACCGCACTCATGTGCTTCAGCGGGAGGTGATCGTTGGACGAGGTCTCCTGCTGGCATGGCGCGGCCACGGGTCAGACGGAGACGGCGTCGTGGACCTCGCCGACGAGCACTTCGACGGCACACCCCGAACGATTCTGGAGACGTACGCGTAGGGATTATCCAAGTCCACATTGCCCAGGCCGTCAGAGGCCCCTCCACCGCCCGAGGCGCATTAACCAAGAGTGTTCTCCGAGAACGCAATACCCCAGCCCGTAAGGGTATTATCACTTCATAACGCGCTCACGCCAACGGCAGAAAAGGCTGAATGGCATCGAAGCGTTACGGGGGCGTTGCAGCCACCCCAATTCCCTGAACACCAGCGTTAAGAGCACTTCACTTGGCACTTTTCTTTGTTACAGGTGACATGCGCATGCGTAATTGTTCCGCAACCGCTCTGAGCTCAAATTTAGGTGCCAACTTTCGGAGCTGACCAGCACATCGCCGTGCGCGTTCACGAACACAGAATAGGGTTCGCCATGCAGAAGGTTATTGCCCGCAGTATGCCCCCATCCCTATCTCATTCGTCGTCACCACCGGAACCACGGTGATCGCATCCGCTCCCGCGTCGGCACCGACACGGGCGGCGAGAAGAACCTGGAGCCGGATCACGGGAACTGAGAGGCCATAGAGGCGCGTGAAACGTGGTCCTGCGCTCTCCTGCGCGCGGCCGGAGCCGGCTGAGCCTTGTACCACCCCTCATTCGATGACTCTCGAAACTCATTTAGGTGGAAGCAATGTCGAATGCTTCAACACGCGGATCGCAGCGCCTCGCCACGGCGTTCGTAGCAACGATCCTCGCGCTCTCGTTGTTGACCCCCACACTATTCACAGCGTCGCCGGCGTCGGCACATGCCCACTTGGTCAAGAGCTTTCCGCATGCCGGCGCCGTGCTCGCCGCCAGCCCATCGGAGGTGGTGCTCACCTTCGACCAGCCGATCCAAGCGTTTCCCGGCGCCAACGGCGTAGTGGTGACCGGACCTCAGAGCAGCCACTGGGCGTGCGGTCGGGCTCGTATCGACGGGAACACCCTGACCGCCTCGATGAGTGAGGTGGGGCCTTCGGGCCGCTACCAGATCGACTACCGGGTGCTCGGAGCGGACGGTCACCCGATCATCGGGTCAGTGCCAATCAACATCCGGCGGTCGGCGTCCACCGCGACCACTGCGTCCACCGTGTCGACCGCATCGACCGCATCGACCGCGTCCGCTGCCACCGCAATGACGGCGTTCGACGTAGATCAGCCGCATGGTCTGGCTGCGATACCCACGTGGCTGTGGATCGCCCTGCTGGCCGCGATCGCGGTGTGCGTCGGTGTTGTCGGTCGCCTGGCTGTACGCCGAAGGGATGCGACATGAACGACCGCATCCGGATCCTGCATGTCTCGGCGCTTGTCGGCGCGAGCCTCACCGCGCTTGCCTTCGGGATACTGGTCACGCTGCCCCACCCCGTCGTCGGCATTCCCGAGCCGTCGATGGTGGTGCGCACCGGGATCCCGCTGCTCCGCTGGATCGCGAACGTGTGCGCCATCGGTTCCGTGGGCTCCGTGCTGGTGCTGGTGCTTCTGGGTGAGGCTGGTCGCGACCGTGCTCCTGCCCTGGTCCGACGTACTTCAACGGCGGCGGTGTGGATCGCAGCAGTCTGGGCGGTCGCGGCGCTCCTGGGTCTCTGGTTCAACGCGGCGGAGATCTCGCTCCGCCAGCTCCGGCTGCCGGTCAGCGGCGTGCTCGGCTACGGCGGAAACGTCAGCCTAGGTCTCGCACTACTGATCAGCGCCGGGTCGGCGGGAGCGTTGACCGCCTATTCGGTTGCCCGCTTGCGGCGGCCGTCGCTGCCGCCGGACGTGGGCTTTCTGATCGCGCTGGCTGGCCTGACGGCGGTGTCGATGAGCGGGCACCCTTCGCAGGGTGAGCCGCCGTTGCTGCTGATGACGGCCAGCGCCTTCCACGTGACCGGAGCGGCACTCTGGGTCGGCGGACTGGCAATCACCTCTCTGATCGTCGGCGCCGACCGGCAAGCGCTGGCCATCGTTCTTCCCCGGTTCTCGCGGGTCGCCGAGGTGAGTTTCGCGCTGGTGGCGGTCAGCGGCCTGTTGCTGGCCGCGCCCCGGCTGACCGGCGACGTGACGCCGCCCCTCGGAGAGGTAGTCGACGCCTTGACACAGACCGGTGCTGGCTGGCTGGTCATGGGCAAGCTCGCCTGCATGGCGCTGCTGGGGTGCTCCGGGGCGTACATCCGTACTGCCGTCGTCGACCGGGTGGCGCGCCAGCAGCCCACGCCACTCACCGTGTGGGCCGGGCTCGAGCTCGCCGTGATGGCGGTCGCGGTCTCGCTGGCCACGGCGCTCGGGCGTCCCCTCTAGCTCGCTGGTCCCGCCACGACCAACCAGATCCCGCCGGCCGGTCGTGGCGGGACGCCTCAGACGGCGCTCACGCGTGCGCGACGCCGCCTCAGTGCATTCACGGTGCCGTCGAGGAGGACGAATGCGACGAGGGTGACGCCGAAGACCGGCATCGCCCAGCCCAGTGCACCCGCCGCGAGAAGCACCACCACCAGCATCGGCACCGACAGGTTGCGCCACACCGGCGGCGGGGAGGAACGCCCGGACCGAGTGGGCCGGCGCTGCCACCACATCCGATACCCCAGCCCCAGGAGCACGAGCGATCCCAGGGCCAGCAGTGCCAGCAGGAGCTGGTTGGCCAGACCGAACAAGGTGCCGCTGTGGGCATCGACGCCGATGCTGGTGAGCTTGGCCATCAGGGGGTAGTCCTCCCAGCCCTGGCGGGCAGTGACCTGCTCGGTGTAGGGATCGATGGCGACGGCGGTCTTGCGGATCGGCAGCCCTTCGGACGACTCCTCGACGATGAACGGCTCCTTGGCGGCGTGCGGCGGCGCGAGAGTGAGTTCACCCTGCAGGCCTTCCGACCTGGCCACCTCGACAGCACGGTCGAAACCGATCGGCTCAGCGCTGCCCACGGCCGCGACCTCCGACGGGGAAAGCGACGGAGTCTTGCCGTTCACGGCAGTGATCGCGGCGTCGACGCGGCCACCGGCATACGTCGACCACGTCAGGCCGGTGATGCTGATACCGAGTAGCCCGACCGCCAGCCAGAGGCCCAGCACCCCGTGCCAGGACCGGTTGCGTGCACGTCCCTTCGCGGTGAAGGACGGAACCAGCACGGCCCGCAGGGACCGGCCACGGGCCCGCTTGCCGAGCCACAGCACCAGGCCTCCGAGCACGATGAAGGGCAGCCAGCTGGCAACGAACTCGGAATAGATCCGACCAAAGTCTCCCAGGTGCAGGTTGCCGTGGAGCTCGCGCAGCCACACCTGCGCGGGTGGCCGGTCGGCCACCGTGACCAGCTCGCCAGTGACGCCACCGGTATACGGATCGACGTACACGGTCAGCGACTCCGAGGAGAAGTGGCTCCCGGTCTGGTGCAGGCCGTCAATGCCCATGAGCACTACCCGGGTGGTTCGGTCGGGGTCCTCCGCGGGAATGACCGAGGTGACGTGTGCGTCGGGATGGACGGCGAGTGCGGCCGCGACCTGATCCGAGAGCGGGCGCGGGTTCCCGGTCTGCGCCTCGACGTGCAGTTCGTCGCCGTACAGCACATCGTTGATCTGAGGAGTGAAGGCATAGGCCAGGCCGGTCAACGCCAGCACCGCGAGGAACGGTGCGACCAGAAGGCCCGCCATGAAGTGCACGCGCCGAGCGAGCAACCACAGCGGGGCGCTGGAACGCCTTCGATCGGCCGTACCGGCACCAGCCCGGGGCCGTGAGGGGTCAGCGGGGATCGTGGTCATGGCAGCTCCATCGCTTCGACGGCCTTGTCCACGTTGATATCGGCAAGCAGCTGGACCGTCCTTCCAGAGCTGCGCTGGTGAACGTAGGTGAGACTGGGCATGGTTCTCCTTCTTTACTCATCCCCTCCTTATACCCAGTTACCTTGGATGTTTCAGAGGCATGTATTGGATGTTTCAGGGGTTCCCAGATAGACAATCTGGGGTCAGATAGCCAGTAGGCCGATCAGGTATGACCGACTCATCGCCGCGACGTAACGCACCAGTAAAAAGCGCACAGCGCCTTCGCATTGCGTCTCCGGCCGCAGCGATTTCATAAACGCCCGGGGGTATTTAAACTCCGAGGGGTATTTAAACTCCTGGGGGTATATACTGAGCGCGAAACTCGACGCCAGCCGTCGCATCTCCTCCCCGAAATGAATGCCTCGTGAGGCCGTGAGGTCCCATTAACGATGAGATTTCACCCAGGGTTGAGGGCCCTTAATGAGGGCAGTATTGAGTGATTACCACTCCTCGGGATTCCCCGAATTTCACCTTGGAGATCGAATCAAATGCGCTAGAAAAGAGAGGCATTCTTCATGTCTGTATCAGCTCCCCAAGGATTCTTGGGGCCCAGGAATCGACGACGACGACTCGGCGCGGTGGCCGTGGCGGCGGCCTCGGCGATCACAGCGGCGAGTCTGACCACGATGCCGGCGGTAGGCCAGCAGCCGGTCGGGGTGGGCCCGCTCCCCATCAACTTCGACATCACCGACCAGAACGGAGCATGGTTCGACTCCGGTCTCAACCTCTTCGGCAGCAAGTCGGTCGCGGTCGGCGTGCTCCCCCGGGTCGCACCTGCTGGCGGAGTGCCCTCTGTCGGTGGCCCGCTGCTACCGGCTGACGGGTCGTTGGTGGAGAACATCACCGGCGGCCTCACCGGCGGCCTCGGCGGGGCGGGCGCCTCGGCTGACCCGCTGGGCCTCAACTCGACCCTGGCCACCGTGCAGGGCCTCGCGAAGTCCTCGCCGGAGGCGGCTGGCAAGGCCGCCGAGGCCGAGGATCTGATCGGCCAACTCAAGGCGACCGTCGCCGACATGCCGGCGGGCGAGCCGGTCGACCTGGACTCGCTGCCGGTCGGCGTGGATCTGATGGGTGTCCTGGACTCCCTCAAGGATTTCACGGTCGAGGGCCCCCCGGTCACCGTCACGTTCAACGTGGACCCGGCCAAGTCGCAGGCAATCCGCAACCCGATCGGGCTGATCGCCCCGGAGGGGGCGGACGGGTTCCCGTGGATGGATTCAAAGGGCGCCTTCTACGGCAAGAAGACGATCCAGCTCACCGAGCCGGGGCTGTACGCCTTCACCGACTCGATCGCGGTCTACGGGCTCGGCGCGGTCGTGGTCGACGACCCGCTCACGCTGGGTCTCGACTTCGGCGAGAACCTGGTGGTCAACGGCAAGCCCGAGCCCGTTCCGTCGAACGCCGACATCATCCAGCGGCTGGTCAACACCGCCTTCACCGCCAGCAACCCGAACAACTGGCAGCAGCAGAGCGCCACCAAGGAGGTGTCCTGGAACCCGGTCCAGCCGCCCGTCCCGATCCTGCAGCACGACGCGGACGGCAAGCCGGTGCTGATCCCGAACCTGGACGCGTACTTCGACCAGAAGTTCGGGTACCCGAAGAAGCTGCCCGCGTTGAAGAAGCCGACCGCCCCTGGTGTGGGTGAGGTCTGGTTCGCCACTCAGATGGAGGACTACGCCGGGAAGGAGAAGCACGGCTCCATCACGAAGATCGACGCCGAGGACTGGACGATCGACCGGAAGATCGCGGCCCCCGAGATCAACATGAACAACGTCCACAACATGTGGACGGACAAGACCTACAAGTACCTGTACGGGAACGAGTGGTTCGACAACGAGACCGACGTGTTCGACCGGGAGACCGGCAAGTTCATACGGAGCCTCGAGGTCGGGCCCAACCCTGCGCACGTGATGACCCGTCCGGGCAACGACAACCTGACGATCGGCATCAACGCCGGGACGGACATCGTCGAGGCGGCACCGGGCGCCACGAAGATCATCAAGCGCATCCACGTCGACCCGGACAGCGGCATGACCCCGCACCCGCACGCGCACTGGACCAGCCATGACGGCAAGACGGTCGTCGCGCCGGACACGATGGCCAACGAGGCCGCCATCGTCGACTTGGACTCGGGGAAGGTCAGGCATGAGCCCGTCGGGGCGTTCCCGATCGCCACGTCGATGACGCCGGACTCGAAGAAGGCGTACCTGTCCAACTTCCTGGGCATGAGCGTGTCGTGCGTGTCGCTGAAGGAGGACGCGTGCGCCACCCCCGACGGCGGTGTGGCCAAGAACTCCACGATCGACCTGTGGGAGAACTACGACCCGCAGACCGGTCCCGAAGCGGGCAAGCCGTGGGGCGGACTGACCGTCCAGCTCCCGGTGAGCCCGGACGGTAAGGCGCTGTTGGCGGTGAACACCCTGTCCGCGACGGTCGACGTGATCGACCCGAAGACAAACAAGATGATCACGCAACTGCCGTGCAACCCCGGCTGCCACGGCGCCAACTTCGGCGCCAAGAAGGGTGGCGGCTACTACGCCTACGTCTCCAACAAGTTCTCCAACGCCATGCAGATCATCGACGTCGACCCGAACAACGATGGCGACATCTCGGATGCCGCCATCGCCGGCCAGCTGCCGCTGGGGCCGACGTCGGACACCAAGATGGACGACGAGCTTGTCGCCCACCCCGGTGTGGGTGGACAGGGCGTCCTGGCCCTCCCGCTGGTCTACAACGGCTGGTCACAGGAGATCCCGAAGGCCTGGCGAAAGGGTCTGACCTGCGAGCAGATCAACCCGATCGACGAGTCGGCCTGCTGATCAGCATCTGACACCACCGACGGTCCGGGGCTGGGCGGCGCTGCACAGCCCCGGACCGTCTCTGCCGGGCCCGAAATTTCCCAGGAGTTCCCAATCATGCAGGAGGCTGGCCGATGACGGCGCAGGAGATTCGCCCACGGGCTGTGACAGCCCCACCCCGCCCCAGGATCCGTCGGCGGGTGATGGGGCTGGTTGTGCTGGTCGCAGCCTGCTGGGGAGTGTTGCTCACGGTGCTGCCGTCGACATCCGGTGATCCGGTGCTGGTCTCCGTGAGCCCTCAGGACGGCGAGACGGTCAGATCCCCCGACGAGGTCCGGATCACGTTCGACCGGCCTGTCCCCGCGGAGCTCGCGACGATCCAGATGACTGATCCCGCGGGCGAACGCATCGTGTCGACCCGGCCGTACAACCCGCCGGGGGCCGACGACGCGATTGCCGTGCCCATGCCGGAAGCCCGCTACGAGGGGATCTACACGGTCGTCTGGTCGGTGCCGTCCAGCACCCTCGAGCCGATGATCGGGTCGTCGACCTTCTCCGTGTACTCCGCACAGAGGTTCACCGCGGTCCCCGGCCTCGTCGTCGACCGCGACCCGGTCGTCGTCGCGGTGTACACGGTGGCGGAAACCCTCGCGACGGCCGCCCTGGTGCTCGGCGTCGGCACAATGTTCGTGCTCGGAGTCGCCTGGCCAGAGGGCACCCGCCGTCCAGGATCGCGCCGTCTGCTCAAGTACACCTGGGCGACCATGGTGCTGGCGACGCTCGTGTCCCTGCTCTCGTTCGGCGGTTACGCCGCCCGGACCTCGCTCGGTGACGCGTTCGACCCGGCGCTCCTCGCCGGGACGGTCGAGTCGGACATCGGGGCGGCGCTCATGGCCAGGCTGCTCATCATGCTGCCCCTCACACTCGGTTTCTGGCAGCTCCTGCGGAGCGCGCCCGCCCGGACTTCGGTCGAGCGGTGGATGGCCGCGGCGACGGTGCTCGGTGCGGCCTCGGCATTGGCAGCGACCTGGATCTTCGCCCGCCCGCACGCACCGGCGGGACCGGGGCCGCTCAGCCTGGCCGCGGACACCGCGCTCCTGCTCGCGGCTGCGGTCGGTGTCGGCGCCGCGGTGATGCGGTGGACGGTCCTGCGTCGAGCCGGTAAACAGGCGGCGCCCGCCGCGCAGCTGCTTGCCCGGATCATGCTGGTGGGCGGCGCGGCGGTGCTACTCGCGGCGACCACGACCCGCGGCTGGCAGCTGGCAGCGTACGTCGCGCTGGCGGTGGTGATCGTCGGCACGGGGGTGACACTCCTGTACCGGGAGCGGCGCCGCAGATCCGCCCCCGAGAAAAGCGACGGCCGGCGCGACAAGCCCGCTCGTCGGCGGCTGTGGGAGGTGGCCGCGGTGTCAGCCTCGGCCACCGTCGTGGCGCTCGCAGCGCTACCCGGTTCGGACCTCGTCGGTTAGGACCCGCCCGGCGCACAGCACGTGCGGGCGATCCATCAGACACGACTCATGAGAGAGATGCCCATGCCACGCACCACCGCCCTCGGGCGATTCGGCAGCACCATCGCTGTGACCTTCGCACTCGTCCTCGCGCTCACCGCGTGCGGAAGCACCGACGAAGGAACCGTCCCATCGGCCGAGCCGATCGACGCGACGTCCTCCGTGATCCCCTCGGGCGCCGCATCGTCAGCAGCTCCGGTCAGCCCCACGGCCGACTCCACCGATCTCGGTCCGCTGCTGACGGTCACGATCGACGGAGAGGAGGTCTCGCCCAACGCGGAGGAGATCGATCTCGGCACCGGCGAGAAGCTTCTCGTGGAGATCGACTCCGATCGGGCCGGCGAGCTGCACGTCCACTCCGCCCCTGAGCAGCTCATCGAGTACGCCGAGGGGACCACGAACGGCGAGATCGTCGTGAACACGCCTGGCACCGTCGAGGTCGAGGACCACGACACCGGCGCCGTCGTCGCCCTCATCGAGGTGCGCTGACTTGTTCCTCCTGATCCTGCCCATGCATGGCTTGGGCGGCGGCGCTGACCTGCCGATTCCTGCCCACTTCGCGATCGCGGGCGGCACGGCCGCCCTCGTGCTGTCCTTCGTCGTTCTGCTCCTGGCGTGGCGTACGCCCCGGTTCGCGGCGACCGGCGGCGAACGAACCATCCGCGCGGACGTGGCAGCATTCCTGGACAGTCGCGCCTGGACCATGAGCATCCGCGCACTCGGGATGACGTTCTTCTGCTTCATGCTCTGGCCCGCGCTGTTCGGGCCGGACCTGCTGAGCAACCCCACTTTCGGCGTGGTCTACGTCTGGCTCTGGGTCGGCATCGTCCCGGCTTCGCTGCTGTTCGGCCGCTTCTACCGTGCTGTCAGCCCGGCCCGCACCTTCCACTTGATCCTCGCGAAGGTCGCGGGGCGGCCACCTGGCGAAGGCATAAGCCGATATCCGGCCCAACTGGGGTACTGGCCCGCAGCAATCGGTCTGTTCGCCTTCGTCTGGCTCGAGCTCGTCTCACCCCAAGCGTCCTATCTGGGCTCGGTTCGCGCGTGGTTCGCGTGCTACTTGGCAGCGATGTTGCTCGGCGGCGCGATCTTCGGCGAACGATGGCTCGAGCGGGCCGACCCGTTCGAGGTCTACTCCACCCTTCTGGCCCGCCTCTCACCGTGGGCACGAAACGACGACGGCGACCTCGTCTGGATCAGTCCGCTGCGCAACCTTGCCCGTGTGCCGGGCGAAGCAGGACTGGTGGCCACGGTCGCGGTCCTGCTCGGAAGCACCGCATACGACAGCTGGCGCGAGAGCGTGACCTGGATCCGGTTCGTCCAGTCCAGCGGCATCGATTCGACCGTGTTGGGAACGGCCGGGCTCCTGACGACGGTCACCGTCGTCGGAGTCGTCTTCATGGCGGCGTCGATGGCAACAGGGGTGGATGAGAGCGTCGATCGCCGGCAGGTCCCGCGTCAGCTCGCTCACTCGATCGTCCCGATCGTCGTCGGCTACATGGTGGCGCACTACCTGAGCTTCTTCGTACAGGTCGGCTCACAGACTCTGATCCAGATCAGCGACCCAGTCGGAACCGGCACGAATCTGTTCGGGACCGGGGGCTGGGAGGTCAACTACTGGTTCTTCCAGCATGCGACCTTCTTGGCCACAACCAAGGTGGTCTCCATCGTGACCGGGCACGTCCTGGGCGTCATCGCAGCTCACGACCGTGCCCTCGAGATCCTTCCCAAACGTCACCAGGTCGCCGGTCAGCTGCCGCTACTCGTCGCGATGGTGCTCTACACCTACATGGGCCTCTACCTGCTGTTCGGAGCCTGACACGGTCGGCCGACAGCTTCCCGCACTGGCGGCCGAAGTCAGCGGGGTGGTTGCGGCTATCGCAACCAGAGGTGGACTCAGCGGACCAGGTCGTTGACGCACCGGTTCCAGGCCACCAGGTCGAGCGGATTCACGCCGTTCGCCATGCATCGGGTGATCGCCTCGGTCAGCGTCAAGACTTGATCGACAGGTTCGCTGACGGGGGCTGGAAGTGGCTCGGTGACCTTCTCGAGAGTCCCCTCGTCCTGTCCCTGCTTCGGCGGCGAAGACGGAGCCTCCTCCGACGCAGGCGACTCAGGCTCCCCTTCCGTGCTTGCCTGACCGCCACGATCCGGGTCCGGAGCGGAGGTCGGGTGAACCGTGGCGCCGTCGCCACCCCGCGGGGACCGCCCTGCTTTCGGCCCCCGATCCTCGCCGGTGGCAGCAGCGTCAGCCCGTCGATAAGAGCCGGACATGGAGGTCGCCGACACGATGTGGTCGGGAACGGCGGCGTAGTCACCCTCCAGGTACGCCACTCGAGTACGCAGCACCTGGTCGGCGTAGGACCGCGAATGGTTGTAGCGGAGAACCGCTGCGCGGCGACCAGCCTCGCTACCGAGGTCATAGGGTCCCGCGCACAGATACACCGCCGCCGCCAGCACAGCGTCATTGATGTTCTGCGGGTTCCTCTGCCCGTCGCCATCGGCGTCCACGCCGACGGCCGACCATGTGCTGGGGATCAACTGCATCGGACCGACAGCACGATCCCAGATCTTGTCTCGGTCGTACTGCCCGGCATCGGTGTCTTCAATCGCCTGGGTGCCATTCGTACCGTCAAGAGGGATGCCATAGAGGCCTGGACGGGAGACGCCGTCGGCGCCCAGGGTGCTGCCGCCGAAGCGGCCGTGGTCCGACTCCACGTGGCCCACGGCCCCGAGCAACTGCCAGTCGATGTTGCACGTCTCGTCGGCAGCGTTGATGACCGTCTCAGCGCGCTGGTACGCGGCAAGCGCAGCTGTCGGGATTCCATCTTCGGAAGCGGCCGACGCAACCTGCACAACACGCCTCTGCGGCACGCCGGCCCCGACGACCGCGGGTCGGGAGTAGCTCGCCGGTGTCCGCGGCGCCGTCACCGGAACCGAGATACGGCTGGAAGGCGTGGCGCCCTGCCCATTTGCGCTGGAAAACGTGTGCGGACTCATCAGGGGCGCAGTCAATGCGAACGACAGGGCGATCAAATGGACGTGTGCGACACCGAACCGCTTAGCGCCCGACGTCGGCATCTCGGCACTATCCGTGGCAAACATGGCACCTCCGTGGGGTCAACAGCTGATGTTGAATCGAGGTTTTTCCGTCCGCTCAGCCGGTGTCCGCCGGGGCGGGTGAGGCCAGGACCGCGACGGTCCACTGTGCCCGAGTAGCCCACGACGGCATCCCTTCAAGGTGCGGGTGGCGAGGGATCGCGCCGTTGCGACCGAAGAGAGACGGGTCCTACCTGACGGGGCCACATCCGTCGGTGGCTCTGACACGAGCGGGGCAACGGGAGGCGCCGGACCTCTTGATCGTCAATCCTTGGCGAACCCGATCGCACCTACAACCACGTCGGCGTAAACATGCGGGATTCCTAGCTCTCACAACCTCACAGCACGCCTGGACGCACCAGCCGGTCGTCGGGGATGACGGCGACGCCGAGGATCTCGATCATCGCCTCCGGCTGCCACAGCGCCGTGGTCCCGATCCCGGCCATCGCCGGATAGACCGGGCCGGCGAGCTCGCGCCAGACCGCGCCGATCTCCTTGCCGTGCGCCTGGTAGTCGGGGATGTCGGTCAGGAAGATCGTGATCGAGACCAGGTCCTCCGGGATGCCGCCCGCCTCCCGCAGCGTGGTCAGTACGTTGCCGAACGCCTGCCGGAACTGCTCGACGATCCCTCCGGGGACGATCCGCATGTTCTCGTCCAGCGCGGTCTGGCCGCCGAGATGAAGGGTGTTGCCGCTGAGCGTGCCGTGCGAGTAGCCGCTCGGCGCGGGCAGCGCCGCGGGATTCACCGGGACGGGCTTGAGGTCGGAGTTCATGATTCGACCGTAGGGCATCTATTGACATTCCTACAACGTTCGTGCAGAAAATGAAACATACCTGAATCGAACGGACAGGACCTCACATGGACCCCACATCCGACACCTCCGGTCTCGTAGTCCCGGTCGTGACCCGCGCCGGCTTCGAGCCCGACCTGACCGGGCAGAGCGAGGGCGCCACCCGGATCAGCGGCGTGAGCATCCAGCACACGCCCGCCACCAAGCTCTGGTTCGGCAAGGTGCACAACCTCGCCGGCTACCGCTCCGTCCCCCATCACCACGGCGAGGCCGAGACCGGCGGCTACGTGCTGTCCGGCCGGGCCCGGATCTACTTCGGCGAGAAGTTCCAGGACTACATCGACATGTCGGAGGGCGACTGGGTGTTCGTCCCGCCGTTCATGCCGCACGTCGAGTGCAACCTCGACCGCAACCACCCACTGACCTGGATGACCACCCGCACCCCGGAGAACATCGTCATCAACCTCCCCCAGGTCGACGACGCCGACCTCCGCGACTGGGCTGACCGGCCATGACCTCGAGCCCAGAGACGAGCACGGAGACGAGCACGGAGACGAGCACGGTGTTCACCGACGCCGTCACCCTCAAGGAGTGCGAGGCGGAAGTCTTCGACTACGCCTTCACCGCGACCACCCAGCCGTGCCCGTGGCCGAAGGCGTACGGCGGCGACATGGTCGCCCAGGCGCTCGTCGCCGCTTCCCGGTCCGTGACCGACGGCAAGGCGATGCACTCGATGCACTCCTACTTCATGCGCCCCGTCGACATCGGCGCCGAGGTCCGCTACGAGGTCGAGGTGCTGCGCGACGGCCGCGGCTACAGCACCCGTCAGGTCCGCGGTTTCCAGAACGGCAAGCCCGTCTATGTCTGCCTGGCGAGCTTCGCCGCCGGCGAGCCGAGCGGCAGCTTCCAAGCGACGATGCCGGCTGACGTCCCCGGTCCGGAGACGGTGCCGACGTCCGCGGCCTACCTCGCCGACCGCACCGGCGGCACGATGACCGAGACCTCCAAGGCGTACTGGTCCGGCGGGCGCAGCTTCGACATGCGACATGTGCCCGGGCCCGTCTACCTGACCGTCGAGGGCGAGCGGTCGCCGCACCAGGCCCTCTGGGTCAAGCCGTACGACGCCCTCCGCCCGGTCGAGGGCCTGACCGACCAGCAGCGGGACACCGCGGCCCTCGCCTATGTCTGCGACTACACGATCCTCGAACCCGCCCTGCGGGTGCTCGGCCTGGCCTGGGCCGACGAAGGACTCGTGACCGCGAGCCTCGATCACGCGATGTGGTTCCACCGTCCGGTCGAGATGGACGACTGGCTGCTCTACGCACAGGAGGCGGTCTCGGTCGAGGACGGTCGCGGCACCGGGATCGGACGGTTCTTCACCACCGACGGCGTGCACGTCGCGACGGTCGTCCAGGAGGGCATGATCCGCGCGGCAGGACCGGCGTCATGACGGCACTGAGCCTGACCAGCCACCAGGACACGTTCGCCCGCGACCACCTGCCGCCGCCCGAGCAGTGGCCGACGCTGGAGTTCACGACCCCGCTCCTGGACTACCCCGAGCGCCTCAACGCCGCGGCCGAGCTGATCGACGCGACCGTCGCGGCCCACGGACCGGACCGCCCCGCCCTGCGCACCCCCGACGGCACGGTCTGGACCTACGGCGAGCTGCTCACCCGGGCCAACCAGATCGCCCACGTGCTGGTCGAGGACCTCGGACTCGTCAGCGGCAACCGCGTGCTGCTGCGCTCCCCGAACAACCCGTGGACGGTCGCAGCCTGGCTCGGCGTGCTCAAGGCCGGCGGCATCGTCGTCACCACCATGGCCGCCCTGCGGGCGACGGAGCTCGGGCCGATCGTCGAGAAGACCCGGCCCACGGTCGCGCTCGTCGACCACCGGTTCACCGACGACGTTCACACGGTCAGGGACACCGTCGCGCCCGACCTCGTCATCGTCGCCTACGGCAGCGAGGCCGAGGACGACCTGACCCGCCGGATCCTGGCCAAGCCCGGCGACTTCGCCGCGGCCGACACCGCTGCCGACGACGCCGCGCTGTTCGGACCGACCTCGGGAACCACCGGCGTCCCGAAGATCACCACCCACTTCCACCGCGACATCCTCTCGATCGACAACACCTTCGGCCGGGCGACCCTGCGGCTGGAGCCCAGCGACGTCGTGGCATGCACGGCGCCGTTCGCGTTCACCTTCGGCCTGGGCATGCTGGTCGTCTTCGCGCTCCGCGCCGGGGCCTGCGCCCTGCTCACCGAGGCGGCCTCGCCGGTCCAGCTCGCCGACCTGATCGCCGAGCAGGGGGTCACCGCGCTCGCGACCGCACCGACGGCGTACAAGCAGATCCTCAAGGCCGGGAAGATCGGGCAGCTCAAAGGGCTGCGCGTCGCCGTCACCGCGGGCGAGCACATGCCCCGGGCGACCTGGGAGGAGCTCGAGCACGAGCTGGGGCTCCGGGTCATCGATGGCATCGGCGCCACCGAGATGCTGCACATCTTCATCTCCGCGGCCGGCGACGACATCCGGCCCGGGGCTACCGGAAAGCCGGTGCCCGGCTACCGCGCCGCCATCCTGGACGCCGACGGCAACGAGGTCGGCGCCGGCGTCGAAGGACGTCTCGCGGTGATCGGCCCCGTGGGCTGCCGCTACCTCGACGACGAGCGCCAGCGCGGCTACATCGTCAACGGCTGGAACGTCACCGGCGACACCTTCTTCCGTGACGAGGACGGCTACTACTGGTACCGGTCGCGCACCGACAACATGATCGTGTCCTCGGGCTACAACATCGCCGGACCCGAGGTCGAGGAGGCCCTCGGGACCCACCCGGACGTGGTCGAGGCGGGCGTCGTCGGCGGACCCGACGCGGACCGGGGTGCGATCGTGTGCGCGTTCGTGGTGCTCCGCGAGGGCGTCACCGGCGACGCCGCGAAGGCCGAGGAGATCCAGCAGTACGTCAAGGGACGGCTCGCTCCCTACAAGTACCCGCGCGACGTCCGGTTCGTCGCTGCCCTCCCGCGCAACACCAGCGGCAAGCTGCAGCACTTCAAGCTGCGCCAGATCATCGCCTCGGAGAGCGGGAAGGGCGGGACATGAGGATCGCGATCGTCGGCGGTGGGCCCGGCGGGCTCTACTTCGCCACCCTGATGAAGACCCTCGACCCGAGCCACGAGATCACGGTCTGGGAGCGCAACGCCCCCGACGACACCTTCGGCTTCGGCGTGGTCTTCTCCGACGAGACCCTCGGCAGCATCGAGGGCGCCGACCCGGTCGTGCACGACCGGATGGAGGCGCTGTTCGCCCGCTGGACCGACATCGACGTCGGTCTCACCGACCGGCGGGGCGCACGCCACTCGTTCACCGTCGGCGGGCAGGGCTTCGCCGCGATGTCCCGCAAGGACCTGCTCCAGATACTGCAGGAGCGGGTCGCCGAGCTCGGCGTGACCGTCCACTTCCGCACCCCGGCTCCCGACCCTGACGAGCTGCGGGCGACGTACGACCTGGTGCTGGCCGCGGACGGGGTCAACTCGACCGTCCGCACCAAGTACGCCGACAGGTTCGGGCCCAGCCTGGACCGGCGGCGGAACAAGTACATCTGGTTCGGCACCGACCTGGTCTTCGAGGCGTTCCAGTTCTTCGTCAAACAGACGGAGTGGGGCACGATGCAGATCCACGGCTACCCCTTCTCCGACCGTGGCTCGACGTTCATCGTGGAGATGCGCGAGGAGGTGTGGCGCCGCGCCGGCCTGGACCGCACCGAGGACCAGGTCCTCACGCCCGGCGCCTCCGACGAGTACGCCGTCGGCCGGATCGCCGAGATCTTCGCCGACGAGCTCCGCGGGCACACGATCCTGACCAACAACTCCCGGTGGATCAGCTTCCAGACCGTACGCAACGAGCACTGGTTCGACGGCAACGTCGTGCTCCTGGGCGATGCCGCCCACACCGCTCACTTCTCGATCGGCTCCGGCACCAAGCTGGCCATGGAGGACGCCCTCGCCCTCGCCGCCTGCCTGCACGAGCATCCCTCGCTCGAGGAGGCCCTCGCGGCGTACCAGACCGAGCGGAAGCCGGTGGTCGAGTCGACCCAGCGGGCGGCCCAGGCCTCGCTGGAGTGGTTCGAGAACATCGACATGTACGCCGACCAGGACCCCGCGCAGTTCGTCTTCAACCTGCTCACCCGGTCGCGCCGGATCACCTTCGAGAACCTCAAGGAGCGCGACGCCGACTTCGCGCACCGGATGGAGGCGGAGTTCGCCCGCCATCAAGGTGCTCCGGCGGTGGCGCCGGCGATGTTCCAGCCGGTCCGGATCGGCGAGCTGGAGGTCAAGAACCGGGTCATGCTCTCGCCGATGGACATGTACTCCGCAACCGACGGCGTCCCCGACGAGTTCCACTTCGTCCACCTCGGTTCGAAGGCGCTCGGCGGAGCCGGCCTGGTGATGACCGAGATGACATGCATCTCCCCGGAGGCCCGGATCACGCCCGGCTGCCCGGGCATCTGGACCGACGAGCAGCGCGACGCCTGGCGGACCGTCACCGACTTCGTGCACCGCCGCTCCACCGCCAAGATCGGCATGCAGCTCGGCCACTCGGGCCGCAAGGGCTCGACGAAGCTGATGTGGGACGGCATGGACGAGCCGCTCGACGACGGCAACTGGGAGGTCATCGGACCCTCCCCGCTCCCCTACGGCGAGGGTTGTCATGTGCCGCGGGAGGCGACGCGTGCCGACCTGGACACGGTGGTCGCCGACTTCGTCGCCGCGGCTCGGCGCGCGGTCGAGGCCGGCTTCGACCTGGTCGAGGTCCACGCCGCGCACGGCTATCTGCTCAGCTCGTTCCTCTCCCCCGTCGCCAACCACCGCGACGACGAGTACGGCGGAGGCCTGGTCAACCGGCTCCGGTTCCCCCTGGAGGTCTTCGACGCGGTCCGGGCCACGGTGCCGCCGCACATCCCGGTGACCGTGCGGATCTCGGCCACCGACTGGATGCCCGACGGCAACACCGACGAGGACGCGGTCGAGATCGCCCGCGCGTTCGTCGAGCACGGCGCGGCCGCCATCGACGTCTCCTCCGGCCAGGTCAGCAAGGACGAGAAGCCCGCATTCGGCCGCTCCTACCAGACCCCCTTCGCCGACAAGATCCGCCACCGCGTCGCCGAACCCGCGGGTGCGAAGGTGATCGCCGTGGGTGCCATCTCGTCGTACGACGACGTCAACTCGATCCTGCTCGCGGGCCGCGCCGACCTCTGTGCGCTCGGCCGCACCCACCTGTTCGATCCCAGCTGGACGCTGCACGCCGCCGCCGAGCAGGACTACCACGGTGTCGGGGCCGACTGGCCGGTCCCGTGGGCCGCCGGACGACGCAAGCCACCGACGTCGCGCAGCGACAAGATCCCGCCTCGGCTGCAGCTGCTCAGGGCCGGCGAGACCGACCCTGTCCACGTGCGATGGGCCCCCGGGACCCGGGCGGAGAATCCGGCAGAATGCCACGGGTGACTACGGCGGAGGCTGCACCGGCAAGCCAGCAGAACCGACGATCGCGCACCACCGTCGTGACGTTCCTCGGCGCCGTCGTGCGACCGCTCGGGGACTGGATGCCGATCGCCGGCGCGGTCGACCTGCTCGCCCAGGTCGGGCTCGACGCCCCGTCCGTACGCACCGCGGTCCACCGCCTCAAGCGGAACGGCTGGCTCGACTCGGAGACCCGTTCCGGCACTCGCGGATACGCGCTGACCTCGACCGCGCTCACCACGCTCGCCGCCGGCGACGAGGTGATCTGGCACGCCCGCAAGCCCGCTGACCTGGCCGACGGCTGGTGCATCGTGAACTTCGGCGTACCCGAGTCGATGCGCGCCAAGCGACACCAGCTGCGCGCCCACCTCTCCCACCTGGGCTTCGGCAACGTCGGCACCGCCCTGTGGATCGCGCCCGCGCGGATGCGGGAGGCGGCCGAGCGAGCGGTGACCGAGCTCGGGCTCGAGGCCTACGCCGCGATCTTCGTCGGCGGCTACCACGGCACCCAGGACCTCACCGAGCTGCTCTACAGCAGCTGGGACCTCGAGGCGATCGACCAGAGCTACCGCGACTTCATCACCGCCCACCGCCCTCTCGCCGACCGGCTCGCGAGCGCTGCGCCGGCGGGACGGGACGCCTTCGTGACGTACCTCGACATCGTCGGCCGGTGGCGCAAGCTGCCCTTCCGCGACCCGGGGCTGCCCCACGACGTCCTCGCCCCGGACTGGAGTGCTCCGGCCGCGACAGCACTGTTCGAGCGTCTGGTGGACGCCCTCGAGAAGCCCGCGCTCGCCCACGCGAGCGCCCACTGGCCGTCCGCCTGACGAACCGCACGATCGACGCTCGGGAGCGGCTCGGCGTCGAGCTGTTCGTCTCGATCGTGAAGATCGTGCTCGTGCCGGTGTTGCTCGGCCTGGTGCTTCGGCTGGTCAGTTCTTGGGGTTCCGGTTGCTGGCGGGAAGACGCCAGGGCCGAGCCGATGTCCGGCGACCGCGGTTGGAGCGGATGGACGCCGCGCCGGACGCAGGTCGGCAGTCAGCGACCTTCTCGGCGAAGTAGACGGTGCCGGCGAACCGGTCGGCGAGGGACACCGCGTCGGCGGTGGCATCCGAGCCCTTGGCATGGTCGTCGATCGAGGCATGCAGGATCTGCTCGATCGCGGCAGCGTCGTGGGAGCCGCCGAACTCCTCGGCGGGGCGAGCGGTGGTGCTCTTCGGTGCGAACTGCTGGTCTCGGGTGACCTCGGTGTCCATAGGGTCTACTCCTTGCGCGTGGGGGAAGGCTCATGGATGAAGGCGTGACGCGAGCGCCTTGATGCGGCGCTCGAGCTCGGCGTACGCGGTGTCGAAGGCCTCGGGGCCGTTCCCGACCGGGTCGGGGATGGACCAGTGCAGCTCACCGGGGACCTTCGACGTCTCATGCGCGCGGTCACACACGGTGACCACGAGATCGTCGGGATCCAGTACGTCCTCGATCCGCTGTGGCTCGACGATGGGGAGGTCCAGCTCGCGGCGGGTCGCGACGTCGATCGTTCCTGGGTTGATCCGGTCGGCGGGATGGGTGCCGGCAGAGTCTGCCGGGATCGGGCTGACCTGGCGCCACAGCGCGGCAGCCAGGTGCGAGCGTGCGGAGTTGCCGGTGCACACGAACAGGACTCGCTTGGGCACCGGACGGGGGGATCCGGTGCCCAAGCTCTCGAACGTGTCCTGTTCGAGATGGAGATACGTACGTCTCCCGTCGCCCTCGGAACTGTGACGGGACACGACGCCTGCGCTCACCAGCGTCTGGACGTGGTGGGCAAACAGGTTCGACGGGACAGCCAGCATCCCGGCGATCTCTGTGGGGGAGGCATCACTTGTCTGGAGGATGTCAACAATCCGAAGTCGCACCGGATCGCCGAGCGCTGCATGCACTTTGGCTCGACGTTCCAGCTCTTCTTGTTGCTCAACCTTCATTGAGTCAATGGTTACTGAGTAAACAAGGGCGAGTCAAGAGATCGGCAGAAAATAACGATCAAGTGATCGATTTCGACGTCCGTCGCGACCGATGTGGTGCTCTCACTCATGCGCGAGTGCAGCGGGCTCCTGAGCTCGCGGCAGGTCGCCGCGCGGGGCATCACGCGAAGCCTGCGCGCCGAGGGTTCAGACTGGGACCATGGCACGATCACCGTCGGGCGAGTCGGTCATCGAGCGCGTCGTGCGCATCCTTGAGGCCTTCGACCCCGAAACGCCGGCGCTGTCGGTGAATGAGCTGGCCGCACGCTCCGGCCTCCCCTCCTCGACAGCGTCGCGGCTCGTCGACCAGCTGGTGTCGGAGGGACTGCTACGCCGAGACGCCTCCCGACGCGTTCGCGTGGGAGTCCGCATGTGGGAGCTCGCCTCCCGGGCCTCTCCCACCCTGGCACTTCGCCAGGCCGCGATGCCGTTCATGGAAGACGTTCAGGCCGTGGTGGGTCACCACACACAACTCGGGGTCCTCGATCGGCGCGAAGTCCTGTTCCTCGAACGTCTCTCCGCACGACGCGCGGTGGTCAACATCACCAGGGTCGCCGGGCGGCTGCCCCTGCACGCATCCTCCGGGGGGCATGTGCTCCTCGCGCACGGGCCGCATTCGCTCCAGCAGGAGATCATCGCAAGTCCTCTCCGCCGCTACACCGATGCCACCGTGACCGATCCGACCCAACTCCGCCGGGTCCTGGCAGACGTCCGCCGGCAGGGGTACGCCTTCTGCCCCGGACACATCGATCCGGCTGCCACCGGAATCGCGGTCCCCGTCCAGGACCGACGCGGACGAGTGGTCGCCGCACTGTCCGTAGTGGTGCCGAACGACGACGAGGCCCGGACGCACATCGGCGTCCTCAAGACCGCCACGCGTGGCCTCGAGCGAGCATTGGCCGGGCCGGTTCAATGATAGTCGTGGCCCATTGAATGGGATGACGCTCGTGAACGGGATCACGTCGTCCGCATGCTTTCGCCATGTCCGTTACGACCGTGACTCCCGTCACACCCACCCAGTCGGCCAAGGTTCGCCTTCGTGTGAGGCGCAAGGCCCAGCTCGCGAAAGGCGTCTGCGGCCTCGTGCTCGTCGACCCCGACGGTCGACGTCTTCCGGACTGGACGCCCGGGTCCCACGTGGACCTGACCTTCGCCAACGGCCTGACCCGCCAGTACTCCCTGTGCGGTGATCGCTGGGATCCTCACCGCTACGAGGTGGCGGTGCTTCGCGAGCCCGGAGGCCGCGGCGGGTCGGCGTACGTGCACGACGTGCTCGCTGAGGGCGATTCGGTCGAAATTGCCGGCCCGCGCAACAACTTCGCCCTCGCTCCAGCTGACCGATACCTGTTCGTCGCCGGCGGGATCGGCATCACTCCGATCCTCCCGATGCTGGAACAGGCAGAGCTGCTCGGCAGTCCGTGGAACCTTCTGTACGGCGGGCGCCACCGCTCGTCGATGGCCTTCCTCGATCGCCTCGCAGGCTGGGGCGACCGGGTGGAGGTTCACCCGCAGGACGAGCATGGGCTCCTCGACCTCAGCGCCGTGGCCGGAGCACCCCCCGGCACCAAGATCTACTGTTGTGGCCCGGAGCCACTCCTCACCGCGGTCCGCGAGGCTGCGGCGAACCTCGCCGCAGGATGCCTACGAACCGAGCGGTTCGCAGCTCGCGAGCAGGGGGCACCGGTCCGGACGACTTCCTTCACCGTCAAGCTTGCACGAAGTGGGGCTACCGTCACCGTGCCGCCAGGCGTCAGCATTCTCGACGCGGTCGCCGAAGCAGGGGTGCCGATCCTCGCCTCCTGCCGGCAAGGAACGTGCGGCACATGCGAGACGCCCCTCCTCGCCGGCCTACCCGACCATCGCGACTCGCTGCTCAACGAGCAAGAGCGCAACAGCGGCGACCTCTTCTACCCCTGCGTCTCACGTGCTGCCAGCGACCACTTGGTCTTGGACGCCTGACCGATCGGAGATCCGATGACTGCCCCGATTCCAGCCCGCACCCCGGCTCCTGCGCCGCTGCTGCACGATGACCCCTTCTCCGACGACGTGCTCGCCGACCCGCTCGCCTTCCAACACGAGCTCCGCGAAGCGGGCCCCGTCGTCCATCTCCCGCAGTACGACGTGTTCGCGATGGGTCGCTACGCCGAGGTTCACGCAGCGCTTGTGGACTGGCAGCGGTTCCAGTCCGGCGCCGGAGTCGGCCTCAGCAACTTCCGCAAGGAGCAGCCGTGGCGTCCACCGAGCCTCCTGCTCGAGACCGACCCGCCGCATCACGATGCTCCACGCGACGTGCTGGGGCCTATCCTCGCCCCCCGCGCGCTGCGCGGGCTACGCGAGAGCTGGCAGGCCGTCGCCGACGAACTGGTGGACGAGCTGCTCAGCCGTGACGAGATCGATGCCGTCACGGACCTTGCCGAGGCCTATCCGCTGCGTGTCTTTCCCGACGCCGTCGGGATCCCTCGCGAAGGCCGGGAGAACCTGCTCCCCTACGGCGACCACCTCTTCAACGCCTTCGGTCCCGACAATGGCCTGGTCCAGAAGGGCAAGCCCACTATCGTAGCGACCGCCAGCTGGGTCGACGCACAATGCCGTCGCGATGTCCTCACCAAGGACGGCTTCGGTGCCGCGATCTGGGAGGCAGCGGACCGAGGTGACATCACCCAAGCACAAGCGCCTCTGATCGTGCGCTCCCTGCTGTCCGCCGGCGTCGACACGACGGTCCACGCGATCGCCGCCGTCCTCCACGGGTTCCTCACCGCGCCGGACCAATGGCAGGTCCTGAGACGATCGCCCTCGGCCGCGCGGATCGCGTTCGACGAGGCCATCCGCTGGGAGACCCCCGTGCAGACGTTCTTCCGCACCGCGACAACGGACGTGCTGGTGGGCGGCACCGTCATCCCTGACGGCCACAAGATCTTGATGTTCCTCGGGGCCGCCAACCGCGACCCCCGCCGCTGGCAGGACCCCGACGCCTTCGACATCGGCCGGGACCCGTCGGGCCACGTCGGCTTCGGGATGGGCCTGCATCAGTGCGTCGGCCAGCACGTCGCACGGCTCGAGGCGGAGTGCGTCCTGCACGCACTGGCTGCGCGGGTCCGTGCCATCGAGCCGGCAGGCGAGCCGGTCCGCCACCTCAACAACACGCTACGCGCCTGGGAATCCCTCCCCGTGCGACTCGTGCCCGCCTAGACGACCCATTCGGCACCACGCCCTCAACCGGTTCGAAGAAGAGGAGGCCCCATGACGTGTCCGGGTGCGCGCCCACGAGGCCCAGCACCAGCTGCCGGTTCGACCGCAGGAACGACCCCGGAGCCGCACGGTGGGCCATCCCCGTGCGGCGCTGGCATCACAACGAGGAGACACCCATGAAGTACGTCTACGAACGCAACGTCCCGATGAAGACCCGAGACGGAGTGACGCTGTACGCCAATGTGTGGCGACCGCTGGAGGGACAGGCGCCCACCCTCCTGATGCGTACGCCGTACAACAAGGAGGCGGCCTTCTTGGTAGGCGGACCCGCCAACGTCATTCCCTCCTTGCTCGGGTTCGTGAATGCCGGCTACGCCGTCGTCCTGCAGGACGTCCGGGGCACCTACGAGTCGGACGGTGACTTCACCCCTCTGGTTGACGAAAGCACCGACGGTCAGGACACCGTCGCGTGGATCCTCGAGCAGGACTGGAGCAACGGGTCGATCGGCACCTACGGCGGCTCCTACATGGGGATGACGCAATGGGCCCTCGCCACCGCCGACACCCCCGGCCTGCGAGCCATCGCGCCCGCCGTCGCTTCGGCCGAGTGGTACTCGGGCCTGTTGTACCCGGGCGGCGCCATGACGCTCAGCAACGTCACGCTCTGGAACGCGATGATGTACGCCGCGGACGAGCAGCGGGGCCTGCAGCGCGGTGAGACGTCCGACCCCTCGAGTCTGATGCGGCTCGGGGGAGCTCTGATGGACCCGCTGTCGCTCAACGACGCCACCCCTGTCGCCGACCTGCCGGTGCACGGGAAAGGACGCTGGTTCGACGACTGGCTCGCCAACGCCGACTTCAACGACTACTGGAGAACCGTGGACTGGTCTGCGCGGATCGGAGACCTCACCGTCCCAGTGCTCGCCAGCACCGGCTGGTACGACCTGAAGGTCCATGGGCAGGCCGCCGACTTCGTCCGGGTCCGGACCGAGGCGGGTTCGCAACAGGCCCGGGAAGAGTCCCGCCTGGTCATCGGACCGTGGGACCACACGAACCTGACCGGGCAGTACCCCGACCGCTACTTCGGTCTCCAGGCCGCCGGCGACCTGAGCCAGTCGCACGTCGAGTTCTTCGACCAGTTCCTCCGGGACGAGCCGCCCGCCACCCCGGCCCCGCGGGTGCGCATCTTCGTCATGGGCATCGATCAATGGCGCGACGAGACCGACTGGCCGCTGACCGACACTCAGTACACCGACTATCACCTGGCCAGCGGCGGTGCGGCCAACACCCGCGACGGCGACGGCGCACTCGTGCTGGACGCACCCGCTGACGAGGGACAGGACGACTTCACGTACGACCCTCGCGACCCGGTACCGACCGCAGGCGGTGCCCTGCTTCCGTCTGTTCCCGGCCTGGTCGGGCCGGTGGACCAGCGCGTCGTCGACCACCGCCAGGACGTCCTCTGCTACGCCAGCCCTGTCCTGGACGAACCAGTCGAGGTCACCGGATTCGTCGAGCTGAAGGTGTTCGTGTCCTCGACCGCCGTGGACACCGACATCACCGCCAAGCTCGTCGACGTCTTCCCCGACGGCAAGGCGATCAATCTGTGCGACGGCGTCCTACGGCTTCGCTACCGCGACGATCTCTCAAAGCCTGAGCTCATGACCCCCGGCGAGGTCTACGAGGTCACCGTGCCGATGTCGGTGACCTCCAACGTCTTCCTCCCCGGACACCGGATCCGCCTGGACATCTCGAGCAGCAACTTCCCGCACTACGACCGCAACTCCAACACCGGGGGAACGATCTCGTCGGAGGCGCTTGACGACATGGTGGTCGCCGACAACACCGTTCACCACGGTGGTGCTCGACCCAGCCGCCTGGTGCTGCCCATCATCGCGCGGTGAGCGTGGTTCCTGTGCGCCTGCCGTGAGCAGGCGCACAGGAACGCAGCAATCCCCCGGAACCAAGCACGCACTTCTCCACGACGCTGCCCCGCTGCGTCACGATCTCGGGCCGCCGCGAACACCGCGCCCATCGACCAGCGGCACTTCCCAAGATCATCGGTCAGCCACTCTCCTCGAGACCGCCGCTCCAAGACCTCCAGCCAGGGCGTGGTCAGCTGGCCCGTACGGCGAGGCTCGCGATGTGGTCCGCACCGAGGTCGAGCGCGGCAGCCGCGGCATCAGCATCACCCTCGCTGAGGTAGAGCAGTGTCATGCCGTCGATGATCGCCGCCATATAGCGGGCGACGGTGGCGAGCGGCACCGACCAGGTCACCCCACAGGCCTCCGACAGCTTCTCCAGCACCTGGCGGTTGGCGGCCAGGTAGGTCTCATACTGCCGACGGGCGACATCGGCGAGGCCGGGCTGGCGGACCGCGTACTGGGTCAGCTCGTAGGTCACCCGATGTTCGTCCGGGTTCTCCTTCACGTGCGTCCAGTACGCCGCGAGCCCTCCCCTGAGCCGCTCGTCGAAGGTGCCGTCCTCTGCAACGACCTCGAGCGCAAGGCTCAGGGTGTGGCCGGTGATCGCCTCGATGACGTTCTCCAACAGCTCCTGCTTGGACCGGAAGCAGTAGTGGAACGCACCCAGTGGCATCTCTGCCTCGGAGACGATGGAGCGGGTCGTGGCCTTGGCGACGCCGTCGCGCACCATCACGCGGATGGCGGCCTCGACCAGCCGGTCGCGTCGTACGTCGGCGGGGACTCGTGGCATTCGTGCGCTCTTTCAGTCGTCTACGCGGAAAGTCCTATCCTGCCCTGTCCAAGACTCCTGACCAAGAACCGAGAAGCATCCCGGACAAATTTTTGGTCGACCGACCAAGACTCTTGACCTACGAGTGTGACAGAGGTCATCCTCTTGAGACCGCGCGCCGACGGAAGCGGACGTGCGCCGCCATAAGGGGAGACGTTGATGAGACGTATTGCGACCGGCTTGGCCAGCGCGGCCGTGGCCGTCACGGTCACGATGACCGCCACGATGCCTGGGCTGACCACGAGCGCCGCCGACGCTGCGACGGCGGAGACGGGTGCGACGTACCTCGTCGGCCGCGGTGTCTCCGACTCGACCGGAGAGCCTGCCGAGGCCGGGATGATGGGCTACGCGGATCTCGCGCAGAACACCGCAGGGCTGCACATGCGGCCCCGGTCACGGGCCTTCGTGATCGCGGATACCCGATCCGGACGGCGCGTCGTCCACGTCACCGCAGACGTCGGCATGATCTTCCAGTCGGTCCGCGACAAGGTGCTGGCCCGCCTCGGTGAGCGGTTCGGCAGCCGCTACAACGAGCAGAACGTGATGCTCACCGCGACCCATACCCACGCCGGCCCTGGTGGCTACTCGCACCACACGCTCTACAACATCACCACGCTCGGCTATCACGAGAAGACCTTCAACGCGATCGTGGACGGCATCGTCGACTCGATCGTGGAGGCCGACGCCGACCTGGCACCCGCAACGCTGACGCTGTCGCAGAGCAGCCTCGACAACGCCAACGTCAACCGGGCGCGCGCCGCATTCGACCGCAACCCGGCCGCGGACAAGGCGCACTTCCCCAACGCCACCGACACCCTCAGCACCACGCTGGAGGTGCACCGCAACGGCAAGCTCGACGGGATCATCAACTGGTTCCCGGTGCACGGAACGAGCATGTCGACCGACAACAGACTGATCAGCCCCGACAACAAGGGGTACGCCTCGTACCACTGGGAGCGCCAGGTCCGCGGTGTCGACTACCTCGACCAGCAACGGCCGGACTTCGTCGCCTCCTTCGCGCAGAGCAACGCCGGTGACATGTCGCCCAACCTCAACCTCGCCCCCGGCAGCGGCCCGACCGAGGACGAGTTCGAGAACACGCGGATCATCGGGACCCGGATGTTCGACGCGGCCAGGAGTGCCGGGGGAAACGACCCGGTGAGCGGTGGCATCGACTCCCGCCTGGTGTACGTCGACATGAGCGATGTCGCGGTCCGCGGCGAGTTCACTCCTGATGGCAAGTCGGCCCACACCTGCGACGCCGCGATGGGCAGCCAGTTCGCCGGCGGCAGCACCGAGGACGGCGGCGGCGGTCTGCCCGGCCTGGATCAGAGCAACCCGCTCGCGGCGATCGTGTCCGGCGCGCTCTACACCGCCAGTCCGGAGCTGAAGGCGTGCCAGGCACCCAAGGAGATCCTGCTGCCGCTCGGGGCGCTCGACCTGGTCCAGCAGAAGCTGCCGGTCCAGCTGGTGCGGATCGGTGACTTCTATCTGATCGGCATCCCGGCCGAGGTGACCATCGTGTCCGGCCTCCGGCTGCGGCAGGCGGTCGCCAAGATCGTCGGTGCCGACCTCGACCACGTGCTGGTCCAGGGCTACGCCAACGCGTACGCCCACTACCTGACCACCCCCGAGGAGTACGAGGCGACCCAGTACGAGCAGGCCAGCACCATCTTCGGTCGCAACGAGCTTCCGGCATTCACCCAGGTCAGCGCCGACCTCGCGACCTCGATGAAGAACGGCACGACGCTGCCGTTGGGCGAGAAGGAGCGTGACCGCACCAACGAGCAGCTGCCGACGCTCCAGGGCAACCCGATCGCGGACGCGCCGCCGCTGGGGCGCAGTTTCGGCGACGTGCTGTCGGCCCCGAAGGCTGAGTACACCAAGGGCCAGCAGGTGAGCGTGGTGTTCGCCGGGGCCCACCCGAACAACAACCTGCGACGCCGTAGCACCTATCTCGCCGTTGAGCGCAAGGTCGACGGGCAGTGGGTGCGCGTTCACGACGACGGCGACTGGTCCACCAAGTTCCGCTGGGCCCGCGAGGGGCTGGCTGCCTCCAAGGTCACCATCACCTGGGACATCCCCCAGGACGCGGCGACCGGGCTCTACCGGATCCGCTACTTCGGCGACGCACGTGGCCTGCTCGGGGGCATCTCGTCGATCTCCGGCACCACACCGCTGTTCACCGTCGACTGAAAGCGACCCAACGTGCTCGTTCGCACTGCCTTGGCCTGCCTTGCCGCAGCCACCTGCACCCTCACCATGACGGTCCTTCCGACCGCCCACGCCGCGCCTGCCGCGATCAGCACCGCCACGACGGCCACCGCCGCCTCTCGGGTCGAGGTTCTGGCCAACAACGTGATGCTGCTCCCGGAACTCATCGGCGGCATCGCCAACTCGACCCGAGCCGGCCTGCTCGCCGGCGCCCCATACCTGCGCGGCTACGACGTGCTGGTGCTCTCGGAGATGTTCGACAACGGGCCGGCAGCGACGGTCACGACCGGACTGTCGGACGACTACCCGCACCAGACACCGGTGCTCGGCCGGTCGAGGTCGGGCTGGGACGACACCCAGGGCGCGTTCTCCCTGCTGACCCCGGAGGACGGCGGTGTCACGGTCCTCAGCAAGTGGCCGATCGTACGGAAGGTGCAGTACGTCTACAAGCAGGGCTGCGGCGCCGACTGGTTCTCCAACAAGGGCTTCGTGTACGCCGTCCTCGACGTCGACGGCGCCAAGGTGCACGTTGTCGGCAGCCACACCCAGGCCGAGGACTCGCTCTGCAGCGATGCCGCGGCGGTGCGGGCCACGCAGTTCGCCGAGCTCGACACGTTCCTCGACGCGCAGGACATCCCACCGGACGAGCAGGTGATCATCGCCGGCGACCTCAACGTGGTGAAGTCCTCGCCCGAGTACGACGAGATGCTGACGCTGACCGGCACCGTCGCCCCGACCCGGGAAGCCGGCGCGCCGTACAGCTGGGATCCGAGCACCAACTCGATCGCAGCCAGCAGGTATGCCGGCTACGCCCCCGAGCGTCTCGACTACGTGCTCTACCGCCGCGCCAACGCACGACCGGCGGTCCGCACGAACACGGTGCTGACACCGCAATCGCCCCCGTTCACCTCCGGCGGCACGACCTACACCGACTACTCCGATCACTACCCCGTCACCGGCTGACCCGGCACCCTGAGGAGACACGATGCGCACTCGAACCCTGCTCGCCGGGAGCGTCGCCGCCCTCGGTCTTGCCGTCGGCACCCTCGCACCGGCGGCCGCAGCACCGGACCACCGGACGAATCGCACCTCGGCCAGCTCCATGACGGCAACAGCCGCGCCGGCGTACAAGAAGTACGTCGCGATGGGCGACTCCTACACAGCAGGTCCGCTGATCCCGTGGAACAGCACCTGGTGCTTCCGATCGAACAACAACTACCCGGCCTGGCTGGCCACCGACCTCGGCCTCTACTACCAGTCGGGAGCATTCCGGGACGTCAGCTGCTCCTCGGCCGACACCACCAACCTGACCCAGCCGCAGCCCACGCCCACCCCCGAGGTCAACCTGGCCACCCAGCAGCCGCAGCTGGATGCGCTGACCCTCGACACCGACCTGGTGACGCTGGGCCTGGGTGGCAACGACTACGGCGTCTTCGGCTCGCTCATCGGCTGCGGCGAGCACCGCGACGAGGATCCGACCGGTGCTCCCTGCCGGGACCACTACACGGTCAACGGAGTGGACACCCTCTCGGCGGCGCTCGACAACACCGGCGCCAACCTGGAGCGGTCGGTGGCACAGATCAAGGAGCGTGCCCCGGGCGCCGATGTGGTCCTCGTCGGCTACCCACGGCTGCTGCCGCCGAGCGGCTACTGCCCCGACACCGTTCCGTTCGCGGATGGCGACTACGCCTGGGCCGACTCCCTCAACCGGAAGCTCAACACCGTCATGCGCAATGCCGCCAACCGCAAGGGCGCGCTGTACGTCGACACGTACGGACCCGCGCTCGGCCACGACGCCTGCGCTGGTGACGCGGCCTGGGTGCGTGGCCAGACGAGCGACCTCCTCGCGGGCGCGGCCTATCACCCGAACGCCGCCGGCATGAGGGCTGTCAGCAAGATCGTGCTGGAGGCACTCGGCGGGTCCGCCTCGTCGAGCACGACGATGAAGAAGGCACCGGCCGGCGCCGACACCGAGGCCGAGCTGAAGAAGCAGCGCTGGGCGCGCCAGCACGACGACGAGCTCGTCCCGACCAGCTGACATCGAGATCGAAGGCGCAACTTCGGCGTCGTCCGGCCGCCTCCCGGCCGGGCGACGTCGTCGTCTTCGCAGCCGAACGCGCCCTCATCGGCAAAACATAGGACAGTTGTCCAAGACTATTGACCAGTCAATGTGAGCCGGGTCATGCTGGGCCGCATGACGGCAGCAGGTTGGAGCAACTGGGCAGGCACCGAGCGGGTCTCCCCGGCGCGAGTGGTGGCACCGTCGACGACCGACGGCGTCGCGATGGCGGTGAAGGATGCGGTCCGCGACGGGCTGGCGGTCAAGGCGATCGGCTCGGGTCACTCGTTCACCGGCGTGGCCGTGGCCCCCGGCGTACAGATCCGGCCGGACGCACTGAACGGCGTGGTCTCGGTCGACCGCGAGTCCGGCCTGGTCACGGTCGAGGCCGGCATCCCACTGCACCAGCTCAATCCGCTGCTGCTGCGACACGGCCTGGCCATGGAGGTCCTCGGCGACATCGACCGGCAGACCATCGCCGGCGCGATCTCGACCGGCACCCACGGTAGCGGCCGCGGCTTCGGCACCATCTCGACCCAGGTACGTGGCCTGGAGCTGGTGCTCGCCGACGGCTCGGTCGTCACCTGCTCCCCGGACGAGCGGCCCGAGCTCTTCGCGGCCGCGCGCACCTCCCTCGGCGCCCTGGGTGTGATCACCAAGGTGACGCTGCAGTGCGTCCCCCTCTACGCGCTCCAGGTCGTCGACTCACCGATGCCGGTCGCGGAGGTCTTCGAACGGTTCGACGAGCTGTTCGCCACGTACGACCACTTCGAGTTCTTCTGGTTCCCGCACACCGACACCGCGCTCACCCGCCGCTTCACCCGGGTGCCTGCCGACACCGAGCTGAAGCCGATGAGCAGGCTGACCCGGACGATCGACGACAAGCTCGTCACCAACATCGGTTTCGAGGCGATGCTGCGCCTCGGCACCCGCCTCCCCCGCGCGGTCCCGGGCATCACCAGGTTCGTGACCAGAGCCGTCTCCGCGCGCGAGTTCACCGACCACGCGCCGAAGGTCTTCGCCTCCGAGCGCAACGTCAGGTTCCGTGAGGGCGAGTACGCCGTGCCCCCGGCCGCCGCAGTCGACGGGCTGCGCGAGATCAAGCGCTGGATCGACCGGACCGGCGAGAAGGTGTCCTTCCCGTTCGAGGTCCGCTACGTCAAGGCCGACGACATCTCGCTCTCGGTGGCCCACGACCGAGACGTCGTCCCGATCTCCTTCCATCAGTACCACCGGATGCCGCACGAGACCTTCTTCGGCGCCTGCGAGGACATCTTCGGCGCCGCCGGCGGTCGCCCGCACTGGGGCAAGATGCACCGCCTGGACGCGGCCGCGCTGCGTGAGCGCTACCCCCGCTTCGACGACTTCGTCGCCCTCCGCGACCAGCTCGACCCCACCGGCGTGTTCGCCAACCCCTACCTCGACCGGGTGCTCGGTCCGGCGCCGCAATCGACCAGCAAGGCCTGACAATGACCCTGACCAATCCACTCGGCAAGCCTTACGGTCCGGCCCGCACGCTGTGGCCGGACCTGTTGGAAGCCACCGCTCACCTCGATCCGCCGTACGCCGTGCTCGACCTCGCGGCGGTGCGTACCAACGCCCACCAGCTGGTGAGCCGCGCCGCCGGCAAGCCGATCCGGATCGCCAGCAAGTCGATCCGGGTGCGCTCGGTGATCCGCGACGCGCTCGAGGTCCCCGGGATGTCGGGCATTCTCGCCTACACGCTGCCCGAGGCGCTCTGGCTCGCCGAGGAGCACGATGACGTCGTGGTCGGCTACCCGACCATGCACCGCGAGGCGTTGCGCCGGCTGGCCAAGGACGAGGAGCTGGCCTCGCGGATCACGCTGATGGTCGACAGCCCCGAGCACCTCGACCTCACCGCCGAGATCGTCGGCCCGGGCGGCCCGCCGATCCGGATCTGCCTGGAGCTGGACGCCTCGCTGCGGTTGGCCGGCGGCCGGGTGCATCTCGGCGCCCGACGCTCGCCGGTCCACTCGCCGGCGGCTGCCGCCGACCTGGCCCAGAAGGTGGTCGCGCACCCGCGCTTCGAGCTGGTCGGCGTGATGGCCTACGAAGGCCAGATCGCGGGTATGGGCGACAACCAGCCGGGTCTCAAGAGGTTCGCAGTCCGCGCCATGCAGAGCAGCTCCGCGGCCGAGCTGGCCGAGCGCCGCGCGGCTGCGGTCGCGGCGGTGCGCGCGGTCGCGCCGCTGGAGTTCGTCAACGGCGGTGGCACCGGCAGCCTCGAGCTCACCACCGCCGAGGACGCGGTCACCGAGCTGGCCGCCGGGTCAGGGCTGTTCGCCCCGCGACTCTTCGACTTCTACACCCGCTTCCGCCCCCAGCCGGCGGCGTACTTCGTCCTGTCGGTGGTACGCCGCCCCTCACCGCAGCACGCCACCGTGCTCGGCGGGGGCTGGATCGCCTCGGGTGCCGCCGGCAAGGATCGGCTGCCGACGCCGGTCTGGCCGGAGGGCCTCTCTCTCGTCGACCAGGAGGGGGCCGGCGAGGTCCAGACTCCGCTGGTCGGTGACCGCGTCGATGAGCTCGGGATCGGGGACCACGTGTGGTTCCGGCACACCAAGGCCGGCGAGCTCTGCGAGCACGTCGACGAGCTCCACCTCATCGATGACGGCCGCATCGTCGACGTGGTCCCGACCTATCGCGGCGAAGGAAAGACATTCCTATGACCATCGAGTCGTCGGCGGCCGCTCCGACCGCCCCCACCGCAGCGGACCGCGCAGCCCGTGCCTCCTGCTTCGCGGCCTTCGCGATCCAGGGATTCATGTTCGCGTCGCTGATCACCCGGCTGCCGACGATCAAGGACCGGTTCGACCTGTCCGACTACCAGGTGCTGGCCGTGCTCGGGGTGGTGTCGATCATGTGCGCGGTGGGCAGCGTCGCCGCGGGGTACGCCGCAGCCCGGTTCGGCAGCGCCGTCGTGCTGCGTACGGCGCTGGTGGCCGCGGCCGTGTGCATCGGCACGGTCGCACTGCCGGGCGCGCTGCCTGCACTGCTGGTCGTCCTCGGCGTCTACGGGCTCTTCGTCGGCTCCATCGACGCGACCATGAACATGCAGGGCGTCGGCGTCCAGGACCGTTACGGCCGCAGCATCATGGTCGGCTTCCACGGCATGTGGAGCCTCGGCGCAGTGGTCGGCGGCATCTACGCCACGATCACGATCGAGCTGGGCCTGCCGTTGCCGGCCACGCTCGCCATCGTCACCGTGGCCGCGCTGCTGCTGGTCGCTCTGCTCTGCCGCAACCTGCTCGCGGTCGACCCGATCGACGGCCATGCCGACTCGGTGGGAGAGGCGGTCAAGGCCAGCGTCCCGTGGGTGCCGGTGCTGCTGCTCGCGATCCCGACCTTCGTGATGTGGTTCCTCGACTCCGCGACCTCGGCCTGGGGTGGCATCTACCTCATCGACGGCCTCGGCTCCTCCGACAGTGCCGCCCCGCTGGCCTTCACGGCGTACCAGCTGGTCCTGCTCCTCACCCGCCTGGTCGGCGACCGAGTCGTACGCCGCTTCGGCGCGGTCGCGACGGTCCGCGGCAGCGGGGTGATCTGTGTGGTGGCGGTCGCGATGATCGTGGCCGCGCCGAGCGTCGGCGTCGCCATCACCGGCTTCGGCATCCTGGGAGCCGGCCTGGCGATGATCCCGCCGCTGTCGATGGTGGCCGCGGGCCACCTGGACAGCGAGGGTGGCGGCCAGGCGCTGGCCCGGGTCAACGTCTCCAACTACGTCGGCTACATCCTCGCCGCCGTAGCCCTCGCTGCTGTGGCCGAGCAGATCAGCCACCGCGCGATGTTCATCATCCCGCTCGTCCTCGCCCCGGTCATCGTCCTCATGGCCGGCCGCTTCGCACCCCGCACAAGGAGCGTGACCTCATGACCACCACCGCAGCCTCGAGCAAGAGGACGCCCGCCGAGCCGGCTGTCATCCAGGTCGAGAACCCGTCGACCGGCGCAGTCATCCAGGAGATCCCGAACCTGACCGAGGCGCAGGTCGCCGAGCTGGTCGTGCGGGCACGGGCGGCGCAACCGGCGTGGGCCGCGCTCGGGTTCGACGGCCGTGCCCGCTACCTCAGGCGGATGCAGAAGTGGTTCATCGACAACACCGAGCGGATCACTCACCAGATCCACGACGAGAACGGCAAGTCGATCGACGAGGCCACGATCGAGGTGATGTACGGCGTACTGGCCAGCTCGTTCTGGGCGAAGAACGCCGGCAAGTACCTCGCCGACGAGAAGGTCTCCAGCCGCTCGCCGTTCGTGCTGGGCCGCAAGTTGCTGATCCGCTACGAACCACTCGGCGTGGTCGGCGTGATCGGACCCTGGAACAACCCGCTGCTCAACAACTTCGGTGACGTGATCCCGGCCTTGGCCGCCGGCAACAGCGTGATCCTCAAGCCGTCCGAGGTCACCCCGCTCACCTCGCTGCTGATGGCCGAGATGTGCCTGGCCGTCGGGCTGCCCGCGGACGTCTTCGCGGTCGCGACCGGCGCCGCCGGCACCGGCGCGGCTCTGGTCGAGCAGGTCGACGGGCTGATGTTCACCGGTTCGACCCGCACCGGCAAGAAGATCGCCGGCCGCTGCGGCGAGCGGCTGATTCCGGTCAGCCTCGAGCTCGGCGGCAAGGACCCGGTGATCGTGCTGGCCGACGCCGATCTGGAGCGGGCCGCCAATGTCACCCTCTTCAGCGCGATGCACAACACGGGCCAGACCTGCACCTCCTCGGAGCGGGTGTACGTCGAGGCGCCGGTGTACGACGAGTTCGTGGCGCTGATGACCTCGCGATTCGAGTCGTTGCGCGTGGGTGAGTCGACCGGTTTCGGGACCTCCGACGCCGGCTCGCTGACCTTCCCGCCGCAGCTCGACATCGTCAGCCGGCACGTCGACGAAGCGGTCCAGGAGGGCGCTACCGCCGTGACCGGCGGCCGAGTGAAGCCCGGCCCCGGCCGGTTCTTCGAGCCGACCCTGCTGACCGGCGTCACCCAGGACATGGCCTGCATGCGCGAGGAGACCTTCGGCCCGACGCTGCCGATCATGAAGGTCGCCGACGCCGACGAGGCGGTCCGGCTGGCCAACGACTCGGCGTACGGCCTGCAGGCGGCCGTCTGGACCAAGGACACCACCAAGGGGCAGGAGATCGCGCGGAAGCTCCAGGCCGGCACGGTCACCATCAACGACGCCCTCGCCAACTACTTCGCCCTGGAGCTGCCCATGGGCGGCTGGAAGGACTCCGGCCTCGGCGCCCGGCACGGCAAGGACGGCATCCGCAAGTTCGTCAACCGGCAGTCGGTCCTGGTCACCCGGTTCGGCCAGAAGAACGAGCTCCACGGGATGCCGTTCAAGGCCAAGAACTTCGGCGTCCTGACGAAGCTGATCAGCACGCTGTACGGACACCCTCGCAACACAAAGGCCTGAGCGTACGAGGCGAACGACGGATCCTCGGACCGCCGTCGCATCCGGCAGCGGTCCGCTGACCGAGGGCGGGTCGTCATCGCTCGACGCGTCGATGCGCGGCTCGCGCGCCGACGGGACAGTGGGTTGTAGCTCACCGAAATAGCTGGGCACGCCGAGTGCTGCGTGCTTGTCGACCAGGCACACACCAGCGGAGGGGAAGGAGGGCACAAGGCGAAGGGACGGGTGAGCGAAAAGGAGAAAGCCCGGTCAGTTCAGCAATGAATTGCCTACTGAGACCGGGTTTTCGCCTGGTGGAGCTGAGGGGATTCGAACCCCTGGCCTTCTCATTGCGAACGAGACGCGCTACCAACTGCGCCACAGCCCCAAGCGATGAGAAACGTTAGCACCTCGTCGCGGGTGATACCCAATCAGGAGCCCGTGGCGCGGCCGCGCGCCTCTTCGGCAGCCGAGGCCGCGGCGCGCTCGGCCTCCTCGGCCTGGCGGACGAGCTCGGAGTCGGCGGCGTTGCGACCCGAGCTCCACACGCCGGTGGCGTCCAGGTCGATGGTGCGCACGGTGCGGCGCGGCGCGGCCTCCTTGGAGACGTACGTCGGCAGCGGGGTCTCCACCGGCTTCCAGGCACCCGCGGGGAGCTGCTCGCCGGTGTCGTCGTGCTCGACGACGGCGACCAGGTCGCCGGTGTCCTGGTCGATGTCGAAGGTGACCCGGGGCGGGGCGACGGGCTCCGGCTCGGGGATGTCCTCGGGGAACGGGATCCGTGCCCAGACCTCGCGCTGGTGGCGCACGCTGATCCGGCAGGTGACCAGCCAAGCAACGACCAGCCCGGCCGGGATCGCGATCCAGACCGGGCCGAGGACACCGAAGCCGGCGAGCGCGCCGACCACGGCCAAGCCGAGGACAAGCGCGCCGAGCACGATCGAACGGCGCTTGGCCGCGGCGCGAGCCGCTCGGCGGCGTACGGCTATCGGGACCGGACGTGGAGCAGGCTCGGCGACCTCGGGCTTCTTCGACGACTTCTCGGTCACCAGGTCGGTGGAGTCCTTGCCGGTGGCCTCTCGTCGTGCGAGGATCCGACGGGACTTGGAGATGGCGGCGCCGGCCCGGCTCTTCGTCCCGTCCTCGGCCGACGCTGTCTGTTCGAGCGCTTTGGGCACCAAGTACACCGCCCACGCCACGGCGAGGGCGACGAAGATGAGTGCGCTCGGGTCCACGTCAAGAAGCGTAGGAGCCATTACCAGCCCGTAGGCGGACGTGCAGTGGTGTGTCGCGTGTGACTTGTGTGATTTCAGAAGGACACGCCGACGTCAATGCCTCATTCAGGTGACAAACCCAGTCTGGCCAGCATTCCTTGGTGACATTCCTCAACCGTGATCGCGAAGATACGGTGATCTCGCCAGGCGCCGTCGATATGCAGGAATCGGGGCGCATATCCGATCTCGGCGATGCCCAGCTTCTCCACGACGCGCAGCGAGTTGGAGTTCTCCGGACGGATGCAGATCTCGATCCGGTGCAGCCGCGCGGTGGTGAAGCAGTGGTCGATGACCAGTGCCACCGCCAGCGGCATCACGCCTCGGCCGGCGAAGCTCTGGTCGATCCAGTAGCCGATCGAGGCGAACTGCGCGGAGCCGCGCACGATGTTGTTGACCGTGACCTGACCAGCGAAAACACCGTCGACGTCGATCGCGAACGGATAGGTCGTCCCGCGCTTGGCCTGACGCCGAAGACGACGTACGAGGCCGGCGAAGGTCGTGGGCCGGGCGCTCGAGCCCGGGGGCACGGTCGCGTCCCACTGGTGCAGCCAGGCCGCCGAGCGACGGCGCGCCTCGGTCCAGGCCTTGGCGTCGGTGCGGTCGAGAGGGCGGATGGTCACCGCGCCGTGGGAGAGGACGGCAGGCCAGCCGGGATCAGTCATCGCTGGCCCCACTCAGTGATCACTGCCGACCGACTGCTCCACGGCGTGGGGCAGCACCGGACGAAGTACGTCGATCGCATCCTTCACGCCACCCCGGGACCCGGGAAGGTTCACCACCACGCACGCTCCGATCTGACCGGCCAGACCGCGGGACAGTAGCGCTGTCGGGACCCCCTTGGCCACTCCGGCCGCCCGGATGCCCTCGGCGATGCCCGGGATCTCGCGATCCAGCAGCGGGCGGGTGACCTCGGGGGTGCGGTCGGTGGGGGTGAGGCCCGTGCCTCCGGTGGTGAGGACGACCCGCGCCCCGTCCTCCGCCGCCCGGGCGATCGCCTCGCCGACCGGGTCGCCGTCGCGTACGACCTCGGGAGGGCCGACCGCGAAACCGAGCTCTTCCAGGAAAGTGACCAGGAGTGGTCCGGTGGTGTCCTCGTAGACACCCGCCGAGGCGCGGTTGGAGGCGACGACGACGGTCGCTTTCAGGCTCATCGCTGGAACGTACCCGACTTTCCACCGGTCTTCGTCTCGACCCGGACATCGGTGATGACCGCTCGCTTGTCGACCGCCTTGATCATGTCGACCACGGTGAGGCCGGCGACCGCGACCGCGGTCAGTGCCTCCATCTCGACACCGGTGCGGTCGGTGGTCTTCACGGTCGCGGTGATCTCGACGGCGTCGTCGGCGACGCTCAGCTCGACCTTGACGCCCGAGACCGCCAACGGGTGGCACAGGGGGATCAGATCGGGGGTCTTCTTCGCGCCCATGATCCCGGCGATGCGGGCCACGGCGAGCGCATCACCCTTGGGTACGCCCTCGCCGCGGAGCAGCTCGATGACCTCAGGTGCGACCAGCACCCGCCCGGACGCGGTCGCAGAGCGGGCGGTGACCGCCTTCTCGGAGACGTCGACCATCCGGGCCGCCCCGGTCTCGTCGACGTGGGTGAGTCGGTCGGCCATCAGAACTCCACGTCCAGCTCGATCACGTCCACCTCGGCGTCCTTGTCCAGCGCGGTCGTGTCCGGCGGGATCACGATCAGGCAGTTCGCGCCGGCCAGGTCGCCGATCAGGTGGGACCCCGGCCCACCGATGGGCGAGACGCCGGCGCGGGAGCCGTCGTACCAGCCGCGGAGGTACTGCTCCTTCCCCTTCGGGGAGCGCACCGGGTGGGTGAGGGCGGCGCGGCGTACGGGCCTGGCCTCGGGGGTCATGCCCATCAGCCGGCGGATCGCCGGGAGCACGAAGAGCTCGAAGGAGACGAACGAGGAGACCGGGTTGCCGGGCAGGCACAGTACCGGCACCCGCTCCTCGCCGATCCGGCCGAAGCCCTGGGGCTTGCCCGGCTGCATGTTCACCGGCCCGAACCAGACACCCTCCGGCGTCAGCGCCTCCTTGACCACGTCGTAGTCGCCCATCGAGACGCCGCCGGAGGTGACCACCAGGTCGGCGCGGACCAGCTGGTCGGAGAGCGCGGTCATGAAGGCACGCGGCTCGTCGGGAACGATCCCGACGCGGTAGGCGATCGCGCCGGCCCGGCGGGCAGCGGCGGCCAGGAGGAAGGAGTTGCCGTCGTAGATCGAGTCGTGACCCAGGGTCTCGCCGGGCTCGCGCAGCTCGGTGCCTGTCGAGAGCACCACGACCCGAGGCCGCGGGCGCACCGCCACCTGGGCGCGGCCGACCGAGGCGATCAGGCCGAGATGGCGCGGGCCGAGGACCGTGCCCGCAGGGATGAGCAGGTCGCCCTTGGCGACGTCCTCACCCGCGTAGCGGACGTGCTGAGCCTCCTCGGGCGTCTTCCGGATCTCGACCTCGGCGACACCACGGTCGGTCCACTCGTACGGCACCACGGTGTCGGCTCCCGCCGGCAGCGGCGCGCCCGTCATGATCTTCGCCGCCGCGCCCGGCGGGAGCGCCAGCAGCGAGGCCTGCCCGGCACCGATCTCGCCGAGCACCGGCAACCGCACCGGCGCCTCGGCCGAAGCCGTCGCGACGTCGGCGTAGCGGACCGCGTAGCCGTCCATCGAGGAGTTGTCGAAGCCCGGTAGGGCAACCTCGGCATGGATGTCCTCGGCCACCGCCAGCCCGAGACAGTCCATCAAGGGCTGCGGGTAGGCCGGCATCGGCTCGAGTTCGGCCAGGATTCGGTCGCGGTAGTCGGCGGGGGTCACCCCGCCAACACTAGTCGGACAGGACGGTTGCGGGCGCGACGCGTTCGGCGTTGGCGCCGTCGAGCTCGACGGCACCGATCACCTGGACGCCCTTGCCGAAGGTCCAGTCACCGTTGACGGTCAGCGAGGACGCCTTGCGCAGCGACGGAGCGCCCTCGGGGAAGCGCTCGTCGAAGTTGGCGACGTACTTGTAGTAGTCGCCATCCAGGTCGATGAACGGCACCACGTCGGCGACCTGGTCGAGCACGAAGTCGTCGCCGATGTCGTAGACGTCGGAGCGGAGGACGAGGAGGTCGTTGGTCGTCTTGACCGGAACGAACCGGTCGCGGCCGACCTCGATCAGCTGCGAGCCCTCGAAGACCTCGATCGCGGCACCCATGGCGGTCTCGATCTGGACCACCTTCGGGGTCTTCGGGTCGGCGGGGTCGACGGTCTTCTCGTTGCGGATCAGCGGCAGGCCGAGGATGCCGTCGCGCTCGGAGAGGACCTTCTTGAGCGCCTTGAGGTCGAACCAGATGTTGTTGGTCGAGCAGTACTTGTGGCGGCTGAGGTCCTGCACCGCCACCTTGTCCTCGTCGCGCGTCTGCGCCGTCTCACGCAGGATGAGACGGCCATCGGACTTGCGGCGCGCGAAGTGACCGCCCTTGCGGTCGCTCGGGGTGCGGCGTACGGCCTCGATGGCGAAGGGGGCACCGGACTTGGCGAACCAGCCGGCGACCTTCTCGTCGGGGACGGCGCCGAGGTTGTCGGAGTTGGAGACGAAGACCCGCTCGTAGCCCTGCTCGATGAGCAGGTCGAGGAGTCCGGTGTCGAGCAGGGCGGTGTAGATGTCGCCGTGGCCCGGCGGGCACCACTCGAGCTCGGGGTCCTTGGGCCACTCGACGGGGGTCAGGTCGTCGACGAGCAGACGCGGCTCGCGGTTCTGCAGGAACTCCAGCGGCAGACCCTCGACCGGCAGGTCCTGGTAGCGCTCGAGCGCGGCCAGGCTGTCCTCGGAGGTGCGGAAGGAGTTCATCAGCAGCAGCGGGAGGCGTACGTCGTACTTCGCCCGCATGTGCAGGATCTGGCGGGCGATGACGTCCAGGAAGCTCAGGCCCTTGCGCACGCAGAGCAGCGACTTCGCGCGGTCCATGCCCATCGAGGTGCCGAGGCCACCGTTGAGCTTGATCACCGCGGTCGTCGAGATGGCGGCGTGCGCCTCGTCGTCCGTGACCTCGGCGTCGGCGATCGACGCGATGTCGACCGGCTCGATCGTGTCCTCCGGGATCATCCCGGTCTCCCCGTGCTCGAGCTGGCGGTAGTAATGTGCGAATGTCTGCACCGCGACGTCGTCCACGCCGGCATCGCGCATCTTCGCCATTGCCTTGGCCAAACCTGGGCTACCCATAAAGGAAAGCCTAGGCTGTCGTTGTGTCGGGTTCACACACCCCTCCGGGTTCTGATGGTCCAGCCCCCGCTGACTTCGTGGGGCGCAAGACTGCCTTACGCGACCAGTTGGTGACTACCCGGGGGCGCATCGGGCTCCCCCGGCTCGGTTCGCTTGCGCGCTCCCTTGCGCAGGTGGTCACCGATATTCCAGACGTACGCAGCGCCGCCACGGTTGCGCTCTACGTCTCGATCGGCAGCGAACCGGGCACGGGACCTCTTATCGACGAGTTGGACGCGGCCGGGAAACGCATCCTCCTCCCCTGCCTGCTGCCGGACAACGACCTGGACTGGGCCGTCTACGACGGAGATCTGGTCCGGGCACCTCGCGGCCTGCTGGAGCCCGGCGGGGAGCGCTTGGGCGTCTCCGCGATCGCCGGTGCCGACGCCGTGCTCGTCCCCGGCCTGGCCGTCGACCCGCAGGGCCATCGGATGGGACGGGGCGGCGGCTCCTACGACCGCATCCTGGCCCGGGTGCCGGCCGGAACCTTTACCTGCGCACTTCTCTATCCGTGGGAAATCGGCGTCTCGGTGCCCGTGGAGGCGCACGACCGAGCCGTCGGAGCGGCCGCGAGCGCGGAGGGAATGCAGCGCTTCTCCTAGGCGTTCGCTAATATTGGCAGTCGCGCCCGTCGAGTGCCAGATTCTGTTCTAGGAGAAACGTGCCCACCTACCAGTACGCCTGCACCGAGTGCGGCCACGCCTTCGACCAGTTCCAGAGCTTCAGCGAGGCTTCGCTGACCGAGTGCCCCGAGTGCGGCGGCAAGCTGCGCAAGGTCTTCAGCGCCGCCGGCGTCGTCTTCAAGGGCTCCGGCTTCTACCGCACCGACTCCCGCTCCGGTTCCTCCTCGTCGACGTCCTCCACGTCCTCGTCCTCGACGTCCTCGAGCACCTCCTCGCCGGCGCCCGCCGCCTCCGGCTCCTCGGACTGAACCCTTAGTTATCCACAGGGTCATCCACATGCCTGCAGAGGCTGTGGATAGCGAGATGCGGGGAACGCGAGCGCGATCTAGCGTGCCCGCATGTTCACTCGAATCACGTCCTTCTCCCGCCGCGTACGCCGCGGGGTGCTCGCCCACCGACGCCTGCTGGCGTTCCTGCTGACCGCCTCCGCGGTCGCGATCGGGATCTCGGCCACCCGGCCGGACCCACCCGACACCACGACGATGGCGGTCGCGTCCCGAGATCTGCCGGTCGGCACCGTGCTCACCGCTGCCGACCTGACCGACGTCGAGACCGATCCCGGCAGCGTCCCCACCGACCTCGCCGATGCGCCGCTCGGTGAGCGCCTCGCGGCTCCTCTGCGGCGGGGCGAGCCCGTCACCGACGTACGTCTGGTGGGGCCGGGGCTGACCGAGGGACACCCCGACCTGGTGGCCGTGCCGGTCCGGCTCCCCGACGCCGAGATGGCCGGTCTGCTCCACGTCGGCGACACGGTGGACCTCTACGCCACGGACCCGGCCACCGCCGAGACCGCCCAGGTCACCACCGACACGCTGATCCTCAGCCTCCCTCAGGCCGCGGAGCCGAGCGGCGATGATTCTCCGGCACAAGGAAAGACCGACGGGTTCGGCGTCACGAACACTTCGGCGGGGCGTCTGGTCATCGTCGGAGTCGCCGCGGACAGTGTCGAGGACGTCACGTCCGCAGCAGTGAGTGGTTATCTCACCTTCGCGTACTGATAACCACCGCGCCACGTCCGGGCGGTCTCCTTCACCTCACACACCGATTCACAGGAGAAAGCAAGACATGGACGGTTTCAAGAAGTTCCTGCTCCAGGGCGACCTGATCAAGCTGGCGGTCGCCTTCATCATGGGCGGCGCTTTCGCCACAGTCGTCACTGCCACCGTTGACATCATCATGGACCTGCTCGGCAAGATCGGCGGCACGCCCGACTTCTCGAACTACGAGCCGGGCGGCATCAGCCTCGGCGCATGGCTGACCGCGGTGATCGCCTTCCTCATCATGGCGTCGGTCGTCTACTTCCTCATCGTGAAGCCCTACACCGCCGCCAAGGAGCGCTTCTTCCCGGACCCCGACCCGGGCGAGACCGAGATCGACATCCTCAAGCAGATCCGCGACAGCATCAGCGTCCGCTGACCCACTCGCACCCCAGGTGCCGTCTCACCCACCGTGGTGAGGCGGCACCTGGGATTTCAGCCATCGATCCGACGTCGACTCCTCGGACTCCGCGGTGTCGTCCCGCTCGTCCTGGGTCGTCTCGGGAAGTTCGTCACCGAAGATCCGCGCCAGCCGCTGCTTGCGTTTCCACTCCGGCTCCTTGGTCTCATCGGGTTCGGTCATCAGCACAACCCGGCTCGTTCGCGCGCCGCCTTTGCCTCTTCGGCGATCTGGGCGAGCTCCTCCTCGGAAGCACCGCTGCTGGCACCGTCCGAGGCGGTGTCCGACGATCCACCGGCGGCCTCGTCTGTGGGCGTCGACCCCGCGGTCTCACCGTCAGTCGAGCCACCGTCGGAGGGTGCGTCGCCCGAGCCCTTGCTCTTCTTCCCAGCAGCCTGCCCGGCGTCCATCGCCCCGGCGGCGATCTTCTTGGTCAACGGCTTGTCGTTGGCGATGGCCTTGAAGACGTTCCTCGCCTTCTCCTCATCGAGCACAACCGTGGCCTCGGGATTCTCAGGATCGGGCAACGTCGGGATGGTGAGGAACTTGATGTTCTCCATCCCGATGCTCTGGAACCCGGACCCGATCTTCGCCATCGTGTCGAGGTTGTCCTTGAGACCCTCGTCCATCGTCAGACCCTTGGTCGCGGCGTTCAGGAAGCCGAGCACCTTCGTCGGACTGGACAGCGTGTCGCCGGAGAGCAGCTTGGCCGCCATCGACCCGATGAACGCCTGCTGGCGCTTGGACCGGTCGAGGTCACCGCCATCACCGAGGCCGTGCCGCAGACGTACGTAGTTGAGCGCCTGTTTGCCAGTCAGTGTCTGCTTGCCGGCGTCGAAGTGAGCGCCGGTGTACTTGTCATCGACTTCTTCAGGAAGGCAGACGTCGACCCCGTCGATCGCATCGACCATGCCCTTGAAGCTCGCGAAGTCGACGACCACGAGATGGTTGACGGTGATGTCGCACTTCTCACCGCACAGGTCGCTGGCCACCGACTCGAGCTGGGTGACCGTGCAGGTCGGACCACCAGCCGAGTAGGCAGCGTTCCACCGAACGTACTCAGCCGGCGCGGTCTTTCCGTCCTCGGTCTTGCACGACGGCCGGTCCACCATCGTGTCGCGGGGGATGGAGACGCCGTAGGCGAACTTCCGGTTGGCGGAGAGGTGCAGCAGGATGTTGGTGTCCGATCCACCACCGCTCGCGCCGTCGACGCCACATCCCTTGCAGTCGCGGCTGTCCGACCCCATCACGAGGATGTTGATCGGCTCCTTCGGGCCGACGTCAGCGGCCTTCTCACCAAGACTGACAGTACTGATGTTCGACCGCAGGCTGCGGTAGGTGTAGACCGTGAACAGCCCGACGATCAGCGCCAGCACGAGCAGCGTCGAGCTGAGCACCTGCCACACGCTGATCCGCGGCTTGTCGCGACCCTCGCGCTCGTCGCCGGGGTAGGGGGCGTACGGCTCGTCATAGCCACCCTGCGGCGGATAGTCGTCATAGGGCTCGTCGTCATGACCCGAGGCGTACGCAGCACCGTGCCGCCCCGCGGGCGGATATGCCTCGTGACGAGCCTCGTGCAGCTCGTCGCGGGAGGTCGTGCGCCCCCGAGGCCGGTCGCCGGGGGCAGGGGCGTTCCAGTCGAACTCGCGGGCGGCCGGCGGGGCGAGCTGCTGGTCGGGAACCTTGGGCGCAGAAGGAGCAGGCTGAGGGTCCTGGCGATACCACTCCGGCACGGGCGCGACCGCGGTCTCCTCGACGGAGGGCGCCGGCGGCGGAGGTACGTGACGCGGGGGGCGCGGTGTCTCGCGCAGTGCTGGAGCGACGGCGGTCACATCTGGGTCGCCCCACTCCTGAGGTGACGACGGAGCAGGCGTCTGCGACGCACCCGAGCCCCCGCGGCCCATCGCCTGATAGCGCTCGGCTCGGGTCGGCTCCCGCCGTATCGGTTCGACGCGCAGAGGTTCGGCACGCGGCGGCTCGGCGACGGAATGATCGACCGGAGCCGGCTCCTGACGAGCTGGACGCGCAGCGCGGCGACCACCGCCCGCCGACCCGGGGCCCGGAGGCGGCGGCGACACGAACTCGGACTGCGGACGCGCGGCCCGTCGTCCACCGCCGGGCTCCGCCGACGGCTGGTCGGTCGGTACGTCCGCGACCCGAGAACCACGCCCGGAACGAGTCCCCCCCGACTCGTTGTTCGCGGGTTCGTCGGCGCCGTACATCCACTCGAATCCGGACACACCCGAGCCAGAATCCGCACCCCCACGTCGGGGAGGCCGGGAGGGGTCAGGCATAGGTCACCGTCACTCGTCGCTTGTCTTCGGGGGGATTCGGGTTGAGTCGACGGTGACTCAACCTACGCGAGGGCCCCAAGTTTGGCCCCTGACCGCATCGAACCCCAAACCGTAGTATCACCCGTCACCATGGCAAGATATCCACGAATGCCCCAGTAGCTCAGTGGATAGAGCAGCCGCCTCCTAAGCGAAAGGTCGCAAGTTCGACTCTTGCCTGGGGCACCAGGTTTCGCCTGTTTCGCAGGCCAGAAGGCGTTTCACGCCCAGAATGCTCGAGCCCGGATCCCTTCCGGGGCTCGCGCAACTCGACGTTCACACTTGCGCTCGACGCGGCTTCATGCCGTCCTTGACGCATCTCTCGCCACCACAGTTCAGATGTCACGTGCCCGTGTGCCTGACCCCTCACCACCTTTCGGGGGTGCCGCAATGCACGCCACTGGACGATCGTCGGGATCGCCGAGGTTCAGGAGTCCCCCGAACACATCGGTCATACCGCGCGGCGGGGTGCGTCGCCGAGGAGGATTCATGTTGCCAAGAAGGCTGATCGGTATCGCGGTCGCGTCGATGCTGGTGTTCGCGACAGTTGCAGCGGGTTCCGCCTACGCGGCGGAGGCGGACGGCATGCAGATCAAGGTGCTGTCCAACCGGGCGGACCTGGTGTCGGGCGGCGATGCCCTCGTTGAGATCGTGCTGCCCAGCAACACCGATCCCGCCAAGATTCGAGTCGACGTGGCCGGGAGAGACCTGACCTCCGCGTTCGCTGTCCGGTCCGACGGTCGCTTTCTCGGTCTGGTCACTGGGTTGGCTGTCGGTGAGAACGTGTTGACCGCGCGTGGCGCGGCTGGCGCCGCCCAGATGACGATGACCAACCATCCGATCGGGGGGCCGTTGTTCGCGGGGCCGCAGGTACAGCCCTGGATCTGTGCGACCGAGAAGAACGGCCTCGGTCCGGCGCAGGACGCCCAGTGCAACACCCCGGCGAAGTTCGAGCTGCTCTACATGTCCTCGGTGACCGGCCAGTTCGCGGCGTACGACCCGAACAACCGACCGCTGGACCTGGCGTACACGACGACCGACCAGGGAAACCGCGCGCCGTACGTCGTCCGCCGCGAACGCGGCGTGATGGACCGCGGCATCTACGACATCGCGGTGCTCTACGACCCGTCCCAGCCCTGGGCACCCTGGGCGCCGCAACGCGGCTGGAACGGCAAGCTGCTCGTCCCGTTCGGCGGCGACTGCACCCCGCGGCACTCGCAGGGCTCACCGGAGTCCCTGCCGGACGGCACGGTGCTGAACGACCAAGCGCTCTCACGCGGCTTCGCGGTGGCCCTGTCGAGCCTGAACATCTTGGGGCAGAACTGCAACGACGTGGTGTCGGCCGAGGCGTTGACGATGCTCAAGGAGCACATCGTCGAGCGCTACGGTCCGATCCGCTACACCATCGGCAACGGCTGCTCGGGCGGCTCCATGCAGCAGCACTGGATCGCCTCCAACTACCCCGGACTGCTCAACGGGATCCAGCCCTCCTGCAGCTACCCGGACATCTGGGAGACCATGCAGGAGGCCGAGGACTGCCACCTGCTCGACCGGGCGTTCGACAGCTCGGCACTGTGGACGGTCACGGCGCAACGCGCCGCCGTGGAGGGGTACGCCGCCGAGACGACCTGCCGTTCCCTGTGGGACAACCCGACCGGCAACGGCAACTACGCCAAGACCTGGCTCGACCCGGACAACGGCGCCGGGTGCCTAGGTGGCTTGCTCGGCGCCAACGCCACCACCCTGGACCCCAACCCGGCCTGGGTCTACGACGAGCAGACCAATCCGACTGGCGAGCGCTGCACTCTGCAGGACTACGGGGTGGCCATCTGGGGCCGGCGCCCGGCTGAGGCGTGGGGCGCGGCCGAGCAGCGGATCGGGCGAGGGTTCGCCAACCGGCCCTTCGACAACGTCGGCGTGCAGTACGGGCTCCAGGCCCTGGAGTCCGGTGAGATCCTGCCCGAGCAGTTCGTCGACCTCAACGAGAAGGTCGGTGGCCTGGACATCGACTGGAACTGGCAGCCGCAGCGCAGCACTGCCGACCCCGCCGCTCTCGAGATCGCCTACCGCTCCGGGCGGGTCAGCTACCCGAAGGAAGCGGCCAAGGTGCCGATCGTCGACCTGCGCGGATCAAGCAACCTCGAGATCCACACGGACTTCCACAGCTACGCCATGCGCGCCCGCATCGACCAGGCCAACGGCGGCCACGGCAACCAGATCATCTGGACCAGCCCCGAGCCGCTCACCGGCGACGACACCGCCAACGCGCAGGCGTTCCTGCTGATCGACAAGTGGCTGGCCAACGTCGAAGCCGATGCCTCCAGCGATCCACTCGAGGTCAAGGTGCTCCGCGACAAGCCTGCGGATGCCGTCGACGCGTGCTGGATCGCAGGCGAGAAGGTCACCGATATGAGCAGGTGCAGGGCCGCGTTCCCCTACTTCGCCGACCCCCGCATCGCCGCCGGCGGTCCGCTGGCCGACAACATCTTGAAGTGCCAGCTCAAACCCCTCGACCGCGACGACTACGCCGTTGACTTCACCAACGCACAATGGGAACGCCTCCGGAAGGTCTTCACGGCAGGCGTGTGTGACTACCGCAAGCCCGGCGTCGCACAACAACCGTCGATCCCTTGGCTGACCTTCAGCGATGGCCCCGGCGGCCAACCGCTCGGAGCTGCGCCACGATCCAGGTAGGAAGGCGGTATCCCGAGCACACCGCGATCTATGAAGCGTCGACGACCTCGAACCGGATTCCGGCGGCTTGGAGCCGCGCGAGCAGCGCGTCGCCCATCGCGACCGCGGTGGTCACCGACCCGGAGGTCTCGGGCAGCGTGTCGAAGGCGAGGCACAGTGCCGACTCGGCGAGCATCTTCGAGGTCTCGGTGTAGCCGGGGTCGCCTCCGGAGACCTTGGTGTGGATCTTCCGGCCGCCGGTCTCAGCAACGAAGTCGACCGTGAACCACGACTTCTCGCGCCGGCGCTCGGAGGGGCCGGTGCCCTGCTTGACCCGCTCGCCGAGCTTGGCCCGCAGCGGCGACACCTGCATCGCGAGGGCGAGACCGCCGACCCCGACCGCGCCACCGACGGCGTACCGGAGCGTCTTGGTCCCGGCGAAGTGCGAGTAGGTGAACGCGGGGCCGTACGCCTCCAGGGCTCGCCCGGAACGAGCGACGATGAACGGGTCGATGGTCGGCAGCGGCAGCAGCCAGTAGCCGAGCTCGCTGTCGCGACCGATCCGGGGCTTCGCCGGTCGAGACGTACGTCCCTTCGGCCGCTCCTCGAGCGCCCGGCGCTCGCGCGAGGCCGCGGCCATCTCCCGGGGCCGCGACATCTGCCCCAGCGCGGAGTGGAAGGTGCCGCCGGAGAAGGTGGCGTTGGAACGGACGACGCCCTTCATGGTCATCGGACCGGTGATCTCGCCACCGGCTGCGAGCTCCCGCACCGTGTAGTAGGCGCCGAGGTCGTGCGGGATCGAGTCGAACCCGCAGGCGTGCACGATCCGGGCGCCGTTGGCGCGGGCGATCGCGTCGTACTTCACGAACATCGTGTCGACGAACTCGGGTTCTCCGGTGAGGTCGACGTAGTCGGTGCCGGCCTCCGCGCAGGCCTTGACCAGCGGTTCACCGAACTCCAGGTAGGGCCCGACGGTGGTGATCACGACGCGAGCACGAGCCGCCAGCGCGGCCAGCGACGAGGCATCGTAGACGTCGGCCTGGATGAGCTCGACGTCGACGGAGCCGAGCCCGTCGCGAACTGTCTCGAGGCGTGACAGCGAGCGACCCGCGAGCCCCCACCGCAGCCCGTCGGGCGCGTGCTCGGCGAGATATCCGGCCACCAGGCCGCCGGTGAATCCGGTCGCGCCGAACAGCACGATGTCGAGATCGCGAGAAGTCGTCATGACCGCTACCTTTCCAGAAGCAACGAAATCCGAGACGGCACGGGTCTCTCAGTGATCAAATGTTGCATCAGTAGGGATACTCTTAAGCGGTTTCTTTCGGCACGATCCCCAACCACGAGATGAGTGAGACGAGCCTGTGGGCGACGCGGTGATCAGCGTTCTGCTGGCCGACGGTCACGACGTCGTGCGTGTCGGCGTGCGCACCGTCCTGCAGCCCGAACCCGACATCGAGGTCGTCGGTGAGGCTCGCACCGCCGCCGAGGCGCGGCCGCTGATCGCGACGCTGCGCCCTGACGTACTCATCCTGGACGCGCACCTGCCCGACTCCTCTGGGGTCGCGCTGTGCCGCGAGGCGCTGGCGATCAAGAGCGACATCCGATGCATGATCCTGGCCACCGACGCCGACGACGAGGTGATGAGCCAGGCGATCATGGCGGGCGCGGCCGGTTACGTGCTCAAGCAGATCGAGGCGACGAGCCTGGTCTCCGGCGTACGCCTGGTGGCCAGCGGCCACACCCTCTTCGACCCCGAGGCGGCCGCCAAGGTGGTGCACAACGTCGAGGAGCGCCGTCGGATGCACGAGGTGGTTGCCGAGCTGACCCCGCAGCAGCGTCGGATCCTGGTGCTGCTCGCCGAGGGCATCTCCAACCGGCAGATCGCCGACCGGCTGGTGCTGGCGGAGAAGACCGTGAAGAACCACATCACCGGCCTGCTCGCCAAGCTCGGTGTCAGCCACCGCACCCAGGCCGCCCTGATGGCGAGCCAGCTGCTCGAGGACGGTGTCGTGCCGCGGCCGGCACCTCCGGCCGACGACACCAGGCAGGCCAAGGGGCCGGGCCCGAACGGCGGGCCGGTGCCTCCGCATCCCCGCGGCCAGGCCCCCTCCCACAGCCCCGGCCGAACCCGGTGACCGACGCGGCGATCCAGGTACCGTGGACGGCATGTGCCGCAACATCCGCCCGCTCCACAACTTCGAGCCGCCTGCCACCAACGACGAGGTCACCGCTGCCGCCCTGCAGTTCGTACGCAAGGTGAGCGGCACGACGAAGCCTTCTGCCGCCAACCAGGAGGCCTTCGACCACGCCGTCGCCGAGATCGCGCACATCACCCGGCATCTCCTCGACGACCTGGTCACCAACGCCCCCAAGAAGAACCGTGAGGTCGAGGCCGCGAAGCGCAAGGCTCGTGCCGAGGCGAGGTACGCCTGATGACCCTCGCCGTGGAGGCGAGCAACACCGATTCGTACGCAGCAGCCCTGGCCCTCCTCCAGGACCGGCGCCTCGTGGTGCTGACCGGGGCCGGCGTCTCGACCGACTCGGGGATCCCCGACTACCGCAGCCCGGGCAGTCCATCACGGCAGCCGATGACCTTTCAGCAGTTCATCTCGGGTCCGCAGGAACGGCAGCGCTACTGGGCACGCAGCCACCTCGGCTGGCGACGGATGGGCAGCGCGGTGCCGAACGCCGGTCACCAGGCCCTGGCGGCGATCGACCCCGAGCTGCTGATCACCCAGAACGTCGACGGCCTGCACGAGCAGGCGGCACCCGAGCTGGCCAGGAGCGGCCGGATCGTGACGCTGCACGGCCGGGTCGCCGACGTGATCTGCCTGTCCTGCCGCACGGTGAGTCCGCGCCGTGACCTCCAGGTGCGGATGGAGACGCTCAACGCGGGGTGGGCCGAGGCGCATGCGGACGTGGAGACCCGTCCGGACGGTGACGTCGCGCTCGAGGAGACGCAGGACTTCGTCGTCCCCGACTGCGGGATCTGCGGCGGCATCCTCAAGCCCGATGTCGTCTTCTTCGGGGAGAACGTGCCCAAGGACCGGGTCGCCCGGTGCATGGAGGCGGTCGACGCCCTCGCCGACGAACGAGGAGGGGGCGAGCTCCGCGGCGAGCGGCACGAGGGGAAGGGCGTGCTGCTCGTCGCGGGCTCGAGTCTGGCGGTGATGAGTGGCTACCGATTCGTGCGCCGGGCGGCGAAGGCCGGGATCCCGGTCGTCATCGTCAACCGCGGCGCCACCAGGGGCGATGGGGAGGCTGCGTACAAGCTGGAGGTCGGCACCAGCGAGTTCCTCACCGCGTTGTCCTCACGCAGAGCGTGACTGGAACGGTAGATCGGCCATCCGGCCGGCCGCCTCGTCGACGGACAGCCTGGCTCCGATGAAGAAGTGGTAGACCGGGCCCTCGTCGATCAGCAGCACCTTCGCGCTGTGGAAGTCACCACCGAGATCGGTGAGCACGATCTCCTCGCCGCGCTCGAGGTGACGGGTCAGGCCGGTGTCGGTGTGGTGGACGGCGACTGGGCGGAACGTCTCATCCAGCTCGCGACCGCGAGCGGGCAGATGAACGACCTCCATAGAGCTCTCCCCTCCGGAGACCCCCGCAAGTCTCGACATGACAACTGCTGAAGCCCATCACGATGAGCTGGTCTTCAGCAGGTCCCGCGCATCAAACATAAGCATCTAAGACCTAATCGGTCCAGAGTCGTGTGCCAGATTCTGCCGACGTCGAGAGAATTTCACCCACAGTTGCAAAAGTGGGTGCGCAGTTGCCGAACCGAAGCCGACTCGTGGGGCCGACCGGCGATGGATCTGCGGGTCAGAGGGCCTTCACGAAGATATGGTCCGCGGCCTCGGGGATGATCTCGGCGGTCTCGCCACCGGAGCCGAGCAGGACTCCGTCGGCGGTCGCCTTGATGGCGACGGTCTGGTCCGGGATCGCGCCGACGCGGCGCAGGGCGCTCATCAGCGACTCGTCCTTCTGCATCTCCTCGGAGATGCGTCGCACCAGGACGGTGGCGCGCTCGGAGCCAGCCGCGGCCGTGAGCGACTGGACGCCGGCCATGAAGTCCTCGTCGGCCGGCTTGCCACCGAGCTCGTCGAGGCCGGGGATCGGGTTGCCGTAGGGCGACTCGGTCGGGTCGCCGAGCAGGTCCAGCAGTCGCTTCTCGACGGTGTCCGACATGACGTGCTCCCAGCGGCACGCCTCCTCGTGGACGAGCTCCCAGTCGAGGCCGATGACGTCGGTGAGCAGCCGCTCCGCGAGCCGGTGCTTGCGCATCACCCGGGTGGCCAGGCGAAGGCCCTCGTCGGTGAGCTGCAGGTGGCGGTCACCCTCGACCGTGAGCAGACCGTCGCGCTCCATCCGGGCCACGGTCTGGGAGACCGTCGGACCCGACTGGTGCAGGCGCTCGGCGATGCGGGCGCGCAACGGAACGATTCCCTCTTCGACCAGCTCATAGATGGTGCGAAGGTACATCTCGGTGGTGTCGATGAGATCGCTCACGGGTTAATCCTACATCCTTGAATCAGTCAAAAAAACCGAACCCAGCAGGGTGTGTTCCGGACGACGTCGGCCTGCAGGAGAGATCAACACGGCGTGATCCCCTAGGAGCCCTGGCGTTCGAGGGCTTCGTTGTATTTCGAAAGCATAGCGCTGAGCCGATCGATCTCGCCGGGACTCCATTCGGCCAGCCGGTCGCTGAAACGTACGCGGCGCTCCCGAGCCACCCGGTCGAGCCCTTCGCGCGCCTCGGCGGTCACCGAGACCAGGCTGGCCCGGCCGTCCTCGGGGTCGGGGTGACGCTCGAGCAGGCCCAGGTCGACGATCGTCTGCACCATCCGGCTGACCGCACCCTTGTCGATGCCCAGCCCGTCGACGAGGGCGGAGGCACGCAGCGGACCATGCTCGGCGACCCAAGTCAGCAACATGTAGCCGCCGGGCGGCAGGTCGGGGTGGAGCATTCGGCCACGGTCGCGCATCGCCCGCTTCGCACGGCGCATGAGCACACCGACCTCGGCCTCGAGCCGGATCAACGACTCCACCCGCGGGGCATCGATCGCGTCGTCCACGGCGGACTCGTCAGTCATCTCCGAACAGCTCCCTCGGCTTCGGGCTCGGCCTCAGGGAGGGCCTGAGTCTCGGGGAGATCCTCCACGCTCGTTCTGAGCGGGACCTCCTTGATGCCCACGATAGCGACCAGCGCGATCAGGGCACACGGGACGGCCACCAGGAAGAGGTCGGCGGTCGCGACGGCGAAGGCGTGCTCGTAGAGGGCCTGCATCGCGCTCGGCATGCTCGACGGGTCGGCGAGCCCCCCGCTCTTCAGGCTCTGCAGCTCCTCGGGCGTGACCTTTCCGCTGGCCACGAGCTTCGGGACGCCGTCGGTGATGACGTCCTCGACGCGGTGGGAGAGGACGGCGCCGAGCGCGGCGATGCCCATCGAGCCGCCCATCGACCGGAAGAAGGCGACGACCGAGGAGCCCGCGCCCATGTCCTTGTTGTCGAGGTTGTTCTGCACCGCGAGCACGAGGTTCTGGTTGGTGGCACCGACGCCGAGGCCGAGGACCGCCATGTAGGCGCCGACCAGGGCCAGGTTGGTGTGCTCGTCGATCGTGCTGAGCAGGTAGAGCCCGATCGGCAGCATGATGCCGCCGAAGAGCAGGTAGCGCTTCCAGCGACCGGTGGAGCTGATCAGGCGTCCGGTGACCATGCCGGCGCCGGACAGCCCGAGCACCATGCAGATCGACATCAGCCCGGCGTGGGTCGGCGTCATCCCGCGGGCGGTCTGGAAGTACTGCTGCAGGTAGACCGTCGCGCCGAACATCCCGGCACCGACGAAGAACGAGGCGAGCGTGGAGAGGACCATCGTGCGGTCACGGAAGAGCCGCAACGGGATGATCGGCTCCTTGGCGAACCTGCCCTCGACCAGGATCGCGAGGGCGAGCACGACGACGCTGCCGGCGACCAGGGCGTACGAGGTCAGCGAGGTCCACGCGAAGGAGTCGCCGCCCAGGGTGACCCAGATCAGCACGGTCGAGACACCGCCGACCAGCAGGAACGCGCCGAGGTAGTCGATGCTGACCTCGCGGCGTACGTGCGGGAGGTGGAGGGTCTTCTGGAGCAGGACGAAAGCGACCACCGCGAACGGGACACCGATGTAGAAGACACCGGGCCAGCCCAGCGGGGAGTCGACGATCACGCCACCGATGAGCGGTCCGATGACCGTGGCCAGGGCGAAGACCGCGCCGATGTAGCCGGAGTAGCGGCCGCGTTCGCGCGGGGAGACGATCATCGCGATGATCACCTGGATCAGCGCGATGATGCCGCCCATGCCGAGACCGGCGATGACACGGCCGGTGATGATCACCGGCATCGACGGGGCCAGGCCGCAGATCGCCGAGCCGACGATGAACAGGCCGAGCGCGGCCTGGACCAGGATCTTCTTGTTGTAGAGGTCGGCGAGCTTGCCCCAGATCGGCGTGGTCGCGGTCATCGCCAGCATGCTCGAAACGACGATCCAGGTGTAGCCGCCCTGGGTGCCGCCGAGATCGGTGACGATCCGCGGCAACGCGTTGGCGACCGACGTGCTGGACAGCATGGCGACGAAGAGCGCCATCAGCAGGCCCGAGAGGACCTCCATGATCTGGCGGTGGGTCATCTCCGGCGCGGCGACGGCCTGCGAAGACTGCGGGGACTCTGACAAGTGGGGACTCGGCTCTCACGCGAATTGGTTGAATATCGGCAACCAATGTACGCCGGGTTAGTTGCTAAACACAACTTGTCGCCGCTCGCGGTCGACGCGCGAAAACGGGGCGACCCGCAGGCGGGCCTGTGGCCGACCCGGTGGATGAGTCCGGTACGCCTGCGGGTCGGGTGGCTGCTGGTGAATTGCCAGCTCCCCATCCGTGGTTGGAGGGCTGCTAGCGAGCAGCCACCTCACGCATCCAATCGTTCTTCATCTGATCGGATCACCTCCTTTCCCGTGTGCCTCAACGGTAGGCGTCGAGGCCGGCCGCGTTCAAAGGGTTTATTTCACGCCGTGGCCGGCTCCTCCTCCACGATCGCGTGGCTGAACTGCGACTGGTAGAGCTCGGCGTACGCACCGTCGGCTTCGAGCAGCTCCGCGTGGTTGCCCTGCTCGACGATCGCACCGTCGCGCATGACCAGGATCAGGTCGGCGTCGCGGATCGTGGAGAGCCGGTGGGCGATCACGAAGGACGTACGGTCCGAGCGAAGCGCCGCCATCGCGTGCTGCAGGAGCAGCTCGGTGCGGGTGTCGACCGAGGAGGTCGCCTCGTCGAGGATCAGCAACGAGGGCTCCGCGAGGAAGGCGCGCGCGATCGTGACCAGCTGCCGCTCGCCCGCCGAGAGGTTGCCGCCCTGGTCGGTGATCAGGGTGTCGTAGCCGTCGGGCAGCGAGTGGACGAACCTGTCGACGTACGTCGCGCGGGCCGCCTCGAGGAGCTCCTCCTCGGTCGCGTCGGGCCGGCCGTAGCGGATGTTGTCGCGGATCGTGCCCTCGAAGAGCCAGGTGTCCTGGAGCACCATGCCCGTGCGTTCGCGCAGGTCGGAGCGGGGAATCGAGGCGATGTCGACGCCGTCGAGGGTGATCCGGCCGGCGTCGAGCTCGTAGAACCTCATGATCAGGTTGACCAGCGTCGTCTTGCCTGCCCCGGTGGGACCGACGATCGCCACTGTCTGCCCCGGGCGGGCCACCAGGGAGAGGTCCTGGATGAGCGGCTTCTCCTCGTCGTAGGAGAACGAGACGTGCTCGAAGCGGACCTCGCCGGCGCCCGTGCCATCGATCCGCGGATCGCCCGTGTCGAGCGACTCCTCCTCGGCATCGAGGAGCTCGAAGACGCGCTCGGCCGAGGCGACGCCCGACTGGAGCAGGTTCATCATCGAGGCGAGCGTCGTGATGGGCTGGGTGAACTGTCGCGAGTACTGGATGAAGGCCTGCAGGTCACCGAGGCTCAGGGCACCGCTGGCGACCCGGAGGGAGCCGACGACCGCAACCACCACGAACATCAGGTTGCCCACGAACATCATCAGCGGCATCAGGATCCCGCTGACGAACTGGGCCTTGAAGGCGGCGGTGAAGAGCTTGTCGTTCTCCTCGGCGAAGGTCTGCTCGACCTCCTCCTGGCGACCGAAGACCTTGACCAGGTCGTGGCCGGAGAAGGTCTCCTCGATGTGACCGTTGAGCTTGCCGGTGTGGCGCCACTGGGCCACGAACTGCCCCTGCGACCGCTTCATCACCGCGCCGGTCACCACCAGCGAGACCGGCACCGCGAGCAGCGCGATCAGGGCCAGCACCGGGCTGATCCAGAACATCATGAACAGCACCGTGACCAGCGTGAACAGCGCGGTCAGCACCTGGCTGAAGGTCTGCTGCAGCGTCTGGCTGATGTTGTCGATGTCGTTGGTGACCCGGCTCAGCAGCTCGCCGCGCGGCTGCTTGTCGAAGTAGGACAGCGGGACGCTGTGGACCTTCTTCTCGACGTCCTCACGCAGGCCCTTCACGGTGCCCTGGACGACCGAGTTGAGGATCCAGCCCTGCACGAAGGAGAGCATGGAGGCGACGAGGTAGACGGCGAGCACGATCATCAACGCGTTGCGCAGAGCGTCGAAGTCGACGCCGTGGCCAGGGTTGACGTAGTCCATCCCGGCGAGCATGTCGGCGAGCCTGTCGTCGCCCCGCGCCCGCAGCCCCTCGACCGCCTCCTCCTGGGTGACCCCGGCCGGCAGCTGCCGGGAGAAGATGCCGCCGAAGATGATGTTGGTCGCCTTGCCGAGCAGCCACGGCCCCAGCGACATCAGCGTCACGCTGATCGCGGCCAGGCCGATGGTGGCGAAGGCGTGGACCTTGTAGGGCGCCATCCTTCCCAGGAGGCGCTTCGCGGAAGGGACGAAGTTCATCGCCTTGTCCCCCACCGCGCCGCCGGCTCCCATCGGGCCGGGGCCGCCCTGGGGACGTACGATCCGCTCGGTCTTCTTCATCTGACCGGTCTTCTGGTCGCTCATGCGGCGGCCTCCTCTGCGCTGAGCTGGGAGGAGACGATCTCCTGGTAGGTGGCGTTGACGGCGAGCAGCTCGTCGTGGGTGCCCTCGCCGACGATGGCGCCGTCCTCGAGCACGAGGATCTTGTCGGCGTCACGGATGGTGGAGACGCGCTGGGCGACCACGATGACGGTGGCGTTGCGGGTCTCGGGGGCGAGCGCGGCGCGGAGCCGGGCGTCGGTGGCGACGTCGAGCGCGGAGAAGGAGTCGTCGAAGAGATAGATGTCAGGACGACGCACCAGCGCCCGGGCGATGGCCAGTCGTTGCCGTTGGCCGCCGGAGACGTTGGTGCCGCCCTGGTCGATCTCGGCGTCGAGGCCGGTGCCTCCCTCGGGCGCCATCCGCTCCACGAAGTCGCGTGCCTGGGCTACCTCGAGCGCGTGCCAGAGCTCCTCGTCGGTCGCGTCCGGCTTGCCGTGGAGCAGGTTGGACCGGACGGTGCCGGTGAACAGGAAGGCCTTCTGCGGCACCAGCCCGAGGGAGCTGCGCAGCGTGGCCGGGTCGAGGTCGCGTACGTCGATCCCACCCACCCGGACGACACCGGCCGTCGCGTCGAAGAGCCGCGGGACGAGGCCCAGGAGGGTCGTCTTGCCGGCGCCGGTGGAGCCGATGATCGCGACGGTCTGCCCGGGGCGGGCCTCGAAGGTGACGTCGTGGAGGACGGGGTGGTCGGCGCCGGGGTAGGTGAAGCCGGCCCCGGTCAGGTCGATGTGCCCGCGCCAGGAGATCTCGGTGACACCCGCCGCCGGCGGCGTCACGCTGGTCTCGGTGTCGAGGACCTCGGCGATCCGGTCGGCACAGACGGCCGCGCGCGGCACCTGCATGAGCATGAACGTGCCCATCATGATCGACATCAGGATCTGCATCAGGTATTGCAGGAAGGCGGTCAGCGGACCGACCTGCATCACCCCGTTGTCGACCCGGATGCCGCCGAACCAGATCACCGCGACGCTGGCCACGTTGATGATCAGCATCATCAGCGGGAACATCGTCGACATCCACCGCCCGGCGCGCAGCGCGACGTCGGTGAGCTCGTCGTTTGCCTTCGCGAAACGCTCGGTCTCCTGCCGCTCGCGCACGAAGGCGCGGATCACGCGGATGCCGGTGATCTGCTCGCGCAGGATGCGGTTGACCGCGTCGATGCGCTCCTGCACCTTGCGGAAGTTGGGGACCATGCCGCGTACGACCACGGCCATGGAGATGAGCAGCACCGGGATGACGACCGCGAGCAGCCAGGAGAGACCGGCGTCCTCCCGGATGGCCATCACGACGCCGCCGACCATCATCATCGGCACCATCACCGCGAGCGTGCAGGTCAGGACGGCGAGCATCTGGACCTGCTGGACGTCGTTGGTGGTGCGGGTGATCAGCGAGGGGGCGCCGAAGCGGCCGACCTCGCGGGCGCTGAAGGAGCCGACCTTCGCGAAGATCGCCGCCCGCAGGTCACGGCCGAAGCTCATCGAGCTGCGTGCGGCGAAGTAGACGCTGACGATCGAGCACAGGATCTGCACCAGCGCCACGCCGAGCATGATCGTGCCGACCCGGATGATGTAGCCGGTGTCGCCCTCGGCCACCCCGTTGTCGATGATGTCGGCGTTCAGGCTGGGCAGCAGCATGAAGGCCGACGTCGAGAAGAGCTGCAGGATCGCGATGACGACCAGGAATCTCTTGTACGGGAGCAGGTAGTCCCGCAACAGCCTGAGAAGCATTCAGTCATTCCCTCTGGTCAGGATGCCACCGAGCAGCACGTCGATGACGTCGTCGCTGCTCAGCGGCCGGTTCGTTCGGTTCAGGCCGGGGAACCAGGCCCCGGTCGTGAGGCTGCGCAGCACCAGCGCGGCCTTGCGCGGCGGCAGCCGCAGCTCGTTCACGTGCGGCTCGAAGACGAGCCTCGTCAGGTTGTCGACGAGGGCCTTGTTGGCCTCGATGAGGAACGTCGGCGGACCGGGCGGATGACGTACGCCTTCGGGATCCGGCTCCTCCATCACCGCCGAGCGCACGGCCATCATGACGAGGACACCGCGCTGCGAGGACGCGGCGAGCAGGTCGATGACCGCACGGAGCTTGTCCTCGATGTCGGCCTTCCCCTCCACCACCTCGGCCATGGAGTGGCCTGCCCGGGTGGGGTCGAAGACGTTCTCGGCCACGGCCCGGTAGAGCTCCCGCTTGTCACGGAAGTGTCTGAAGATCGTGCCCTCGGCGACTCCGGCCGCCTCGGCGATCTGCCGCGTGGTGGTTGCCGTGCCGTGCTCGATCAGCAGCGTCTCGGTCGCCGCGATGATCGCTGCGCGCCGGTCGGCTGCGGGAATCGGCTTCGCCCGCGTACGTCGTTCGTCCACGTCGACGAGCATAAGTGAGTGAGCACTCACTCACAACCCAATTATTGGGTGGTTGGTCACACCAAACCCTTTCGAGCGGATGCGGACTAGGGCATGCTGAGGCGCTATGTCGGGCCGCCAAGGGCCACGGCAGCGGTGATCGACGATCTCGACCACCGAATCGGAATGGAGACAGCATGCGTAGGTTGTTGACAGGCGCGACTGCGGTCGCGCTGGGCGTCACCGGCGCCCTCGTCATGGCGGACTCGGGGACCGCCACCTCCAACAAGGAGGTCCGCTATGTCGTGGCATATGCCGAGGGATCCTCGGCCGCCAGCGCCCGTGCCGCAGTGAAGGCCGCCGGGGGCGAGATCGTCTCGGAGAACAGTGCTATCGGTGTCGCCACGGTCACCGCGGGCGAGGACTTCGCCGAGGCTGCCAACGCCTCGAGCGCGCTCGTCGGCGCGGCCCAGGACAGGATCGTGGGCGCCACCACCCCTGACGGGGCCAGCGAGGCGCGCAAGCAGGACGTGTCGGACGTCGAGACCGAGTTCCGCGGCACGAAGGGCACCGCGCCCAAGACCCCGAAGCCCAAGGGCTCCTCGGAGCCGCTCTCCGGTCTGCAGTGGGACATGAAGCAGATCGACGCCGCCGCGGCCAACAAGACCGAGCGCGGCAAGGGTGTCCGCGTCGGCATCCTGGACACCGGTGTCGACGGGTCGCACCCCGACATCGCCCCCAACTTCGACGCCGCCCTGAGCCGCAACTTCACCACCGACATCCCGGTCGACGCCAACGGCGACACGGTCGACGGCCCGTGCGAGGACGAGCCCGACGCCTCCTGCGAGGACGCGGCCGACGTCGACGAGAACGGTCACGGCACCCACGTCGCCTCGACGATCGCCTCGCCGGTCAACGGCATCGGCATCTCCGGCGTCGCCCCGGAGGCCGACATCGTCAACCTGCGCGCCGGCCAGGACTCCGGCTACTTCTTCCTGCAGCCGTCCGTCGACGCGCTGACCTACGCCGGCAACAACGGCATCGACGTGGTCAACATGAGCTACTACGTCGACCCGTGGCTGTTCAACTGCACCAACCACCCCGCCGACTCCGCGGCGGACCAGGCGGAGCAGGTCACGATCATCACCGCGATGCAGCGTGCCCTCGACTACGCCCGCGGCCGCGGCGTGACCCTGGTCGCCGCCGCCGGCAACCAGGCGATCGACTACACCAAGCCGCAGACCGACGCGAGCAGCCCCGACTTCGCCAGCGAGCCCGGCGAGGCCGCGTACGTCCGTGACCTGCTCGACCCGGAGTCGTGCGTCTCGATGCCCACCGAGGGCAACGGGGTGATCGCGGTCAGCGCCACCGGTCCGTCCGAGCGCAAGTCCTACTACTCCAGCTACGGCAACGGCTTCGTCGACGTCGCAGCGCCTGGTGGGGATGCGTACGACACCGCGGACGGGACGCGCGACTACGCCGCCACCATCCTGGCCGCCTTCCCCTACGACCTGGCCGTGTCCGAGGGCGCGGTCGACCCGGCGACCGGCGAGGTCCTGGTCCCGTGGGCGGTCGCGGACTGCTCCAGCGGTGAGTGCTCCTACTACCAGTACCTGCAGGGCACCTCGATGGCCTCCCCGCACGCTGCTGGCGTCGCCGCGCTGATCGTCGGTGAGTACGGCAAGTACGACAGCTCCGGCAAGACCCTCTCGCCCACCAAGGTCGAGAAGATCCTGCGCAAGTCGGCCACCGACAAGGCCTGCCCGGTGCCGGCCGACTTCACCTACGTACGCCACCTGCCCGACGGCACGACGCGGACCTCGACCCACACCTGTGAGGGTGGCGACGGCCCGAACGGCTTCTACGGCAGCGGCATCGTCAACGCGAAGGCGGCGGTCGGTCGCTGATGTGAGTGCAGGGATACCCGGTCAACCGGCCCTACCAATTTCTGGGCCCTGCACTTCTCTGGCATTGCAGTACCTGAGAAGCGCAGGTCCCCGGTTGACCGGGGATTCCTACCGCTCGCGGATGACCGCGACCTGACCGGCGCGGACCACGTGCGGTCGACCCTCGTTGCCGGAGAGCAGGTCGGTGCCCCGGACGGGGACGATAACCGCCTCGTGGGTGTGGTTGATGACGAAGACGTACGTCCCCTGCTCACCGACCCGCCGGATCGCCTCGACGCCCTCGGGGAGCCCGGCGACGACCGGCTTGGTCGTGGTGAAGACCTGGGTCGCCAGGGTGTCGAGGGCGTCTGGGGTGAGCTCGGTGCCGACGTACCAGGCGGTGCCCTTGCCGACGCGGCGCCGGGTGACGGCGGGGTCGCCGGCGCAGTCGCCGGTGGCGTACGCAGCCACGACATCGGCCCCGACGGCACGGCCACGCTCGCTCCAGATCGTGCCGGATCCGTAGGCGGTCAGCGGGATCTCGTCGCCCTCGGGCAGCGGGCAGAACTCCTCGATCCGCACCCCGAGGAGATCGGACAGCCCACCCGGGTAGCCGCCCAGCCGGATGTGGTCGTGCTCGTCGACGATGCCGGAGAAGTAGGTCGCGACGAGCGTCCCTCCGGCCTCGACGAAGTCGGTGAGCCGGGCGATGGCGTCGTCGGAGAGCAGATACTGCACGGGCACCACCACCACGTCGTAGCCGTCGAGCGGGTCGGTGACGCCGATGACGTCCACCCCGAGGTTGCGTGCCCAGCAGGCCTTGTGCCAGGCCCGGGCGGTCGCCATCGGGTCGACGTCGACCGACGGGTGCGAGTCGAGGGTCGCCGCCCACCAGGAGTCCCAGTCGAAGCAGATCGCGACGCTCGCCTGCGCCACCCTCGTGCCGGTGACCTCCGCGATCGCGGAGAGATCCGCCCCGAGGCGTACGACGTCTCGCCACAGCCGGCTCTCGGTGCCGGCGTGCGGGACCATCGCGGAGTGGAACTTCTCCGCACCGCCGCGCGAGGCACGCCACTGGAAGAACAGCGCACCGTCAGCGCCGCGCGCGACGTGCTGGAAGGAGTTGCGGCGCATCTCGCCGGCGGTCTTGGCGATGTTGCGCGGCTGCCAGTTGACCGCGGAGGTCGAGTGCTCCATCAGCAGCCAGGGCTCGCCGTGGGCCAGCGAGCGCGTCAGGTCGGCGGTCATCGCGAGCTGCGGCGTGCGGTCCTCGTCGGCGGCGGCGAGGTAGTGGTCGTTGGAGACCAGGTCCTCGACGTCGACCCAGCTGCGGTAGTCGAGCGACTTGCGGAACCCCATGAAGTTGGTGGTCAGGGGCTTGTCGGAGTGTGCCCGCACCGCCGCCGCCTCGACCCGGAAGATGTCGCGGATCTCGTCGGAGCAGAACCGCCACCAGTCGAGCTGCTGTCCGGGGTTGGCGAAGTTGCCGTAGGAGACCTGTCGCGGCGGGTCGATCTGCTCCCAGCTGGTGTAGCGCTGGCTCCAGAAGGCTGTCGCCCATGCCTCGTTGAGCCTCTCGATCGAGCCGTGACGCTCCTGCAGCCAGCGCCGGAAAGCCACCGCGCTGGCGTCGCAGAAGCAGTGGTCGTTGTGGCAGCCGTACTCGTTGTTGACGTGCCACATCACCACCGCCGGATGCTCGTCGTAGCGCTTGACCAGCTCGGTGATGAGGGTCGTGGCGGCGTCGCGGTAGGCGGTCGAGGAGGGACAGTACGCCTGGCGAGCACCGAACGCGCGCGGGTTGCCGATCTGGTCGACGAGCGTGGCCTCCGGATGCCGCTCGAGGAACCACGGCGGCGGGCTCGCGGTCGCGGTCGCCAGGTCCACGGCGATCCCGCCCGCGTGCAGCTTGTCGAGCACCCGGTCGAGCCACCCGAAGTCGTACTCCCCGGGCGTCGGCTCCAGCAGGGCCCAGGAGAAGATCCCCACGCTGACCAGGTTGACCCCGGCCTCCTGCATGAGGCGTACGTCCTCGTCCCAGACCTCCTCCGGCCACTGCTCCGGGTTGTAGTCCGCGCCGTAGGCGATCCGACCGCCCAGCGCTCGGGTGACCTGCTCCATCCCGGTCACGGAGCCAGCCTCTCCGTGCGCCACCTGTCGCCCTCGCGCCGGTAGACGAGCCGGTCGTGCATCCGGCCCGGGCGTCCTTGCCAGAACTCCACCGTTTCCGGCACGACCCGGTAGCCGCCCCACTCCTCCGGCACCGGGACCGGCCGTCCCTCGAACTCCGCCTCGACCTTCGCGTACGCCTCCTCCAGCTCCTCGCGGCCGGCGACGACCCGGCTCTGGTGGGAGGCGTGGGCACCGAGCTGGGAGCCGCGCGGACGCTGGGAGAAGTAGGCCTCGACGGCTTCGGCGGAGAGCACGTGGGCGACGCCGTCGATGCGTACCTGCCGCTCCAGAGGGTGCCACGGGAAGAGCACCGCACAGCGCGGGTTGCCCGCGAGGTCGGAGCCCTTGCGGGAGGCGGTGTTGGTGAAGAAGGTGAAGCCCTCGGTCGAGAAGCCCTTCAGCAGCACGGTGCGCGACGAGGGCGCGCCGTCGGCCGAGACGGTCGAGACGACCATCGCGTTGGGCTCGACGATGCCCGCGTCACGAGCCTCGGCGTACCACCTCTCGAACTGTTCGAACGGGTCTGCCGCGAGGTCACCCTCGGTCAGGCCGCTGCGGGTGTAGGACTCGCGCGCGGCCGCCAGCTCAGCTGAGAGATCCATGGTCTCAACCTACGGCTTGGTGGGGCGGCCACCGGACTCAACCCATGAAGCTCTTGACCTGCGTGCCCGACTCGTCGAGCTTGTCGCCCAGCTGCTCCAGCGCCGAGCCGACCTTCGCCAGGAGCCCTGCGATCGTCTCGAGAGAGCCGGAGAGGTCGTCGAGCGCCGAGCCGGCGCCGCCGATCTCCTTCGCAGCGCTCGCGATCGACTTGGCCGGACCGTCGGCCATCGGCACCCGGCCGAGCCCCTCGGCGACGTCGGCGAGCCGGTCGACGCCCTTGGAGATCGCGGCCGAGATGCCACCCAGCGAGGTGGCGACGTCGCCCAGGGCGTCCTTGACGCCGCCGGTGCCGTCCCCGACCAGCACGGCGCCGGCCTCACGGGCCCGCCCACCGGCCGCCTCGAGCCCCTCGCCGAAGGAGTCGAACAGCTGGGGCAGCCGCTCCAGCGCCGCGAGTACGTCCTTGTTCTCGGTGATCAGCTTGATCACCTTGTCGATGTCCTTGGCGTTGAGGCCACCGACGAGCTTCCCCAGGTCCATGGTGGTGACACTAGCGCCGGAGCCCCTACCACGACCGCGCCCCACGCCCGGGTCGAAGCCAGGATGCGGCACAATGCCCATGACAACAGAGGAACGGAGAAGGCAGTGAGCCAGGTACAGCACGGCCTCGAGGGCGTCGTGGCCTTCGAGACCGAGATCGCGGAGCCCGACAAAGAGGGTTCGGCCCTTCGCTACCGCGGGGTCGACATCGAGGACATCGTCGGGCGGGTGCCGTTCGAGAACGTCTGGGGTCTGCTGATCGACGGCTCCTACGGCCCGGGCCTGCCGCCCGCCGAGGCCTACAACCTGCCGGTGCACACCGGCGACGTACGCGTCGACGTCCAGGCCGCCATCCCCATGCTCGCTCCGGCCTTCGGGTTCGGGCAGACCTACGACATCTCCGACGAGCAGGCCCGCGCGGACCTCGCCCGGGTGGCCGTCATGGTCCTGTCGTACGCCGGCCAGTCGGCGCGCTCCATCCACCTCCCGGTGGTGCCGCAGCGCGAGGTCGACAAGGGCAAGACCCTGGCCGAGAAGTTCCTGATCCGCTGGCGGGGCGAGGCCAACCCCGCCCACGCGCACGCGATCGACGCCTACTGGTCCTCGGCCGCCGAGCACGGCATGAACGCCTCCACCTTCACCGCCCGGGTGATCACCTCCACCGGCGCCGACGTCGCCGCGGCCTTCTCCGGCGCGATCGGCGCGATGAGCGGCCCGCTGCACGGTGGCGCGCCCTCGCGCGTGCTCGGCATGATCGAGGACGTCGAGAAGTCCGGCGACGCCGCCGCCTATGTGAAGGACCTGCTCGACTCCGGCGAGCGGCTGATGGGCTTCGGCCACCGCGTCTACCGCGCCGAGGACCCCCGCGCGCGGGTGCTGCGCCGCACCGCCCGTGAGCTGAACGCGCCTCGCTACGAGGTCGCCGAGGCCCTGGAGAAGGCCGCGCTCGCGGAGCTCCGCGCTCGCCGCCCCGACCGCGTCCTGGAGACCAACGTCGAGTTCTGGGCCGCCATCGTCCTCGACTTCGCCGAGATCCCGGCCAACATGTTCACCTCGATGTTCACCTGCGCCCGGACCGGCGGCTGGTCCGCCCACATCCTGGAGCAGAAGAAGACCGGCCGCCTGATCCGGCCCTCTGCCGTCTACACCGGCCCCGCTCCCCGGCCCGCCGACGCGGTCGAGGGCTGGAACGCCGACTGGGCGAAGTGATCCGTACGTCCCTCAGATCCTGATCGCAGCGCCGGTGACCCGCACCCGCGGGTCGGCGGCGCTCAGGTCGACCTCCAGCAGCGACGGGCGGCCCATGTCGTGCCCCTGGTGGAGGGTGAGCCTCGCCTCCTCCGGGACCAGGGCCAGCTCCCGGGCGTAGGCACCGAAGGCCGCGGCCGCGGCTCCGGTCGCGGCGTCCTCCACCACGCCGCCGACCGGGAACGGGTCGCGGACGTGGAACACGGTCGACGACTCCCGCCACACCAGCTGCACCGTCGTCAGATCGAGCCGCTCCATCAACCGGAGCAGCCGGTCGAAGTCGTAGTCCAGCTCCGCCAGGCGCTCGCGGGTGGCGGCCGCCAGCACCAGGTGACGTACGCCCGCGAAGGCGATCCTGGGCGGCAGCTCGGCGTCGAGCTCGTCCTCCCGCCACCCGAGCGCCGCAAGAGCCTCCGCGACATCTGCCGGGTCCGCGTCATGCACCCGGGGCTCGACGCTGGTGAGGGTGGCCTTCAGGACGCCGTCGGCGTTGCGTACCGTGACGGGCACGTGGCCGGCTGCGGTGTGGAACCCGAAGTCGCCCACGCCGAGGTGCTCGCCAAGTGCCACTGCGGTGGCCACCGTGGCATGACCGCAGAAGCCCACTTCCGCCTTGGGGCTGAAGAAGCGCAGAGTGAATGACCGGTCGTCGTCCGGGCTCGGTCCGGGAGTCAGGAAGGCGGACTCCGAGTACCCGAGCTCGGCGGCGATCGTCACCATCTCCTCGTCGTCGAGGGCGGATGCGTCGAGGATGACGCCGGCTCCGTTGCCGCCGTTCGGGCTGGTGGTGAATGCGGAGTAGTGCAGGATCTCGGTCATGCCGTGATCATCCATCCGTACGTGCATCGCGGCGAACGAATTGTCGTTCGGCCGGGTCAGAACCTCTTGGCCATGCAACGGACGAGGTCGTCGTCCTTGTAATAGCCGAACGGCTCGACGTCGACGTAGCCGTTGGCTGCATAGAGTCCGATGGCCTCGTGCTGGAGGCCGCCGGTGGTGAGGACCATCGCCTCGAAGCCGGCGCTGCGGGCCGAGGCCTCGACGTGGGCGAGCATGCGTTTGGCGAGCCCCTGGCCCTGGGCCTCGGGGACGACGTACATCCGCTTGATCTCGGCGGTCACCTCGGTCCCGAGGGCGGGCTCGCCGGAGCGGCGCCAGGCGCCGGAGGCGACCGGGACGTCGTCGAGGTAGGCCAGGAAGTAGGCACCCGCGAGACCCTCGAACATCTCCGGCACCGTCGGGTCGTGGTCGGGCTCGCCGTAGCGTTCGACGTAGAACTCCTGGACCCGGTCGACCAGCTTCTGCGCATCCGGGTGGTCGTAGGCGACCCGGCGAATCTCAACAGACACGTCGGTATTCTGGCCGACGCCCGCCTCTTGCGAGAATGGGTTTATGACGCTGCAGATCCCCGCCGACCTCCTGCCCGCCGACGGACGTTTCGGGTCCGGGCCGTCCAAGGTGCCCGCCGGGCGCCTGGAGGCGCTCGCCGCGACCGGGGTGTCGGTGATGGGCACCTCCCACCGGCAGCAGCCGGTGAAGGATCTCGTCCGCCGCGTCCAGTCCGGGCTGGCCGACCTGTTCTCGCTGCCGGAGGGCTACGAGGTCGTCATCGGCAACGGCGGCTCGGTGGCGTTCTTCGACCTGGTGACGTACGCCCTGGTGCGTGAGCGCAGCCAGCACGCCGTCTTCGGGGCGTTCGGCAAGAAGTTCCTCTCCGCGGCGAAGGCAGCTCCGTGGCTCGGTGAGCCGTCGGTGATCTCGGCCGAGCCCGGGGCCCTGGCGGTTCCGGCGCAGGAGGACGACGTCGATGTTTACGCCTGGACACATAACGAGACCTCGACGGGTGTGATGGCTCCTGTCGTACGTCCTGCCGGTGCTCGCGCCGACCAGCTCACCATCGTCGATGCGACCTCGGCCGCCGGCGGCCTGCCGCTCGACGTGACCGAGAGCGACGTCTACTACTTCGCGCCGCAGAAGTCCTTCGCCTCCGACGGCGGCCTGTGGCTGGCGCTGCTCTCCCCCGCCGCGATCGCTCGCGCCGAGGAGATCGCGGTGAGCGGGCGGCACATCCCGTCGTTCTTCTCGCTGACCGAGGCGATCAAGCAGTCCCGCAGCGCGCAGACCGTCAACACCCCGTCGGTCGCGACGCTCTTCCTGATGGCCGAGCAGCTCGACTGGATGAACTCCTCCGGCGGCCTGGACGCGATGGTCGACCGCACCACCGCCTCCTCGGACGCGCTCTACGCGTGGGCCGAAAAGGCGCCGTACGTCCGTCCGTTCGTCGAGGACCCCACCCACCGCTCGCTCGTCGTCGGCACCGTAGAGCTCGACGCCGGCATCGACAAGGACCAGCTGCGCCGCATCCTCGCCGAGAACGGCGTCGTCGATCTCGACGCCTACCGCGGCGTCGGCACCAACCAGCTCCGGATCGCGATGTACCCCTCCGTCGACGCCGCCGACATCGAGGCCCTCACCGCCTGCATCGACTGGGTCGTCGACCGCCTCTGACCCGCCGACTCGGCGCTGATGCCTCACCGACGAGGGCCCGAGTCGGCGGAACTGTCCCATGAATCAGACCCGAGTCGGCGCATCTGTCCCACGCGTGTGGGGCAGATGCGCCGACTCGAGGGTTCTGAGTGGGGCAGACGCGCCGACTCGGCGTCAGGAGCGCTTGCGGAAGAGGAAGTACGCAGCGACAGCAAGCACGACCAGCGCGACCGGCCCCAGCGCCCCGCCGGAGTCCTCACCGTTGTCCCCGGCGTCGTCCTTGTTCGCCGGCTCGGGCTCGTCGACCGCAGTCGGGTCGGCGGTCGGCGACGGTTCGTCCCCGAGGACCGCACTCACCAACTCAGGGTCGACTCGAATCACCTCGGCCCGGATGCCCTCGCTGGTCACGACGACCTCGCCCTCGGCGGTGACGCCGATGGCTTCGCCCTGCTCCTGGTCGGGGGTCCGGAACGAGCCCACCCGGTCCATCGAGGGCCAGTCGTAGATCGTGGCCGAGTAGTAGCCGCGTACGACCAGATGCCTGCCGTCGGGGAAGAAGGCGCCGTCGGTGGCCATCGGGATGACCGGGGCGACCTCCTTCAACCGGTTGGGGCCGTCGGGGTCGAGGCGCTCGGGCACCGCGTAGAGCCGCCCACCGCCCCAGTCCTTCGTGGCGACGAAGATCCGTCCATCGGGGTGGGTCAGCAGCGACTCCGCGTTGTGCGGCCCGTCGGGGTAGACGAGCTCGTAGACGGTCGGTGAGACCGTGCGCTCACCCCGCCCGACCGGCACCTTCGCGATCCGGATCGAGTCCCAGACGCTGTTGTTGTCGCCGATGTCGCCGACCCAGACGTGGTGGCGGCCCGCGGGCGCGAGACCCTCGACGTCGACCGGGTCCGCCGCCCAGTGGGTCACGCCGACCGTGTCGCCGCTGGAGTCGACCGTGAAGACGCGTCCGCTGTCCCCGGAGTCGTTGGTGGTGGCGTACAGGCCCTTCCCGAGCGGCGTCAGGGCGCTGGCCTCGCTGATCGTCGGGTCGGAGAAGGCGAAGAGCACGTCGTCGCCCGCCGCGTGCGCGGGCACGGACGAGATCAGCACGAGTCCGAGCGCGCCCGCGGCGGCGACGACCGCCTTCATCGGTCCGAGAGCAGCTCGCCGAGCTTCGGACGTACGCCCCATTCGGCCACGAGCTCGTCGTACTCCTTCTTCACCGAGCCGCCCTTGACCGGAGAGCCGGTGCGGATCGCGCGGAGCATCGTGTTGCGCGGGGTGTGCTGGCTCTCGACGAACTGCACCACCTCGACGCGATAGCCCGACAGCCGCAGCAGGCTCGCGCGCAGGGCGTCGGTCAACGTGTCGGCGAAGCGCTCGCGGAGGATGCCGTGGCGGGTGAGCATCGCGTAGGGAGCCGGGGTCGGGGCCTTGCGGAGCTGGGCGGCGATGTCGTGGTGGCAGCACGGCGCGGCCAGCACCAGCGGCGCCTCCCACTCGATCGCGCGGGCGAGGGCGTCGTCGGTGGCCGTGTCGCAGGCGTGCAGGGCGAGCACCACGTCGGGCTTCTCGGTGAGCTGCACGCCCTCGATCGTCCCGGCCACGAACTCGGCGTGCACCCCGAGCTCGGCCGCGATCTTCGAGTTGTGCTCCCGCGACTGCTCCTTGACGTCGACGCCGGTGACGACGACGGGCAGCTCGCGGACCTCGGTGAGGTAGCGCTGAGCCGCGAAGGTCAGGTAGCCGTTGCCGGCGCCCAGGTCGATGATCCGCAGCGGCTCCTCGGCGGTCGGCCGGCGGACCTTCCCGGACTTCATCGCGTCGGTCAGGGCAGCGTCGAGCTGGCGCAGGAACTCCTCGACCTGGCGGTACTTCGCCTGGCGCGACGGCTTCAGCTTCCCGTCCTTGCCCGAGAGACCGAGAACTCGGAAGACCGGGTCGGACTCCGGCAGCAGCCGCTCTTTTGCCTGGTCATGACCGCGTTCGACCTCGACCGGCGCGACCAGCTCGGTGGTCGAGACCAGCGCCGTCGTCGGCGTCTTGGCCTGGATCTGGGTCTGCTCGGTCGCGGTCGTGACGATCCAGTTGGCGAACGGTTCGTCGAGGAGATCGTCCAGTGCCGAACTATCTCCTACGGGATGATTCGCGGTGAACGCCTGGGTCGCGTCGTACGTCGTGATCTGCAGGTGTCGCCCAGCCTTGAGGTCGACGTAGCGAAGCTCGGCACGACGCCACTTGGGCGCGGTGCCACGCTGCTTGCCCGACGCGACCGCCTTGACCAGCTGGTCGGGATCGAGGATCACCGATCGCATCCGGTTCAGCGCCCGCAGCAGCGGCTCGGACTCCCTGCTCAATTCAGCACCCCGGCGATGACGACGACCAGCAGAAGGGCGACCAGCGCGCCGGGAATGATCATTCGGCGGTAACGCGGGTTCACCGCTTCAGTCTAGGCGCGGAGCGGGTGCTAACACCCATCCCCGGCGTACGCCGGAGGGTGCAGTCGCGCCTGTAACACGTCGTTCGTAGGACTATCCGGTCGCTTGGATAGGGCGAGTAGTCCTACGAACAGCGTGTTACACGTTCGCCGCTCAGACCCGCGACGCGAACAGCTCGGCGAGATGCATGGTCGGCACCGAGGCGAGGTCGTCGAGCTGGACGCGGCAGGACATCCCGTCGGCGAGGACGACGGCGTCGGGATGCGACCGGACAGCAGGCAGCAGATGGGTCTCCGCGACCGCGACCGACACCTCGTAGTGTCCCTCCTCGACCCCGAAGTTGCCGGCCAGACCGCAGCAGCCGGAGACCTTGGTGACCGTCGCACCGGCCTGCGTCAGCAGCGCCTCGTCGGCCGTCCAGCCGAGCACGGCATGCTGGTGGCAGTGCGGCTGCGCGACGACCTCGACGCCGCTCAGGTCGGGAAGGGTCACCCGTCCCTCGCCCACCAGCCGGGTCACCAGCTCGGCGAAGGTGAGCATCCCGTCGCGTACGACCTCGGCCTCGGGCAGCGCGGAGAGCTCGACCGAGTCCGACCGCAGGGTCGCGGTGCACGACGGCTCGAGCCCGACGACGGGAACGCCGGAGGAGACATAGGGCGCCAGCGTACGAACGGTCTTCTCCATGATCTTGCGAGCGTCGTCGAGCTGGCCGGTGGTGATCCAGGTGAGGCCACAGCAGGCCTTGTCGCCGATCACGCGCACCGTCAGGCCCTGCGACTCGAGCCACGCGATCGCACCGTGACCGGACTGGGCGAAGAAGTGGTCGGTGAAGGAGTCGGCCCAGATCCAGACGTCCGGGGTCTCGGCGCCGAGGCGAGCGACCGGCGCCGACCGCTTCAGGGTCTTCGGCGCGAACGCCGGGATCGAACGACGCTGGTCGATGCCGGCGGTCTTCTTCGCGACCGCCGCCAACGGGCCGATCTTCAGGGACGCGTTGGCCATCCGTGTGAACGGCGACGCGAGCCGCGCCCACTTCGGCAGCTGCCCGAGAAGGGCGTGCGAGCGCGGCCGACGCTCCCCGAGGACGTCGTGCTTCTGGTAGAGCGCCTCCGACTTGTACGTCGCCATGTCGATGCCCGTGGGGCAGTCGGACGCACACCCCTTGCAGGCCAGGCACAGGTCGAGCGCCTCACCCACCGCGGGATCGCCGAGACCGTCGACGAGCGACCCGTCGAGCGCCTCCTGCAGCACCCGCGCGCGTCCACGGGTCGCGTCCTTTTCCTCGCGGGTGGCGAGGTAGGAGGGGCACATCACCCCGATGGTCTTCGGGGCCACACACTTGCCGACACCGGTGCAGCGATGCACCGCCGCACCCAGGTCGCCGCCGTCATGGATCAGCCGCAGCCCGGTCCGGGGAAGCGCCCGGGGCCGCACCGGCCGCAGGTCGTCGGTGATCGACGCCGGCCGCACGATGTTGCCCGGGTTGAGCAGGTCGGCGGGGTCACAGATGCCTTTGACCTGCTCGAACAGGTCGATCGAGGTCTTGTCATACATGATCGGCAGCAGCTCCGAGCGCACCCGCCCGTCGCCGTGCTCGCCCGACAGCGAGCCACCGTAGGTCACCAGCTGTGTGGCGCACGCGGTCATGAACTCCCGGAACACCTGCGCCGACTCGGGCGAGTCCGGTGCGAACGGGAAGTCGATGCGGCAGTGGATGCAGCCGTCGCCGAAGTGGCCGTAGGGATAGCCATGCAGACCGAAGTCCGACAGGATCCCTTCGAAGTCCCGCAGCCAAGCGCCGAGGTGCTCGGGCGGCACGGCGGCGTCCTCCCAACCGGAGTGGGCCGGGGTCGGCAGCGAGACGCCGGCGAGGCCGGCGCCGTCCTCGCGGATCCGCCACAGTGCGGCCGCCTCGAGGGGATCGACGACCACCCGCGACTCGAGCGCCCCCGACTCGGCGGCAAGACGTTTCACCAGGTCAGGCGCATCCTGGCCGGCGACCTCGACCATCAGCCAGCCGGCGCCCTTGGGCAGGTCGGGCACGGCGCGGCCCTTGGCGCGCACCAGGTCGGCGATCCGGGCATCCATCCCCTCGCACGCGATCAGCCGCCCCGGCGCCACCTGGAGGAGCGCGGGCACCGCGTCGGCCGCCTCGGCCATCGTCGGGTAGCCGAGCACGAGCAGCAGCCGACCGGGCGAGTCCTCGACGAGCCGCACCGTCGTCTCCAGGATGGTCGCCAAGGTGCCCTCGGTCCCGGCCAGGAACCGGTCCACCCGGCCGCCCTTCTCCGGCAGCAGGTGCTCGAGGGAGTAGCCCGAGACCTGGCGGCCGAAGCGGCCGAACTCGGTGCGTACGTGCGCCAGGTGAGAACCCACGAGCGCCTGGAGCCGCTCCGCGGTCTCACCCGACGAGACCCCGTCCGCGTAGGTCGCGTGCTCGCCGTTGCCGAAGAGCACCGTCAGCGCCTCGATGTTGTCGACGGTACGGCCGTAGCCCAGCGCACGGTTGCCGCAGGCGTTGTTGCCGATCATCCCGCCGATCGTGCAACGCGTGTGCGTGGACGGGTCCGGCCCGAAACGCAGCCCGTGCGGGGCGGCGGCCCGCTGCAGGTCGGCGTGTACGACGCCCGGGTCGATCCGCGCGGTCCGTGCCTCGGGGTCGATCTCGTAGATGGTCCGCAGGTCCCGCGTGTCCACGACGATCCCGGAGCCGACCGCGTTGCCGGCGATCGAGGTGCCCGCGCCCCGCATGGTCACCGGAACCCCGACGGAACGAGCCACCGAGTGCACCCCGATCAGCTCGTCGCGCGACTGCACCCGCACGACCACCGACGGCACCACCCGGTAGAGGCTGGCGTCGCTGGAGTAGAGCGCCCGGGCCAGCGGCGAGTCGTCGACCCGGCTGATCCCCTGGTTGCGCAGCTCATTCACCAGATCCGAGGCAGTCGCATTCACCCGCTCATTGTCACAGACGCCGGCGTCGTCCCCGGCCAGCGCCCACCGTCGTCGACTACAACCCGGACCCGTCTCAATGAGCGATATTCGACTCTCATATAATGGGACAGCCCGCGGGATCGCGGGCCCATCACGACCTCGGAGAGAGACCATGTCCGCCACCCCCGCACCGGCCAACCCACGCTCCCGCGTGCTCGTCGCCAGTCTCATCGGGACGACGATCGAGTTCTACGACTTCTACGCGTACGCAACCGCAGCCGTCCTCGTCTTCCCCGCCCTCTTCTTCCCGGCCGGCGACCCGACCACCGCGCTCCTGGCGAGCTTCGCCGTCTTCGGCGCCGCGATGGTCGCCCGCCCGGTGGGCGCGATCTTCTTCGGTCACCTCGGCGACCGGCTCGGCCGCAAGACGACCCTGGTGATCTCCCTGCTCACCATGGGCATCGCGACGTTCCTGATCGGTGCACTCCCGACGTACGAGACCGTCGGCTGGGTCGCTACCGCGCTGCTCGTGCTGATGCGCCTGGCCCAGGGCTTCGCGCTCGGCGGCGAGTGGAGCGGTGCCGCGCTGGTCGCCACCGAGAACGCCCCCGAGGGCAAGCGCGCGATCTTCGGTACGTTCCCGCAGCTCGGCGCGCCGCTCGGCTTCATCCTCTCCAACGGCCTGTTCCTGACCATCGCGGCGCTGCTCTCCGCGGAGGGCGCCGACCCGACCAAGCCCTCCGACGCCTTCCTGGCCTGGGGCTGGCGGGTGCCGTTCCTCTTCTCCGCGGTCATGGTGATCGTCGGCCTGTGGGTCCGGCTGCGACTGGTCGAGAGCGACGTGTTCACCAAGAGCCAGGACGCCGGCCTGGTCCGCAAGGTCCCGCTGGCCTCGGTCGTCCGCAACCAGGGCAAGCAGCTGATCCTCGGCACCTTCTTCATGCTGGCGACCTACGTCCTCTTCTACCTGATGACCGCGTTCTCGCTGTCGTTCGGCACCGCCGCCAAGGACCTCCCGGTGCCCGGCCTGGGCTACGGCTACACGACCTTCGTGCTGATGCTGATCTTCGGCGTGCTCTTCTTCGGCATCTTCACCATGGTCTCCGGGCCGCTGGCCGAACGCTTCGGTCGCCGCCGACTGCTGATCGCGGTGACCCTCGGGATCATCGTCTTCGGCCTCGCCTGGGTGCCCCTGGTCAACGCCGGCACCGTCGGCGTACTCCTCTGGCTCGTCCTCGGCTTCTCCCTGATGGGCCTCACCTTCGGGCCGATGGGCGCGCTGCTGCCCGAGCTGTTCCCGACCAGCGTGCGCTACACCGGCTCCGGCATCTCCTACAACGTCGCCTCGATCCTCGGCGCCGCGGTCGCGCCGTTCATCGCGGTCGCACTGTGGAAGCAGGCCGACGGGTCGCCCGTCCTGGTCGGCGTCTACCTCTCCGTGATGGCCGTGATCACCCTGATCTCACTGGTGATCAGCAAGGAGACCAAGGACGTGGCGCTCGAGGAGACCACCGAGAAGGCCACGGTCTGACCGTCTAACGTGGCGAGGGTGACCGTCAGGATCCTCTCCGCCACCGACGTACGCAGCATCTTCACGCCGCAGCTCGCGCTGGCGTCCCAGCGCGAGGCGTTCACCCGACTGGGAGCCGGGGAGGCCGTCCAGCCTCCCCGGCTGCTCGTCCCGGGGCCAGACTCATCGGTCTCGTTCTGCTACTCCTCCCGGCTCGCTCCCGACGCCTCCGCGGTGAGCAAGTTCGGCAGCGTCAACCCGGCCAACGCGGCCCGCGGCCTCGGCGCCGTCCACTCGGTCATCACGGTCCTCGACGCCGAGACCGGCGAGCCACGCGCGATCATCAACGGCGACAGCGTCACCGGCCTACGCACCTCCGCGGCGACCACCCTCGCCATGGAACAGGTCGCACCCGACGCCCGCAGCGTCCTCGTCGTCGGCACCGGAGCCCAGGCCCGCGCTCACCTGGACGCCTTCCCGGTGACCCATCCCGGTGCCGAGCTCCAGGTCTTCGGCCGGAACCACGCGGCCGCCGCCGAGATCGCCCGGTCGCACGGCGCCCGCGCGAAGGACGACCTGGAGCAGGCCGTACGCAGCACCGACATCGTCGTCCTCTGCACCTCGTCCCTCACCCCGGTGATCGAGGACACCTGGGTCACCGATGGCACCACCGTGGCCAGCGTCGGCTCCTTCGCCCCCGACCGCGTCGAACTGCCGCCGTCGCTGCTGGCGCGCGCGACGGTCGTCGTCGACTACCGCGCGTCGGCGCTGACCGACTCCGGCCCCGTCGTCGAAGCCGTCGTCTCCGGGTCGGTCGCCCCAGACCGGATCACCGACCTCGGCTCGATCCTGACCGGCGCCGCCGCGCTCGACCGCGGCACCACCGACGTCGTCATCTACCTCTCCGTGGGCGTCGGCGTCCAGGACGCCGCCGCGGCGTCGGTGATCCTGGCCGCGGCCGAGGAGCACGACGTCGGAACCCAAGCCGAACTGGGCTAGGAGCAATACCGGGAGGTCAAGCGGGCGGGTGGTCGTTGCCAGGTCACGAAGTGATGAGGGCGACGCACCTGCCCCCCCTTGACCCTGGGCGAACGAACTTTCTTTCACCCTGGGAGCGTGAACGAACTTTCATTCACCCCGGACACGTGAACGAACCTTCATTCACCCCAGACACGTGAACGAACCTTCATTCACCCCAGACACGTGAACGAACCTTCATTCACCCCAGACACGCGAACGAACCTTCATTCACCCCAGACACGCGAACGAACCTTCATTCACCCGCATGCGTTCCCGCGCCGTAGGCCGCAGCCCGCCACGACTAGGAGGCTGCCTTCTTCTCGGCGTCGAGCGCCGCGGCGACCACGTCGAGCAACGGCAGCGTCGCCAGCTCTTCACGGGTCACCCAACGTACATCGTCGGTGGTGCCGTTCTGCTCCACCACCCGCGGCTCCGCGTCCTCAGGGACAGTGGCCGAGAAGATCAGATGGACGCCGTGGAACTCCTCGTGACGGCCACTGGGAGCCGTGCCGGTGATGTTCACGTCGTGCACGTCGAGCACCTCGCCGACCTCGCAGGTCAGGCCACACTCCTCGACCACCTCACGCACCAGCGCCTCGCGCGGCTGCTCCCCGAAGTCGACCCCGCCGCCGGGCAGCGTCCAGCTGCCCGAGTGGTAGCCGAGCGGCGAGATCCGGGTGAGCAGGATCGCGTCGTCGGCGGCGCGGGTGACGAACGCGTACGCGGCCAGCCGCTGCATCCGCGCCGGCTTGTGCACCTCGAGTGCGTCGGTGACCAGCGGAGACGTCGGGATCTCGCCGCTCACCACCGCAGCGAGAGGCAACCAGGCGGCCTCCGCCGTCGACCCGTCGACCTCCATCGTCTGCGGCTCGGGAGCGTCGTGAGGCACCCAGCCGTCGTAGACGATGCGGATCGCATGGGAGTTGACCCGGCGACCCAGCCGCCAGGCCTTGGCCTGATGGACGGAGTAGACCCGTGCCTCGACGCCGACCTCGACCGGCACCCCGGCCTCCTCGTAGACCTCACGCACGACCGCGTCGCGCGGGTCCTCGCCGTGGTCGATCCCGCCGCCGGGCAGCGTCCACCGCTCCTCCGGCGTGACCTTCTCCGAGAGCCGGCTGAGCAGGATCTCCGGCTCGGCGGCCGCACCGGCCCTGATGATGACGGCGTACGCCCCCACCCGCTGCACCATCGGAAGCTTGCGTCGCCGCCCGCCGCGGCCCCGATTCCGCGTCGCCATCAGCTGAACGGGGGTCGGGAGTCGAGAGCCAACGAGCGGCGACCGGCCCAGCGCCAGACCTTGGCGGCCCGGTCGCGGTCCTCGTCGGTCACCAGGTTGCCCATCCACCGCAGCGCCAGCGTCATCAACCAGTCGGAGCGCATTCCCGCAGGTCCAAGGGTGGATACGAGCTTGGGACGGGTCGCGATCCCGGCCAGGCGGCGGGCGATGGAGAACGCCTCGCCGTAGTGCTCGCGCAGGGTCGCCGGCCATGCGGTGGCCAGATCCTCTCCCGCGATCAGCGCGTCGGCGACCATCCGCCCGGTCTCCAGCCCGTAGTCGATCCCCTCACCGTTGAGCGGGTTCACGCACCCGGCGGCGTCGCCGATCAGCGCCCAGTTGGCGCCGGCGACGCCGGAGACCGCACCACCCATCGGCAGCAGGGCGGACTTCTCCGCCCGCAGCTCGCCCTTGAGACCGAACTTCTCGCGGCACTGCTCGGTGTAGTGCCGCATCAGCGGCTTGATCGCGACGTCGGCGGGTCGCTTCGAGGTGGCCAGCGCACCCGCGCCGATGTTCACCTCGCCCGACCCGAGCGGAAAGATCCAGCCATATCCCGGCAGCGCCTCACCGGACTCGTCACGCAGCTCCAGGTGGGAGGAGATCCACTCGTCGTCGGCCTGGTCGGAGGCGATGTAGGCCCGCCCGGCGACGCCGTAGACGGTGTCACGGTGCCACTCCCGCCCGAGCACCTTGCCGAGCGGCGAGCGCACCCCGTCGGCCACCACGACCGACCGGCAGACCACCTCGTGACCGCCCTCGAAGATCACCGCAGCAATCCGGGCGCCGTCCCACCGCACGTCGACCGCACGCACGCCGTCGACCGCCGTCGCGCCGGACTTGATCGCCACGGTGCGCAGATGGTCGTCGAGCTCCGTGCGCGGCACCGCCGAACCCCACGACGGCAAGGTCCCACCCGGCCACGGCAGGTGCAGCGTCTGCCCGAACCCGTGCGCGCGCAGGCCCTTCGAGACCGGGTGGGCGCGCAACCAGTCCTCCAGCCCGAGCCGGACCATCTCGTGGGTCGCGCGCGGGGTGAGCCCGTCGCCACAGGTCTTGTCGCGCGGGAAGACGGCCGCGTCGGTCAGCAGGACATCGACCCCGGCACGCGCCAGCCAGGCCGCCGCGGCCGAGCCCGCAGGCCCTGCCCCCACGACGAGCACGTCAGCTGACTGCGGAAGGGACGACGTCATGCGCATATCTTCCCAGACCCGCCACAAGCCCGGTCAGAGAACCCTCACCTCCGGACGGCGAAGCCCCCTGCTAGGTTATTGCAAGTTCTTCGCATTAACTCTCGGAGCAGTCTCGGAAGGCCCCCACGTGCACGATCCCCTCGGCGTACGTCGCCGCCGCCGGCGCGCCGTCAGCTGGCTCCTCGGCCTCCTCGCAGCCGCCGTGGCGACCGTCGTCGTCGCGGTCGGCCTGGGCGCTGCGTACGTCACCCCGGGGGCGGTCGCCCAGATCCTCGGTCACCACCTCCTCGGCCTGCCCGAGGCCGGCTGGAAGGCGACCGAGGAGGCGATCGTGTGGAAGGTACGCCTCCCCCGCGTGCTCCTCGGCGCCCTGGTCGGCGCCGGCCTGGCCGTCACCGGCATGGCGCTGCAGGCGATGGTCCGCAACATGCTCGCCGACCCCTATCTGCTCGGGATCAACTCCGGCGCCTCCAGCGGTGCGGCGGCCGCGATCCTGTTCGGCGCGGGCACCGGCCTGGGGGCGTACGCCCTGCCCGGCTCCGCCTTCCTCGGTGCCCTCGCGGCGTCGTTCCTGGTCTTCGCCCTCGCCCGCAGCGGCGGCCGGGTCACCTCGCTGCGCCTGCTGCTCTCCGGTGTCGCGGTCGGCTATCTGCTCTACGGCCTGACCAGCTTCCTTATCTTCGCCTCCGGCTCGGCCGAGGGTGCACGCTCGGTGATGTTCTGGCTGCTCGGCTCGCTCGGACTGGCGCAGTGGGACGGCCTCCTCGCCGTCGTGGCCGCCGCGGTGATCATCACGATCACACTGCTCACGCTCGCCGGTCGCGGTCTCGACGCGCTCGCCATCGGCGACGAGACCGCCCACACCCTCGGCATCTCCCCCGACCGCTTCCGCACCCTGCTGCTGGTCGTCGTGGCACTGACCGTCGGCGTGGTCGTCTCGGCAGCCGGCAGCATCGGCTTCGTCGGCCTGGTCGTGCCCCACCTGGCGCGCCGCGCGGTCGGCTCGGCCCACGCCGTCGCCGTCCCGGCCGCCGCCCTCATGGGCGCGATCCTCCTGGTCTGGGCCGACGTGCTCGCCCGCGTCCTCCTCCAGCCCCAGGAGATCCCGATCGGGATCGTGACCGCACTCCTCGGCGCCCCGTTCCTCATCGTCCTCATCCGGCGCTTCTCGGCGCGCGACGTCTGACCCCTCAGGAGCCCACGCATGATCCGCCCCATGATCGCCACCGCCGCCCTCGTGCTGACCACGACCACCGCCTGCGGCGCCGACGCCGCCGGCGACCAGGCCACCGCGGACGGCTTCCCGCTCACCATCGAGAACTGTGGCGCCGAGGTCACCTTCGACGCTCCGCCGGAGCGCGTCGTGATGTTGAAAAGCTCCGCGGTGCCCTACCTGCACGCGCTCGGCGTGATGGATCAGGTCGTCGCCCGGGCCGGCGACTACCCCGCCGACTACTACGACGCCGAGACCCGGGCCGAGCTCGACAACATCCCGCTGCTCACCGACGAGATGGACACCAGCGGCCACCTGCAGATCTCCAAGGAGGTCGTGATCGCCGAGCAGCCCGACCTGGTCCTCGGCGAGGTCGACAACCTGTCCCGAGACACCCTCGACGCCGTCGACATCGATCTCCTCGAGGAGCCGGCGATGTGCCCCGAGGGCGTGGACGACCCCGGATTCGACGACGTCTACAGCCAGCTGGAGGCCTACGGCAAGGTCTTCGATCGCGAGCAAGAAGCCGAACAGGCTGTCGCTGACCTGCGAAAACGCGTGACCGAGCTGGAGACGAAGAAGATCGGCGAAGGACGTACGGCGGCCGTTCTCTATCCCACCGTAGGCGGCGGCGTGACCTACGCCTACGGCACCCGGTCGATGGCCCACCCGCAGCTGGAGGCGGCCGGGTTCGAGGACGTCTTCGCCGACGTCGACGAGCGAGTCTTCGAGGTCTCGACCGAGGACCTTCTCGAACGCGACCCCGATGTGATCATCCTGCTCCACAACGCCGGCGACCCGGCGAAAGTCGAGAGGTCGATCACCCAGCTGGCCGGCGCCGAGGACCTCACCGCGGTCAGGAACGGCGACGTGATGGCCCAGCTGTTCAACTTCACCGAGCCGCCCTCGGCCCTCTCGGTCGACGGCCTGGATCGGATCATCGACAGGTTCGCGCAGTGATCGAGGCCGGCGGCCTGTCCTGGACGTACGGCACGACGACGATCCTCGAGGACGTCGACGTCGCCTCCCACGAGGGCCGGGTCCTGGGTCTGATCGGGCCGAACGGGAGCGGCAAGACCACCCTCCTCCGCCTGCTCTACGGCGCCCTCCGCGGCAGCGGCACCGTCGAGATCGACGGCGACGACCTCGCCCGGCTGCCGGCCAAGGAGGTCGCGCGCCGCCTGGCCGTCGTCGTCCAGGAGTCCGGCACGGCTGATCCGAATTTCTCGGGATCCCTGACCGCCGGCGAGATGGTGCTGCTGGGACGTACGCCGCACCTGTCCGCCTTCGCCAGGGCCGGTGAGCACGACCTGGAGATCGCCGCAGAGTGCCTCGAGCGGGTCGGCGGCACCCACCTCGGTCCGCGCTCCTTCGCCGCGCTCTCGGGAGGCGAACGGCAGCGGGTGCTCATCGCGCGGGCGCTGGCCCAGGAGGCGACCCACCTGCTCCTCGACGAGCCGACCAACCACCTCGACATCCGCTACCAGCACGAGATCCTCGCCTTGGTGCGCAAGCTCCGCGCTCCGCGCGGTTACTCCCTCGCTCGGCGCGAGCGGACGAGCAAGCTCGCCGCTCGACCTCGCTCCGGTCGTCTGGGGACGACGGCGATCGTCGTGCTCCACGACCTCAATCTCGCGGCCCGCTACTGCGACGACGTGGTGCTGCTCGACCGGCACCGCGTCGCCGCGCGCGGCACCGTCGACGAGGTGCTCCGCCCCGAGATCCTGGAGCCGGTCTACGACATCGGCATCGAGCGGCTCGAGCTGCGCGAGGAGATCCATCTCCTCTTCCGCCCCGCGACCTGACGCAATCCTCAGAGCTCCGGCGCCGCCTCGACCCGGGTCTCCGGCGCCGCATCGTCGTCCGGGTCGACACCGGGCAAGTGCGCCTCCCAGAGCTCGACGTCCATCACATAGAGGCGCAGCGGCGCCTCACCGCGCAGCTCGGCGGGCTTGAACGCTCGGGCCGTCCCGACGAGCCGGTGGAACGCCACCGCGCAGCGCTTCTCGAGCTCGAAGTCCGGCACCTGGCGGGCCATCCCGGTCACGTACGCCGCACTCGCCCCCGACCCCGGCGGCACCGAGGAGTCGAAGATGACCCCGGCAACGCGCGGGTCGCGGACGATGTTGCGGGAGTGCTGCGCGTCCGGCGCCGAGACCCAGTAGAGGTCCCGGTATCCGTCGTGGGAGAAGTAGACCGGCGACGTACGCGGCCGGCCGTCGGGGTCCGACGTCGCCAGCACCAGGTAGGCGACGCCGTCGACGATCCCGCGGACGTGTCTGTCCAGATCAGCTGCCATACCCCTGAGGGTAAGACACTTCGCTAGTGCTGACCTGCGTATTTGCGTGGCAGCTCGTAGCCCTGATCGGCCAGCACCTCACGCCGCCGCGGATGGCCGCTAGTGGAACGCGTGGTGAGACAGGAGCGAGACGTTCTTGTCCTCACACCCGGTCGTCTCGTGGCGGACGAACTGGGAGTCGTAGGAGTCCGGCGGATAGACCCGGAAACCGTCCACCTTGGCCGGCCGGCAGTCGGAGGCCGGGTAGTTCTCGGCCGTCGACTCGGCGACCTCGCTCACCGCCACCTGACCCGGCTTCATGATCACCCTGCGCCACTTGCCCTCACGCGCCGCCGGGGCGCCGATCTGGGTGCCGTCGCCGCCCCCGACGTAGGACAGCCCGCCGAAGCCACCGAGGGCACAGGCATGGTCGGAGACGTTGGTCAGCGTGATCTCGCCGAACCGCGATCCCGCGCCCGCGTCGGTCGCGTGGTAGCCGGCCTTCAGGTCGGCGTTGACGCATTTCGGCGTCACCGGATCCGCCGGATCCACCGTTCCCGAGCGGGAAGAAGGAGACTCAGTCCTCACCGGCGAACCCCCCGTGGCCGCCGGTGAGGACTGAGTCGTGGACGATGGTGCGCTGCTCGCCTGGGAGGGGTCCGCGGTCCCGGAGGCAGATGGTGACGCGTCGACCGCCCCGTCCATCGTCGATGCGCAACCTCCCGCCGCGAGCACGCCGAGGATCCCGAGACCGACCATCATCAGCCGCATGTGCCGCATCGTCGCTCCTCGAGTAGCAGACAATCCATCGTCCCAACCCTGAGACGCGCGGGTGTCCCGGTCCGTTGCATCCCGTTTCGGGATTTTCTTCAGGCCCTGCCGTCGTACGCCGTCCGGGCCGCGTCGACCTCCGCCATGTGCACCTCGGCCCACTCCTTGAGGTGGGCGAGCACGGGCAGCAGGGTCTGCCCCAGCGGGGTCAGCTCGTAGTCGGTCCGCACCGGCACCGACGGCGTGACCGTACGGGTCAGCAGCCCGTCGCGCTCCATCTTCCGCAGCGACTGGGTCAGCATCTTCTGGCTCACCCCCTCGATCCGCGAGGCCAGCTCCGAATACCGCAGCGGCCCGTTCAGACCGAGCGCCACGATCGCCAGGCTCACCCACTTGTCGCCGATGGTGTCGAGCAGTCGCCGGCTCGGACACAGCGCCGTGAACGCGTCGAATCCGCTCGGCCGTTCGGCCGTCGTCGTCCCCATGGCAGACCTCCAGGTGCGTACGCCACTTCAAAGTGCCCTCTTCCCAATAGAGAGTAAGGCACCGAAAGTAGTGCAGGCAACCAGTCGACCACACCGAAGGACAAACACCATGTACGCACTCATCTCCCGCGCCGGCGACCCGACCCCGCACCTCGAGGAGCTCCCGGCGCAGCCGCTGGGCACCGGCGACATCCGGGTCGAGGTGGCCGCAGCCGGCTTCACCCTCTTCGACGCCTTCGTGGCCGCCGACCACGCCCCCATCGGCCTACCCGACGTGATCGGCCTCGGCTTCGACTTCAGCGGCGTGGTCGCCGAGATCGGCGAGACGGTCTCCGGCTTCGCCGTCGGCGACCGGGTCGCCGGCTTCCACGGCAACCCGGCCGCGGGCGCCCGCGCGCATGCGACCGAGGTCGTGCTCCCCGCCACGGATGCCGCAGTCGTACCGGCCCCGCTCTCCCTCGAGGCGGCCGCCGCGGCCCCGCTCAACGCCCTCACCGCCCGCCAGGCCCTCGACCTCCTCGGCTCCGAACGCGGCACGCTCCTCGTCACCGGTGCGGCTGGCGGGGTCGGTGTCTGGGCTCTGGCCCTGGCGAAGGCCGACGGCTGGACCGTCGACGCCCTCGTACGTCCCGGCACCGAGCACCTCGCGACCGGCGCCGACCAGACCGTCACCGAGATCGAGCCGCACGCCCACGACGCCGTGCTTGATCTGGCAGCTCTCAACGAGCCCGCCCTGGCAGGCGTACGCGACGGCGGCCGCTACATCAGCGTCAAGCCCGGCCGGGCGCCCGCGCCCGAGCGCGGCATCGAGGTCTCGACCGTGATGAGCCACGCCGACGGGCCGGTCCTGGCCGGTCTCCTCGAGCTGGCCGCCGACGGCACCGTGCCGACCCGGATCGCCGCGACGCGCCCGCTGAGCAAGGCCGCCGAGGCCTACCAGGAGGCGACGGCGGCACCCGGCTCGGACGGTCGCTGGCTCCTGATCCCCTGAAGACAATGGCGAAGGCCCCGCCTCCCTGAGGAGACGGGGCCTTCGTGACCACTCTCGACTAACTCTGGTAGGAGCCGAAGTCGAAGTCGTCCAGCGCGACGGCCTGGCCGCCGGTGTTGCCGAACTCGTAGTCGTAGTTGTCGTAACCGGTCACGGAGTACGCCGCGGCGCGAGCCTCGTCGGTCGGCTCGACCTTGATGTTCCGGTAGCGCTCCAGGCCGGTGCCGGCCGGGATGAGCTTACCGATGATGACGTTCTCCTTCAGACCGCGCAGCGAGTCGGAGCGGCCGTTGATGGCAGCGTCGGTCAGGACACGGGTGGTCTCCTGGAACGACGCGGCCGACAGCCACGACTCGGTGGCCAGCGAGGCCTTGGTGATGCCCATCAGCTCCGGACGACCCGAGGCCGGCTTGCCGCCCTCGGAGACCACGCGCCGGTTCTCCGACTCGAAGTCGATGCGGTCGGCCAGGTCGGACGGCAGCAGGTTGGTGTCACCGGACTCGAGCACCGTGATCCGGCGCAGCATCTGCCGCACGATGATCTCGATGTGCTTGTCGTGGATCGACACACCCTGCGACCGGTACACGGCCTGAACCTCGTCGACGAGGTGCTGCTGCGTCTTGCGGACACCGAGGATACGGAGGACCTCCTTGGGATCCGGCGTACCGATGGTCAGCGCCTGGCCGACCTCGATGTGGTCGCCGTCGGCGACCCGCAGCCGCGAGCGACGGGAGACGACGTACTCCTTGACGTCCGAACCGTCGTCCGGGGTGACCAGGACCTTGCGGGCCTTGTCGGTCTCCTCGATCTCGACGCGACCGGCGACCTCGGAGATCGGCGTGACACCCTTCGGCGTACGCGCCTCGAAGAGCTCGACGACACGCGGCAGACCCTGCGTGATGTCGTCGGCCGAGGCCACACCACCGGTGTGGAACGTACGCATGGTCAGCTGGGTGCCGGGCTCACCGATGGACTGGGCGGCGATGATGCCGACCGCCTCACCGATGTCGACGAGCTTGCCGGTGGCCAGCGAGCGGCCGTAGCACTTGGCACACGTACCCGTGCGGGCCTCACAGGTGAGGACCGAACGGACCTTGACCTCGGTGATGCCGGCGCGAACCAGCTCCTCGATCTTGACGTCGCCCAGGTCCTCGCCGGCGACCGCGAGAACCTCGCCGGTCTCCGGGTGCTCGATGTCGACGGCAGCCGTGCGAGCGTACGCAGCGGTCTCGGCGTTGTCGTCCTTGACGACGACGCCGCCCTGGTCGACACCGATGACCTTCGGCAGACCGCGCTCGGTGCCGCAGTCGTCCTCACGGATGATGACGTCCTGCGAGACGTCCACCAGACGACGGGTCAGGTAACCCGAGTCGGCGGTACGCAGCGCGGTGTCGGCCAGACCCTTACGAGCACCGTGAGTGGAGATGAAGTACTCCAGGACGGAGAGACCCTCGCGGAAGTTCGACTTGATCGGCCGCGGGATGATCTCGCCCTTCGGGTTGGCCACCAGGCCTCGCATGGCGCCGACCTGGCGGATCTGGTTGAAGTTACCCGAAGCACCCGAGGTGACCTGCATGAAGATCGGGTTCTTGCGGTCGAACGCCTGCTCCATCGCGGCACCGACGACCTTGGCGGCCTCCGTCCAGATCTCGACGAGCTCCTGACGGCGCTCCTCGTCGGTGACCAGACCGCGCTCGAACTGCTTCTGCACCTTGGCGGCCTGGGTCTCGAACGTCTCCAGGATCTCGGCCTTGTTCGGCGGCGTGGTGACGTCGTCGATGGAAACCGTGACACCCGAGCGGGTGGCCCAGTGGAAGCCGTTGTCCTTGAGCGCGTCCAGCGACGCCGCGACCTCGACCTTGGTGTAGCGCTCGGCCAGGTCGTTGATGATCGCGCCGAGCTGCTTCTTACCGACCTCGTAGTTCACGAAGGGGTAGTCGGCGGGGAGGGTGTCGTTGAAGATCACCCGGCCCAGCGTGGTCTCGAGCACGATCGGGTCGCCCGCGGTCCAGCCCTCCGACACGTCGTAGCCGATCGGCGGGACGATGTCGTCGAGGCGGATCTTGATCTTCGACTGCAGCGTGATCTCGAGGTGGTCGAAGGCCATGATGGCCTCGGCCGGGGACGAGAAGGCACGACCCTCGCCGACCTCACCCTCGCGGTCGGAGGTGATGAAGTAGAGACCGATGATCATGTCCTGGGTCGGCATGGTGACCGGACGACCGTCGGACGGCTTGAGGATGTTGTTGGTCGAGAGCATCAGGATGCGAGCCTCGGCCTGGGCCTCCGCCGACAGCGGCAGGTGGACAGCCATCTGGTCACCGTCGAAGTCCGCGTTGAACGCGGTGCAGACGAGCGGGTGCAGCTGGATGGCCTTACCCTCGATCAGCTGCGGCTCGAAGGCCTGGATGCCGAGGCGGTGCAGGGTGGGCGCACGGTTCAGCAGAACCGGGTGCTCGGTGATGACCTCTTCGAGGACGTCCCACACGACCGGGCGAGCCCGCTCGACCATCCGCTTGGCGGACTTGATGTTCTGAGCGTGGCTCAGGTCCACCAGGCGCTTCATCACGAACGGCTTGAACAGCTCCAGGGCCATCTGCTTCGGCAGACCGCACTGGTGCAGCTTGAGCTGCGGGCCCGACACGATGACCGAACGGCCGGAGTAGTCGACGCGCTTACCGAGCAGGTTCTGACGGAAACGACCCTGCTTGCCCTTGAGCATGTCGGAGAGCGACTTCAGCGGACGGTTGCCCGGCCCGGTGACCGGGCGGCCACGACGACCGTTGTCGAACAGCGAGTCGACGGCCTCCTGCAGCATCCGCTTCTCGTTGTTCACGATGATCTCGGGGGCACCGAGGTCGAGAAGTCGCTTGAGGCGGTTGTTGCGGTTGATCACACGACGGTAGAGGTCGTTGAGGTCGGAGGTCGCGAAGCGGCCACCGTCGAGCTGCACCATCGGGCGCAGGTCCGGCGGGATGACCGGAACGGCGTCGAGCACCATGCCGGTCGGCTGGTTGCCGGTCTTGCGGAAGGCGTCGACGACCTTGAGGCGCTTGAGCGCGCGGACCTTGCGCTGACCCTTGCCGGTGGCGATGGTCTCGCGCAGGTTCTCGACCTCGGCCTCGATGTCGAAGTTCTCGAGGCGCTTCTGGATCGCCGTGGCGCCCATGTGGCCCTCGAAGTACTTCCCGAACCAGGTCTTCATCTCGCGGTAGAGCAGCTCGTCGCCCATGAGGTCCTGGACCTTCAGGTTCTTGAAGGTGTCCCAGACCTCGTCGAGACGGTTGACCTCACGCTCGGTGCGGTCACGCAGCTGCTTCATCTCGCGCTCGGCGCCGTCCTTGACCTTGCGCTTGGCGTCGGACTTGGCGCCCTCGGCCTCGAGCGCGGCCAGGTCGGTCTCGAGCTTCTTGGCGCGGTCGTTGATCGCCACGTCGAGCCGGCCGGTCAGCATCTTGCGCTGCTGGTCGACCTTGGCCTCGAGCGAGGACAGGTCGCGGTGACGCGCGTCCTCGTCGACCGAGGTGATCATGTACGCAGCGAAGTAGATGACCTTCTCCAGGTCCTTCGGGGCGAGGTCGAGCAGGTAGCCCAGCCGCGACGGAACGCCCTTGAAGTACCAGATGTGGGTCACCGGAGCGGCGAGCTCGATGTGGCCCATGCGCTCGCGGCGTACCTTCGAGCGGGTGACCTCGACGCCACAGCGCTCACAGATGATGCCCTTGAAGCGCACGCGCTTGTACTTGCCGCAGTAGCACTCCCAGTCCCGGGTGGGACCGAAGATCTTCTCGCAGAAGAGGCCGTCACGCTCGGGCTTGAGCGTGCGGTAGTTGATGGTCTCAGGCTTCTTGACCTCGCCGTGGCTCCACGCGCGGATCTCGTCCGCGGTGGCCAGGCCGATCTTGAGCTGATCGAAGAAGTTGACGTCGAGCACGGTGGCTTCCAGTTCCTTCGTTAGTTCTTGGAAAGTTCAAAGGGGACTGAGGGAGGGAGGTGCGCCCGGAGGCGCACCTCCCGCTCGTCAGACTTCCTCTACGGAAGAGGGCTCGCGACGGGAGAGGTCGATACCGAGCTCCTCGGCGGCGCGGAAGACGTCTTCCTCCGCGTCACGGAGCTCGATCGCCGAACCGTCCTGGCTCAGCACCTCGACGTTCAGGCACAGCGACTGCATCTCCTTGACGAGAACCTTGAACGACTCCGGGATACCCGAGTCGGGGATGTTCTCGCCCTTGACGATCGCCTCGTACACCTTCACGCGGCCGGGCACGTCGTCCGACTTGATGGTCAGGAGCTCCTGCAGGGCGTAGGCGGCGCCGTACGCCTCCATCGCCCAGACCTCCATCTCACCGAAGCGCTGGCCACCGAACTGGGCCTTACCGCCGAGCGGCTGCTGGGTGATCATCGAGTACGGACCGGTCGAGCGCGCGTGGATCTTGTCGTCGACCAGGTGGTGCAGCTTGAGGATGTACATGTAGCCCACGGCCACCGGCTCCGGGAACGGTTCGCCGGAGCGACCGTCGAAGAGACGGGCCTTGCCGTCGGTGCCGACCACACGCTGACCGTCCCGGTTGGGGAGGGTCGCGCTGAGCAGACCGGTGATCTCGTCCTCACGCGCACCGTCGAAGACCGGGGTGGCCACCTTGGTGCCCGGCTCGGCCTTGTCGGCGTGGATCTTGATCAGGCGCTGCTTCCAGTCGCTGTCCTCGGGGTCGTCGGAGAGGTTGAGGTCCCAACCCTGCTTGGCGAGCCAGCCGAGGTGGAGCTCCAGGACCTGTCCGATGTTCATACGACGCGGAACACCGAGCGGGTTGAGCAGAACGTCGACCGGGGTGCCGTCCTCCATGAACGGCATGTCCTCGACCGGCAGGATCTTCGCGATGACGCCCTTGTTGCCGTGACGGCCGGCGAGCTTGTCACCCACGGAGATCTTGCGCTTCTGCGCCACGTAGACCCGAACCAGCTGGTTCACGCCCGGGGGCAGCTCGTCGCCCTCCTCACGGTCGAAGACGCGGACACCGATGACGGTGCCCTCCTCACCGTGCGGAACCTTCATCGAGGTGTCGCGGACCTCGCGCGCCTTCTCACCGAAGATCGCGCGGAGCAGACGCTCCTCCGGGGTCAGCTCGGTCTCGCCCTTCGGCGTGACCTTGCCGACCAGGATGTCACCGGTGGTGACCTCGGCGCCGATGCGGATGATGCCGCGCTCGTCGAGGTCGGCCAGCATCTCCTCGGAGACGTTCGGGATGTCCCGGGTGATCTCCTCCGGGCCCAGCTTGGTGTCGCGAGCGTCGACCTCGTGCTCCTCGATGTGGATCGAGGTGAGGTAGTCCTGCTGCACCAGACGCTGGGAGAGGATGATCGCGTCCTCGTAGTTGTGACCCTGCCACGACTGGAAGGCGACCAGGAGGTTGGCACCCAGCGCCATCTCGGCACCCTGGGTCGCCGGGCCGTCGGCCAGCGGGGAGCCGACCTCGACCCGAGCGCCCTCGTCGACCAGCGGCTGCTGGTTGACGCAGTTGCCCTGGTTGGAGCGCTCGAACTTCGCGAGCTTGTAGGAGGTGTAGGTGCCGTCGTCGTTGAGGGTCTCGATCAGGTCGGAGGAGACCTCCTTGACCACACCGGCCTTCTTCGCGACGAGCACGTCACCGGCGTCGACAGCCGCGCGGTACTCGATGCCCGTGCCGACCAGCGGCGAGTCGCTGCGGACCAGCGGCACCGCCTGACGCTGCATGTTGGCGCCCATGAGCGCACGGTTGGCGTCGTCGTGCTCGAGGAACGGGATCAGCGCGGTCGCGACCGACACCATCTGGCGCGGCGAGACGTCGATGTAGTCGACCTCCTCGGCCAGGAGCTCGGAGACCTCACCGTCGCGCTGGCGGACCAGGACGCGCTCGGTGGCGAACCGCATGTTCTCGTCGACGGCCGCGTTGGCCTGCGCGATGACGTACTTGTCCTCGTCGTCGGCGGTCAGGTAGTCGATCTTGTCGGTGACGACGCCGTTCTCGACCTTGCGGTAGGGCGTCTCGACGAAACCGAACGGGTTGATCCGACCGAAGGAAGCCAGCGAACCGATCAGACCGATGTTGGGACCTTCAGGGGTCTCGATCGGGCACATCCGGCCGTAGTGCGACGGGTGGACGTCTCGGACCTCCATGCCGGCGCGGTCACGGGAGAGACCACCCGGGCCGAGGGCCGACAGACGCCGCTTGTGCGTCAGGCCCGCGAGCGGGTTGTTCTGGTCCATGAACTGCGAGAGCTGCGAGGTGCCGAAGAACTCCTTCAGCGCAGCGACCACCGGACGGATGTTGATCAGGGACTGCGGCGTGATCGCCTCGACGTCCTGGGTCGTCATCCGCTCGCGCACCACGCGCTCCATACGAGCAAGCCCCGTACGCAGCTGGTTCTGGATCAGCTCGCCGACCGTACGCATCCGGCGGTTGCCGAAGTGGTCGATGTCGTCGGCGGCGATGTCGATCGTGCCCTGCGGCGTCTCGAGCTGCGTACGCCCGTCGTGCAGCGCCACGACGTACTTGATCGTCGCGACGATGTCGTCGACGGTCAGGGTCTGCTGGTCGAAGGCCTCGGTCAGACCGAGCTTCTTGTTGACCTTGTAGCGACCGACCTTGGCGGTGTCGTAACGCTTCGGGTTGAAGTAGTAGTTGTTCAGCAGCGTCTGCGCGGCCTCACGCGTCGGCGGCTCGCCCGGGCGCAGCTTGCGGTAGATGTCGAGCAGCGCGTCGTCCTGCGCGGTGGTGCTGTCCTTCTCCAGGGTCAGCATCATCGACTCGTACTCGCCGAACTCCTCGCGGATCTGCTCGTTGGTCCAGCCGAGGGCCTTGAGCAGCACCGTGACGTTCTGCTTGCGCTTGCGGTCGAGGCGGACGCCGACCAGGTCGCGCTTGTCGATCTCGAACTCGAGCCAGGCACCGCGGCTCGGGATCAGCTTGGCGGTGTAGATGTCCTTGTCGGACGTCTTGTCGGCGGTGCGCTCGAAGTAGACGCCCGGGGACCGGACGAGCTGCGAGACGACGACGCGCTCGGTGCCGTTGATCACGAAGGTGCCCTGGTCGGTCATGAGCGGGAAGTCACCCATGAAGACCGTCTGGCCCTTGATCTCACCAGTGTCGTTGTTGGTGAACTCCGCCGAGACATAGAGAGGCGCGGAGTAGGTGAAGTCCTTCTCCTTGCACTCCTCGACGGTGTACTTGGGGTCGTAGAAGACAGGGCTCTCGAAGGAGAGGGACATGGTCTCCGAGAAGTCCTCGATCGGGGAGATCTCCTCGAAGATCTCCTGCAGACCGGACTTGTGGGACACGTCCTCACCCGCTGCTTCGCGGGCGGCAACCTGCTCCTGCCAGCGCTCGTTGCCGATCAGCCAGTCGAAGCTGTCGGTCTGGAGGGCGAGGAGCTGAGGAAGCTCGAGAGGCTCTGAGATCTTTGCGAAAGAGATGCGGCGAGGGGTGGAGTCACCCGACGAGGTGCGCGCGGCCAAGAGGAATCCTTCGACAAGGTTCGCAGGTGGATTCGCGCTGCCGACCACCGAACAGCCACCGGGCAGGCTGAGGGGCATATGAAGGCATGCGCAAAGCGCCATAGTACGGCACAAAAGCGCACTTCACAACACCGGGCCCGATTAAAAGTCCGGAGTACCTTCCTTCACACCTGCGGCGCTCGAAGATCGGCGTGGTCCTGCAGTGCCTTCGTCGAGCATCGCGGATGATCATGCGCCCCATCGGCACCCTGGGTCAAGCATCCGCGCCAATCGGTCCGCCCCACGGAAATGTTATTCCAATCACTTGACAGGTAGCGCAAAGGCCTGGGCGGCCGGGCCCGACCGGCCCCTAGCCCTTGCTGGGCTGCGTCTCGACCTTGTCGACCAGCCACTCGTCGCCGACCTTGGCCATCGTGAGCATCGCGTACTCCTGGTAGCCGATCGGGGTGCTCCGCTGAGCGTTGGTGACCTGGCGGTCGACCAGCACCAGGATCTGCACGGTGTCCTCGGAGACCCGGATGACGCCGGCGTCGACCGGAGCCAGGGTCTTCACCACGGTCTTCGTCTCGGGGACGTTGTCGACGAGCACCGCGAAGAGGCGGTCGTAGTCCTCGCGGTAGTCCTTCGTCATCACGGCGTGAGCCTTGCTCTTCGACTCGTCCATCTTGCTGTAGTCGTAGGAGAGCAGCGGGACCGCGGCCTTCTTGGCCGCCTCGAGAGCGTCGGCGCCCTGCTCCTCGACGAGGAGCTTGTGGTTGCGGGTGATCTGCTTGCCCATCGCACCCTCGACCGTGCTGGTCGTGACGTTGTTGTTGGAGACGGTGGAGACCTTCTCCTGGCCGAAGAAGACCACACCGGCAGCGACGACCGCGGCCAGGGCGAGGGCGCCGGCAGCGACCAGCCCCCACGTCGGGAGCGGGGGCAGCGTACGTCCTGCGGACTCCTTCACCTCGGCATCGGAGCCTTCGTCGGCGGGCTCGGCCTCGTCGGATACCTCGTCTTCGAGCTCGTCCTCGGCGGTCTCCTCGACCGCGGCCTCCTCGAGAGCGGCCAGCTCTGCGTCGTACGCAGCCCGCTTCTCCTCGTCCAGGAGGACGGCGGCAGCCTCGTTGAGGGTGCGGAAGCGACGGTCGGTCGGGTCCAGGTCGGCGATAGCCGCCTTCCACGCCGCGCGGATGTCGTCGGTCGCGGCATCGGGCTCGACGTCGAGCAGGTCGTACCAGGTCGGACTAGTCATCGTGGAACTCATGGTGTCACCCCTTCGCCGCTTTCCGAAGTAGGAGCCTCCTCGGCGGGGTACCAGTCGTCGACCAGCCACTTCCCGTTCTGCTTCACGAGCTCCACCTCCGTCCGCGCGAGCTGGCGCGCCGCCTCGACGCGCTCCTCGGACCCTTCCGACTTCGGGTAGCTGATCGCGAGCTCGGCGACGACCAGCACAGTCGCGCTGTCCTCGTCGAGACCGGCGACCGCCGTGCTGTGCACGCTCGTCGTGCGACCGACGCCCTGCTGGACGACGGTTGCCTCGGCGAAGGCGACGTTGCCCAGGAAGCTCTTCTCGAACTTCGGGGTCAGCAGCTCGCCCACTCGCTCGCGATACTTCGGCATGGTCTTCTTGTCACTGCCGACGTCCTCGGGACCGTAGGTGTTGACCCGGCCGACGAACTTGTCGGCCGCTGCCATGACCTGCTCGCGCTGGCTCACCACCGAGTCGGCGGCGCCGCGGGTCAGCTGCCAGCCGACGTAGCCGGCGGCAGCCAGGATGACGGCGATCAGCAGGGCCAAGACGCCCCAGCGGAGCAGAGAGCCTCGCTTCCCGGTCGTCTGGTCGGTCTCTGAGCCGGTCTCCGTATCGGGGCCGGGGTCGGTCGTGGTGCTCAAAACGGATCACTCTCTGTGGTCAGTGGCTCAAGGAGCCATTTCCAAGCATCATCACCGTACGCCGCAGGCGAGTCGGTCGATGCGGCAGCACTCCGGGACCCCGACCCCGATCGGCTGCGTGTGGTCTGGGGCGTCCGGCTACTCGGTCTCCATCGGCTGGAGGTAGAGCCACTTCCAGGCGTCGTCGCCGTAGGAGGCCGGTGCCGCGGTCGACACCGAGGCATTCTCCGGGTCGGCCCAGGTCAGCTTGCCCGTGTCAGGGTCGAAGGTGGCCACCGAGCCGGGGTCGCCGACCGCGGCGCGCGGGATCTGGCTGGAGCCGCGGGCGTTGGACTTGGACGGGGGCTCGGTGCAGGTGACCTCAGTGTTGAACGGACGGTCACGCAGGTCGAGCGGGCTGCGCTTCTTCGTGCTCTCGTAGCCCTGCTTGCACGGCGGCTGGGTGGTGATGACCATCCCGAAGTGGGCCTGCGCCAGGCCTGGGTGGCCAACGTCGACAACCCCGAAGCCGCCCTCGACCACGAGCGGAAAGACCGAGAGTACTTGCTTGACGCCCGGAAGGTTCTTCCGGACGACCTTCCCGGTCACCAACACCTCGTTGAGGAGCTCGCCGAGATCTACCTGGTTCTGCTCCAGGAACTGGCGCAGCTCGGTGGAACTGGCCGATCCGCTCTCGATCAGCCTGATCAGGTCCTTGTTGGAGCCGGCCAGCGTGCCGGTGAACAGCTCCAGGTCGGTCGCGAACGACTTGATCGCCGAGCTGCTGTCCAGCTGTCCTTGGAGGACGGTGTTGCTGTCCCGGATCAGCTGGGTGGTGAGGCCGAAGTTCTGGTCGGCGGTCTCCACGAACGCCGTGCCGGTGTCGATGATGGTCTGCAGGTCCCGGCCGGTGCCGGCGAACCCCTTGCCCAGCTCGTCGACGGTGGTGGTCAACGCTTGCTTGTCGACCGAGTTGACAGTCGTGGTGATGTCCTCGAGCAGCTTCTCGGTCGGCAGCGGGGTCGTGGTGGCCGCGCGGGCGATCTCGGAACCTTCCTCGAGGTAGGGCCCACCCTGCGACTGCGGCTGCAGCTCGACGTACTGCTCACCGACCGCCGAGCGGTTGCCGACCACGGCGAGGCTGTCGGCCGGGATCTTGTTCTTCCACGCGTTGTCGATCTTCAGCGTGACGTCGACACCGCTGCGGTTGAGGATCAGGTCGCCGACCTGGCCGATCTTGACGCCTCGGTAGTCGATCTCCGCGTCCTCGTAGATGCCGCCGGACTGCTCGAAGTGAGCCATCACGACGTAGTGGTCCTTGACGAACAGGGACCCCAGACGGGCGTAGCGCGCACCGACGAAGCTGACCCCGAGCAGGGTGATCAGCAAGAAGACCATCAGCTGGATCTTCGTACGGCGGGTGATCATGAGACGCCCTCCTGGTGAGTGTTGCCCGAGGTGCTCAGCGCCGGGATCATCAGCGAGGTCAGACCCGGGTCGAGCTCCTTGCTCAGCTCGTCGTACGTCACCGCGTACGTCCCCGGGGTCGCGCCGGCGCGACAGAACAGCAGCAGGACGCACCCGGAGCCGTCGTCGGTGGCGGTCCCGCCGCCGGACGAGGACGTCCCGAGCCCGAGCAGGCCGTCGAGGGTCTTCCCGATGGACCCCAGCACACCCGTGACGCACTCCTGCGGCGCCGTGGACTGCCCGGTCAGCGCTTCCTGGCACGTGTCGATGGCACTGGCCAGGCCACCGTCCTTGCAGACGTTGGTGAGGTTGTTGAGCCAGTCGAGGGCGGTCTCCTCGTCGGGGTACGTCTTCAGCTTCCGGTTGATCTCCTCGAGACCCCAGCAGGCGGTGCTGCCGACCCGAGGGGCGTTTTGGAGCAGGGTGTCGAGGTTGAGGTCGACGGTGACGTCGAGGTTGACGAAGTCGCCCTGGTGCAGGTTGCGAGCAGCCTGGGGGGAGCCACCGACGGCCTGGTCCACGAACGGGTAGGTCAGGATCGTGTTCATCGCCCGGACGAACTTGTCGCCCGAGTCGGCCAGGTTCGTCAGGACCGGCTGGAGGTCCTTCACGATGCCGATGGTGTTCTCCTTGGACGCCCGGATGACGCGTACGCCGGTGTCCCCGAGCCGTTCCAGAGCCTTGAGCATCTTGACCAGGTCGGCGCGCTGCTTGTCGATGCTCGAGAGCGCCGAGGGCAGCTCGTCGAGCGCGGCGTCGATCGAGCCCATCTGCGCGTTGGTGGCCTTGGCCAGCGCGTCGAGCGCCTCGATCGCCGCGACGATCTTCGCCTTGTTGTTGTCGAGGTCGCGCGCCAGCTTCTCCACCTGGTGGAGAACCGAACGGGCGGAGTCCTCGCGACCGGCGAGCGCCTTGTTGAGCTCGGTCGAGATCGTCTTCAGCTGGGCGACGCCACCGCCGTTGAGCAGCAGGCTCAGGGCACCGAAGACCTCTTCGATCTCCGGGTTGCGGCCGGTCTGGGACAGGGGGATGGTCGAGCCGTCAGTGAGCTTCGTGGACTCGGGCTCCGCGGGCCGCTCCAGGGAGATGAACTTCTCGCCGAGCAGCGACGTCTGCTGGATCGAGGCCCGTACGTTGGCGGGCAGATTCACGTCCTTCTTCAGCAGCACCTCGACGGTGGCGACGCCGTCGTCGAGCCAGATCTTGTCGATCTTGCCGACGTCGATGTCCTCGAGCTTGACGGTCGACTGCGGCACCAGATCGAGGGTGTCCTGGAACTGCACCGTGACCGACATCGCGTCGTCCCCGGCGTCCACGCCACCCGGGAGCGGCAGGTCGTAGACGGAGAAGGTCCCACAGCCGGTCAGCATCAGGGCGCCGACGACCACGCCGACGAACGCCTGAGCGGCGCGCTTCATCATGGGCATCGTCGTCTGCCTCGGGCTCAGCTTCGGCATCATTCCTTCACCTCCACCAGGCCGCCGAGCGACATGTCATAGGGAACCCCGTAGGACGAGCCCGTGCCGGGGCCGATCGCCGCGGAGCGGTTGAGGCCCGGCATCTGCCGGATCTGGGTGCAGATCTCGGCGCTGCTGCCGTTGGTCGCCTGGTCCACGAGGCTGCACAGGAACGCGGCGGGGTTCTGGGTGATCTCGTCGATGACCATCGACAGGTTGGCCTGGGTGTCGAGCGTCCCCGTCTCCGGGTTGTACGCATGCCCCAGGTTGGTGAGGGCCAGCGGCGCGGTCCGCAGGCTCTCGTCGAGCGCCTTGCGCTGCTTCACGAGGACCTTGCCGACCCGGTTGAGACCCTGGATGTCCTCGCGCAGGATCGACTTGTTGTCCCTGACGAACTGGGTCACCTTGGTCAGCGCCACCGACAGGTTCCGCAACGACGCGGCGAGCTCGTCGCGCTCGCCCTCCAGCATGGAGGACACCTCCGAGAGAGCCTGGGCGAAGTCGCGTACGGTCTGGTCGTTCTTCGCGAGCGTGCCGATGAAGCCCTCGAGCTGCTCGGCCGAGTTGAAGAACTGCTCGTCACGGTTGTCGAGCGCCTTGGTCAGCTTGCCGAGGTCGCCGATGGTCGAGTTGATCTTCTCGCCCTGGCCGCCGAGGTTCTTCGCGGTCTGCTGCAGCAGGTCGGTGAGGGCGCCGTTCTTGTTGGCGCCGTCGGGTCCGATCGCGACCACGAGGTCGTCGACGCTGGAGTAGATCTGGTCGAGCTCGACCGGAACAGAGGTCTTGTCGGTGCTCAGCACCGCACCGTCGGCCATCTTCTTGCCGCCGTCGTAGGCAGGCGTGACCTGGACGTAGCGGTCACCGACGATGGACGGGGAGATGATCACGGCCTTCCCGTCTGCCGGCAGGTCCACGTCCTCCCGGTATTCCATGGTGACCTTGACATCGGTGCCGTTCGGGTCGACGTCCGTCACCTTGCCGACCGGCACGCCGAGCACGCGCAGGTCGCTGCCCTCGTAGAGGGAGACCGTGCGCGGGAAGTGCGCCACCAGCGTCTTCTCGCCGGTGTCGCGGACCAGCGCCCAGGCGCCGACGCCGAGGACGAGGGCGCCGATGATGATCGGGACGATGAACTTGTTCATGGGGTCCCCCCAGTGACAGCCGGGACGGGAGGCATGTTCTGGACGTAGGTGTCCCACCACGGGCCGTTGCCCAGGGTGTTGTTGAAGACCCGGTAGAACGGGGCCATCAGGCGCAACGACTTCTCGAGGTTCTCCTCGTTCTTCGTGAACACGTCGAGGATCACGTCCAGGCTCTCGAGCGCCGGCTTGAGATCTGCCCGGCTGTCATCGACCAGCCGGGAGAGCTCCTTGGAGAGCTGCTGGGTGGACAGGAGCAGGTTGTGGACCGCCTCCCGACGCTCGACCAGCGCCGCGAAGAGCTGGTTGGCGTTGTTCATCAGCGTGAGCAGATCCTCGTCGCGCTCGTCGAGCACCTTCGTCACCCGGTCGAGCTGGGTGAGCAGGGACTCGATGCGCTCGTCCTTGGCGGCCAGGTTGCGGGAGAGGTCCGAGACGCCGGTGAGGGCTGCCTGGAACTCCTCCGGCGTCGACCGGGTCAGGTCGGCGAGCGTGGTGAGCGCCGCGGCGAGCTGGTCCTTGTCGATGTTGGCGGAGGTGTCGGCCAGGCCCTCGAAGGCCTCGACCACGTCGAAGGGAGACTGCGTGCGGTCCACCGGGATGGTGGCGCCCGCCTTCATCTGGCCCTCGCCGGCCGGCTGCAGCTCGAGGAACATGTCGCCGAGCAGCGTCTTCACGCGTACGCCCGCTCCAGAGTTCTCACCGAAGTTGACCTTCTCGCGGATCTTGAAGCCGACCTTGACCTGGTCGCCGTCGAGCTCGATCGAGTTGACCTTGCCGACACGGACACCGGCCACCCGGACCTCGTCGCCGGTCTTCAGGCCACCGGCCTCGGAGAAGTTGGCGTAGTAGGTGGTGCCACCACCGATCAGCGGCAGGCTGTCGGCCTTGAAAGCCATCACCAACAACAGCAGGAGAACGGCGATCGAGACGGCGCCGATCTTGACTGGGTTACGTTCGCGGAAGGGAATCATCCGAGGTTGCACCTCGCTTGACCGGGCTGGTAGATCGGAATGTCGAGGTCCTTGCCGTCCGTGTCCCGGATCGTGCCCCGCAGGCCACACAGGTAGAAGTTGAACCAACCGCCATAGGTGGCCGTCGCACCGATCTTGTCCAGCTTGATCGGCTGGAGCTCGAGGGCGTCGTCCAGCTCGCGCTTGTCCTTGGCGATCTCGTCGGAGAACCGCCGGGTCTGGCGCAGGTCCTCCAGGAGCGGGTCCTTGGCCTCGTGCACCAGGTCTGCGGTCTCGACGGAGAGCGCCGAGATCTGGTCGAGGGAACCCAGGATCGCGTCACGGTCCTTGTTGAGACCGCCGATGAAGTCGCGGAAGGTCACGATCAGGCTGGAGAGCTCCTTCTCGCGATCCCCGACATGCTCGAGCACCTCGGTGAGGTTGTCGATCAGGGCGTTGATGATCTGGTCCTTCTCGGCCAGGGTCGAGGTGAGCGACGCCGTGTGGGAGAGCAGGCTCTCCAGCGTGCCGCCCTCGCCCTGGAAGACCTGGACGATCTCGTACGACAGCGTGTTGACGTCGTTGGGCGACAGCGCCTGGAAGAGCGGCTTGAACCCGTTGAAGAGCACCGTCAGGTCGAGCGCCGGGTGGGTCTGGCCGACCGGGATCGTCTGGCCCTCCTGCATCGCGGAGGCGTCGCCCACCAGCTGGTTGGTCAGCGCGAGGTAGCGCTGGCCGATCAGGTTGCGGTATTTGATCGTCGCCTCGGTCGTGGTCGCGATCTGCTGCGCGCTGTCGACCGTGAAGGTGACCACGGCGCTGCGGGCGTCGTCGGAGATCTCGATGCCCTTGACCGAGCCGACCTTGACCCCGGAGATGCGTACGTCGTCGCCCTTGTTCACACCGGTGACGTCGGTGAAGACCGCCTTGTACTCATCGGTCCGACCGAACGTGACGTTGCCGATCGTGATCGCGAGCAGGCCGGTGGCCAGCGTCGTGACGATCACGAAGATGATCAGCTTCCAGAAGTCCTGGAAGGTCTTGGCGTCGAAGAGCTTGACTGCGCTCACCGGTAGCTCACCTCCGCTCCACGCGCGGCCGGACCGAGCATCAGCGCGCCGAGGTCGGGGACCTCGTCAGCACTCATGCCCAGACCCGGAGCGAACAGCTCGTTGATGACATCGGCCTCGGCCGACGTACCGACATAGGACAGGGGCGAGAACTCGCTGGTCCCGGTGGCCGCACGCATGGTGCCCTTTCCGGTGGGCTCGTCGACTCCGTCGTCGACGTTGGGAACCTGGGTGAAGGGGTTCTTCTGGGTCCAGGGGGCGTTCGGGAGCTTTCCGCACCTGGGTCCGGTGTCCGCGCCGTAGCGCGGCTTGTCCTTGGTCGACCACGGACGTGGCTGGTGCGGCAGCGTCTCGAGCGTGATGTGGACGGTGTAGTTGCGGAACACCTCGGTGTACTCATCGGTCAGGGTGTCGATGCCGCCGATCAGGCACGGGAACATCGGCGCGTAGCGCGCCAGGGTCTGGGTGACCGGCCGGCCGACCTCGCCGAGCTGGATCAGTGTGTCCCCGTTGTCGTCGAGGAACCCGTCGGCCGTGTTGGAGAAGGCGGTGACGTCGGTCAGCATCTTGTTGAGCTGCACCTCGCGGTCCTCGAGCGTGGTCGCGGTGACGATGGTGTTGCGGAGGATCTGACCGATCTCCGGAAGCACCGCCTGATAGGTCCCGGAGACCTTGGTGGCGAGCTCGAGGTCCTCGATCAGCGCCGGAATCTGGGGGTTCAGGCGCTTCAGGTAGGAGTCGAGGGTGTCGAGCGACTCCCCGAGCTTGTCGCCCCGACCCTCGAGCGCCGTGGCCATCGCGTTGAGCGTGTTGTTGAGATCGGCCGGCTGGATCGTCCGCAGCAGCGGGTAGAGGTCACGCAGCACCGCCTGGACCTCGGTCGCGATCTTGGTCTTCTCGATGACCGCACCCGGCTTGATCGACTCGGTGAAGTCGGTGTCGGGCGGGATCAGCGAGACGTACTTCTGCCCGAAGAGCGTCTTGGGCAGGATCGCGCCGGTCACGTCGGGGTGGACCTTGCTGATCTCGTCGGGGAAAAGCCCCAGGGTCAGCTCGGCGCCGTCCTCGGTCGGCTTCATGTCGAGGACCTCACCGACGATCAGGCCACGGACCTTGACGTCGGCACGCTCGGGAAGCTGCAGGCCGATGCGGTCGGCCTTGAGGGTGATCTCCTCGAAGTCTCCGAACTTGTTGGTGAACTGCGCCCAGGTCAGGACGAGCGCGGTGAGGACCAGGGCGATGAAGACGATCCCGAGGATCTTGCCCTTCTGCCGGGCCCAGGCCAGCGCCACGGCGCTCCTCTTGTGAGGAGCAGGCACGTGGTGCTCGATGCCGCCACGGGTGAGTGTCTGGGTCATCCCGCCAACCTCACCGTCGTCGTGCTGCCCCAGATCACCATCGAGAGCATCAGGTCGACCACGTTGACGGCGACGATGCTCGTACGCACCGCCTTGCCGACCGCGACACCGACACCGGCAGGGCCGCCGGAGGCGTGGTAGCCGTGGTAGCAGTGGATCAGGATCACCACGACCGCGAAGATCAGCACCTTGCCGAAGGACCACAGCACGTCGACGGGCGGCAGGAACGTGTTGAAGTAGTGGTCGTACGTGCCCGCGCTCTGGCCGTAGAAGAGGACCACCGTGAACCGGGTGGCGACGTAGGAGGACAGCAGGCCGACCACGTAGAGCGGCACGATCGCGATCAGGCCACCGATCATCCGGGTGGTCACCAGGAACGGAAGCGACGGGACCGCCATGACCTCGAGCGCGTCGACCTCCTCGGAGATCCGCATCGCACCGAGCTGGGCGGTGAATCCACAGCCGACCGTCGCCGCCAGCGCGATGCCCGCGACCAGCGGGGCGATCTCACGCGTGTTGAAGTAGGCCGACACGAAGCCGGAGAACGCCGAGGTGCCGAGCTGGTCCAGGGCGGTGTAGCCGGAGAGCCCGACCTGGGCTCCGGTGAAGAACGTCATCGCCAGGATCACGCCGACGGTGCCACCGATGACGGCCAGCGCGCCGGAGCCGAGGGTGACCTCGGCGAGGATCCGGAGGATCTCCTTCTTGTAGCGCCGCAGCGTGCGCGGGAACCATCCGATCGCGCGCAGGTAGAAGCCGAGCTCGTCACCGAGATGGTCGAGGCTCTTGGCCGGCTTCTCGTAGATCGCCTTGATGTTCGCCATTTCCTCGCCCTCCTAACCGGCTTTGCTGGGGATGATCTGCAGGAAGATCGCAGACATCACGAAGTTGGTGATGAACAACAGCAGGAACGTGATGACGACCGACTCGTTCACGGCGTCACCCACACCCTTCGGGCCGCCACCCGCGTTCATGCCCTTGTACGCAGCCACGATCGCCGCGATCAGACCGAACACGAGCGCCTTCGCCAGGCCCTGCCACAGGTCGGCCATCTGCGCCAGCGCGGTGAAGCTGGCCAGGTAGGCACCCGGGGTGCCGCCCTGGATGATGACGTTGAAGACGTACCCACCCATGACGCCGACGATCGAGACCATGCCGTTGAGGAAGACCGCGATCATCATCGCGGCAAGCACACGTGGGACCACCAGACGCTGGATCGGGTCGATGCCCAACACCATCATCGCGTCGAGCTCTTCGCGGATCTTCCGGGCACCGAGGTCGGCGGCGATCGCCGAGCCACCAGCACCCGCGACCAGCAGCGCGGTCGCGATCGGGGCAGCCTGCTGGACGACCGCGAGGACCGCGGCCGACCCGACGAAGGACTGCGCGCCGAACTGGGCCACCAGGCCGCCGACCTGCAGCGCGATGACCGCGCCGAAGGGAATCGCGACCAGCGCAGTCGGGACGATCGTCACCGACGCGATGAACCATGCCTGCTGGATGAACTCCCGGAACTGGAAGGGGCGCCGGAACAAGGCGCGCCCCACGTCCAGCCCGAACGCGAAGAGTGAGCCAGCGGTCCCGATCGGTTTCAGGACCCTGGCGGCGGTCAGAGATGACATCAGTGAGGAGCCTCTGTGGGATCTGCTTTCACGCCGCCGGGGGCCATGGCGGCATCCGGACGGAACGATCCGGGCGGCGGGGTGACACCGTTCTCACGGCACCAGGCACCCGGCGGGCGCTGGTATTTGCGGGGAATGCCGTTGGACGGCTCGAGCTGCATCGGGATCGGCGGCAACGGCGGCAGACCCATGTCCTTCTCCGCAGCCAGCTCGTCGGCGTCCTTCTCCTCGGACATGCCGATCGGGCCGATCGTCTGAGCGTTGAGGAACTGACGGACCACCGGCTCCTCGGAGCTGAGCAGCATCTCGCGGGGACCGTACATCGCCAGGTGCTTGTGGTAGAGCAGGCCGATGTTGTCCGGCACCGTACGCGTCGAGTTGATGTCGTGGGTCACGATCAGGAACGTCGCGTCGATCTGCGCGTTCAGGTCGATGAAAAGCTGGTTGATGAACGCCGTGCGCACCGGGTCCAGACCGGAGTCGGGCTCGTCGATGAGCAGGATCTCCGGGTCGAGGACGAGAGCACGCGCCAGGCCGGCGCGCTTGCGCATACCACCGGAGATCTCACCAGGAAGCTTGTTCTCGGCGCCGATGAGACCGACCAGGTCCATCTTCTCCATGACGATGTTGCGGATCTCCGACTCGCTCTTCTTCGTGTGCTCACGAAGCGGGAACGCGACATTGTCGAACAGGTCCATCGACCCGAACATGGCGCCGTCCTGGAACAGCACCCCGAACAGCTTGCGGACCTCGTAGAGGTCTCGCTCCGAGCAGCTGGCGATGTCGACGCCCTCGATGACCACCGAGCCCTGGTCGGGCTTGATCAGGCCGATCAGCGTCTTCAGGAGCACGGACTTACCCGTACCGGACGGACCCAGCATCACGCTGATCTCGCCCGCAGGCAGCGTCAGCGTGACATCTTTCCAGATGAGCTGCTTACCAAAGCTCTTGGTCAGCCCTTCGATCTTTACGTCTACACCCATCCGGGCCGGCTCCCTTCCTGTTCGCGGGGGTCTCCCTCAAGTCCCCTACTGCCCGACTAACGGCAGAGTGTGACGGGGGTTACGCACTTCCTGCGACACGAGTCACACTTTTGTAAACCATAACGGTCTGCGAATGGCGACGATGATCACCACCCGAGACGAGCTCCCCCTGCGAACACGTCGACGGTCGGATTGCGACCGCCTCGCTCGGCGTGTGTTCAAGATAACGAAACAAACCGCGGGAGGCTACTCCCGAGTAGCCTCCCGCGGTTGGAACGATCGGAACACTGCGCTGCAGCTTGGCCGATCTGTTGCGGAACTGTTTCCGCGATGTAGCGAGCCCGGGCCCGGCGGAAACCGCCGAACCCGGGCTCGCAGGGCCGAAGCCCTCAGATCACTTGACGGTGACCGTGGCGCCGGCGGCCTCGAGGGCCTCCTTCGCCTTGTCAGCGGTCTCCTTGTTGGCGGCCTCGAGGACGGCCTTGGGGGCACCCTCGACGAGCTCCTTGGCCTCCTTCAGACCGAGGGAGGTCAGGGCGCGCACCTCCTTGATGACGTTGATCTTCTTGTCGCCGGCGGACTCGAGGATGACGTCGAACTCGTCCTTCTCCTCGGCAGCGGCGGCGGCCGGGGCACCCGGGGCGCCGGCAGCGGCAACGGCGACCGGAGCGGCAGCGGTGACACCGAAGGTGTCCTCGAAGGCCTTGACGAACTCGGAGAGCTCGATGAGGGTGAGCTCCTTGAAAGCGTCGAGCAGCTCGTCGGTGGAGAGCTTCGCCATGATGGCATTTCCTTTCGTGGTGGCCCTGTGCGTTTTTCTGTGAGTACGCGGCAGGGCCGGGTTACAGGTGGTGGTTAGTTACGACCGGGGCCATCAGGCCTCGGCCGGAGCCTCCTCGGCGGCAGCCGGCTCAGCGGCACCACCTGCGAGGATCGAGGGGTCCTCCGCGGCCTTGGCCTCGAGAGCGGCAGCGAGCTGCGCGGTCTTCGAGGGCAGAGCGTTGAAGGCGTAGAGAGCCTGCGACAGCGACGCGGTGAACGCGCCCGCAAGCTTGGCGAGCAGGACCTCGCGCGACTCGAGGTCGGCAAGCTTGCCGACCTCAGCAGCGTCGATGGCCTTGCCGTCGAGGTACCCGCCCTTGATGACAAGGTTGGGGTTGGCCTTGGCAAAGTCACGCAGACCCTTGGCCGCCTCGACGACGTCACCCTTGATGAAGGCGATCGCGGTCGGGCCGGTCAGCAGGTCATCGAAGCCTTCGATGCCGCTCTGGGAGGCAGCGATCTTGGCCAGCGTGTTCTTGACCACGGCGTAGTTAGCGCTCTCACCAAGCGAGCGACGAAGAGTCTTCAGCTCGCCGACGGTGAGACCACGGTACTCGGTCAGCACGACGCCGCTCGAGGCGCTGAACTCGTCAGCGATCTCGGCAACGGCAGTCTGCTTGTCAGCCCGCGCCATGGGTCTCCTTCTTCCGGGAATCGATCCCACCGGCGAGGGCCCGTGAATGACAAACGCCCCGAGCGCAGGCTCAGGGCGTGACGTACGTTCTCGTCTTGCTCTTCACCTACGCTGGCCGTCCGCATCTCAGCGGTACCTTCGATCGGGTGCATGCGCACCTGACAACCGGCGGTCTCTGGTTTCGAACAACAATTATGCGTACGCCGCGGGGCACGGCCAAATCGACGGCGGGCGCTACCTTTGCGGGCATGGAGAGCCACACCTTCGGAAGGATCGGGCGCTCGGCGTCGGTCATCGGTCTCGGCACCTGGCAGCTCGGTGCCGACTGGGGCGAGGTCAGCGAGTCGGACGCGCTGGCGGTGCTCGAGGCCGCGGTGGGCGACGGGGTCACCTTCCTCGACACCGCCGACGTCTACGGCGACGGTCGGAGCGAGCAGGTGATCGGGCGATTCCTCCGCTCGCACGACGGGATCTTCGTCGCGACGAAGATGGGGCGCCGGGTGGACCAGGTGCCTTCGAACTACACCCTGCCCGCCTTCCGGTCGTGGCTGGATCGGTCTCGATCGAACCTCGGGGTCGACACGATCGACCTCGTGCAGCTGCACTGCCCGCCCTCGGAGACGATCGAGTCTGCGGCCACCTATGACGCCCTGGACACCCTGGTCTCGGAGGGGGTGATCGCGGCGTACGGCGTCAGTGTGGAGACCTGCGACCAGGCCCTGGCCGCGATCGCGCGGCCCAATGTGGCCTCGATCCAGATCATCCTGAACGCGTTCCGGCTCAAGCCGCTGGACCGCGTGCTGCCCGCGGCCGCGGAGGCCGGTGTCGGGATCATCGCGCGGGTGCCGCTGGCGTCGGGGCTGCTGTCGGGGCGCTACTCGGAGTCGACGACGTTCGCCGCCGACGACCACCGCACCTACAACCGCCACGGCGAGGCCTTCGACGTCGGTGAGACCTTCTCGGGCGTCGACTTCGCGACTGGCGTCAAGGCGGCCCAGGAGTTCGCCGCACTGGTGTCCGAGCACGGCCCCGAGGGCGCGACTCCCGCGCAGGTCGCCCTCGCGTGGGTCGCTCAGCAGCCCGGCGTCACCACCGTCATCCCCGGCGCCCGCAACACGTCGCAGGCCCACGCGAACTCCGCCGCCGGCTCGCTCCCACCCCTCTCGGACGAGCTGCTCTCCGGCGTACGCCAGATCTACGACACGCACCTCCGCGAGGCCGTCCACTCCCGCTGGTGACCATCCCCCGCCGAGACGTCACCCGCGTCGGCCGAGTGGGCACCGCGATGACCACTCGGCCGACCGGAGTGACGTCTCGGCCGACCGGAGTGACGTCTCGGCCGACCGGGGTGACGTCTCGCCCAGCATAAAAATAGTGAGCCTTGGTAACGAATAGTGCAGAGTAAAGGCGTGACGACGGAGACGACGACCAAGGAGTTCCGGTTCCGAGACATCGCGGTGGTGGCGTACGCACCCTCGATCGTCAGCTCCATGGGGCACGGTGCGGTGATGCCGGTGCTGGCGCTGCGGGCCTCCGACCTGGGTGCGGACGCATCGATGGCCGCGTTCGTGGTCGCGCTGCTCGGGATCGGGTCGCTGGCCACCTCGTTGCCCGCGGGCTCGCTGGTGGCGAGGATCGGCGAGCGGCGTACGTTGATGGGTGCCGGCGCGCTCGACGCGGTGGCGATGACCGTGGCGTTCCTCAGCAGCTCGGTCGCCGTGCTCGCTGTCGCCGTCTTCGTGAGCGGGATGAGCTGGACGGCGTTCCTGATCGCGCGGCAGGGCTTCCTCATCGACGCGACGCCGCTCTCCCACCGGGCGCGGGCGATGTCGCTGCTGGGCGGGTCGTTCCGACTCGGCGTCTTCGTCGGCCCGCTGCTCGGCGCCGGCCTCATCCATCTCTTCGGGCTTCCCGTGGTCTTCCTGTTCGCGGCCGCGATGTCGCTGTGCTCCGCGGTGATCGGCGGCTGGATGCCCGAGCTCGGCCGGACCCGCTCGCGCGAGCAGGGACACCTGAGCGTACGCAGCGTGCTGTGGGCCCACCGGCGGACCTTCGCCACGCTCGGGGTGGCCGTGGTGATCATCGGGATCTCGCGGTCCGTACGCACCGGCCTGCTCCCGCTGTGGGCCGACCACATCCACCTCGACGCCTCGGTCGTGTCCCTGCTCTTCGCCGGGGCCGCGCTGGTCGACATCGCCCTCACCCTGCCCGGCGGCTGGCTCCTCGACCACCGCGGGCGGCAGGTCGTGGCGATCCGGTGGTGCTCGCCGTCGGCGTCGGCTGCCTGCTCCTCCCCCTCACCCACGACGCGCTCAGCCTGGGCGCGGTGATGGCGCTGATCGCGATCGGCAACGGCCTCGGCTCGGGGATCGTGATGACGCTGGGCGCCGATGCCGCGCCGGCCGACGGACGCGCGCAGTTCCTCGGCGGCTGGCGGCTGTGCGGCGACCTCGGCGGCACCGGCGGACCGCTCCTGGTCTCCGGGCTGGCCGCGGTCTTCTCGATCGCCGCCGCGCCGGTCGCGCTCGGGCTCTTCTCGCTCGCCGGGGCGGTCTGGGTCGGTCACTGGACCGGCCGTGCCGACCGCGACCGGCTCTCTCGGCTGCCGGCCCGGCTACGGGACGATCGCGCGTGAGAGTGCCTCGGCCAGGGCGGCCTCGTCACCGGTGACGGTCAGCTCGACGGCCTTGGGCGACGTACGGCCCCAGAGCAGCAGCGCCAGGTCGCGAGCGGATCCGGTGACGGACACCTTCTGCACCGCGTTCGGTGCTCCGATCGCCCAGGTGCCGCCGGTGTCGGTGGCGGTGAGCTCGATGCGGGTGACGACCTTCCGGGTGCGCTTCAGGGCGATCTGCCGCGGGTACATCACGGTCAGCACCTCGTCGACGGCGTCCGCCCAGAGCTCCGAGGTCGCCTCGGGCGCCGGTAGCCCGAGCGCGGTCCGAATGTCCCAGAGGTGGATCAGGGTCTCGTGCACCTGACGCCGGAACCAGAACGAGACCGGCCCACGGCCGTCTTCGGTCAGCCCGTTGAGGATCCGGCCGGTCGCGTCCGGCCCCAGCTCCGAGAGCGTCGCGCGCAGCTCGGCGGCCTGCGCCTCGTAGGTCGCGACCAGGTCCAACGGGACCGGCAGCGGCTCCTCGTCCTCGTCGCGGGCCATCGCCGCCGCCCAGTGGTGCACCCCGGCCAGATGATCGGCCAGGTCCCCGACCGACCAGTCGTCGCAGGAGGGCACCGGTACGTCCGGATCGGCCTGCTTCAGCGCGGCCGCGAACTCGGACTGCAGCTCACCGAGGGTCACGAAGTAGTCGTCAGGCGTGGGCACGTCGCCGACCCTACTGGCATCGGAGGCCGGGCTCAGCGGCATCTCGGCAGGACCACGGCAAGCCGCTCCTCGAGGCGGGCCAGCTCGGCCGGATCGGTGATGAACGACGCCCTGCCCGGTGGCGGGAGGAAGCCGACGACGTCCATCACGTCGAAGTAGGGCTGTGGCACGCGACCGGTCGTCGTGGCGTACGCATCGGCGAAGCGGTCCGCGACCTCGGTGCCGTGAACCAGGGCGAGATTGGTCGCACAGTGGGCCACGTCCAGCCAGGCCGGTCCGATCGACGTCTCGACCCAGTCGACGACGCCCGTGATCTCACCACGAGACCACAGCACGTTGCGCGGCTGGAAGTCACGGTGGATGAAGCAGGGTTCGTAGGCCGGCGGCTCGCTGCGCAGCAGTGCGAACGCCTCCTCCCACAGGCCCCCGTCGCTCGCCCAGGCCGGGACGACGAACTTCGCCTCCCACGCCCACGACTGGTAGCTGCGTACGTCGATCGTGGTGTCGATCGCGTGGATGCTCGCCAGCAGCCCGGCGAGCCGGGCGAGCGAGGCGTCGTCGTCGCGCTGCGGCTCGATCTCGCCCGGGAGCAGCGTCATCAGGTGGGCAGGATGTCCGCAGTGTTCACCCGTGGCGTCGAGCGCGAGCGACCGAGGCGCCGGCACGTCGGTGGCCGCGAGCATCCGCTGGACCTCGCTCTCCCGAGTGGTGAGCGGTTCACCGTGCGTACGCCACGGCTCGTTGGTCATCAGGCGGAGCACCGCCGGCTCGTGGCCGTCGGCCGAGATCGCCAGCATGGTCGAGGTCCAGCCGCCGGAGAGGCGGCGTACGTCACAGAAGGGATCGCCCAGCTGCCCCTGTGCCCACTCGAGCGCCGCAGACCAGTCCACTGTCCCGGGATCAGTTCGCACGCAGCAACCCTAGTGAGATAGTTCGGGACGTTCCTGCCCATTACCCGCCGGTAGACCGACCGAAACGTCCCGGACTACTTCTGGCGGGCCCGGTGTGCGGCAGCCTTGACGCGGCTCTGGCATCGCGTGGAGCAGAAGCGGCGGCCGGCGTTCTTGGAGGTGTCGACGAAGGCGCGGTCACAGGGCGCCGCCTGGCAGACGCCCAGCCGGCCGGCCAGATCCGAGCCGATCGCCAACGCGAGCCCGGCGGCGATCCCGGCACCCCAGCCGACGACCAGGTCGGGCTCGCGACCGTGGAAGTGGAGTGTCCAGCCGCCTCCACGGGCCCGGTCGAGCTGCGGGACGGAGCCCATCTCCCGCAGGAGCCCGTTGACCGTGGTCGCGGCGGTGTCGAGGTCATCGCGCGCCGCGGCTTCGAACACGACCCGCAGCGACTCGGCGAGGGCGACCATCCCGTCCGCCGCGGTCTCGTCGACCCGCGGGTCGTAGTCGCGACGGGCCAGCAGGTCGTGGACGACCTGGGCCCGCTGCCCCGCTGGCGGCGGCTCGACGGCGCGGGTGCCGTCGTGACCGGAGGTCAGCGCGTTGACGAGCCTGCAGGCCTGATCGGTCACCGTGTGCACATGACTGTCGAAATGTATTTGACCAGTCACCATCGTCGGATCTACCGTCGCGCTCATGACTGTCATTCAACCATTGGCCAGTCACCAACGCACGAGATGGCCGAGGTCGCTCGTCGCCCTGGTCATCGCCCGAGCGGTCAACCGGCTGGGTTCGTTCGCCATGGCGTTCATGGCGGTCGTCCTGGTCGAGGTGCACGGCGCATCCCTCGCCACGGCCGGCGCGGTCGTGACGGCGTTCGGCGCCGCCACCATCCCGTCACGGCTCCTCGGAGGTTGGCTGGCCGACACCGTGGGCCGTCGCCCGACCATCGTCGCGGGACTCGTGGCCTGCGCGGCGGCACAGCTGGTCATCGCCGCGTCGCCAGGCATCGGCGGTGCGCTGGTCGGCGCGACGCTCCTCGGGCTGGCCTACGAGATCTACGAGCCGGCGTCGCAGGCGCTGATCGCGGAGTCGGTGGAGGCCGAGCGGCGGCCGCAGGCGTACGGGCTCTATGGAGCCGCGATGGCTGTCGCGGGCGTCGCGGCGGGCGCGCTGGCGGCTCTGGTGGGCGGCGTCGACCTGCGCCTACTTTTCGTCGCCGACGCGGTCACCTGTCTGTGCGCCGCGGGCCTCGTCCTGGCTCTCGTGCGGGACACCGGTGGCCGAGTCCCGGGCCCGCGGCGACGCGGGCGGAGCCCCTGGCGCGACCGTCGGCTCCTGACGATGCTCGCCCTCGGCACCGGGTTCGCGACCGCATGGATCCTGAGCACGATCGCGCTCCCGCTCACCGCCTCCGCCCGCGGACACGAGGCCGCGGCGACCGGCTGGCTCCTCGTCGTCGCCGCCATGGTCACGATCGCCGGCCAGCGCCTGCTCCGCGGCGCCGCCGCCCGGCCCTTCGCGCTCATCCGCGCGGGCCTGGTCCTGATGGCCGTCGGCTTCGCCGTCGTCGCGTACGCAGCGACGTTGCCGCTCCTCGCCGTCGGCTCGGGGATCGTGGCACTCGGCGAGGTGCTCCTTCTCGCCCCACCGATCGCGCTCGTGGCCGGCCTGGCGACCGACGCGTCGCGAGCGGGCTACCTGGCGGCGTACGGGACCTGTTGGGGGATCGCGCAGACGATCGGCCCGATCCTCGCGACCGGCCTGATGTCGCACGGGGTGCCGACGGTCTGGCTCACCGGCACCGGTCTGTGCCTCGCCCTCGCGGCGGCCACCGCGCCGGTGGGACGCTGGATGTTCACCGAGGGATCTCGGTGAACATCCAGGCTCAGAGCACCCGGGAGAGGAACGCCTGGGTGCGCTCGTGCTGCGGGTTGCCGAGGACGTCGGCGGGGAGGCCCTCCTCGACGATCACGCCGCCATCCATGAAGACGACCTTGTCGGCGACCTCGCGGGCGAAGCCCATCTCGTGGGTCACCACCATCATGGTCATGCCCTCGGAGGCGAGGTCCTTCATGACGGCCAGGACATCCCCGACGAGCTCGGGGTCGAGCGCCGAGGTCGGCTCGTCGAAGAGCATCATGTCGGGGTTCATCGACAGCGCCCGCGCGATGGCGACGCGCTGCTGCTGGCCGCCGGAGAGGTGCGCCGGGTAGGCGTCGGCCTTGTCCGAGAGGCCGACCTTCTCCAGGGTGGCCCGAGCGATCTGCGTGGCCTCGGCCCGACCACGCTTGAGCACCTTCTCCTGAGCAACCGTCAGGTTGCGGAGCACCGTCATGTGCGGGAACAGGTTGAACTGCTGGAAGACCATCCCGATCCGCGCCCGCAGCGCGTCCACGTCCGCGTCGGGGTCGGTGATCTCGTCGCCCTCGACCAGGATCGTGCCGCTGGTCGGCTCCTCGAGCATGTTCACGCAGCGCAGCAGGGTCGACTTGCCGGACCCGGAGGGCCCGATCACGCAGACCACCTCGCCCCGCCCGACGTGGAAGTCGATGCCTCTGAGCACCTCGTTCTTTCCGAAATACTTGTGCAGGTTCTGTACGTCGATCGCGGCGGCACTCCGCGCGCTCGCGGTCACAGTCTGATCGGTCATGCGCGAGCCTTTCCGGCCTTGGCCTCGAGCCGACGTACCAGCATCGACAGCGGGATGGTGATCAGCAGATAGCAGAGACCGACGATCACGATCGGCGTCAGGTTGGCCTCGCTGTTCATGCCTTCCCTACCCCACTTCGTGAGCTCGTACTGGTCGAGCGAGAGGCCGAGCAGGTAGATGAGAGACGAGTCCTTGGTCAGCAGGATCAGCTCGTTCGTCAGCGGCGGCAGAATGATGCGGAACGCCTGCGGGATCACGACAGTCGTCATCGCCCGTGCATGCGACATTCCGAGCGTGCGTGCTGCCTCATACTGTCCCTTCGGCACTGCCTGGATCCCGGCCCGGATCGTCTCGGCCATATAGGCGCCACCGACCAAGCCAAGCGCGAGGGTGGCGACGCCGTAGTTGTCGAACGGGATGTCCAGCTGCGGGAACGCTCGAGACCAGCCCGGTCCCAGCATCAGGAAGACGACCAGGGCGGGAAGCCCGCGGAAGAGCTCGATGACTCCAGTCGACAACCATCTCCAAGGTCCCACACTGGAGAGCCGCATCAGCGCCAGCAGGAGGCCGAGAAGTAGGCCGAATGTGAACCCCAGCGCGGTATAGATGACCGTGTTCTTCAGCGCTACGGTCAATACCTTGGGGAACTGATCGACGACCAGATCCCACTTGAAGAAACTGTCGAGCAGTGCCTTCCAGTCCGCGAAGATCGCCGCGATCACGACGATCGCGGCGATCAACACGTACTGGGCGTAGCGGATCAGCGCCCCACGCCGGCGCTTGCTCAGAGCCATCACTGAGCGGCGGCCTCGCCGAACCACTTCTCGTAGGCCTTGTCGTAGTCCGGGCTGGCAATCGCCTCGTTGAGCACCTCGAGAAGCTTGTCGTTGCCGTCCTTCTTGACCGCCAGGCCGTACTCCTCGCCGGTCGAGAACTCAGTCGAAACCTTCACCTCAGGGTTCTGTTCCACGTAGTAGTTGACCAGTCCGTTGTCGTTGACTCCGGCGTCGACGTCGCCGTTGCGGACCGCCTCCATCATCAGGACCGAGTCCTCGTAGGAGACCGACTTGGCACCCTTGGGCAGGTTCTCCTTGACGTACGTCTCGCCCGTCGTGCCCTCCTGGACGGCGATCTTCTTCCCAGCCAGCGAGGCCAAGTCGGCGACCTTCGAATCCGCAGGAACCAGCAACGCCTGGGTGGCCTGGAAATAGGGGTCGGAGAAGTCCATGACGGCCGCGCGCTGCTCGGTGATCGTCATGGCGCCCAGGGCGACGTCACAGTCGTCGTTCTTCAGGGACTCACCGGAGACGATCGTCTCCCACGGGGTGTCAACGACCTCGACCTCGAGACCCTCGGCCTTCGCCGCGATGTCGACGATGTCGATGTCGAACCCGACGACATCGCCGCCCTTCGTGAACTCGAAAGGCTCGTAGGGAAGGTGCGTGCAGACCGTGAGCTTGCCCTCTTCGATGACCTTGGCGCCCGATTCGGTGGTCGCCGGTCCGCCGCCACCACATGCCGCGAGAGCCAGCCCCAACAGCGGCACGGACAGGGCAGCAGCGTAGTTCCGCAGATTCATGCGCCGCACTCTACGACGCTTTGTACGACGATGGCCCGCCACCCCTCGGGGTGGCGGGCCATCAGCGTGAGATCGTGAGGCTCAGGCCTCGTCCTCACCCGCAACGTTCTTGATGCGGTTGGGGTCGACCTGGACACCGGGGCCCATGGTGGTCGAGAGGGTGACCTTCTTCAGGTAGCGGCCCTTGGAGGAGGACGGCTTCAGACGAAGCACCTCCTCGAGAGCAGCGGCGTAGTTCTCAGCGAGCTGGGCCTCGGAGAAGGAGGCCTTGCCGATGATGAAGTGAAGGTTGGCGTGGCGGTCGACCCGGAAGTCGATCTTGCCGCCCTTGATGTCGGTCACGGCCTTGGCCGGGTCCGGGGTGACGGTGCCGGTCTTCGGGTTCGGCATGAGGCCACGGGGGCCGAGCACGCGGCCGAGGCGACCGACCTTACCCATCATGTCGGGGGTCGCGACGACCGCGTCGAAGTCGAGCCAGCCACCGGAGACCTTCTCGATGAGGTCGTCGCCACCGACGACGTCCGCGCCGGCCTCGCGAGCGGCCTCGGCCTTGTCCGGAGCAGCGGCGAAGACGATGACGCGCATCGTCTTACCGGTGCCGTGGGGCAGGCTGACGGTGCCGCGCACCATCTGGTCGGCCTTGCGGGGGTCGACGCCGAGACGCATGACGACGTCAACGGTCTCGTCGAACTTCTTCTTGCTGGAGCCCTTGGCGATCTTGATCGCGGCCAGCGGGGCGTAGAGCTCGTTCTTGTCGAACGTCTCCGACGCCGCGCGGTAGGTCTTGCTGCGCTGCATGGTGATTCCTTCGGTAGTTAAGAGGAGATGTGGTTAGCGAGCCAGCGCGGCTCTCCCACGTATCAGTCGGTGGTGACGCCCATGGAGCGGGCGGTGCCCTCGACGATCTTCATCGCGGCGTCGATGTCGTTCGCGTTGAGGTCGGGCAGCTTGGTGGTCGCGATCTCGCGCACCTGGTCCTTGGTCAGCTTGCCGACCTTGTCCTTGTGCGGGACGGACGAGCCCTTCTTCAGGCCGGCGGCCTTCTTGATCAGCTCAGCGGCCGGCGGGGTCTTCGTGATGAAGGTGAACGAGCGGTCCTCGTAGATGGTGATCTCGACGGGGATCACGTTGCCGCGCATGGACTCGGTCTGGGCGTTGTACGCCTTGCAGAACTCCATGATGTTCACGCCGTGCGGACCGAGCGCGGTACCGACCGGCGGGGCCGGGGTCGCGGAGCCGGCCTGCAGCTGCACCTTGACGAGCGCTGCGATCTTCTTCTTCGGAGGCATTCTTGAGATCTCTTCCTTCTCGTGGTCATGACGAAGCCGCTTGTACGTTTCGGCCTCTGCCACCTGCGGTGTTGCTCTCGCAACTGGTCAATTGTCCGTGATCTGTCCGGGTTCGCGAAATCAGCGCGGGGCGGCCCACTGAGTGGGACCCCCTGAGTGACGGGCACCACTCCCCTTGGCATACTCCCCCGGGGATTTACAAAGGGAGCTCAATTGTTCAATCGACGCCTGTCCAAGTTCGCCGCGCTCGTGCCGCTGGCAGCGCTCTCGGCGGCGTGGACCGCCGCCGCGACCGGTGCCGGGTTCGACCCGGTCGAACCCGTGACACTGCCCGGCGGGGAGACCTTGGTGACCTCGGCGATCGACCAGCCCGCGAGCGTCACCGAGCCCGCCCCGGCGCAGGGGGCCCGCGAGGGAGCCCGGACCGGCACGATCGCCATCGCGATGGCGCGGGGCAGCGACATCCCGATGGCCGCGCTGGCCGCCTACCAGCGTGCCGCCGCGGTCGTCACCACCGCCGACCGGGCCTGCGCCCTGGACTGGACGCTGCTCGCCGCCGTCGGGATGGTCGAGTCCGACCACGGGCGCCTGAAGAGCAGCCGGCTCGACGACGCGGGCAAGGCTCACCCGGCGATCTACGGTCCCGCGCTGACCACTCCCGCCGGCGATCCGGCACCCGACACCGACGCCGGCGCCGTCGACAAGCTCACCAGCGGCGACCGCGCCGTCGGGCCGATGCAGTTCATTCCCACGACCTGGCCGTTGGTGGCCGTCGACGGAGACGGCGACGGCGTACGCGACCCGCAGGACATCGACGATGCCGCGCTCGCCGCCGCGGTCTACCTCTGCTCCGGCGACGAGGACGTCTCCACCGAGGCGGGAAAGAAGGCCGCGCTCACCCGCTACAACCGCAGCGAGGCGTACGTCTCCACCGTCCTGAAGATCGCCAAGGGCTACTCCGACAGCCCCTATGCCGGTGACGACATCGAGCTCGCTGCCGCTCCCGCGCACGCCGAGCCCAGCCCGGGCGGCCACAAGCCGAACCCCGGGAAGAGGGCCGACAAGAAGCCCACGAAGAAGAAGCCCGCCAGCACCGCACCGAAGCCGACCGCCGGCGCCCAGCCCTCGGCGAAGCCGAGCTCGAGCCCGTCGACGGCCCCGAGCCCCAGCCCCACGCCCACCGACGACGGCAGCTGGGCCTCGATCTCCGAACGTCGCGGGATCTGTGCCGCCGAGCTGTCCTCCCGCTTCCCCGAGCTCGCCGACGGCTGGGACACCGACCGCGCCATCGATGCCTGCAGCATCCGGCTGCTCGGCAAGACCGTCACCCAGGCCAACGCCGCCGTGCCCGGTGTCGTCACCGACATCTCCGGGTACGTCGAGTGGCTGATCAAGACGCTGCCGTGAGGCGCCCTCGCGGCCCCCGGACGCTCACTTGGCACTCCGGATAGGCTCGAATCAAGGTCACAGTCGTCCAGGTCACTCTCGACACTGGCATGGTGACAAACCCGAGGCGGTGGCACATGGCCGCACCCGGCGCGTCTCGGTCGGCCCCGACCCACCAGGCGTGGTGGAAGTCGGCGGTGGTCTACCAGATCTACGTCCGCAGCTTCGCCGACTCCGACGACGACGGCATCGGTGACCTTCACGGCATCGTGCAGCACCTGGACTACCTCCAGGAGCTGGGGATCGATGTGATCTGGCTGTCCCCGGTCTACCGCTCGCCGCAGGAGGACAACGGTTACGACGTCAGCGACTACCAGGACGTCGATCCGCTCTTCGGCACCCTGGAGGACCTCGACCGGCTGCTCGCCGCGGTCCATCTGCGGGGCATGAAGCTGATCATGGACCTCGTCGTCAACCACACCTCTGACCAGCACCCCTGGTTCCTCGCCTCGCGCGCCTCGCGCGAGGCGGCCACCTCCGAGTGGTACTTCTGGCGGGACGCACGGCCGGGGACGGTCCCGGGTGCGCCCGGGTCGGAGCCGAACAACTGGGGCGCGTCCTTCGGCGGGTCCGCATGGGAGTGGGTGCCGGAGCGCGGCCAGTACTACCTGCACCTGTTCGCTCGGTCCCAGCCCGATCTGAACTGGGACAACCCGGACACCCGCGAGGCGGTGTTCACCATGATGAACTGGTGGCTCGACCGCGGGATCGACGGCTTCCGGATGGACGTCATCAACTTCATCTCCAAGGATCCCCGGCTGCCCGACGCGCCGCTCAACCGCGACGGCTACGGCGACGGGATGCCGTACTTCAGCCATGGCCCCCGGATCCGCGACTATCTGGCCGAGATGAAGCGCCGGGTGTTCGACTCGCGGCCGGGCAGCTACCTCACCGTGGGCGAGATGCCAGGGGTCACGCCCGAGCAGGCCCGGGAGTTCACCCACCAGGTGCACGGCCAGCTGGCCATGGTGTTCCAGTACGAGCACGTCAACCTCGACGCGGACGGCGACAAGTGGACCCAGCGACGGATGAGCGTGAAGGACCTGCGCGACACGCTCGCGACATGGCAGACCGCCCTCGGCGACACCGGATGGAACAGCCTCTACTGGAACAACCACGACCAGCCCAGGGTCGTCTCCCGCTACGGCAACGACACGACGTACTGGCGCGAGTCGGCAACCGCCCTGGCCACGGTGCTGCACCTGCACCGGGGAACCCCCTACGTCTTCCAGGGCGAGGAGATCGGGATGACCAACGCCCCGTTCACCGGCATCGACGACTTCCGAGACATCGAGTCTCTCGACTACTACGCGAGAGCGGTCGGTACGCACCGCGTGGACGCCGCCGTCGCGTTGGACACCCTGCGACGGCGGAGCCGGGACAACGCACGTACGCCGATGCAGTGGAGCCCCGCGCCCGGCGCCGGCTTCACGCCCGGCACTGCCTGGATCGGGATCAACCCCAACCACAGCTGGTTGAACGTCGCCGCGCAGCGCGGTACGCCGGGCTCGGTCTATGAGTACTACCGCGCCCTGATCGCGCTGCGGCACCGCCTGCCGGTCGTGGTGGACGGGCACTTCGCCGCCGTCGACACGGGCCGTGACCAGATCTACTCGTTCCGGCGCCAGCTGGACGGCACGACCCTCACCGTGGATGCGAATCTGTCTGACCTGCCGGTCTCCGTCGACCGCGACGACCGAGTGGCTCGCGACCTGGTGCTGGCCAACTATCACCGCAGCAGGATCGATCCCGATCGGCTGGAGCCCTGGGAGGTCCGCGTCTACGTGAGGTGACGTCCCGGCGGCTAGACTGGGGCCAAGACTGCAGGACACCTACCGCCCGACGCGGACATCGCGGAGGCACACGGCAGCGGTGTCGGCAGCAACCCGCAGACAGTGGGCAGATGGCTTCGTATCTCGACGATCGTCCGACGACAGTCGGAAACATCTACTTCGTCTGGAACCCGCACCAGCCACTGCCGGCGGGCACCGGAGGCACCGAGAACTACACGATCGGCCACGTCAGGGAGCTCAATCGCCGCGGTCTCAACGCCCACGTCGTCACCATCGGAGTCGGGATGACGGACGGACGCGACGAGTTCGCGGACGTCCCCTTCCTCTCGATGGCGTGTGTCGCGGACGTCGGCGAGCTCGACGGGGTTGTGATCTTCGTGGCCGAGTTCCCCGTCGTGAGGACCAAGCGACCTGCCTACCAGATGCTGCACGTGCCACCACCGGGAGACGCTGCCGGCCGGGTCCGCATCGCGGCGACGATGCAGGACCGGTCGCTGATCGCGACCAGCCGATTCTCGGCGCGGTTGTGGGCCGAGTTCCTCGATGTCGACATGGACACCATCAGCATCGTCTACCCGTACGCCGAGGCGTGCTTCAGCACCGAGATACGCCCGCCTTCCGAGGAGACGGGGACTCGCATCCTCTACGCGGGCCGGCTCAGCCCCGAGAAGGGGATCTACACGTTGCTGGCGATGCTCGACCTGGACCCAGCCGGCCAGGAACGGACCTTCACCTGCACGGCCACGACCGCGGGCTCCGACAAGCCACAGGGCCGCAACATCGAGCGGGTCCTCGAAGCGCATCCCAGCGTTCGGCTCGTGCCCCGCAGAACCACGCCGAGCGCGATGGCCACATTGATGGCCCGGCACGACATCATCGTCATGCCCTCCAACAGCCAGTACTGGCACGAGACCTTCGGCATCGTCTCGATCGAGGCCCAGCACTCCGGCTGTCGCGTGGTCGCCTCCGACGACGGAGGACTCCCTGAGACGGACTGCGGATCGATCACGCTGGTCGCCCCCGACGACCCCGCCGCGTTGGCTCGAGGCATCCGCGAGGCCGCGGCCCTCGGCTCGGTCGACGAGCTCATCAGGATCGACGCCGCCGCCAGGTTCACCGTCGACAACTCGGTCGACGACCTCATCGACGTGTTGCTGATGCCCTCTCCGATCACGCCCGCAGCCGTCGTACGCGACTTGGAGACTCTCGTTCGGTTGCCGGCTGCTGCGGAGCCGCTGGAGCGGCCGGCTTTGCAGACACCCGCCTGGAGCTCAGCGGCCGACGCATCAGGCCCCCTGTTCGGATGACGAACAGAGGGCCTGATTGCTACGGGAAAGTGGGTCTCGACCCGCTCGACCTCTTCGCGTTGTGACCTGCGACTTCGTCGCAGGTCACAGGCTCAGACCTTCTCGATCTGGTTGAACGAGAGCTCGACCGGGGTCTCGCGGCCGAAGATCTCGACGAGCGCCTTGACGCGCTGGGACTCGGCGTTGAGCTCGGTGATGGTCGCGTGGAGGGTGGCGAAGGGGCCGTCGACGACGGTGACCGAGTCGCCCTCGGCGAAGTCGACGACCTCGATGGGCTTCTTGGCGGTGCCGGTGGCACCCGCGGTGGCGGTCGCGGCCTCGCCGGCGGCGGCAGCCTCGGCCTCGGCCTGGGCGACGACGGCGGGGGCGAGCATGTTCTCGACCTCGGTCATCGACAGCGGCACCGGCTGGTGGCTGTGGCCGACGAAACCGGTGACCGACGGGGTGTGGCGTACGGCGGCCCAGGACTCGTCGGTGAGGTCCATCCGGACCAGGACGTAACCCGGGAGAACGGTGCGCTTGACCATCTTGCGCTGGCCGTTCTTGATCTCCGGGACCTCCTCGGTGGGGACCACGATCTCGTGGATGTAGTCCTCCATGTTGAGGGAGACGATGCGGTTCTCCAGGTTGGACTTCACCCGGTTCTCCATGCCGGAGTAGGTGTGGATCACGAACCAGTCGCCCGGCTTCGCCCACAGCTCACGGCGGAACGCCTCCAGCGGGTCGTCGTCAGCGGCCTCGGGGGCCTCGCCCTCGACGATCTCGTCGAACGACGTCTCGTCCTCGCCGGCGTCACCGGACTCGTCGAACTCGGCCTCTGCAGGTGCGTCGGAGGCGGCCTCAGCCGTCTCGAGGACCTCGGTCTCCTCGGTGTAGTCCTGCTCAGACACGTCCTGCTCCAAACCGTTGAATGTGTATTTCGGGTGTGCTCCGCGGGCCGGGGCCCACGCGATCACGCGTCGCGGCCGCCGAACACCCAGAACATCAACTTGCCGAACCCGAGGTCAAGGCCCGCAGTGATCGCCATCATCACGAGGACGAAGACCAGAACCACGATGAAGTACGTCGTGAGCTGATTCTGCGTCGGCCAGACGACCTTGCGGAGCTCGGCCACGACCTGGCGGTAGAACGTCGGGAGACTGGTGCGCTTCTCCGTCTTCTTGTTGCTCGGAGTCGGGACCGCCTTGCTGTCCGTCACGCCGCCACCTTCTCTCGAAAACGATCCATCGCTGGTCCGGCTTTGCAGGGCACGAGGGACTTGAACCCCCAACCTTCGGTTTTGGAGACCGATGCTCTGCCAGTTGAGCTAGTGCCCTACGGAGGTCTGCATCAGACGCGCGGTTGAGGGCGCGGCTAACCATGTGGGAAGACCACCGACGGTGAGTCTACGCACTCGGGTTAACGCGTTCCAAACTGGGCCCTCATGACCCATAGGATTGCGGGCATGACCTCAGATCCCCGTCCCCTCGCCGAGCTCTCGCGCGAGGAACTCGAAGCGTTCGCAACGGAGCAGCGCACGGCGTACGACAACTTGGTGGCCAAGGGCCTGAAGCTGGACCTGACCCGCGGTAAGCCCTCCGCGGACCAGCTCGACCTCTCCGACGGCCTGCTCCATCTCCCCAAGTCGACGACGGCCCCGGACGGCACCGACACCCGCAACTACGGCGGTCTGGCGGGCGGCATCGAGATCCGCGAGATCTACGCCGAGCTGCTCGGCCTGAGCACCGACCAGCTCATCGCCGGCGGCAACTCGAGCCTCACGATGATGCGCGACACGCTGATGTACCTGTGGCTTCACGGTGGCGTCGACAGCGAGCGCCCGTGGGGCCGCGAGGAGACGGTGAAGTTCGTCTGCCCGGTGCCGGGTTACGACCGCCACTTCACGCTGCTGGAGTGGTTCGGGATCGAGATGCTGCCGGTCCCGATGAACGCCGACGGCCCCGACGTCGAGGCCGTCGCCGCGCTGGTCAAGGACGACCCCGCGGTCAAGGGCATGTGGCTCGTGCCGACCTACTCCAACCCGACCGGCGACACCACCTCGCAGGAGATCGCCGAGCGACTCACCTCGATGCCGACCGCGGCTCCCGACTTCAAGATCTTCTGGGACAACGCCTACGCCCTGCACCACCTGACCCCGGCCGAGACCAAGACCGCCGACATCGTCTCGCTGGCCAACGCGGCCGGCAACCCGCACCGTCCGCTGGTCTTCGCCTCGACCTCGAAGGTCACCTACGCGGGCGCGGGCGTCGGCTTCTTCGGCGGATCGAAGGAGAACGTCGCCTGGTGGCTCGACCACCTGAGCAACGGCGCGATCGGCCCGGACAAGGTCAACCACCTGCGGCACGCGGAGTTCTTCGGCTCCGCCGCCGGCGTACGCGAGCACATGGCCAAGCACCGCGCGCTGCTCGCGCCTCGGTTCGCGGCCGTCGAGGACGCGCTCACCGACGAGCTCGGCTCGCTCGGTGTGGCGACCTGGACCAAGCCCGCCGGTGGCTACTTCGTCAGCCTCGACGTGCTCCCCGGCACCGCGACCCGGGTGATCGAGCTGGCCAAGGGCGCCGGCGTCGCGCTGACCCCGGCCGGGTCCGCGTTCCCCGGGAAGCACGACCCGGAGGACACCAACATCCGGCTGGCGCCGTCCTTCCCGCCGTTGGAGCAGGTCAGCGCGGCCATGGAGGTCGTCACGGCCTGCGTGAAGCTGGCTGCTGCGGAGAAGCTGCTCGCGTGAGAGAGCGTCGCGACCTCCGTACCCTCCCGAAGGCGCACCTGCACCTGCACTTCACGGGTGCGATGCGCCACGAGACCCTGCTCGAGCTGGCCACCCGCGACGGGATCCGGCTGCCCGAGCAGCTGGTCGCGGACTGGCCGCCGACGCTGAGCGCGGCCGACGAGAAGGGCTGGTTCCGGTTCCAGCGGCTCTATGACGTGGCGCGCTCGGTGCTGCGCACCGAGGCGGACATCCGGCGGCTCGTCATGGAGGTGGCCGAGGACGACGTACGCGACGGCGGCCGGTGGCTCGAGATCCAGGTCGACCCGTCGGGCTATGCGGCGAAGTTCGGCGGGATCACCGCCTTCACCGACCTGGTGCTCTCGGCGGTCGGTGACGCCGAGCGGGCGACCGGGCTGGGGATCGCGGTGATCATCGCCTCCAACCGCACCCGGCACCCGATGGACGCGCGCACGCTGGCGCGCCTGGCCGGGCAGTACGTCGACCAGGGTGTGGTCGGCTTCGGGCTCTCGAACGACGAGCGGCGCGGGCGGACCGAGGAGTTCGACCACGCCTTCCGGATCGCCGAGCGGGCGGGCCTGCGGTTGATGCCGCACGGCGGTGAGCTGCGCGGGCCCGAGCACATCCGCACCGTGCTGCGGTCGCTGCACGCGACCCGGCTGGGTCACGGCGTACGTGCTGCCGAGGACCCGGCGTTGCTCGACGAGATCGTGCGGGCGGGCGTCGCGCTGGAGGTCTGCCCGACCTCGAACGTGTCGCTCGGCGTCTACTCCGACCTCACCTCGGTGCCGCTGCCGCAGCTGCTCGACGCGGGCGCGACCGTGGCGCTGGGGGCCGACGACCCGCTGCTGTTCGGGTCGCGGCTGGCGGCGCAGTACGCCACCATGCGGGCCGCCCACGAGCTCACCGACGAGACCCTCGCCGACCTGGCTCGGATGTCGATCACCGCCTCGACCGCGCCCGAGTCGACCAAGAAGGGCCTGCTCGCCGAGATCGACGACTGGCTCGACACGCCCTCGGGCCCCACGGATGTCCCGAGTTAAGACAGAATGTCGGCCATGACGAACCCGTCCGACGAGCAGCCCGATCCCAACAAGCCGAGCGACGCGCCCACTCCGCCTCCGCCGACGCCTTCCGAGCCGGACCAGGGCGACGTGACCCAGGTGGCGACTCCGCCTGGGTCGACGCCGCCCGCGCCGACTCAGCCGATGTACGGCCAGACCTACGGTGAGCAGCCGTCGAACCCCTACGGGGGTGCGACGTTCGACCAGAAGCCGCCGGTCCCGCCGGCTCCGGCCGCGGGCTACGGACAGACGCCTCCCCCGCCGTCCTACGGCGGTCAGCCGGGTTATGGCCAAGCGCCCTACGGCGCCCAGCCGGCGTACTCAGGTCCCGTCGGCGCCCCGGACTCGGGCGCGACCACGGCGATGGTCCTGGGCATCATCGGGCTCGCGGGCGGGTTCTTCTGCGGGCTCCCGATCGTGCTCTCCCCCTTCGCCCTGTTCATGGGTCTGTCCGCGAAGAAGCGGATCGATGCTTCCGCCGGCGCCCTGACCAACCGCGGCAACGCGCAGGCCGGCTTCATCCTCGGGCTCATCGGCACCATCCTGCTGGTCCTGAGCATCCTCGCCATCGTCGTCGTCATCATCATCGGCGTCAGCGGCGGGTTCGACTCGGGATACGACAGTGGCTACGAGACGTACGACAGCGGGTTCTGAGCGATGACGAGCACGCCCCCACCGGGCTACCAGCCGGCGCCGTACGGCTTTCCGCAGCCTCCCCCACACCCCGAGGCCAACTCGGCGATGGTCTTCGGGATCGTCGGGCTGTGCCTCTCGGTCATGTGCGGCGGCATCGGCGTGTTCGTCGCCCCGTTCGGGTGGATCAAGGGCAGGCGGGTGATGGCTGAGATCGACGCCAACCCGGCGGCCTACAGCGGGCGTGGCAACGCCCAGGCCGGCTTCATCACCGGTCTCATCGGGACGATCTTCGGCGCGCTCTACATGCTCTTCTGGGTCGCCTACATCATCTTCATCATCGTGATGATCGTCGTCGCCTCCAACGAGACCGACAGCACGACGACGTTCGACAGCATCAACGCGATGCTGAGCAACCGAATCTGACGGATGGACTGCGGCTACTTCACCTCCGGCGTCTGCCGCTCCTGCCGCTGGCTGGAGACGGCGTACGCCGACCAGCTCACGCAGAAGCAGCAGCGGGTCGCCGCTGTGCTCGATTCCTTTGGCGTCGGCGACGTACGTTGGGAGGAACCGGTCTCCAGCCCGGAGGCGGGTTTCCGCAACAAGGCGAAGATGGTCGTCGCCGGCTCCGTGGAGGCGCCGACGCTGGGGATCCTGTCCCACGACGGCCTCGGCGTGGACCTGCTCGCGTGCGGGCTGCACACGCCGGGGCTGCAGGCGGCGCTGCCGGTCCTGTCCCGGTTCGTCACGACCGCGCGGCTGACCCCCTACTCGGTGCCCGAGCGGCGCGGCGAGCTCAAGCACGTGATCCTCACCGAGGCTCCGACCGGGGAGCTGATGGTGCGCTGGGTGCTGCGGTCCACCGAGGCGCTGGCCCGGCTGCGCAAGCACCTCCCGGCGCTGCTGGACTCGCTGCCGATCGCGGTGGCGTCGGTGAACATCCAGCCGGAGCACAAGGCCGTCATCGAGGGGCCCGAGGAGATCTTCCTGACTCCTCGTGAGGCGCTCACGATGGAGGTCAACGGGATCGGTCTCCGGCTGCGCCCGCACTCGTTCTTCCAGACCAACACCTCCGTGGCGGCGGCGCTCTACCGCCACGCCCGTGACCTGGTCTCCTCGGTGTCACCGAGCACGGTGTGGGATCTCTACTGCGGCGTCGGCGGCTTCGGCCTGCACGTCGCCGCCCCGGGGAGGGAGGTCGTCGGGGTCGAGTCCAGCGCGCAGGCCATCGAGGCCGCCGCCTCGACCGCCGCCGAGCTGGGCCTGCCGGGCACCAGCTGGGTGGCCGGGGACGCGACCGCGTACGCCCTCTCCTCCGCCTCCGCGCCCGACCTGGTCATCGTCAACCCGCCCCGGCGCGGCATCGGGTCCGCGCTCGCCGGGTGGTTGGAGCAATCGGGGGTCGAGCACGTCGTCTACTCCTCGTGCAACGTCGACACCCTCGCCCGCGACCTGCGCGACATGCCCTCGTTGCGGCCGGTGTCGGCACGACTGCTCGACATGTTCCCGAACACCGATCACCACGAGGTGCTCGTCTCGCTCACCCGCCGCTGACCCGCCGAGTCGGCGCGTCTGTCCCAGAAATCTCTGCTGAGTCGGCGCGTCTGTCCCATGCCGATGAGGCAGACGCGCCGACTCGGCGCCCTGGTGCGGGGCATTAGCGCCGGCTGGACGTCTTATCGCGGGACAGACGCGCCGACTCGACGGGATCGGGACAGGGCGAGGGCGCCCAGGACCAGGGCAGCGAGGCCTAGGACGATCGCTATCCCGCCGCCGACGACGCCGTTGCCGGTGCCCGGTCCGCCGTCGGCCACGAGCAGGTTGACGACACCGACGACCAGGGCGATCGAACCGCAGCCGAGCGCCACGACGGCGCCGTTGCGGCCACGGTTGCCGACGCCGCGGGCTGCGCGGGTCAGGGCTGCGGCACCGGCCACCGCGCCGCCCAGGCCGACGAACGCGGCGAGCGTCGCCCACAGCCGGGCGGTGGTCAGTGTGTAGGCGCCGACGTCAGGGTCGGCGGCGCTGATGAGCAGGTCGTTGAGAGACATGGAGGACTCCTTCGTTCGGGTTCGACCGGATGACTCGATCGTCCCGTCGGCGCCCGCCGGAGTCGTCCTGCCTGCGTGGACTCTTCGGCGCCGCCGCTACTGCGTACGTGGTAGCCGGAAGTGCCGCGCCAGACGGACTCGCGCGCGACGCCGCGGGCATATCCTGCTGGCATGGCCAGGCGGCGGATCACAGTCGGGGACGCAGGTCTAGCCGCAGGAGTGGCCATGGCCCAGCTCGCTGCTGCGCTGAGCGGCGGCCAACCCGCCTCCGGAGGCGATCTCCTCGGCTACGCCGCGGTGGTCGCGAGCGGGCTGGTCCTGGTCCTCCGGCGCCGGGCACCTGTCCTCGTGCTGGTCCTCTGCGGTGCGTGCGGTCTGGCCTTTCAGGCGCTCGGGTTCCACGTCGCGGTGATCGCCTTCCTGGTCGCGGTCTACGCCGCGGTCCGCGAGGGGCACCGGCTGGTCACACTGGTCGCCGCGGTGGCGATGCAGAGCGGGCTCGTCCTGGTGGCCTACGCGTCGCTGGGGGACTTCGGCGCCGCCTCCGAGCAGGCGCGCAGCGCCCTGGAGATCGCCTGGCTGATCGCGGCCGGAGCCGCCGGCGAGGCGCTCCGGCAGGCGGAGCAGCGCGCCGACGAGGCCGAGCGCACCCGCGAGGCCGCCGCCCAACGACGGGCCGACGACGAGCGCCTCCACATCGCCCGCGAGCTGCACGACTCCCTCACCCACCAGATCTCGGTGATCAAGGTGCAGTCCGAGGCCGCCGTCCACGTGGCCCAGCGGCGCGGCGAGGAGGTCCCCGAGTCGCTGCTGGCGATCCGGGAGGCCGGGCGCGAGGCGGCCCGCGAGCTGCGGGCCACGCTCACGGCGCTGCGCGACGACGACCCCAACCCGCCGCGGGGGCTCGAGGACGTACGCGATCTGGTGGGGTCGGCCGGATCCACCGGGCTGGACGTCACGCTGACCGTCGACGGGCAGCCCGGTGCGGTGCCGGTCGCGGTGGGCCGGACGGCCTACCGGATCGTCCAGGAGGCGCTGACCAACGTGACCCGTCATGCCGCGGCCACCGCCGCGTCGGTCCACATCGACCATCGGCCCGACTCGCTCGGCATCCGGGTGGAGGACAACGGCACCGGCACCCCGGCCACGACCACGCCCGGCATCGGCCTGCTCGGGATGAGCGAGCGGGTCTCCGCGCTCGGAGGTCAGCTGCGGGCACAGCCCCGTGAGGAGGGCGGTTTCATGGTCGAGGCACGGCTGCCAGTGGAGCGTACGTCGTGATCCGGGTGCTCCTGGTCGACGACCAGCCGCTCATCCGCAGCGGCTTCCGGGCCCTCCTCGACATCGAGGACGACATCGAGGTGGTCGCCGAGGCGGCCGATGGCGTCGAGGCGGTCGCGCTCGCCCGCGCGCATCTGCCGGACGTGGCGCTGGTCGACATCCAGATGCCGGTGGCCGACGGTCTCGAGGCGACCCGGCGGATCGCCGCCGACCCGACGCTCGCTGACGTGCACGTCGTGATCCTGACCAACTACGGCATGGACGAGTACGTCCTCGAGGCCCTGCGCGCCGGTGCCGCCGGCTTCCTCGTCAAGGACATCCAGCCGGAGGACTTCGTCCACGCTGTCCGGGTCGCCGCGCGAGGTGACGCGCTGCTGGCGCCGTCGGTCACCCGCGCGTTGATCGACCACTACGTCAGCCAACCCTCGCCCGCCGATGCTCCCCGGGGCCTCGCCGAGCTGACCAACCGGGAGCGCGAGGCGGTCGCCCTGGTCGCCCGGGGCCTGACCAACGACGAGGTCGCCGAGGCCATGGTGATCAGCGTGCTGACCGCCAAGACCCACATCAACCGGGCGATGACCAAGCTGCACGCGCGCGACCGCGCGCAGCTCGTCGTCGTGGCGTACGAGTCGGGGCTGATCTCGCCTAGAGCTCCACGCCGAGCATGACGGGCTCGTTGACGAGCACGATCCCGTACGCCGCCTCGACCCCGTCCCGCACCTCTCGCGCCAGGGCGAGCAGGTCCTCGGTCGTGCCTTCGCCACGGTTGGTGAGGGCGAGGGTGTGCTTCGTGGAGAGCGACACCTTCCGGTTGCCGTGACCCTTCTTGAACCCGGCGTGGTCGATGAGCCACGCGGCCGAGGTCTTCACGGTGCCGTCGGGCTGGGGGTAGGCCGGCGCACCGTCGGGCACGTCCTCGGGCGCGACCACGGGGTTGGTGAAGAACGAGCCCGCCGACCAGGTGTCGTGGTCGGCCTCGTCGATGACCATGCCCTTGCTGCGCCGCAGAGCGAGGACGGCCTCGCGGATCTGCTTGGACGGCACCCGGGTGCCCTGCTCGACGCCGAGGGCGCCGGCGAGCTGGGCGTACGCGATCGGGGACCCGGTCTCGCCGTCGGTGCCGAGCCGGAAGGTGACCTCGAGGACCACGTAGCGCCCGGGCACCTCCTTGAACCGCGACCAGCGGTAGCCGAAACCACACTCTCCGGCGGAGAAGCTCCACACCTCGCGGAGCTCGCGGTCGAACACCATGACCGAGGTGATGGTCTGGGAGACGTCCTGGCCGTACGCCCCGACGTTCTGGATCGGCGTCGCGCCCACGCTTCCGGGGATGCCGGAGAGCGCCTCGACGCCGCTCCAGCCCTTGTCGACCGCGGTCGTCACGAAGTCGTCCCAGGTCTCGCCCGCCGCCACCGTGACCAGTACGCCACCCTCCACCGTCTCCGCCGCGACCCCCGTGGTCGCCAGCTTGATGACGGTGCCCGGGAACCCGGCGTCGGCGACGACCAGGTTGCTGCCGCCGCCGAGGACGAGCACCTCCTTGCCGGCGGCGTCGGCCGCGGTGACGGCCTCGATGATCTCCGCCTCGGAGGTCGCGGTGACGAACTCCGCCGCCGGGCCGCCGAGATGGAAGGTGGTGTGGTCCGACAGCTTCTCAGGCACGCACGGTCACCTTCGGCATGCCCAGCACCTTCTGGTCGCCGGAGACGACGGTCAGGGCGATCGTCGCGAGCCCGTCCTCGACCGACTTGACGGTGCCGGAGACGGTGACGGTCGTCCCCTCGTCGTCGTCCGGCACGACCACCGGGTTGGTGAACTTCGCGCCGAAGTCGACGACCTCGGCCCCGTCGGTCCACTCCGAGACGGCCCGGGCGACCAGCGCCATGGTGAACATCCCGTGGGCGATCACGCCGGGGAGGCCGACGGCGGTGGCGATCCGGTCGGACCAGTGGATCGGGTTGAAGTCGCCGCTGGCGCCGGCGTAGCGCACCAGCGACGCGCGGGTGATGGGGTAGGTCTTCGGGGCCAGCTCGGCGCCTGCTTCGAGCGTCATCAGGCGACCTCCGCCGCTCGGTGGACCAGGGTGGCCGAGGTGGTGCACACGACCGCCCCGGAGTCGTCGGTGATCTCCGAGACCGTGCCGATGATGTCGTTGCCGCCGATCTGGCGCAGCGAGGCGACGCTCAGGGTCGCGGTCAGCACGTCCCCCGGCGCGATCGGGCGGGCGTAGGAGAACTTCTGCTCACCGTGCACGATCCGCGACAGCTCGACCTGGACGTCGTCCAGGAACGCGTTCATCGCATCGAAGGCGAGCACGATCGGGAACGTCGCCGGAACCGGGTCCCCGCTCTCCCAGCCCACACCGGTGGCGGCAGCGAACTCCCGCACCTTCTCGTCGGTGACCCGATAGGGCCTGGTCGGAGGAAACGCGCGCCCTACGAGCGACCCATCAACTGCCATGCGGGCAACTGTAGTGGTCCCCCGAGAGGTCCCGGAAAAGTACGAACGCCCCGCCTCCCGGAACTCGGGGCGGGGCGTTCGGAGCGCCGATCAGCGTCGCGCTCTACCTAGAAGACAGGCTTCAGCGGGTCTCGCGGTGCGGCGTGTGCTTGCGGCAACGCGGGCAGTACTTGTTGAGCTCGATCCGGTCGGGGTCGTTCCGACGGTTCTTCTTCGAGATGTAGTTCCGCTCCTTGCACTCGGTGCAAGCGAGGGTGATCTTCGGGCGAACGTCGCTGCTCTTGCTGGCCACGGGAGAATCCTTACGGTGCTGATCGAGGTGTTGCGGTCTTTGGCGGTAGCGGGGGCGGGGATCGAACCCGCGACCTCACGATTATGAGTCGTGCGCTCTAACCGCCTGAGCTACCCCGCCTCAACAGGAATCAGGCCCGCCGTATTCCTACCGCGGGTCCCGAACTCCAGAGCCCCTTTACGGAATCGAACCGTAGACCTTCTCCTTACCATGGAGACGCTCTGCCGACTGAGCTAAAGGGGCGTTGCGAGAGAGAACGTTACGGCAGGGGCGCCATGCTCAACAAATCGACACGACCCCTCCGTGAAGCCGTCGCATCATCCCAGGTCAGCAGGGTCCTCGGCGTCGCCGCCAGGCTCCCAGATGCGCGCGAAACCCATCGCTTCCTCGAGCTCGTAGGACAGCTCGAGGAGCATTCGCTCCCGCCCCGGAGCCGCCCCGAACATCATCCCCTGCGGAAGCCCGGCCAGGGTCTGCTGCACCGGCAGCGACACCGCGGGCCCACCGGTGACGTTCTGCCACGGCGTGAACGCGACCCAGTCCATCAGCCGCTTCATCACCACCTCGTAGTCCTGGCTCGGCGCCAGCCGGCCGACCTCCGGGGTCTCGTGTGCGACGGTGGGCGACAGGACGACGTCGTACGCAGCGTGGAACCCCTCCGCGATCGCCTGGGCCTTGCGCAGCCGGACGATGGCTGCGGGGACGTACTTGGCGTTCTTGAGCGTGTGCTGGGCCAGGCCGACGGTGAGGTTGTCGAGTCGCTGACGGTCCCACGTCTTGCCGCGGAGCGGGCCGGCGTTGACCAGGGCGACGGCGAGCGTGCCCCAGTAGAGGACGAAGTCGTCGGCGAAGGTCTCGGGCACCGGCGGCGGCACGGTCTCGACGGTGTGCCCGAGCTCCTCCAGCACAGCAGCGGTCTTCAGCGTCAGCTCCGCGACCTCCGGACTGGCCTCGCGCCCGAGCGCGCCGGTGAAGACGGCGAAGCGGAGCCGCTTCGACCCGGGTCCGGTGACGTCCCCGATCGGCGCCAGCGAGGTGTGGTGCGCCTTCTCCGCCTCCCGGAGGAAGGCGGCGGTGTCGCGCACCGAGCGGGTGAGCACGCCGTCGGTGACGATCTTGAGCGGCAGCAGCCCGTAGAGCGGGTCCTGCGGCATCCGGTCACGGGTCGGTTTGAGCCCGACCAGACCGCAGGCGCCGGCCGGGATCCGGATCGATCCGCCACCGTCGTTGCCGTGGGCGACCGGCACGGCCCCGGCGGCCACCAGCGCACCCGATCCGGCCGACGACGCACCCGCCACCCGGCCGGTGTCCCACGGGTTGCGCACCGCGCCGAGCCGCGCGTGCTCGGCGGTGCCGGAGAATCCGAACTCCGAGAGCTGGGTCTTCCCCAGCGACAGCAGCCCGAGCTTGAAGAGCAGCTTGGTCATCTCGCCGTTGCGCGAGGCCGGCGGCATGACGTACGAATCCGTGCCGTTCCTCGTGGGCACCCCAGCGACGTCGGTGTTGTCCTTGATCAGGGTGGGCACACCGGCGAAGAAGCCGGCCCGGGGAGCACGCGCCTGGATCCGGGCACGGTCGAAGGTCCGGTAGGCCATCGCGCCGAGCGCCGGGTCGACCGCCTCGATCCGGGCGATGGACGCCTCGACCGCCTCGACGGTGCTGAAGTCACCGCGCCGCAGAGCCTCGGCGACCCCGACCGCGTCGAGAGTGCCGAGTACGTCGTCGGTGAAGGCGTGCACACGGGCCATGGAACCAACGTTAGGCCGCAGAGAGCCTCAGAGGAGGAAGTACGCCACCAGCGGAACCAGGAGACATGTCACAACCGCGGTGAGCCCCATCGCCAGCCCTGAGAAGGCGCCCTCGACGCGGCTCTCCTCCAGCATCCGGGCGGTGCCGATGCCGTGCGAGACCGCGCCGACGGCGATGCCGCGGGCCCGCGGGTCACGGATCCGGAGCAGGGTCAGGACCCGTGGCGCGACCATCGCCGCGAAGGTGCCGATCACGATCGCGAAGCACGCCGACAGCTCCGGATAGCCACCCAGCCGCTCGGCCAGCGCGATCGTCACCGGCGCGGTGACGGCCTTGGTCGCCATCGTCCGCTCGAGTACGTCGCCGCCACCGAGCCAGCGCACCAGCAGGATGCCGCTGACCATCGACACGACCGCGCCGGCGGTCAGCGCGACCAGGACGGGCACCACCATCCCCTTCAGTCGCGCGACCTGGTGGTAGAGCGGGATCGCCAGCGCAACCGTCGCCGGGCCGAGCAGAAAGCTGATCAGCGTGGTGGCGTCGGCGTAGTCGTCGTAGGTCGTGCCGCTGACCGTCAGCAGGGCGCCGACGATCACGATCGCCACCGCCACCGGCTGGGCCAGCGGCGAACGGGTCCGCGCCCGAAGCCACCGCCCGAGCTCGTACGCCGCCACCGTCACGAACAGCCACAGGATGACGCTCAAACCGCCACCTCCGTAGCGCAAGCGCCACAATACGGACGTGGCGGTTTGAGGCTCATTGTCGCTCGCTGACGCTCGCTCATTCGATCTCCTCCCCCGGAGCACCTTCCGTGCCGGCCACCGACGGCACCCGGCGCAGGAACAGGTTGAGCACCCAGCCGACGGTGGCCAGCCCCAGGAACCAGGAGCCGAGCAGCGCGACGACGATCGGCACCGCGGCGTCACGGATGACCGCGAGGTAGGCGATCACGCCGACGCCGGCCGGGATGAAGAAGAGCTGCAGGTGGGAGAGGAAGTAGTCGCCGACCTGGATGACCGGGTCGTCCTCGCCGTCACGGCGCCGCAGCACCAGGACGACGAAGAGCAGCAGCATCCCCACCACCGGGCCGGGCAGCGGGATCCCGGTCAGCTCGACGATCGCGGTTCCGGCCAGCTGGCATCCGAGCAGCCAGAGCAGGCCGACGATCACTGCGGGTCGGAGAGGGACTCGATCGCCATCGCGGCGCAGCCCACCAGGCCCGAGGAGTCGCCGTGCAGCTGGGCCATGAAGGTGAGCTCGCGGGTGGCGATCGGGTTGGAGCGGGCGTAGACGCTCTCGCGCACCCCTGCGGTGTAGAGGTCGAAGGCTCCGGCCATGTCGCCGCCGATGACGACGACCTCCGGGTTGAGCAGGTTGACGGCGGTGGCCACCACCTCGCCGAGCTGTCGTCCGCCCTCGCGCAGGAGCCCGCGCGCCACGGCGTCGCCGGCGAGCGCGGCGGCCACCAGGTCGCGTACGTGGCCTGCGGGGACGCCGGAGTCGGTCAGCCGCTGGGCGAGCGCCCAGCCGGAGGCGACCGTCTCCAGGCAGCCGGTCGAGCCGCAGCGGCAGGGCCGGTCACCGGCGGCGTCGATGCGGGTGTGGCCGATCTCGCCGGCCGCCCCGAGGGCGCCGGTGACCAGCTTGCCGTCGACGATGATGCCCATGCCGAGGCCGGTCGAGGCCTTGACGACCAGGGCGTTGCGTACGGGATGGTCGGAGTTGAAGAGCTCCGAGCGCGCCAGCGCGTGGGCGTCGTGGGCGAGGATCAGCGGGGCGTCGGTCAGCGCGGTGAAGTAGGGGGCCAGCTGGACGCCGTCCCAGCCACCCATCGCCGGGGTGTCGATGCTCATCCCGAGCTCGGGGTTGACCACCCCGGGCAGGCTCATCCCGATCGCCAGCACCGGCAGGTCGACCGAGGCCACCATCTTGGTCATCCGCTCGACGATCTCGGGCATCAGTGCCTCGGCGGAGATGCCGACCTCGTGGTCGCGGGTGTCGCCCGCCAGCTCCCGCCCGGCGAGGTCGAAGACCGCCGCCTGGCTGCGGCTGCGGCCCACCGCCACGGCCAGCACGACCCCTGGGTCTGAGGATTCGTCACTCACGACTGCAGTCTAAGCACGACCCTCGACGCCGCCTAAGACCGCTGGCTACGACCGCGAGCGGAGGCGGGCGTTGGGCAGCGGAGGCGCCGGGATCGGCCTCTGGTGGTTGCCCTCGACCACTCCGAAACGCCCCTCGGCCAGGTCCTGGGAGTCCTCGACCACCTCACCGCCACCGCGGGTGACCTGGTCCTGCCACTCCTGGCGGTAGCCGACGACCTCGTCATGGGTGCGTCCGACGAAGTTCCACCACATGATGATCGACTCACCGAACGGCGGACCACCGAGGAGGAGCAGCCGGGTCCAGGCCTCGCCGGCCTGCAGGACCAGCGTGGTGGCGCCCGGAGGCGCGTAGGCGAGCGAGTCCTTCTCCACCTCGGCCGAGGCGGGACCCGACGGGCCCACACCGGTCATCGACACCTGCCCGGTGTCCACCAGTACGCCGTGCTCGAACCGGTCGTCGACCGGGATCTCGAGCCGGGTGCCGGGCTCGAGCAGGATCTCGGCGCCGAGGATTTCGGAGTGGGTCCGCACCGGCGACGTCACGCCCAGCAGCGACCCCAGGAAGACCCGGATCGTCGCCCCGTCGCGCTCGATCGGCGTCGGCCGGTGGTTCTCGAATGCGGGCTCCACGTCGCGGAACTCGTCGGGGAGCGCGACCCACAGCTGCGCCCCGTGCAGGACGGTGGTCTCGGGCGTCGAGTTCTCCGAGTGGGAGATCCCGCGTCCGGAGGTCATCAGGTTGACCTCGCCCGGGCGCACCATCGCCACGGTGCCGACCGAGTCCCGGTGCTCGATCTCCCCGGTGAACAGCCAGGAGACCGTCGCCAGCCCGGTGTGCGGGTGGGGCGGCACCTCCATCCCGCCGGAGACCACGACGTCGTCGGGACCGTAGTGGTCCAGGAAGCACCACGCGCCGATCAGCGAGCGCGCGCGGGCCGGCAGGGTGCGGCGTACGTTCATCGCTCGTGGACCACCCAGCGGCACGTCTCTCGGAGTGATGATCTGGATCTCGACGCCCTCGTCGCCGGTCCCGCCGACACACTCGACGGGGGTGGGGTGCGCGTCCAGGTTGGTCATATCTTCAACGATATCTCGTACGTTGCCTCGCCATGCCGCCGTCATATCGAGGTCGCCGGCGGGCTACCTCGATGCCACACGATGTGGCCCGTGCTCATCGCTCAGCTCGCGAACTTCGTCGGCCCCACCTCCGGCGGGATGAAGACGGCTCTGGAGGCCCTCGCCCGTGGCTATCTCGAGGCGGGCCACGACCGACTTCTCGTCGTCCCCGGCCCGTACGACGCGGTCACCTCGACCGACCTCGGCGAGGTGGTGCAGCTGAGAGCGCCGCGGGTCGGTGGCGGCTACCGGCTGATCATCGAGCCGTGGCGGGTGACCGACGCGCTGACCCGCTACCGCCCGACGAGCCTCGAGGTCAGCGACAAGTTCACGATGCTGCCGGTCTCCCGCTGGGCCCGGCGCCAGGGCATCGGGACGGTGCTCTTCTCCCATGAGCGGCTCGACGAGTACATGCCCACCTACACCGGCATGGACACGACCTCGAAGGTCTCCACCGCGCTGCTCAACCGGATGCTGGTGCGCTCCTTCGACCAGGTGCTGGTGACCTCCGACTACGCCCGGCACGAGTTCGAGCCGCTGGCGGCGACCGTCGGCTGCCCGATCGCCCAGGTGCCGCTGGGCGTGGACCTGGACTTCTTCCACCCCTCGCTCGGACACCGTGACGACACCCTGCGCCTCGTCCACGTCGGCCGTCTCTCCCGCGAGAAGTCGCCCGATCTCGCCGTGGCCACGGCCGTCGAGCTGCATCGTCGCGGGTTCGACGTACGCATGGACGTCTACGGCGACGGCCCGCACCGCGCCGAGATCGAGGCGCTCGCCGCCGGGGCACCGGTCACGTTCCACGGTCATGTCTCCGACCGTCACCGCATCGCCCGGGCCCTCGCCGAGGCCGACGTCGCCCTCTCCGTCTGCCCCCGCGAGACCTTCGGACTGGCGGTCCTGGAAGCCCTCGCCAGCGGTACGCCGGTGGTGACCGCCGACCGCGGCGGCGCCCGTGAGCTCATCGACCCCCGGTGCGGAGCCTGGGCGGCGGCCCATCCGGCCGCGCTGGCCGACGCGGTCATCGACGTCGCCGAGCGACCGGTGGTGGCGACCCGCCACGCCGCTCGCGAGCGGGCCGAGCAGTTCCCGTGGTCGCGCACGATCGAGGAGATGCTGGCACTCCACGAGAGCCTCGCCCAGGAGACCGCACCGACCTATCTCCTCGCTCGTTCGCGCCAGCGACAGACGGCTCGACGGGCTCGGCGTTACGCATGAGCCGTTGACTCGTTAGGAGGTTCACCATGAGCGATTCAACGAAAGCCACCGCTGAAGCCGACCAGGGAACACTGCAGCAGCCCACGCACTTCGCCGACTCGTTCGGCCCGGCGTGCAGCGCATACGGAGAAGATCCGCAGACCACCTACGACTACCGCAACGTCACCTGCAGCGCCTGCCGGCATGCCGCGCCCTACATCAGCGCCCTGCCCGAGCATCTCAAGCCGCGGTCGACGAGGCGGCGTTCCTGGCCTCGGTCGATGCAGGAGCGGGCCTAAGACACCCGAACCTCGGTCCGTTCGGGCTGCGCCGGCGTCCACCTCACCGCCGAGCGCGACCTGGCGAGCCCGCCGATCCCCGTGACCAGCAGCGCCCCGGCGCTCACCGCGACCCACGGCGTGGGGGCGGAGGCGCCGAAGGCGACCACGGCGGCGACGTACGAGACCGTGGGGTTGGTGATCGTCATCGCCGCCATCGCCCAGGGCAGCGGCCCGGCGGCGAGCGCCGCCTGGGTGAGCACGATCCCGAGTCCACAGGTGCACAGCAGGCCGTAGAACGCCGGCAGCGTGAGCAGCCCGACGATGCCGTCGTCGGCCGCCCGGTCGGCGGTGATCTTCAGCAGCACCGAGGTCGTCGCAAACGAACACCCGGCCGCCACCGCCGTGGTCGCCGCCGCGACCGGCGGCGGGAACCGGTGGGCCACCAGCAGAAGTACGCAGATCACGACCGCCACGCACCCGGCGAAGAGCGCGACCCGGCCGACGTCGGCATAGGTGCCGCCGCGATGGTCGTCGGTGACCAGCAGGATCACGCCGCCGCAGATCGCGGCCCCACTGCCCCAGTCGGCGAGCGTCGGCCAGTGGCGGGCGGCGATCGATGCGAAGACGAGCGCGAAGAGCAGCTGCGTGGGCATCACCGACTGCACCACCGAGACCGACCCCAGGTGGAGCGCGACCGCCTGCACGCCGAAGCCGATCGCGTTGATCGACGCGCCGGTCACCCACAGCGGGTTGCGCACCAGCGCCAGCATCAGCCGCTCGATCCCGGAGATCCCGCCGCTGCGGCCGGGCGCGAGCGCACTGGCACGCTGCTGGACGGCCGCGGAGAGCGAGAACAGGACGCATGCGCCGATGGCCAGGCCCACGGCCGCAGCATGATGCATGCCTCGACGCTAGGCCGCGCGAGGAAACGCCCGCCCGCCGCTCACGCGAGCATCGGATGAACCCTGGGGGTCAGTTTCGTCACCACGGCGCTCGAGATCTCACCTTCTTCGACTGCGAAAAATGACCGCCTAACCCAACGGGGCTGGGTATTACCCGGCGGTATGGAACGTTTACCTTGACTTGGTAATCCCTGGGCCGTGTCGCACGAACCATGAGTCGTTGAGTGTCTTTAGCGTCATGAAGCGGTCGCGGACGTGCTGATGCTCATGTTGTCGGCGCGAATCGTGGCCGCTGATGTTGTTTCAATTCGAATTGACGACGAAAGGTATGAAATGAGCAAGAAGACAGGGCTGCTCCGCCGCGCCGCGGCCGTCGCCGCCTTCTCGGGTGTCGCCTTCGCGCTGTCCACCGGAGCTGCCACGGCCGCTCCCGTCGACGCCGACACCACGACCGCCGTCAGCACCTCGACGTCGGACCTCTCCCCCTCGAGCCAGAAGGCCTGGGAGGACTTCATCCTCGGCGGCTCGTACATCACCGGCGGTGCTTCCCAGATGGTCAGCGGCGCCTGGGTCGGCGCTCCCGGCCTGATCCTCGCCGGCGCCACCGGCTCCCCGATCACCCCGGAGCAGGCTGCGGCCTGGGAGAACTGGGACGAGGGCGGGCAGAAGATCGGCGAGGGTGCCGCGATGATGGTCGCGGGTGCCTACGTCGGCGCGCCGGGCATCATCCTCGACCAGATCGCGGGCGGGGCGACCCCGAGCGACCTGTCGCCGACCGAGCTCGAGCAGGTCTCGTTCCTCATCCCGGAGGACAGCCCGGCGCTCGACGGTGTCGCCACCGACCAGATCCCGAACCCGATGGCTCCCTTCGGGTCCCTCTGAGCGTCGACATGACGACCGCCGACCGACCGTAGCTCCCACCACGATCCGATCGGCACCGTCCACAGATGGCCCCGGCCGTGCCCTCGCGCACGACCGGGCCATCTGCGCATTTACGCACGTTCAATCAAGAACGTTGCAGTTTATCGAAAATTACGTCATTACATTTCATTCGGCACTAGTTGACATGAAAACGGCCGTGTCGACTTGCTGTGATGATCGTTGATCCTCTTAGCATCACTTCTCGGGCGCGAACGTATCGATACTCGTGTTATCGATCCGGGGGTCGCTCCCGTGCGTGATGTTTCAATTCGGATTGATCGATGAAAGGTACGAAATGAACAAGAAGACAGGGCTGCTCCGCCGCGCCGCGGCCGTCGCCGCCTTCTCGGGTGTCGCAGTCGCACTGACCACGGGGACCGCCACCGCGGACGACGGCACCCACCACAACCGCACCGAGGCCGAGTGCATCAAGGAGAACTCCTCCGGCGCCTCCGACCTCTCGCCCTCGAGCCAGAAGGCCTGGGCCGGCTTCATCTGCGGCACCGGTCAGGCGACCGGCGGCGCGGCCCGCATGGTCTCCGGCGCCTGGGTCGGCGCCCCGGGCCTCATCCTGATGGGTGCCACCGGCGACGACCTGAGCCCCGCGCAGAAGAAGGCCTGGGTGAACTGGGACGGCGGCGCGCACCAGGTCGGCAACGGTGCCGCCATGGTCGTCTCCGGCACCTACGTCGGTGCGCCCGGCATCGTCATGGACAAGATCATGGGCGGCGCCATGCCGTCCGAGCTCTCGGACCGCGAGATGGACCAGGTCTCGTTCCTGCTCCCGATGGAGAACCCGGCTCTCGACGGCCTCCCCGTCGACCAGGTTCCGAACCCGCTGGGTCCGCTCGGCACCTTCTGAGAGATATGACGATGGCCGAGTGATCACCCCCTACCGACTGCTCGGCAACGTCCCACAGGTGGCCCCGGGCGTGCACATGTGCACGCCGGGGCCACCTGCACGTTCTGCACAGACCCTCAGTCGTACGCCAGCGGCTCCTCGATCACGTCCATCACCGCCCTGGCGAGCCAGTAGTGGCGGCCACCGCGGCCCGATCGGCCGGCAGCCTCGATCCATCCGCGCCGCTCGGCATCCTGGATCAGGTTGCGCGCGCCCTGGTTGGTCAGGCCGGTCGCGTCCTGGACGCGCCTGACGGTCAGGTAGGGGTTGGCGAACAGCAGCGTGACCAGCCCGGACAGGTTGGCGCGTGAGGTGGCGGCCTCGTCGAGATAGCCCTCGCGCAGCGCGACCAGGCGCTCGGACCTGGTCGTCGCGTCCTCGGCCGAGCGTCGCACCGCGGTGAGGAAGAACTGCAGCCACTCCTGCATCTCGCCGCGCTCCCGGACGCTCTGCAGCCGCTGGTAGTAGGTCTGCCGGTGGGCCTCGATGTAGCCCGAGAGGTAGAGCAGCGGCGTGGTCATCCGCCCTTCCTCCATCAGCATCAGGTTGATCAGCAGCCGCCCGATACGCCCGTTGCCGTCGAGGAACGGGTGGATCGTCTCGAACTGGTAGTGCATCAGCGCGCACCGCACCAGCGTCGGGGACAGGTCGGGGACGTTGACGTACGCCTCCCAGTCGGCGATCAGCTCCGGCAGGTCGGCCGGGAGGGGCGGGACGTACGCGGCGGTGGTGGGGTCGTCGGTCGGCGAGCCGACCCAGACCGGCATCCGCCGGAACTCACCCGGGTGGCGCTCCTGGCCCCGGACCCCGGTCAGGAGGGTCTTGTGGAGCGCGAGGACGAGCCGCTGGCTGAGCGGCCAGCTCCTGATCAGCTCGAAGCCCTGACGGGTCGCGGCCAGGTAGGCCCTGACCTCGGCGACGTCCTCGCTCTTCGTCGCCTGACCGCTGGCCTCGTCCTGGAGGACCTCCTCGAGGGAGGTCTGGGTGCCCTCGATCCGGGAGGAGGCGACCGCCTCCCGGGTCAGGTAGGGCCCGATCAGCAGCTCGGGATCGTGGATCAGCGCGCTCACGCCCTGGAGCCGCCCCAGAGCGGCGTCGGCGTCGGAGAGCGCCTTGACCGTCAGCGGCTGTAGGGGCAGGTCACGCGGGATGTGAGCGGGCCGGTAGTACCAGTAGGCCCACTTGTTGCCCGGCTCCCGGGTCGCCCTGCCGAACTGCGGAGCGTCGTACCTCTCCGGATCCATGACCGGTCAACTTACCACTCAGGTGGTGTTTGAGTTGGAAGTTGTCAGGAACTTCCCAGTCGGACTTGGGAGTTCCCCGGCTACCTCCAACTCCGGCCTAGGCTGGAGATCGTGCAGTTCGGTCAGTATCCCTCTCCCCGTCATACGATCGCCCACCTCTCCGACCCCCACCTCTATGCCGGGGACCGGCGGATCTTCGGCAAGGTGGACCCCGAGCCCGGCTTCGAGAGGGCGCTGGACCGGCTGCGCGGGATGACCACCCCACCGCAGGCGATCGTCTTCACCGGCGACCTCGCCGACCTGGGTGAGCGCGATGCCTACGTACGCCTCAAGAAGCAGGTCGAGCCGGTCGCCGCGGATCTCGGGGCCGAGATCATCTGGGTGATGGGCAACCACGACGAGCGCGAGGTCTACTCCGAGGTGCTCTTCGGGTCGTCGTCGGGCGAACCGCAGGACCGGGTCTACGACGTCGACGGGCTGCGGATCATCGCTCTGGATACGACCGTGCCGGGCTGGCACCACGGCGACCTCACCGAGCCCCAGCTGGAGTGGCTGGCCGAGGTGCTCGCCGAGCCGGCGCCGCACGGCACCCTGCTCGCGATGCATCACCCGCCGGTCCCGCTCCCCCTCAACGAGGCCAGCGTGATCATCGAGCTCGACGGCCAGGATCGGCTCGCGCCGGTGCTGGAGGGGACCGACGTACGCGCCGTTCTCGCAGGTCACCTGCACTACTCGACCAGCACCACCTTCGCCGGCATCCCGGTCTCGGTCGCCTCCGCGAGCTGCTACACCGCCGCGCCCGCGACCCTCGACCGCTACTCCGCCTCCGTCGACGGCCACCAGGCGATCTCGCTGGTCCACCTCTACGACGAGGGCGCCGGCGGCGTCCCCGGCGCCCCGGTCGTCCACACCACCGTGCCCATCGGCGAGGCGCCCGAGGTCGCCGGCTTCCCGTCCTCTGTGCTCGCGAAGCTGGAGGCGATGACCCCCACCGAGCGCCGCGACCTCTTCTCCCGCAAGGGCAAGGCCGCCCGCGCCCTGCGGCGTCAGCTCCGAGACTGACGAAGGTCAGCCTCGATCTCCTACTCGAGGCTGATGTGGGCGTACGTCCGGGCCCGGAACGATGGCTGCGAAACGTCAACGACGACAGGAGCAGCCATGTCTCGGACCCTCGTCCGCACGAGCACCGCAGCGATCGCCGCGGTGCTCCTCCCCCTGACGGCCGTCCCGGCCGCGTACGCCGAGCCTGATCCCGCACCAGCGGCGGTCGCGCCGGACCCGACCGCGCTGACCCGCGAGGCGACCGCGATCGCCGAGCGGGCCGCCGCCGAGCAGCAGGGGCTCCGGGCCCGGTCGGCCACTCCCACCGCCGCCGACCTCGACCGAGCCGTCGACGCGATCATCGCCGACGGTGCCGTGGGCGTCACCGCTCGGGTAGAGACGCCCGATCTGGTGTGGGCGGGGGCGGGTGGCGTACGCGAGGTGGGGAAGAAGACCCCGGTCCGGCCCGGTGACCGGTTCCACATCGCCAGCAACACCAAGACGCTGATCGCGGCCCTGGTGATGCAGGAGGTCGAGCGCGGCGGCTGGACCCTGGACACACCAGCCAACGACGTGCTCCCGGGGACGTTCCCCGACGGCGTGACGATCAAGCACCTGCTCAGCCACACCTCCGGCGCTCCGCGCGGGCCCGAGGAGGTCCTCTTCGACCGCATCGAGGACCCGACCTCGTGGGAGCAGTCGATCGACGCACTCAGGCAGTACTACTCCGAGGCCGAGCACCTCGCCTTCATGCGCGACGCCGGCTGGCTCTTCGAGCCCGGCACCGACTTCTCCTACTCCAACTACGGCTACGTCGCGCTCGGGGTGATGCTCGAGAAGGAGACCGGGGAGCGGGTCGAGGATCTCGTACGCGACCGCGTGCTGAAGCCGGCCGGCATGCGTCGGAGCGCCTACCCCACCGATGCCCGCAACCGCGGTCCGTTCCTCGAGGACGCGGGCTGGTTCGGCGGCCGGTGGCGGCCGATGACCGACCTGCACCCGAGCATCTTCCACGCGGCCGGCGCCGCGACGAGCACGACCGAGGATCTCGCCGACCTCAACGAGTCGCTCCTGACCGGGCGGCTGGTCAGCCCCGCTTCGGTCGAGAAGATGCTGCCGCCGATCGCGGGCAGCGCCGACCCGGACTACGGGTTCGGGATCTATCGGGTCGCTGACCCGTGCAACCCCGGCGAGTATCTCTACGGTCACGACGGCGCCCACATGGGTGCCCAGTCGATCAGCTGGGGCTCGCCCGACGGCACCCGTCAGATCACGCTCGGCTGGACCGGCCGCAACTGGGACAGCACCGACCCGATCTACGACCTCGGTCTGCTTCTCGAGCCGATGCTGCTCGCGACCTGCTGAGATGCCGGGCGCCGGTGTCGACACCGAGCTCGGCGAAGTTTCGACGGGCGGTGGCCCACCAAGGACGTTAACGCTAACATTCCCCGCCATGCCGGACGTACGCCATCTGCTCCTGCGGGCGTTCGTCGTCGCGACACTCGCCTCGGTCGCCGTACCGCTCGCCGATGCCCCTGCCCGGGCGGCGACGAACATCACCGACAGAGTTCGGGCGAACGAGAACATCGAGCTGGCGGGCGATGCGACCATCACGCTCGGCGAGGGCGAAGAGATCGTCTACGGCGGCGTCATCTCCGGTGTCGGCACGCTGACGGTCACCGGGCGCGGCAAGCTCACCGTCACGGCGGACAGCGACTTCCAGATCCCGGAGAACCGCCGGCGGCAGCGGCTCGAGATCCTGGGCGAGCAGAACCACCCGTACGCCACGGTGCGCGATCCCGATCCCCCGGCCGTCACGGTCGAACAGGGCGCGACGCTCCAGTACGGCGACGGAACCGGCGGCACGACCGGCCGGATCGGCCACTACCCGTACGATTATCCGAACTTCGCCTGGAACGCCCTCAACCACCGCGTCGACGGCACGCTGATCGTCGCGGTCGCCGGGCCGTCGTACCACCCGGGCATCCTCTCCGGCGGCGGCGTCCTGAAGCAGCCCCGTTTCATCTGGGACGGTGTCGAGCTGGCCGGGGACCACCCGTTCTCGGGCACCATCGTCGACGGCACCTTTGCCAAGGCCAGCAGCCGGGAGCAGTACCGCACGTCCCTCCCGAACGCGAAGTTCGTCAACTACGGCACGTTCCAGGTGGACACGCCGCACGACTACGACACCGTCCTCGGGTTCGACGTCTGGTCCCGCGAGTGGGGGAACGACATCAACTTCTACGGCGCCCCGGACGGCAGCCGGGTGATCATGTCCGGCGTCTACTCGTGGAGCGACCAGGGCACCGAGACCGACCCCCGGCTCTCGGACGCCGGCCTGAACTGGCGGCCGGTGCCGAAGAACATCAACAAGCGCGGCGTGAACATCCAGGGCGCGATCGTCCAGTGGGGCGACGGCACGCACAACCGGTTCTTCCTGCCCGGAACGCGCGAGACCATCTACATCAACCTGTACTCGCGGCGGGCCCGCGGCCACCTCATCTTCGACTACAACGGGCCCGTCACGCTCGGCGCGCCGATCTCGGGCGGCGTCTTCCACGACACCATGGCCGCCGTCGCGGTCGGGGACGTCACCGTCGCCGGCACGCCGGGCAACGACGTCACCTTCGCCGACCAGCAGAACTACGACGGCACCACCACGATCGAGCGCAAGGCGAAGCTGCGCCTGGGGACCGGCAAGCCGGGCGAGGACTCCTGGCTGATCACCGGGACCGCAGGCTCGCGGATCGTCGACAACGGCAAGCTCGTCGTCCACAACGCGAAGCGGGCCGTCGAGCTCTCCAAGATCTCCGGGACGGGCTCCTTCCAGCAGGCCGGCCCGGCGCCGGTGAGGTTCACGGGCGACGTCACCTACACCGGTCGCACCACGGTGTCGGGAGGGAAGCTCGTCCTCGCAGGCGGGAGCCTGGCCAGCTCGTCCGGCGTACGCCTCACCAAACCGCGGGCGACCCTCGACATCGGCAGGGCGGGCGACCAGACCGTCAAGAACCTCAGTGGTGTCGCGGGCAGCGCCGTACGGCTCGGCGACTCCACCCTGACCGTCAAGAGCACCAAGGACACGACGTTCGCCGGCGCTGCCCGGGGAGGCGGCGGCCTGGTGAAGGCCGGTACGGCACGGCTGACGTACTCGGGCACCAGCAACGCTCGCGGCCCCTGGGAGGTCGCCGCCGGGACGCTGGTGCTGAAGCAGGCGAAGGTCGCCGGGGACCTGGTCGTCGACACGGCGCTCGGCGTCAGCGGCCCAGTCGCGGTGGGCGGCGACGTGACGCTCCGTCAGACGTCCACCCTTCAAGCAGGTACGGGCAGCCACCTGGAGGTGGGCGGCGACGTCGCCTTGGCGGGCGCCGAGCTCTCCGTCGGCCACGAGCCCGGCGCCGCCCTGCCACAGGAGATTCCGATCATCACCTCCCGAGGGCGGGTCAAGGGGACCTTCGCGGGCCTCGACCAGGGCGACCCGGTCGACGTCGGAGGCACTGCGTACGAGATCACCTACACCGACCGCCGCGTACTGCTCTCCACTTCCGAGCCCACCGCGGCCACCGCGGAGAACGGCACCGTCGAGCGCCCGTCCGCCCGATGGATGGTCTACCTCGCGATCGGACTCGCCACGGCCGCGCTGGCTGTCATCGCCTTCCTCGTCGCACGACGACGCCGCCGAACCCCTCCGCCGCACGACGCAGATCGTTCGTGACGCCAGGGCTGCCGTCAGGGTCGCAGGATGCGGCGCTCGATGGCCGTGGCGACGGCGCCGGCGCGGGTGTCGACACCGAGCTTGGTGTAGATGTGGGAGAGGTGCGACTTGACCGTCGCCTCGCTGACCAGGAGCTCGCGGGCCATCTCCTTGTTGCCCAGACCTTTGGCGAGGAGCCGCAGGATCTCGACCTCGCGCGGGCTCACCTTCGGTGCCGGCGAGGCGGCCCGCTGCAGCAGCCGGGTGGCGACCGACGGTGCCAGCACAGTCTCTCCGCGGGCGGTGCCGCGGATGGCCCGGAACAGCTCGTCGGGCGGCGCGTCCTTCAGCAGATAGCCGGCCGCACCGGCGTCGACGGCCTCGAGTACGTCGGCCTCGGTGTCGTACGTCGTCAGCACGAGCACCTGTGGCGGCGACGGCAGGTCGCGGACCAGTCGGGTCGTCTCCGCCCCACCCGGTCCGTCGCCGAGGCTGAGGTCCATCAGCACCACGTCCGGCTTCGTCTCGCCGACGACCGCGACCGCCTGCGCCGAGTCGGCCGCCTCGCCGACGACGTCCAGGTCGTCCTGGGCGCTCACCAGGGCGCGTACGCCTGCCCGGACCACCGGATGGTCGTCGACCAGCACCACCCGGATGTGTTGCTCAGCCACGACGTTCCTCCCCCTGGGTGGTTGCTGTCTGTCCGGCCGCGAACGAGGCCGCGACCACCGTGCCCTCGCCCGGCGCGCTCTCGATGACCAAGTCTCCACCCAGCAGCCGGGCGCGGGCCCGCATCCCGGCCAGGCCGTGTCCGCGCAGCCCGTCCGACTCCTTGAGTGCGGCCGGGTCGAAGCCGGCCCCGTCGTCGCGTACGTCCAGGGCGACCCCGCCCTCGTGGAAGGTCAGGGAGACGACCGCCGTGGACGCGCCGGCGTGCTCGGCGACGTTGGCGAGAGCGCCCCGCAGGGTGCGGACGACGGCCGTCGCGACCCGCCCGCCGACCTCGTGCGGGTCGCCGTGGACGTGGACCGGGACGGCGAGCCCGGTGGTGGCGGCGACGTCGTCGGCGACCTGGCGTACGGCGGTGACCAGGGCGGAGCCGCCGGCGAGCTCCGCGGGGGCGAGGTCGCGGACGACCCGGCGTGCCTCGTCGAGCGAGGAGCGGGCCATCGTGGCCGCCTGGTCGACGTGATCGCGGGCGTCGGCCGGGCGCGAGTCCCACTCCTGGTCGGCGGCCTGGAGCAGCAGGTTGATGCTGGTCAGGCCCTGGGCGACGCTGTCGTGGATCTCCCGGCTCAGCCGCGCTCGCTCGGCCACGACACCGGCTCGCCGCTCGGCGTCGGCGACCTCGTCCTGGGCCGCCTCGAGCTCGTTGAGGAGTAGGCGACGGGTCGCGGCGTCGCGCTCGAGAGCGCGGTAGGCGGTCACCGCGAGCACCGCGACGCAGACCGGTCCGAGCAGCACGGTCGGGTCGGCCAAGCCGGTCATCCGGCTCCAGGCGACCGCGACGACCGCGACCAGGAACACCGTGACGGCCACCGCCCAGCGGAACGGCAGCACCCGCAGTGCCAGGAAGACCAGCGGCACCGCCGCCCACGAGAACGACGGCGCGATCAGCGCCAGCACGGTCCAGCAGGCGACCACCGCGGCCAGCCAGACGACCGCGGCCGTGCCGGTGAGACGCCGGCCCGCTGCGTACGCGATCAGGAGGAGGGCGGCGCCGGGCAGCACCACCTCGGCCCGGTCACCGAAGCCGTGGCCCTGGAGGTAGCGCGCGGCCGAGGCGATGACGAGCACCACCAGTGAGATGTGGAGCCAGCGGTCGAGCATCGTCTGGCCGGCCAGGATCCCACCGGCTCGAGGGCGGAGCGCAGCATCGGTCGACATGGTCGTCCCAGGCTAGGCCGGTCGCGGGGCCCGGGCATCATCCGATCGGCTATCCGGGGTGTCGCCGGACGGCTATCCAGGGGTCGCCGGTCGCCCGATGTCCAGGCCCCTCTCCGACGGCGATGGTTGATGCATCAGCCACAACCGGAGGAGAACCACCATGCGTACGTCCCGAATCGCCGCCCTCGCCGGGCTGGCCGGCCTGGCCGCCTCGGCCACCCTGTCCTTCACCGTCCTCGGCACGGGTACCGCGGCCAGCGCCGCGGAGGGCAACAGCCGTCCGGCGAGCTACCTGCTCGAGGGCGACCCGTCCGCCCAGGGCGGCTCGAAGTTCGAGGGCATCGGCGTCGACCAGGAGTCGGGGACGTTCTACGTCAGCGAGGTCACCGGCGGCGAGATCCAGCGCGGCACCGCCGACCGGGTCCAGGCCGAGGAGTGGCTGGCCGGCGACGGCACCGACGGCCGTTACACGGCCCGCGGGATCACCGTCGACGACGAGGGCCGGATCTACATCGCCGGCGGCCCGAACGGTACCGGCAACGACCGCCCCGACCTGTGGGTCTACAGCCCCTCGGGCGAGCTGCTGGCGGCGCTTCGCGTCCCCGACAACGACGCGTTCCTGAACGACGTCGCGATCGGACCCGACGGCGCTGCGTACTTCACCAACTCCAACGACCCGACGATCATCCGGGTCGCCGAGGGTGCCTCCGGCTGGGAGGCGACCGAGTGGGCCGACGGCAGCTCGCTGATCACCCGGCAGGAGGGCTTCAACCTCGGCGGCATCGTGACGAGCACGGACGAGTCCGCGTTCGTGGTCGCCCAGGGCAACACCGGCCAGCTGTGGCGCTTCGACATCGCGACCGGTGAGGTCAGCGGGATCGACACCGACGGCGCCGACCTGCGCAACGCCGACGGCCTGATCCGGCAGGGCCGCGACCTCGCGGTGATCCGCAACTTCGACAAGCAGATCGTGCACCTGGAGCTGAACCGCTCCGCGACCTCGGCCGATCACATCTCGTCGCGGGCGACCGATCCGGACCGCGTCTTCACCACCGGCAAGCTGCTCGACGGCCGGATGCTGCTGGTCGACAGCCACTTCGACGAGCAGACCGCGCAGGGGCCGTACGAGATCGTCACCGCCAGGATGCCGCGATGACGCTGTTCACATCTGTGCGGCCACACCTGCGGTGGTCGATGGCCGCCGCGGCGCTGACCGTACTTCTGGCAGGCTGCGCCGCGACGCCGTCAGAGACCGCCCAACCGTCACCGTCGACCTCTGCCTCCCCCAGCGCGACCGCGCCGGCGACCACCACTCCCGAGGAGCAACAGCGGATGAACGAGCAGCTGATCAAGGCAGCGTGGGACAACGACGTCGCCCGTGCCCGCGAGCTGATCGAGGCCGGCGCGGACGTCAACTACGCCGACGACACCCAGCAGAGCGCCTACCTCATCGCCGCGAGCGAGGGGTACGTCGACCTGCTCGATCTGACCCTGCGCAACGGTGCCGAGATCGACGCCAAGGACTCCTACGACGGCACCGCGCTGATTCGCGCCGCCGAGCGCGGGCACGCCGACATCGTCGGGCGTCTGGTGCAGGCCGGCATCGACCTCGATCACGTCAACAACCTGGGCTGGACCGCGCTGCACGAGGCGATCGTCCTCGGCGACGACGGGCCGGATGCGGCCGACACCGTGCGTGTGCTCGTCGCCGCTGGCGTGGACATCAAGATCCCGGCCGGCCGGGACGGGAAGACCGCTCTCGAGCACGCCGAGGAGCGCGGGTTCGACGCGATCGTGTCGACGCTGCTACGGCTTCCTCCGAGGTCGCCGACGGTGATGCCCAGCTCCTGCGTTCCGCTTCAGCGGGCGATGCGGACTCGGCCGCGGCGGCCCTCCGCAGCGGCGCGGATCTGGAGGCGAGGGACGGCAACCGGCGTACGCCGCTCCTGCTCGCGGTCACCGACGACCACCTCTCCACGGCTCGTCTGCTCGTCCACCTCGGTGCCGACCCGGACGCCCTCGACGGCCAGCACGACACCCCCTGGCTGGTCACCGGCGTCACCGGGAGCGTCCCGATGGCCGAGCTGCTGCTCACCGCCGACCCGGACCTGACCGTCCGCAACCGGTACGGCGGCGTCTCGATCATCCCCGCGAGCGAGCGCGGCCACGCGGACTACGTGGAGCGGGTCGCTCGCACCGAGATCGACATCAACCACGTCAACGATCTCGGATGGACCGCGCTCCTCGAGGCCGTGATCCTCGGCGAGGGATCCGACCGCTGGCAGCGGATCGTCACCAGCCTGCTCGAGCACGGCGCCGACCCGAGCATCGCCGACCGCGACGGCGTGACCCCGCTCGAGCACGCCCGCAACCGCGGCTTCACCGACATCGCCCGCATCATCGAGCAGCACGGCGGCTGATCGACGACCGCCGTCCCAGAGCTCGAGGCCTGACCGGTTCCCCCGCCGGTCGGGCCTCGACCATCCCCGGCCACCGCAATGGGAGCGGACTGTTGTCTGGCTGTGTTCGGCGGTGTTCCACCATCTACAGACGTTCACGTCCCCGGCACGTCGTCGCTCGCAGCGCTGACGATGCGGAGAAGCGGCGGACCGAAGGTGCAATCGACGAGGGCTGGCTCCTCGCCCGGGCTGATACTGGTTGAGGAACGGCCCACAGAGGCGCGACGTATGCGGCATGATCGGCCCGTGTCGATGACCAAGCAGAGCGTGGACGCCTTGGTCCAAGCAGCCGTCAGCAACCTGCGAGCTGGTCGGGCGGTGGAAGACGATGCTGGCCTTGAACTGAAGGAACGTTGGCCCGACCCAACGACAAGGGCACGCCAGCTGGCAGCGGCGGCGAACGCGCTCGGCGGTGAAGCGCTGGTGTATGCGATCGGAGTCAACGACAAGAACGGCGACGTCACTACGCCGGAGAGGCGAGAAGTCCAGGATTGGTGTGCGCAACTTGCGAAGCAATTTGATCAGATTGCACCAGAGCTGCTCTGGTCCCAGACCGTCTACGTCGGCGACGACGCCGATTCGATACAGGTTCTGGTATTCGATACCAGCGATTTTCCCTATGTCGTGAAGGCTCCCGAGAATCGATTTGAAGTACCCTATAGAAGAGGCACCGCAACGCGGAGTGCCCGGCGAAGTGATTTGGTTCGAATGCTCTCTTCGCGGACACGCGTCCCGCCAATCGCCATCGCCGAGGCGAAGGTCTGGTTTCGGGCTTTTGATGACGCGAACTCAGGAATTCGGATCACAGGGGCGATTGAGGCCGATATATTCATTGAGCAGGCTATCGGTGAGGTTGCAACTCTGCCGATTCGTGATATGCGTGCCAGGATCGCTGTTAACGACGTTCATATTCCTGCCGACGTTGAAGTGAGGCAGCTCGGTGAGCGATGGTCAATAAGAAGGCGCGGGGAACCGTATCCTCCGGAGCCGATTCCGCCCGCCTTGGGTGTTTACGCTCGAGATGGATTCGTTGTAGCGACGGCTCCGGGCGAGTTTCAAGTTTCTTCCAGAGTCACCCTCCCGTCCGCGGACGCTCCAGAGGCGTTGAAACAGCCGCAGACGATCCTCGAGATGAAAGACATTCTTGGAGCCGCCGACGAGATGCGCGCTGACCTTGCGCTCAGAGTTGTTGGCGCTGAGAGACTCGTCAGAGTCTCTGCCTCTCTGGTTCGGGTTGACGAGGGAAACTCGTCTAAGGTCGCACTCGGCACGTGGGAGTATGCGGTAGTCGCCGTTGACCCGTGGACAGAGGACGATCAGCCGTAGCCTTCGGACAACTACCTAGGCTGCCCATCGGGGCGGGTCGGCGCACAAGCGTGAGCTCGTGGGTGCTGTGCCCGGTTGCCTAGATTCGCCCGGACCAAGTTCCCCACACGAGCGACCCGGCGGCTTTCGCGATTCGACTCGGAAAGTCATTGCCGCTTGGGGGGGGGGGCACCGACGACTCTGGGTTGTATACCTCGACGTCCAAGGAGAAGGCAGGTAGTCGGCCGCCCTCCTCGTAGGCCCGCGCATGCCGCCGTCGGTCATACCGCATTTGGGGTACGCAGGTGGCTGCGCCTTGAATTCGCCTGCGGAGCGCCCGTGCTCAGGGGCACCATCGGATCCACTCGGTTGCCATGCGCGGCGCCTAGATCACTACTGCGAGATCCCATACTTTGGAGGCTCGTTTGAGAGGGGATGAGCGTGGCTGGTTGGCGGGCGCATGCGCAAAGGCCGCAGGCATCGACGTTGAGTGCTGGCGCCGACCTGATCCTCGATGCTGCCTTGAAGGAGCCAGGGCAGGACCGGTTCGATCATGAAGCGATCGCAGGAGTTGTCGCTGACCTGGCCCTGAATGCCACACCTCCTGTCAACATCGCGCTTTTCGGTCCCTGGGGATCCGGAAAGTCCAGCTTCTTTGGTTTGTTGAAAGATCGTCTCGACGCGTCCGACCAATCTGTTAAGGTCGCGACCTACGACGCGTGGAAGTACGGTGGGCGAGCCCTTAAGAAGCATTTCGTTGGAAGCGTTGCCGAGCAGTTAGGTCTTGGCGGCGACGACTTCGACGAAAGGCTTGCACATGGGCAGGAAGACTCCAAACTCGACCTTTGGAGTTGGGCCTGGGGCAACAAGGGATCATTGGCAATCGGCGCCGTTATGGCGATTGTGTTCGCGCTCGTCTGGTTCCTCCTCGTCAGTGTTGCTATCTGGATTGTCAACTGGGATGCCGGCTTTGGCAAGGCTACACAGGTCGCTGTCACAACTTTGGGTACCGTTCTTTCTCTCGGTTTCGCGGCGTTATTGTTCGGACCAAGAATCCTGGAATCAGCCGTAGTTAAAGTCAAGGAGGCTGCGCCAGAGACGGACGATGAGTTTGCTAGGTCCTTCCAGCGACTAGTGGCCCGCGCGATCAAGTTGGACAAGGGTGATCGCCTAGTGGTTTTCATTGACGAACTCGATAGATGCAGTCCTAAGGATGTAGTAGCAACTCTTATAGACCTCAAGACATTCCTCGATGTCAACGGTTGCGTCTTCGTCGTCGCTGCGGATCGTGAAGTGCTTGAGCGATCCCTTCGGGAAGTGCCGCAGGCAAACCCTGTTCGGGACGAAGATCCGTACTACTCGACTCCGGGCGCCTTCCTCGACAAGATCTTCCAGCACCAGATCCCGCTTCCGCCGCTCCGTCCGCAGGCGTTGACTCGTTTTGCTCGAGAACTCGTGGAGGCCCAAGGTGGGCTGTGGGCCGATCTGCGTGCAGCCCAGGAAGACGAACGCCTCTTCCTTCGTGTCGTCTACGGACTGGTTCCCGTGCATGTGCGTAGTCCGCGCCGCGTGAAGGTGCTGCTGAACAACTACGCGACCAACGTTCGGATTGCCCAGTCGCGAGGCGTTTCCTGGTTGCGGCGAGCCGAGGAACTCGCCGTATTGACGGTCCTCGAAACTGAGTTTCCCGCCGTTGCGTCGGATCTCATCCGGTTCCCGTCTCTACTTAGATATCTGCGCGACCCCGGCCTCACGGCTAGGTCGAAGAACGCGAGGACGATCGTTGAGTCCTACTTCAACCTTCTAAAGGAGCGTGGAACTCCAGGGGCCGACGACGCCACCGGGTCACCTGTCGCAGGCGACCTGCTCGTCGACGACGACAAGGCCGCTGGGCGGAGGGCAAACAAGGTGTTAGTCGAGAACCTGCTCACCTATCTGCGGAAGATCGAGGCTTCCGGGATCGACGACCCGAAACCCGACCTGTTGTACCTTCAGTCGGCCGGTGCTCAGGAAGGAATCGACGACCCGGACCTTGCCGAAGTGATCGACTTCGCCGCGGATTACAGTGCACTTGATGTCGTCGTGAAGTTTGCTGATCAACCGTCAGCTGTCGTGGCGACGGCTATTCGTCTCCTTTCACAGCAGGCCGATGCAGAGCGGGGCCCGGGGCGTCTCGCCATCACTGAGTCCGTGTGCCGTCTAACCGAGCAACTCGACGCCGCCGACGCCCAGGCAATCGCACCGCTGGTTGCAGGAAGCGTTCTGGCCGAGAGTGGCAACCCAGATTGGCCGACGGACGCAACACCAGGAGCGCTTATCCTCGGCGTCATCGGCGCGTCGAAGCCGCTAGTCGAAGCTCTCCTCACTAGTCAAAGCGCCGACGTGATGGCCAAGGCCGGCGTTCTTGGGCGCATCGCCTCGGTTCTTATGTACGCCAGCGAAGAGCAAGCCGAGCTTGTTTACGATCTTCTCCGATCTGCGTACTATCTCCACCCCGAGCCGCTGCATGACGCGATTCGGACGACGCCGGCAGAAGTCGCGCGAGAATTGTGGAATAACGTTGAAGTGACGGTCACTGAGGCCCTCACGAAACTCGCCCAGCAGGCGGACCCAGCTCAATTGGCTTCGTCTGGAGATGCTGCTCCTGCCGAAACGGCCGTTGAGCGGTTCGGAGCACTCCTTACCGCTGCCGAGAGTCGGACTGACGGTGAGTCGGAGCACATCATTTCCAACGTCCTGAGGCTGGGCCAAGGCTCAAGCGACAACGACCTACGCAAGTCGGCCAGCGACCGCGCCGAGGAAGCGCTTGACCGGATCGCGGATACCGCAGCGGTGAACGTGCACGCCATGCTTGGACTCCGGTACTCACCACTTGAGGAAGCCGCATGGTGGGCAGAGCGCCTCTCCGAGGCCGTACCGGCGCCAGATGGGTACATGGTCTTCGAGCGCCTTGTAGACGCCTTAGCAACCTCGGAAGGCGAGGGCACAGATACCCTCGCCGCGGCCATCCCCGCAGTAATTCCCCATGTACCGGAGGATGAACTGTCGGACGCGCAGCACTGGATTGCAGTCGCGCTGGGTCGGACCCCGTGGGCAATCCTCGGGACGGCCACTGCGAGGAACCGCGCGGCTTTGTACGCGGTCGCCGCGGCAGTGCGGCCTCGCCTTACCGACGAGGATACGGAGACCCTCGACTTTGCCATCGCAGCAGACCTTGTGGGCGGCTTGGCCGTCAGCAACGAGGAAGTGCACGGCAACGAACAGCGCAGCCTTGTCAAGAATGTCCCTGAACCCGTTGCCGTCGAAGTCGAGCACCTAGCTGTGGGGCGAACCCTCACTCCCGCCGACACCGTGCCCACACTTCGACTGAGGATCGCCGCCGCAGGACGGGGCTCGGGCGGCGTCATTGCTTCTGCGGACGTTCTCGCAGCCAAAGGCCTCGACGGCGACAAGCTCGCGTTCGGCGATTGGCTCATGCTCAACCCGACAATGCCGGAGGCCCTGCAGGTCCTAGGGAAGATTGCCGTCAGCATCACTGCGTTGGACACCTACGCCAAGGGGCTCAACATCGAGGATCGGACGACTCTCTGGATTGATCTCGCAGGGCGTGAGGAAAATTGGAGCCAGGCCGCGTTTCGGGCAGTCGGCAAGCACGGGCTGAGTTCCGAAGCCGTCAAGTTCGCTGCGAAGGAGATCTCGGCATCCCCGAACCAGAATCGCCGGGACGTTCTGATTGATCGACTCGAAGCAGCGACGTTGATCGAGCAGCCTCAACACAGGGCGGCAACCGACTTGGTTCTCCAGTTGTTGGATACGGGGGTTGGTGGCGACATCGCACTTGCTGCTCGGGTCGCAGTCCATACGGGTGGGGCGGCGTACGGCAAGACCGTTCAAGTCCGGGAAGCTTTCGATGCCGTCGTCGCTGCCAAGCCAAAATCGCTCACCAAGGCACAGCAGCTGAGACTGCAAAGCATCAAGCTCATGTCGGAGCCAAAGCGCTCGAAGGGGCTTCTCGGAAGACTTGGCGGGCAGAGCAAGCGCCCGTGAGTCAGAGGAGCCCGGGCGCGGGCGTTCGACCTGTGGATTGGAGTCGTAGGTCTCGAAGAGCGGCAGCGACGGGGCGCGACGGATCTGTGACTGGATCCGTGACTGAGACGAGTGCGACAGGTAGAGACGGTCCGCGGGAAATGGGGACGTGACTAGGTGAACGGGCGAGACGCACGAGCCCGAGACGACCGCTATGCGACCCGTGAGACGTGCCCAGGGCTACTGCTACTCATGACCCAGAGATCACGGGATTCCTGTTGTGAGGTCCTTGGCCAGAGGGGCTGGGTGTCGAGAGCTTGCATATCCCGGAAGTTTCCACATCTGCGTCCCCCGCTGAGCGGATCTGCAATGATTGTGCAGCTCGCAGGGGGGGTGTGTCCGGCGCTCTGTAAATCCGTCGGCCTTCGAGGCTCAAACCCTTCATCTGCCACACGTGTCTCGCCATGGATGTTGCGGCAAGCGGGTGCCTGTCGCGGGAGTCACGGGTGCGGTGAGTCCTCTACGCGCCGGCGAAGTCGTCCGCCTCACTATCATCAAGCTGGCACAGGACGGTGTCGGCTGTCTTCACGACCACCTTGATGCGGGCGTCGTCGACCCCGCAGAGCTTCAGGCACGACGAGGCCATCCAGACCTCTTCGTCAGTCCCCACCAAGCGATCTGACGCCCGAATCCCGATGACCTCCTCCACCGTGTGGACCAACTTCTGCCCCAGGCGAGCCGGCCCCACCAAGTCCAGCAACTCAAACGTCGCGACACATGTCGCCAGGCGGGCATAGGTGGCCGCCAGGTCGTCGCGGACAGCGATGAACTCCTCGAACCCCTCGACCTGGGCGACCATCGACAGCGAGATAGAGCAGCCCGACGTTGTGAGGAGCCCGCGTTAGGGTCCGTACGTCGGTGAGCGCCAGGAGATACAGAGCCGTCTCGGGGTCGTCGGCTAAGGACTCGATCCGAGCCATGGCCTCCACGGTCGGCCGGATCGTCTGACTCAGCAGCTCGGTTACGATCTCGCCCTTGCCATTGAAGTGATAGTAGAGCCAGGCCTGTCGAATCCCTACCGCGTCAGCGATCTCCCGAGTCGACGTCGCGGCGTACCCCTTGCTCGTAAACAACCGAGCCGCCACCTCAAGGATCTGATCCCGTGGCGAGCCTGCTAACTGGGCGGGCACGAGGCGGGGCCGACCAACGGCTCGCGGGGTTGTTGTCATCGCTCGGGTCTCCTCCGTGGCTGCTGGAATGCCCCAACCGCGATGCCTTGGAGGCGCCGTGGCCGGGGCAACTGCCACGTTGCCCGCGGAGACGACACCGCCTCGATCCCTTCGCGTATATCTCACCGTGAGATAACTTGGGCGCGTCGGGACAGAGTTGGAGGAGGACGGGATGGTCATCGGCTCGGATCCAGTGGCGATGCCGTCGTGGGCTTGGGAACGGCCCGAAGTGCGCGAGGCGCTGGTCGGTCGTGACATGGGCGGTGTGTTCCGTGCCATGCAGCAGTACGGCGGGTTGAGCCAAGCACGGATCGCGTCGGCGACAGGCCTGTCGCAGTCAAGGGTGAACGAGGTCATCAACGGCCGACGCGAGATCACCAAGCTCGACGTGTTCGAGCGGGTCGCCGACGGGTTGGGGATTCCAGCCGAGAGCCGACGCATCCTGGGACTCGCGCCCGCCCGAAGGCCCGGGCAGCGCGACCCTGCAGATCTCTCGGCCTATCCGGAAGTCGTCAATGTCTACCGCGACCAGGGGTTCGCACGCGAGGAGATCGCGGCCCAGCTAGAGATCACCTCGAACGTCGATGTCCTTGCGATCCGCGGACTCGGCCTACTCGGGCTCAACGACTCGCTGCTGCGCTCGCGTCTGACCGGAGGAGGTCCGACCAACGTACGTATCATGCTCCTCGATCCTGACTGCGAGGCGACAGCCGCCAGGGCAGTAGAGGTGGGCGAGAGCCCGCAGGAGTTTGCTGCGGGTATTCGGATGACCATGTCCCGCCTGGAGGGGCTTCCCGGCGTGCAGGTCTATCTCTATGACCAGATGCCGGTGTGGCGGGTGATCAGGCTCGATAACGTCATGTTCGTTTCCACCTTCGGCACCTGGGAAGGACACGAATCAGCGATGTACAAGATCATCGCCACTCCCCGCGGCCCTCTCTTCCACGGGCTCATGCGGCACATCGAGGCCCTGACCACGCCGCCTGCAGCAACTGGGTCAGCAGAACACGGGAAGGCGGAACGATGAGTGGACTCATCGAGGTCGAACTGAAGGCCAGGGTCGACGACGTCGGCCACGTTCGGGCCGAGCTCGAACGACTCGCGCCCGGCGTCGAGGAGACCTACCACGACACCTACTACGACCTTCCCGACGAGGCCCTCACCGCCCGTGACCAGGAGCTTCGGGTCCGGACCGTGGCCAATGACGCCGGCAGCCGTTCCCTGCTGACGTTCAAGACCGCTCCCGTCGAGGAAGCCTCGGGGTCGAGACCCGAGCACGAGACCGAACTTGCCGACCCGGCCGTTGCCGACACCGTGCTGAAAGCACTCGGGGCGGTGGAACTGATCTCGCTCCGCAAACTGTGCCGCAACCATCGGTTCACCGCCGAGAATCGTGAGGTTCTGGCGACCCTTGTCGAGGTGCCCGAGATCGACGGCACCTACCTGGAGGTCGAGACGCTGGCACCGGCCCACGAGGTCGACGCCGGTCTGAGCACCATCCGGACCATCCTCGCGAGGCTCGGGATCGGTGAAGGAGACCTCACCAACGAGACCTACACCGGAGCAGTCGCCGCCGCCCGCCAGCGCGACATCGGATAGGTCACGAAGTGGAGCCCAAAAGGCTTCATGATGGAGGGACTTCCTCAGGTACTTGTTGTCTGGCCGGACGGCGCCGAGAGGGACCAGTGAAGGAGAGGACTTTGTCGGTGGAGCACGGACGTGTCTTTCGAGAGGCATGGATTGCCGGAGTCCGGAAGCACTACCCTGGTGACCCCAAGCCGGGCTACGTAGCCCCGTGGGAGGACACGCCGGACTGGGAACGCGCGAGTGCGGCGGCGGTCTACGAACAGGTCCGTGATTTCGTCGACACGTCAGGTGGCGCGACGACCAAGCTCACGCGCGAGCAGAAGGGCCGTTTCGTCGCGCTCTGCTGGATCGGGCAGATCTTCAAGCACTTCCCGGACCCGAAGCCTTCCTATGTCGCCGACTGGGACGACATGCCCGAGTGGCAGCGCGAGACGGACGCGGATATCTTCGAGCGAATCGAACACGGGGCTTAGCCGAGAAGCTGTGGGCAGGAGCACGATGAAGATCGGCATCACCGGCCACTCGAACCTCAGCGCAACTACTGAGACGTCGGTCCACAAAGCGGTCCGCGATGTGCTCGATCTGTATTCGGCGGAGGGCATCACAGGGGTGACCTGCCTAGCCAAGGGAGCCGATCAGGTCTTCGCACAGGTGGTTCTGGAGGTCGGCGGCGACCTCGTGGTAGTGCTCCCTTCACCGAACTACCGGGACAAGAAGGTCAAACCGGCCAACCGCGAGAAGTTCGACGAACTGCTGTCCAGAGCATCCGAGGTCGCGTATCAACCCTTCGACGTGCCCAACCGTGACGCGTACATGGCGGCGAGCGAGGAACTGGTCTCCCGTAGCGACCTGGTGATCGCGGTCTGGGACGGACAGCCCGCTGCCGGTCACGGCGGGACCGCTGATGTCGTCGCGTACGCCCGCGAGCAGGGACGCGACGTCGTCATCCTGTGGCCGGACGGCGCCGAACGCGAATGAGTGCGCTGGGTCATCCCGCGATGTCCGAAGCCGAGAAGGAGCCTTGCATGATCGACACCCCTGCGGCGAGCCAGATCGATGACGCTCGGAAAATCTGGGACTACCACCAGATGGGACACCAGCTTCGACCCTGTGACGTGGCGATCGGACTCGGTAGCCACGACTTGAGCGTCGCAGACCACGCCGCTGCGCTCTACCACAAGGGTTTGTTCGAACGGCTCGTCTTCAGCGGAGCCAACAGCCCGACCACACAGGCCCGTTTCCCGCGCGGGGAGGCGGTCCACTATCGCGAGCACGCGATGCGTCTCGGGGTCCCGGACGAGGCCATCATGATCGAGCCCGAGGCCGCCAACACCGGTCAGAACATCTCGCTGTCTCGGGCACTTCTCGCCAGCGCCGACATCCTGCCCACCACGGTCATGTTGATCTCCAAGCCGTACATGGAACGCCGTGCGTACGCGACCACCCGCCTCGCCTGGCCCGGGGTCGAACCGATCTGTACTTCCGCGCCGCTCGAGCTCGAGGCGTACATCGACTCCATCGGAGACGCTCGCCTGGTCCTCGACATGCTCGTGGGCGACCTCCAACGGGTCATCGAATACCCCAAGCAGGGTTTCGCCATCGAGCAAGACGTACCGGAGCCGGTCCGCGAGGCCTACCAGCGACTCACTGACGCCGGTTACACCTCACGCCTCATGAGTTGACCATGGCAACCTGCGCGAGCCGCTAGCCAAGCAGGTCGAGGATCATCGGACCTCATCCCGGGTGAACGTGAGCTGCTGGACGTCGATGTAGCCGGCCGCGAACCCGGCCCGGGTGTACTCCAGGTAGAAGTGCCACATCCGCAGGAAGGTTTCGTCGAACCCGAGCGCCCGGACCTCGGGGGCGTGCTCCCACAGGGCGAGGTCCCAGCGCCGCAGGGTCTCGGCGTAGTGGGGGCCGAAGGAGAGCCGGCTGCGGACCCGGAGCCGGGTGTGCGCCTCGGTGACGCCGGTGATCGCCTCGGTCGAGGGCAGCAGCCCGCCGGGGAAGATGTACTTGGTGATCCAGGTCTCGGTGTTCCTCGTGGCCAGCATCCGGTCGTGCGGCATGGTGATCGCCTGGATCACCGCGGTGCCGCCCGGGGCCAGGACCTCGTCGATCTTCGCGAAGTAGACCGGCCAGAACCGCTCCCCCACCGCCTCGATCATCTCGACCGAGACCACCGCGTCGTACGTCCCGTCCACGGCCCGGTAGTCGCGCAGCTCCACGTCCACCCGATGGGCCAGACCGGCCGCGCCGATCCGGCGCCGCGCCAGGTCGGCCTGCTCGACCGAGAGGGTCACCGTGGTGACCTGGGCGCCACGAGCGGCGGCCCGCAGGGCGAGCTCGCCCCAGCCGGTGCCGATCTCGAGCAGCCGAGTGCCCGGGCCGACGCCGGCTTCGTCGAGGATCCGGTCGATCTTGCGGTGCTGCGCGATCGCCAGGTCCTCGGTGGAGGGAAGCGAGGAGAACAGCGCCGAGGAGTAGCTCATCGTCGGGTCGAGGAAGAGCGCGAAGAAGTCGTTGGAGAGGTCGTAGTGGTGCCCGATGTGCTCGCGCGCGTTCTCCGGGGTGTTCAGGTCGGTGGCGCCGCGGCGACGCTCGTAGACCGCGCCCGCCTTCTGTGCCCATCCGGGCAGCAGATCCCTGACGTCGCGGCACAGCACGGTCAACGTGTCACCCAGCTCCGGAGCGTCCCAGGCTCCGGTCAGGTACGCCTCACCGAAGCCGATCAGCCCGTGCCGGCTGATCCTGGCGTAGAACTCCTCGGGCCGGTGCAGCACGATGTCGGCCGGGCTGCCGTCCTCGCTCACGCTGATACCGAGCCGACTCGTGGCGGTCCGGAACAGGGTGGCCGCGGCGGCCGCGGCACCTCGGGTCACCAGGCCGGTGGGCGCCTTCTCCAGCATCGGCCAGCGATCGGCCTCCACGGCCGGGGCGGTGGGTGCTTCGACGGTCATCATCGGACTCCTTCTTGATGGTGCAGCGGCCGGCTGTGAACCGGCAGGCGTCGTAGCCACAGCGCTACGCCGTGGATGCGGATCCAGACCGCGCCGAGCAGCGCGGCGGGAGCGGAACGGAGCACGGCCCCGAAGCGAGGTTCGACCCGGACGCCACGGACGGCGGCGTCGAAGACGGTGCCGTCCTCGTTGGTCAGACGGACGGCGACCGCGAGCCGGTCGTCGGGTGGTGGCACCGTCAGCGTGTAGTGGCCGTCGACGCCGTGGAAGGGCGAGACGTACATATCCTTCGTGACCCGCGCCCGATGCTGCTCGTCGGGGCGGACGAGGTAGGCGTGCCGGTCGCCGTAGGTGTTGTGCACCTCGACGACGGTCGCCAGCGGCTCGCCCGAGACGGCGGTGCACCAGTAGACGCTGATCGGGTTGAAGCAGAACCCGAACGCTCGCGGCTGCGCCGCCAGCAGCACCCTTGCCTCGCCCAGGTCGACGTCGTGGAGCTTCAGGAAGGCCGCGAGGTTCTCCCGGATGGTGCGCTCCGGGTCGCCCAGGTGGTCGCGGGCCTCGAAGCGGCCGAGGATGCCGTGGTCGGGCAGCCGGTCGACGTCGACCACGCGCCAGTACGAGCGGTGCACGAACCGGTTCCGCAGCGGACCGCGCCGGGTGTGGCTGATCGTGGTGCGGTAGAGACCGGTCGCGACGTCCCCGGGCCGCTTCGTGGGCTTCGTCCAGCGCAACCCCAGCCGCTGCGCCGCCCGAGCCCCGGAGCGGGCGCCGTCCTCGTGGAACCCCCAGCCGCGCCAGGCGCCGGCGAAGACCAGCGCGTCGGAGTCGAGCTCGTCGGCGCGCTGCTGGGCCGCCACCGACTCCGGGGTGTAGAGCGGGTGCTCGTACTCCATGGTGGCGATGACCTTGTCCGGGTCGATCAGGTCGGCGCCGCCGAGCGTGACCAGGTGACGTACGCCGCCGGGAGCCGGCAGCCGCATCAGCCGGGTCAGGTCGTAGGTGACCGTGACCTCGCCGCGGCCCGGGCGCTCCAGGTAGTTCCACGACGACCGGGTGTGCTCGCTGCGCGGCAGCAGGCTGGTGTCGGTGTGCAGCTGGGCCTGGTTGGCGGAGTACGGGAACGCGCCCAGGATCTCCCGCTGCGCGTCCGTGGGCTCGCCGAGCATCGCCAGCGACTGCCCGGGGTGGGTCGCGAGCACGGCGGCGTCGTAGACCTCCGTGTCTCCGTTGCCGTCGGTGATCTCGACACCGGCACCGGTCTCGGCGACGTTGACCACCTTCGTCGAAGTCAGCACCCGGCCGCCACGGGCACGGATCGCGGCGGCGACCCGCTCGACGTACGTCGCCGATCCGCCGGTGACCGTGCGCCAGCGCGGTGAGCCGAAGACCTGCAGCATGCCGTGGTGGCTGAGGAACTCGAAGAGGTAGCGAGCCGGATAGCTCAGCGCCGTGGCGGGGTCGCAGGACCAGACCGCGGCGACCAGTGGAGCCATGAAGTGGCGGCGGAAGTGCGGCGTGAACCCGTGCTCGTCCAGGAACTCCTCGAGCGTCCGGTCGTCGGGCTCACCCTCGGCGAGCAGTGCCCGGGCCGCACGGTGGAACCGCGGGATCTCGGCGAGCATCCGCAGGTGCGCCGGACGCAGGGCCCGCCGGTCGGGCAGCCCGCCGCGGATCCCGCGCGCGCCCGCGTACTCCACGCCCGCGTCGTCCGAACGCACCGACATCGACATCTCCGAGACCTGCGTCGGCACGTCGAGCTCGGCGAAGAGCCGCAGGAGCGTCGGATACGTACGCCGGTTGTGCACGATGAACCCGGTGTCGATCGCCAGCTCGCTCCCGTCCGGCGTGGTCACCCGGTGGGTGTCGGCATGGCCACCGAGCCTGTCGTCGGCCTCGTAGAGCGTGACCGCGCCGTGCAGCGACGCGATGTACGCCGCGGTCAGGCCGGCGACACCGCTGCCCACCACGGCGATCCGCCGGCGTTCGGGGTCGGGGGTGCTCATCGGGCTCCTCGGGGGTCGAAGGGGCGACCGGCGCGGAGGCGCCGTCACCCGGTCTTCGGTCACCGAGGCGAATCGGATTTGCTGTTCAGCTCATTGATCTCGTCACGTCGTCGGCGAGCTCCGAGGCGGGTCAGCCGCGGCCGGCGTACGGCATCCCGGTCGCGAGGATCGTCATCGCGGGCACGCTGACCCCGAGCGGCAGCTGCGCCATGGCGACCACCGCGTCGGCGACGTGCTGCGGGTCGAAGGTCGGCTCGGGGCGTACGGTGCCGTCGGCCTGACGGGCGCCGACCGCGATCCCGGCGGTCATCTCCGTGGCCGCGTTGCCGATGTCGATCTGGCCGACCGCGATGTCGTGGGCGCGGCCGTCGAGGGCGAGAGCCCGGGTGAGGCCGGTGATCGCGTGCTTGGAGGTGGTGTAGGCCGCGCTGCCCGGCCTCGGGACGTGGGCGGAGATGGAGCCGTTGTTGATGATCCGCCCGCCGCGCGGCTCCTGCCGCTTCATCTGCGCGAAGGCCTCGCGGGCGCAGAGGAAGGAGCCGGTCACGTTGACCGCCAGCGTCGCCGCGAACTCCTCGGGCGCGACCTCGTCGACCTCGCAGCTCGGCCCGAACGTGCCGGCGTTGTTGACCAGCAGGTCCACGCGCCCCCAGAGTCCGACCACCGCGGCGAACGCCGCCGACACCTCAGCGGCGGAAGCGACGTCCGTGGGCAGCACGAGGGACCGCGCCATCACCGACGCGGTCTCCTCGAGCGAGGCCTTGGTGCGGCCGAGGAGCGCGACCTGGAAGCCGGCGCCGTCCAGGGCCTGGGCGATCACCCTGCCCAGGCCGGAGCCGGCGCCCGTGACGACCGCGACCGGCATCAGGTGAACTGCCTCGACAGGACCGCGTGCCGGTTGACGTCCTTGTAGAGCAGGTAGCGGAACCGGTCGGGTCCGCCGGCGTAACAGGCCTGCGGGCAGAACGCGCGCAGCCACATGAAGTCGCCCTCCTGCACCTCCACCCAGTCCTTGTTGAGCAGGTAGACGGCCTTGCCCTCGAGGACGTAGAGCCCGTGCTCCATCACGTGCGTCTCCGGGAACGGGATCGCGCCGCCGGGCTCGAAGCTGACGATGTTGACGTGCATGTCGTGGCGTACGTCATCGGGGTCGACGAAGCGCTGGGTCTTCCAGGCGCCGTTGGTGCCCGGCATCTCGCCACCGGGCACGTCGACCTCGTTGGTGACGAACGGCTCGGGAACGTCGATGCCCTCGACCGCCTGGTAGGCCTTGCGGATCCAGTGGAAGCGCGTGACCCGGTCGCTGGTGTTGCGCAGCGTCCAGGCGGAGCCGGGCGGGAGGAAGGCGTAGCCGCCGGGGGCGAGGTCATGCTTCTCGCCCTCGACCGAGAGCGTCAGCGCGCCCTCGACCACGAACAGGACGCCCTCGGCGCCCGCGTCGAGCTCGGGCTTGTCGCTGCCACCGCCGGGCGAGACCTCGACGATGTACTGCGAGAAGGTCTCGGCGAAACCCGAGAGCGGCCGGGCGATCACCCACAGCCGGGTGCCCTCCCAGAACGGGAGCTTGCTGGTGACGATGTCGCGCATGGTGCCGCGGGGGAGCACGGCGTACGCCTCGGTGAAGACGGCCCGGTCGGTGGTCAGCTCCCGCTGCGACGGGTGGCCGCCGGTCGGCGCGTAGTAGCGAGGTTCGCTCATGGTCGGGCTCCTTCTGTGGTGACTCTGCTGAGCAGCCGGCCCTGGGGCGCGGCTTCGATGTCGATCTTCTCTCCGCGCAGCCAGGTCTCGCGGACGACGCCTGCGAGGGTCCGGCCGTGGTAGGGCGTGACGGCGTTCTTGTGATGGAGCCTCGCGGCGTCGACGACGAAGGTGTCGTCGGGGGCGAGGACCGCGAAGTCGGCGTCGTGGCCGACCGCGATCTGCCCCTTGCCCGGCAGCCCGGCGTGGCGTGCGGGGGCCGCGGACATCCAGCGGGCGATGTCGGTGAGGGCGAAGCCGCGTTTCCTTGCCTCGGTCCAGACCGCCGACAGCCCGAGCTGGAGGGAGGAGATGCCGCCCCAGGCGACGCCGAAGTCGCCGGTGTCGAGGGCCTTCAGGTCAGGGGTGGAGGGCGAGTGGTCGGTGACCACCATGTCGATGACGCCGTCGCGCAGGCCCTGCCAGAGCAGCTCGCGGTTGGCCGCCTCCCGGATGGGCGGGCAGCACTTGTACTGCGTCGCACCGTCGGGGATCTCCTCCGCGGCGAAGGTCAGGTAGTGCGGGCAGGTCTCGGCCGTGATCGGGACCCCGTCACGTCGGGCCGAGGCCAGCATCGCAAGCACGTCGGAGCTGGAGACGTGGAGGATGTGGACGCGGCAGCCGGTCCACCGGGCCAGCTCGATCACCTGGGCGATGGCCAGGTTCTCCGCGCCCCGCGGCCGGCTGTGCAGGAATCGCTCGTACGCCGCGCCCCCTGCCTCCGGCGCGTGCTCGATCGCGTGCGGGTCCTCGGCGTGGACGATCAGCAGACCGTCGAAGGACGCGATCTCGCGCATCGCGAGCTCGAGCTCGTCGGCGTCGAGGGGCGGGAACTCGTCGACTCCCGAGTGCAGCAGGAAGCACTTGAACCCGGAGACGCCCGCCTCGTGGAGGGGTCGGAGCTCGGCCACGTTGCCGGGGATCGCGCCGCCCCAGAAGCCGACATCGACGAAGACCTGTCTCCACGCCGTCTTGCGCTTGAGGGCGAGCGCCGGGAGGTCGCAGGTGGGCGGGATGCTGTTGAGCGGCATGTCGACGATCGTGGTGACCCCGCCCGCGGCCGCGGCCCGGGTCGCGGAGGCGAAGCCCTCCCACTCGGTCCGGCCGGGGTCGTTGACGTGCACATGGGCGTCTACGACGCCAGGCATCAGCACCTCGTCGTCGGCGAGCTCGACCACGCGGTCCGCGGTCAGGCCCCCCGGCTCGACCGCGGCGATCCTCCCGCGTCGGATCCCGACGCTGCCCGCTGTCTCGCCGTCCGGGGTCACCATCCGCGCTGCCCGGATGACGACATCGAGATCTCGACTCACACCTTCACCTCTGCCTCATCGACTGCCTCTTCGACTGCCACCACCCGCGTCCGCTGGCGACCGAGACCGGTCACCTCGGCCTCCACCACGTGCCCTGCTCGCAGGAAGGGCCGGGGCTCGGGCCGCAACGCTGCGACCCCGCCAGGCGTCCCGGTCAGCACCAGGTCGCCGGGTTCGAGTGTCATCAGCGTACTGAGGTAGGCGAGGACCCCGCCGACGCCCAGCGCCATCCGGGCGGTCGTCCCGGACTGTCGCCGCTCGCCGTCGACCCACAGCGCCAGGGTCAGCTCCTGCGGGTCGCCCGCGGCGTCGGGCGTGACCAGCCAGGGACCGATGGGGGTGAAGGTGTCGGCGCACTTGCCCTTGGCCCAGGTCGGCCCGGCAGCGATCCGGGCCCGCTCGCTGACGTCGTCGGCGGTGAGGTAGCCGCCGACTGCTTCCAGGGCCCGCTGCGGGTCCGGGCACCGGGAGAGCCTTCGCCCGATCACCACGCCCAGCTCGACCTCGTAGTCGGTCATCGTCGAGCCGGGTGGCAGCTCGATCGCGTCGTAGGGCCCGACAACGGTCGTCGAAGGCTTGAGGAAGACGACCGGCTCGTCCGGGATCTCGACCCCGGCCTCCTCGGCGTGGTCCTCGTAGTTGAGCCCGACCCCGACGACCTTGCCCGGCCGGGCCACCGGTGGCCCGATCCGGATGCCGTCGGCAACCACCGGGAGGCGGCCCGAGGCGATCGCCTCCCGCACTCGCCCGAGCCGCCCCGGGTCGCCGAGCAGGTCGCCGTCGATCGACGGCACGACCGCCGAGAGATCTCGCAGCACGTCCTGGTCGTCGAGGGCCGCGGGGCGTTCCTCGCCCGGCGCTCCCACACTCAGCAGCCTCATGCGGCGGTCTCCTCGGATGCTGACCGAGTTACCTCGGTCTGGTTGCGCTTCCCTCGTGGAACTCCACGAAGGAGGTGGTCGCTCACCGAGTTACCTCGGTGAGCATTCCGCTGCCAGCTCATGCCTTCCTCCTCGGATGCCGACCGAGTTACCTCGGTCTCGATGCACTCCCCTCGCGGAACTCCGCGAAGGAAGTGGCCACACACCGAGTTACCTCGGTGAGCATTTCGCAGCTCGCTCATGCCTCCTCCTTGACCAGATGGTCGGCGGCGATCCGCTCGGCAAGCTGCTCGAGCAGGGCCGCACCGTTGCTCAGGCAGCGGCTCAGGTCGGGTTCGATGTCCGCCAAGGCGTACGCAGCCCCGATCCCGGCTGCACGCAGCCGGTCGTGGTCCAGGTGGTTGACCCCGCAGACCGCCACGACCGGGACCCCGGCACGGGCGGCCGTGGCGGCGACGCCGGCCGGGGCCTTGCCGTGCAGGGTCTGCTCGTCGAGCGCTCCCTCGCCGGTGACGACGAGGGTGGCGCCGTCCAGGGCCGAGGCGAAGTCGACCAGCTCGAGTACGAGGTCGATCCCGGAGCGGAGTTCGGCACCGAGGAGCGCGACCGCGGCGAAACCCACACCCCCGGCAGCACCGGCACCCGGGTGGTCCCGGTGATCGGCACCCGTCGTGGCCGCGACGACGTCGGCCCAGTGGCCGAGCGCGGCGTCCAGGCGCCGCACCTGATCGGGATCGGCGCCCTTCTGCGGCCCGTAGACCGCGGCCGCGCCGCGGGGTCCGGTGAGGGGGTTGTCGACGTCGCAGGCGACGGTGATCTCGACGACTCCCTCGACCCGGCGGCGGAGCTCGGAGAGGTCGAGCCGGGCCACCTGCTCCAGGCCGACGCCGCCATCGGGCACCGGCGCGCCGGAGGCGGTGAGGAGCCGGGCACCGAGCCCGCGGAGCAGACCCGCTCCCCCGTCGGTGCTGGCGCTACCGCCGATCCCGAGCACCACCCGGCGACAGCCGGCATCGATCGCGGCCGCCATCGCCTGGCCGGCCCCGAGGCTGGAGGCCCCCAGAGGATCCGGCGGCCCCGGCAGCCGGGCGAGACCGGCCGCGTCGGCGAGCTCCACGACGGCGATGTCGTCGCGCCGGGCGTACGCGGTCCTCACCGGCGACCCGGTCGGCCCGGTCACGGTGACCGGCACCAGCGTGAAGCCGGCGGACTCGGCCGCCGCGAGGGTGCCGTCGCCGCCGTCGGCGACCGGGATCGCGTCGACGACCACGCCAGGACGCCCCCAGCGCATCCCGGCGCTCACCGCCGCCGCGACCTCGGCGGCGGTGAGCGATCCCTTGAACTTGTCGGAGGCGACCAGGACTCTGACCACGAGTCGGCCTCAGTCCAGCGGGACGAGCGCGGTCGGGGCGTGCTCGCCACGCTCGGCGAGCTCCTCGAACTCGACGACACCGTCGATCTCGAGGCCCATCGAGACGTTGGTGACGCGCTCGAGGATGACCTCGACCAGGACCGGCACGCGATACTCCGCCTGAAGCGCCTTGGCCTTCTCGAAGGCGGCCCCCAGATCGGCGGGGTCGGTCACCCGGATCGCCTTGCAGCCCAGCCCCTCGGCGACCTTGAGGTGGTCGACGCCGTAGCCGTCGACCTCGGGGCTGTTGACGTTGTCGAAGGCGAGCTGGACGCAGTAGTCCATCTCGAACCCGCGCTGGGCCTGGCGGATCAGGCCGAGGTAGGAGTTGTTCACGACCACGTGGATGTAGGGGATGTTGAACTGGGCGCCGACCGCCAGCTCCTCGATCAGGAACTGGAAGTCGTAGTCGCCCGAGAGCGCGACGACCTGGCCGTCGGGGACGGCGGTCGCGACCCCCAGCGCGGCCGGTAGCGTCCACCCAAGAGGACCCGCCTGACCTGCGTTGATCCAGTGCCGCGGCTGGTAGACGTGCAGCAGCTGCGCCGCCTGGATCTGGGACAGACCGATCGTGGTGACATACCGGGTCGAGGGTCCGAAGGCGCGGTTCATCTCCTCGTAGACCCGCTGCGGCTTGATCGGGACGTTGTCGAAGTGCGTCCTGCGGTGCAGGGTCCGTTTGCGCTCGGCGCACTCCTCGGCCCAGGCCGTACGGCTCGGGATCCTGCCGGCGCCCGCCCACTCCCGGGCGACCTCGACGAGCACCTCGAGCGCCGCGCGGGCGTCGGAGACGATCGAGTAGTCCGGCGCGAAGACCCGGCCGATCTGGGTCGGCTCGATGTCGATGTGCACGAACGTACGTCCGGCCGTGTAGGTCTCGACCGAGCCGGTGTGGCGGTTGGCCCACCGGTTGCCGATGCCGAGCACGAAGTCGCTGGCCAGCATGGTCGCGTTGCCGTAGCGGTGCGAGGTCTGCAGACCCACCATGCCCGCGTTGAGCGTGTGGTCGTCCGGGATCGTGCCCCAGCCCATCAGCGTCGGGACGACCGGGACACCGGTGACCTCGGCGAGCTCGACCAGCAGGTCGGCGGCGTCGGCGTTGATCACGCCACCGCCCGCGACGATCAGCGGCCGCTCCGCGACCAGCATCATCGTCAGCGCCTTCTCCGCCTGGGCACGGCTGGCCACCGGCCGGGCGATCGGCAAGGGTTCGTACGTCTCGATGTCGAAGTCGATCTCGGCCAGCTGGACGTCGAGCGGCAGGTCGATCAGGACCGGACCCGGACGTCCCTCGCGCATCAGCCGGAAGGCCTTCTGGAAGGTGCCGGGAACCTGGGCGGGCTCCATCACGGTGACCGCCATCTTGGTGAGCGGTCCGGCGATGGCGGCGATGTCGACCGCCTGGAAGTCCTCCTTGTGGAGCTTCGCGACCGGCGCCTGACCGGTGATGCACAGGATCGGGATCGAGTCGGCTGAGGCCGAGTAGAGACCGGTGATCATGTCGGTGCCGGCAGGGCCGGAGGTGCCGATGCAGACGCCGATGTTGCCGGCCTTCGCCCGGGTGTAGCCCTCGGCCATGTGGGAGGCCGCCTCGACGTGGCGGGCGAGCACGTGCTGGAGCCCGCCGTGCTTGCGCATCGCACTGTAGAACGGGTTGATCGCGGCACCGGGGAGGCCGAACAACTGGGTCGCGCCCTCCTTCTCCAGGATCAGGACGGCGGCGTCGACCGCGCGCATGCGTGCCATGTCAGTTCTCCCCCTTCGTGACGGAGCCGCTCAGCCGCTCGACGCCCCGCAGCAGGGCGGAGTGGTCCAGGCCGCCGTCGCCGTTGGCCCGGGCGCTCGCCATCAGCTGGGCGACCAGCGAGCCGAGCGGGACCACGACGCCGGCCTCACGGGCGGCGGAGGTGACGATCCCCATGTCCTTGTGGTGCAGGTCGATCCGGAACCCGGGCTGGAAGGAGCGGGTCAGCATGTTCTCCTTCTTCTGGTTGAGCACGCTCGAGCCCGCGAGCCCGCCGCCGAGCACCTCGAGAGCGGCCTTCGTGTCGACGCCGTACGCCTCGAGGAAGACGACCGCCTCGGACAGCGCCTGGATGTTGGCCGCGACGATGAGCTGGTTGGCCGCCTTGACCGTCTGGCCGGCGCCGCTCGGGCCGACGTGGACGATCGTCTTGCCGACGGTGTCGAAGAGCGGCTTCGCGGTCGCGAAGTCGTCGGCCGAGCCGCCGACCATGATCGAGAGGGCCGCGTTCTTCGCACCGGCCTCGCCACCGGAGACCGGGGCGTCGAGGGTGCGGAAACCACGGGCGGTGGCCTGCTCGGCGAGCGCCGCACTCACGTCGGGCCGGATGCTGGAGAAGTCGATGATCAGCGCACCGGTGGGCGCATTCTCGAAGACCCCGCCCTCACCGGCGAGGACCTCCTCGACGTGGGGCGAGTCCGGGACCATGACGCAGACGACCTCGGCGTCGCGGCAGGCGTCGGCGGTCGAGGTGGCCGCGCGGCCGCCCGCCGTGGCCAGGGCCTGGGTGCGCTCGGGGCTGTGGTCGAAGCCCGCGACGGTGTGACCGGCGTCGACGAGGTGGGCGGCCATCGGGCTGCCCATGATGCCGAGGCCGATGAAAGCGATGTTGGTCATGATGTTCCTCCTGAAGGGTCGTCAGCGGGTTGCGGTGGTGGCGGCGCGGCGCTCGCGCGGCAGCCAGTCGAAGCTCTCGGCCGAGGTCGTGGCGGGCTTGTACTCCAGCCCGACCCAGCCGGTGTAGCCGGCCGCCTCGAGCGCGGCGAGCTGCCGCTCGAGCGGGAGGTCGCCGGTGCCGGGCTCGTTGCGGCCCGGGGCGTCGGCGATCTGGACGTGGGCGGTGCGAGCGGCGTACGCAGCGATCACCGTGTCGACGTCGTCACCGTTCACGGCGAGGTGGTAGAGGTCGGCGAGCAGGCCGATGTTGGGCTCGCCGGCGCGATCGATCGCGGCCACCGCGTCGGCGGCGGTGAGCAGCGGGTAGCGGTCGGCGCCGCTGACCGGCTCGACCAGCACGGTGCCACCGATGCGCGCGGCGGCCCGGGCGGCCAGCGCGAGGTTCTCGGCGCCGAGCTCGTCCTGCGCCTCGGGAGCGGTGTCGTCGACACGAAGGCCGTAGAGCGCGTTGAACGCGGTGCAGCCGAGCCGCTCGCCGATGCCGATGGTGACGTCGATGTTGTCGCGGAACTCGGCCGACCGGGCCGGCCACGAGACCAGACCGCGGTCACCGGCCGGCATGTCTCCGGCGAAGAAGTTGAGGCCGACCAGCTGCACGCCGGCGTCCTGCACGGCGGCGACGAACGCGTCCACGTCCTTGTCGGACGGCACCGCCTCGGCGAACGGCCACCAGAACTCCACCGCGTCGAAGCCGGCGGCCTTCACCGCCGCGGGGCGCTCGAGCAGCGGGAGCTCGGTGAACAGGATCGAGCAGTTCACCTCGTAGCGGAGCTGGTGGGACATCCTCACCATTCCTTCCGTAATGCGGAATTTGATTTCTGACATTCGAAATATAAGGATGTGAGCGGAGTCACGTCAACCCGGGCCAGGTCTCAGGCCGCAAACTGATGAAGAAACGACAACGGGCCTCCCGCGTACGTGCGCAGGCGTTGTACGTTCCTCCAAGACGCGGCTTCGGACCTGCGGACCGTGGAGGCACCCGTGCTACTTGCAGAGCTGTTGGAGACGCCCAGCCTGAGGCTGCGGCTCCTGCATGCGCCCGAGGGCTCGCTGGAGCGTCCGGTCGGGCGCACCATCACGATCGACCTGCTCGAACCCGGCCGCTATCTGAACGGCGGCGAGCTCGTGCTCACCGGCCTCGTCTGGCGCCGCGGACCGGAGGACAGCGAGACGTTCGTGTCCTCGATCGCGGAGGGTGGCGCGACGTGCCTGCTGGCCGGCGCGGCCCTGCTCGGCGCGGTGCCCGACGACCTCGTAGAGGCCTGCCGCCGCCACCAGGTCGCCCTGGGCGAGGTCCCCGGCGACGTGGCGTTCGCCGACGTGACGGAGTACGTCGCGGCCGCAGGCGCCGCCGGCGAGAGCGCCCGGATGTCGGCCAGCCTGGCTCGCCAGCGCCAGCTCCTCTCCGCCATCGCCTCCGGCCGCAGCCTCGACGAGCTGGCCGCCCGGGTGGCCTCCGAGATCGGGCACGCGTGCCGGGTGCTCACCGCGAGCGGCCGACATGTCGTACCCGGTCCTGGCGAGCTCGATCCCGACACGGTCGACGCGCTCACCCGCCGCTTCCTGACCGCCGATCTGCTGCCGGCGGTGGCCGAGGTCGGCGACCGCAGCTACTCCCTGTTCCCCGTCGGATCCGGCCTGGCCGACCGGGTCACCGGCTGGACCGTGGCGGTCGAGGGCGACCACACCACCTGGCCACGGGAGGACCTCGACATGGTCCACGAGTTCGGCGCCATCACCGCCCTCGACCGCTCCCGGCGCGACGAGGGGTTCCGCGTCCGGCGGCCGCTCGCCGCCATGACTCTCGCCCATCTGGAGGCCGGTGCGTCACCCGTCGAGATCGCGACCGGGCTGCGCCAGTCCGGGCTCGACCCCGACCGTCCGCTCGTCCTCGCCGTGGCCGAACTGGGACCCGGTGGCCCGCCCGACGCGGTGGCCGCGGTGCTCGAGGACGTCGCCCTCGGCCTGGGGCCGTCGATGGTCGCCAGTGCCGCCCGCGACGGCTGCGCGGTCGCCTTCCTCCCCGCCCGCCCCGACCTCACCGACCAGCTGCGCCGCTCGCTCACCCGGCTGGCGCCGGCGCTGGTCCGCGGCTCGCTGTCGGTGGGACTGAGCGGCGAGAGCGGCATCGACGCCCTGGCCGGCGCGCTCGAGGAGGCGCGCTTCGCACACCGGGTCGCCCGCTCCGGCGGCGGCGCCGTCGCGCTGTCCAGCTCGGAGGAGGTCACCTCCCACGTGCTCCTGCTCGCCACCGTCCCCGACGACATCCGCCGCACCTACGCGCAGCGCGTCCTCGGCCCCGTCCTCGAGCACGACCAGCGCACCGGGAGCGATCTGGTGCCGACGCTCGACCGGTTCCTGACGTACGCCGGTTCCTGGACGCGCACGGCGGAGTCGCTCCATCTCCACGTCAACAGCGTGCGCTACCGGATCTCCCGGGTCGAGGAGCTGACCGGGCGTGACCTGACCACGATGGAGGACCGGGTCGACGTCTTCCTCGCCCTGCGATCGCTCTGAGATCCGGCCCGAAGCGCCGCCGCCCGCCCGTGTAACACGCTGTTCGTAGGACTACTCGCCCTATCGGAACGACCGGATAGACCTACGAACAGCGTGTTACAGGCGATTCCCGGCGCCACCCGTCACCCCGTCGAAACCACATCGAAACCCGCAGCACGCCATCCTGGAGCATCACACAAAGGCCGGATCGACGCAGACCCCAACTTCGGATGATCGGCGGGTGCCGCTCGGGGCCCGAACAGACCAGGCTGTGGTGAGAGTCACAGCTCACCTGCCCACCAGGGCGCCCCCAGAAAGGTGTGAGGATGAACGCGAGAGCAGTCCTGAGGTCGATCCGGCCCCAGAAGAGGGACGTTGGACGACCCACCCACCCCGTCGACGAGGTGCTCCCGGCGGGCAAGCTCGCCGTCTACGGCCTCCAGCACGTACTCGCGTTCTACGCCGGCGCGGTGATCGTGCCGATCCTGCTCGCCAACTCGATCGGGCTGAGTCAGCAGGAGCTGATCCACCTGATCAACGCCGACCTGTTCACCTGCGGCATCGCCTCGATCATCCAGTCGGTCGGCTTCTGGAAGGTCGGCGTACGCCTGCCTCTGCTGCAGGGCGTCACCTTCACCGCCGTCTCGCCCATGATCGCGATCGGGCTCGCGGCCGGTGGCGGCACCGACGGGCTGCTCGTCATCTACGGCGCGGTGATCGTCGCCGGTCTGGCGACCTTCTTCATCGCCCCCTACTTCAGCCGGCTGATCCGATTCTTCCCGCCGGTCGTGACCGGCTCGGTGATCACCATCATCGGCATCGCGCTGCTGCCCGTCGCCGCCGCGGACGCGACCGGTGGCGCCGGCCCGACCTCGGACCCCACGAGCGGCCGCAACCTGGCGTACGCCCTGGGCACCCTGGCCCTGATCGTGGTCATCCAGCGCGTGTTCAAGGGCTTCATGGCCACCGTCGCCGTGCTCGTCGGCCTGGTCGTCGGCACCCTCGTCGCGTGGGCCCTCGGGGACGCCCACTTCGACGCGGTCGCCGGCTCCGACTGGGTCGGCGTGACCACCCCGTTCCACTTCGGCTGGCCACAGTTCTCCGCCGCCGCGATCGTCTCGATGATCGTCGTCATGCTGATCACCGCCGTCGAGACCACCGGTGACGTCTTCGCCACCGGCGAGATCGTCGAGAAGCGGATCGGCCGCAACGACATCGCCCGCGCGCTGCGCGCCGACGGCCTGGCCACCACCATCGGCGGCGTCTTCAACTCCTTCCCCTACACCTGCTTCGCCGAGAACGTCGGCCTCGTCCGGCTGACCCGGGTCAAGAGCCGCTGGGTCGTCGCCGCGGCCGGCCTGATCATGGTGTTCATCGGGCTCCTCCCGAAGGTCGGCGCGATCGTCGCCGGCATCCCTCACCCGGTCCTCGGCGGCGCCGCCCTGGCCATGTTCGCGACCGTCGCGGTCGTCGGCTTCCAGACGCTCAGCAAGGTCGACTTCCACGACCACCGCAACGTGGTGATCGTGGCGACCAGCGTCGGGCTGGCGATGTACGTCACCGCGCAGCCCGAGGTCGCCCAGGCCGTCCCGGGGTGGGCCGAGATCATCTTCGGCAGCGGCATCACCCTGGGCAGCCTGACCGCGATCCTGCTCAACATCCTGTTCCACCACGTCGGCCCAGACTACGGCCCGGCCGTTGCCGGACAGCCCGGCGAAGGCGTCCGGCTCGACCAGGTCAACCAGATGGGACGTACCGAGTTCGTGGAGACGTTCGACGGTCTCTTCCAGGGGCCGCGGTGGATGGTGGAGCGGGCCTGGGAGCAGCGGCCCTTCGCCGACACGCACGCCCTGCGTCGCGCCTTCCAGGACGCCCTCTTCAGCGGCTCGGCCGAGGAGCAGCGCGAGCTGATCGAGGCCTACCCCGAGCTCGGTTCGAAGCTCGTCTCCGAGGGGCTGGTCGGCGAGGAGTCGCTGCGCGACCAGTCGTCCAAGGGCCTGACCCACCTGGCCGAGCCGGACCAGGAGGCGCTGACCTCGCTCACCGACGCCTACCACGAGCGGTTCGGCTTCCCGCTGGTCATCTCCGTACGCGACTCCGACTCGCTCGACCGGATCCTCGCCGAGGGCCGGGAGCGGCTCGGCAACTGCGAACGGCAGGAGCACGCCGCCGCGCTGATCGAGATCGCCAAGATCGCCGGCCACCGCTTCGACGACTTCCTGCGCGACGCCAACCCGATCCACAGCGCCCGCACCCGCAACCCGATCCGGAGCCAACGATGAGCACACCCAGCGTCCCCTCTGTCACCGTCAACGGGGACCACGTACCCCTGACCGGGGTCGCCACTCACACCACCGCCCTCGACTGGCTGCGCGGACGTGGCCTGACCGGTGCCAAGGAGGGCTGTGCCGAGGGCGAGTGCGGCGCCTGCTCGGTGCTGGTCGCCCGGCCCGGCACCACATCGCCGACCGAGTGGACCGCGGTCAACGCCTGCCTCGTCCCCGTCGCCGCGCTCGACGGCCAGGAGCTGGTGACCAGCGAGGGCCTGGGGTCCAGCGACGACCTGCACCCGGTCCAGCAGGAGCTCGCCGTACGCGGCGGGTCGCAGTGCGGCTACTGCACACCGGGCTTCGTCTGCAGCCTCGCCGCGGAGTACTACCGCCCGAACCGGGAGCCGGCCGCCGGCGACGCCGCCGCCTGCGACCACGAGCACGGCCCGAACGGCGTCGACCTGCACGCGCTGAGCGGCAACCTGTGCCGCTGCACCGGCTACCGCCCGATCCGCGACGCTGCCTACGCCCTCGGCGCACCCGAGGCCGACGATGCATTCGCGGCGCGACAGCAGCAACCCCCGCCCGAGCCGCGACCGACCCGGATCGCGGTCGACGGCGCCCAGTTCGTACGCCCGGAGACGCTCACCGAGGCCCTCGATCTGATCACCGAGTGGCCGGAGGCGCAGGTCGTCGCCGGCTCGACCGACTGGGGCGTCGAGGTCAACATCCGCGGCCGCCGCGCACCCCTGGTCGTCGCGGTCGACCGGCTGCCCGAGCTGCGCGAGCTCTCCTTCCGGACCGGCCATGTCGAGATCGGCGCGGCCCTCACGCTGACCGAGATCGAGCGCAAGCTCAACGGCCGGGTCCCGCTCCTGGCCGAGCTGTTCCCGCAGTTCGCCTCACGCCTGATCCGCAACGGCGCGACGCTCGGCGGCAACATCGGCACCGCCTCCCCGATCGGCGACGCCCCGCCCGCACTGCTAGCGCTCGACGCCGAGGTCGTCCTGGCCTCGCCGCGCGGCGAACGGGTCGTCCCGCTGGCCGACTACTTCACCGGCTACCGCGAGACGGTCCTGGCCGCGGACGAGCTGATCCGCAGCGTACGACTGCCGTTGCCGCTGGCTCCGGTCGTCGGCTTCCACAAGATCGCCAAGCGCCGCTTCGACGACATCTCCAGCGTGGCCGTGGGCTACGCGCTCGAGATCGCCGACGGCACCGTGGTCCGCGCCAGGATCGGCCTCGGCGGCGTCGCGGCCACCCCGCTGCGTGCCGTCGCCACCGAGGACGCCCTCGTCGGCCGACCCTGGACCGAGGAGTCCGTACGCCGCGCCGCGGCCGTCCTCGCAACCGAGGGCACACCGATGGACGACCACCGCGCCAGCGCGTCCTACCGCTCGGCGATGCTGGGCCAGTCCCTGCTGCGCCTGTTCCACGCCCACCCGCAGACACAGGAGGTGCCGGCATGAGCGCCCTGTCCGAACGCCCCGAGAACCCGATCGTCGGGATTCCGCTCCCACACGAGAGCGCCGCGCTGCACGTCACCGGCGAGGCGCTCTACACCGACGACCTGGTCGGGCGGATGGCCGGCGTGCTGCACGCCTGGCCGGTCCAGGCGCCGCACACCCATGCGATGGTCACCGCGCTGCGGACCGCCCCCGCCTATGACGTGCCCGGCGTCGTACGCGTCCTCACCGCCGAGGACGTCCCCGGCATCAACGACGCCGGCGTCAAGCACGACGAGCCGCTCTTCCCGACCGAGGTGATGTTCCACGGCCATGCGGTGTGCTGGGTGCTCGGCGAGACCCAGGAGGCCGCCCGGCTGGGCGCGGCCGCGATCGAGGTCGACTACGAGCCCTTGCCGTCGCTGGTGACGGTGAAGGAGGCGATCGCGGCGGAGAGCTTCCAAGGGACCCCGCGCAACCTCTCCCGCGGCGACGCCGCGGCTGCCCTGGAGGGCGCCGCCCACGTGTTCGAGGGCGAGTTCGAGTTCGCCGGCCAGGAGCACTTCTACCTCGAGACCCACGTCTCCCTCGCCCTGGTCGACGAGGGCGGCCAGGTGCTGGTGCACAGCAGCACCCAGCACCCCTCCGAGACCCAGGAGATCGTCGCGCACGTACTCGGCGTCCCGAGCCACGAGATCACCGTCCAGTGCCTGCGGATGGGCGGCGCGTTCGGCGGCAAGGAGATGCAGCCGCACGGCTATGCGGCCATCGCCGCGCTCGGCGCCACGCTGACCGGTCGGCCGGTGCGGCTGCGCCTCAACCGCACCCAGGACATCACCATGTCCGGCAAGCGCCACGGCTTCCACAGCACCTGGCGCGCGGGGTTCGACGACGAGGGCCACATCGTCGGTCTCGAGGCCACACTGACTGCCGACGGCGGCTGGAGCCTCGACCTCTCCGAGCCGGTGCTGGCCCGCGCGCTGTGCCACGTCGACAACGCCTACTGGGTGCCGAACATCCGGGTCGACGGCCGCGTCGCGCGTACGAACAAGACCTCGCAGACCGCCTTTCGCGGCTTCGGCGGACCCCAGGGCATGCTCGTCATGGAGGACCTGCTCGGCCGGTGCGCTCCCCTGCTCGGCATCGACCCTCTCGAACTGCGCCGACGCAACTTCTACCAGCAGAACCAGACCACTCCCTACGGCCAGCAGGTCCGGCAGGCCGACCGGCTGGCCGCCTGCTGGGACCAGGTCGCCACGTCCGGCGAGGTGGCCCGGCGACGGGCCGAGATCGCCGACTTCAACAGTCGCCACCCGCACACCAAGCGGGGCCTGGCGATGACGCCGGTGAAGTTCGGCATCTCGTTCAACCTCACCGCCTTCAACCAGGCCGGCGCCCTCGTCCACGTCTACAAGGACGGCTCGGTGCTGATCAACCACGGCGGCACCGAGATGGGCCAGGGCCTGCACACCAAGATGCTCCAGGTGGCCGCGACCGCGCTCGGGCTCCCGTTGTCCCGCGTACGCCTCGCCCCCACGCGCACCGACAAGGTGCCCAACACCTCGGCGACGGCAGCCAGCTCGGGCGCGGACCTCAACGGGGCCGCGATCAAGAACGCCTGCGAGCAGATCCGCGAGCGGCTCGCCCAGGTCGCCGGCGGTCATCTCGGGATCAGCCCCAGCGACGTACGTTTCGACGACGGTGTCGTCCACGGCCTCTCTCCCGCGTCCGGCGAGATCGGTTGGAACGAGCTGGTCAACATCGCCTACCACCAGCGAGTGCAGCTGTGGGCGGCCGGTTTCTACCGCACGGAGGGCCTGCACTGGGACCCCAACGTGATGCAGGGCGAGCCGTTCAAGTACTTCGCCAACGGGGTGGCCGCCTCCGAGGTGGAGGTCGACGGCTTCACCGGCGCCTACACCCTGCGGCGGGTCGACATCGTCCACGACGTCGGTGACAGCCTGAGCCCGCTGATCGACATCGGTCAGATCGAGGGCGGCTTCGTCCAGGGGGCCGGCTGGCTGACCCTCGAAGACCTGCGCTGGGACACCTCCGACGGACCCAACCGTGGCCGGCTGGCGACGCAGGCGGCGAGCACCTACAAGCTGCCGAGCTTCTCCGAGATGCCCGAGGACTTCCGGGTGAAGCTGCTCGAGAAGGCTCACGAGGAGGGCGCCGTCTACGGCTCCAAGGCCGTCGGCGAGCCCCCGCTGATGCTCGCCTTCTCCGTACGCGAGGCGCTGCGTGAGGCGGCCGCTGCCTTCGGCCCGGCCGGGACCAGCGTCGAGCTCGGCTGTCCCGCGACCCCCGAGGCCGTCTACTGGGCCCTCGACAAGGCTCGTACGCCGCAGGCCGCCGAGTCGGGCGGCGAGCCCGAGCCGGTCATGGCCGGAGAGAGGTGATGACATGGAGTGGCTGAAGGCCGTCCAGCGGCTGCGCGAGCAGCGGGTGCCCGGCGTACTCGTGACCCTCACGTCCGTACGCGGCCACTCGCCGCGCGAGGCCGGGGCGAAGATGGTCGTCTCGGCCGAGCGCACCTGGGCCACCGTCGGTGGCGGCAACCTGGAGGCGGTCGCGATCGAGCGCGCCCGCGCGATGCTGACCGAGGGCCTCGCGGTGCCGGAGAGCCTGAAGGTGTCGCTCTCCGACAAGGCGCCCTACCAGCACGGCGTGCAGTGCTGTGGTGGTGAGGTCGAGCTGCTGCTCGAGCCGCTGCCCGTCGTCCCCTCCGTGGCCATCTTCGGGATGGGCCACGTCGGGCTCGAGCTGGCGCGCATCCTGGCCCGCCACGACCTCGAGCTGCACCTGGTCGACTCCCGCGCCGACCAGCTTTCCCCTGAGCAGCCGCACGGGCTGGACGATGCCGTCGCCGGCATCCACGTCCATCAGGTGCCGGTGCTGCCCGAGCTGGTCATCGGCGAGCTGCCCGAGGGCACCCACGTCCTGATCATGACCCACGACCACGCCGAGGACGCCGCGCTGTGCGACGCGGCTCTCCGCGCCAGTCAGCTGGCGTCGATCGGGCTGATCGGCTCCAGCGCCAAGTGGAGCCGGTTCCGGGCCAAGCTCGCCGAGGAGGGCCACACCCCCGAGGCGATCGCCCGCATCACCACCCCCATCGGCCTCCCGGATCTCGGCGGCAAGGAGCCGGCCACGATCGCGGTCAGCGTCGCGGCCCGGCTGCTGCAACTCTTCGCGGGCGACCCCGCGCGGACCGAACAACAAGCAAGGTGACATCCCGAATGACGCTCTACCGAGGAACCTTCCTCGACACCCCCGACGACCCCTTCACCGGCGGCCGGCTCCGCACCGAGCAGGACGGCGGCCTGTTGGTACGCGACGGCGTGATCCGCGCCCGCGGGTCCTTCGCCGACCTGCGCAGACAGCACCTCCAGGAGGAGGTCGTCGACCTCTCCGGCGGCTTCGTGCTGCCCGGATTCGTCGACACCCACGTGCACTTCCCGCAGGTACGCGTCATCGGCGGCCTCGGCATGCCGCTGCTCGACTGGCTCGACCAGACCGCCCTCCCCGAGGAGGCGCGCCTGGCCGACCCGGCCTACGCCGCGGGCGTGGCCACCGACTTCGTACGCGGCCTGGTCGGCGCCGGCACCACCACAGCACTCGTCTTCGGCAGCCACTTCGCTCCCGCGGTCGATACGGTCTTCGCCGAGGCCGCCCGGGTCGGCCTGCGGATCACCAGCGGTCTCGTGGTCAGCGACCGGCTCATCCGCGAGGACCTGTTCACCGACCCTTCTCGGGCGCGGGAGGAGTCGCTCGCGCTCGCGGCTCGCTGGCACGGCGTCGGCCGGGCCCGCTACGCGGTGACCCCGCGGTTCTCGCTGTCGTGCACCGAGGAGCTGCTCGAGGCCTGCGGCGACGTTCTGCGCTCGGTGCCGGGAGCCATGCTCACCTCCCACGTCAACGAGAACCTCCGCGAGATCGAGACCGTCGAGGAGCTCTGCGGCTGCGACTACGTCACCTCCTACGACCGCCACGGCCTGGTCGGCCCCGGCACCGTCCTGGCGCACAACGTGCACCCGACCGACCCCGAGCTCGCTCTGTTGGCCGCCCGCGGCGCCGCCGTCGCGCACTGCCCCTCCAGCAACGCCGCCCTCGGCAGCGGCCTGTTCCCGCTGGCCCGCCACCGCGCCCACGGCGTACGCGTCGCCATGGGCTCCGACGTCGGCGCCGGCACCGGATTCTCCCTGCTCAAGGAGGGCCTGAGCGCGTACGTCGCCCAGCAGCTCCTCGGCGAGGCCGGTCACCCCTTGACCCCCACCCACCTCCTCCACCTGGCCACGCGCGCGGGTGCGGAGGCACTCGGCCTAGCGGCCGCGGTCGGCGACTTCTCCGTCGGCCGCCGCTTCGACGCCCAGTGGATCAAGCCCACCCCGAGCACCCCCCTCGCCGTCGGCCTCACCCACGCCGCAGACCCCGCCGACGCCCTCGCCAAGATGTTCGCCCTCGGCACCCCCGCCGACGTACGTAGCGTCTGGATCGATGGCGAGCTCGTCAACACCCCCGACCCCCACCTAGTCGGCTGAGGCATGCCGAGACGTCAGGCCGGTCGGCCGAGACGTCACCGCAGTGCCAACTCGGCCGGTGGGAGTGACGTCTCGCCACGGCCTACGCCCCGATCCAGGCGAACGAAAATTCGTTCGCCTGCGACCTTCAGACGGCATAGTCGGCCAGTGCGCGCCTGATCACCTCGGACCGGGACAGGTGCTCTCGTTCGGCCAATGCGTCCAAGGCCGCGAGCTCCTCGGTGGTGAAGCGGACGGCAACAACCTGCATCGGCTCGGCGCCGCGCCCTGGGCGACCGCGTCCGCGACGTTTCAGTTCCTCGACGTCGTAACCCGCTTCGGCCTCATCCGCCCACGCCTGGATCTGCTCGCCAGCGCCCATATAGAAATCGTATGACGAAAATCGGACTGCGGTACTCCCGACCCATCGATGAGGCGTCACGGACGTCGGCCGAGTGGGCACTTCGGTGCCTACTCGGCCGACGTAGCTGACGTCTCGCTGGTCACGACCGCTCGATGTCGTCGTCGAGCCGGTCCCCGAAGCCCTCACGAGAGTCCTGCGAGGCGGCGAAGACGGAGGCGCCGGAGCGGTTGCCGAGGGTGATCTCGTTGAACAGCAGGTTGAGTACGACGGCAACGAGGGCGGTGGCGCTGATGCCGGAGTGCATGATGACCCCTAGCCATTCCGGGAAGGCGTCCCAGAAGGTCGGGGCGGCGATCGGCAGGATCCCGACGGCGAGAGCTACGGAGACGATGACCATGTTGAGGTTGTCCTCGTAGTCGACGCGGGACAGCGTGCGGATCCCGGACGCCGCGACCGAGCCGAAGAGCACGATGCCGGCGCCGCCGAGCACCGGATACGGGATCGCCGCCACGACCGCGCCGACCACCGGCAGCAGCCCGAGCAGCAGCAGGACGAGACCACCGGTGGCCACGACGTACCGACTCCGGATGCCGGTCAGGGCGACCAGCCCGACGTTCTGCGCGAACGCGCTGCACGGGAAGGTGCCGAACAGCGGGGCGACCGTGGTGGCGGCCATGTCGGCGCGGAGACCGCGAGCGACACGTCTAGCGTCCACGTCGGTCTCCACGATCTCGCCGATCGCCAGGATGTCGGCGGTCGTCTCGGTCATGATCACCAGCACCACTATCGTCATCGAGACGATCGCGCCGACCTCGAAGGTGGGACTGCCGAAGTGCAGGACCGGCGGCAGCGCGACCAGGCGAGCATCACCGACCGAGGAGAAGTCCGTCCGCCCCGCGATCGCCGCGATCACCGTCCCGACGACGAGCCCGATGAGGATCGAGAGGCGTGAGATCGCGCCCTGGAACACCCGGCTGATCACCAGGATGATGAGCAGCGTCAGCCCGGCGTACGCGATGTTGGTCACCGACCCGAAGTCGGGCGCCTCCGCGTCGTTGCCCATCGCCCACCGGAAGGCCACCGGCATCAGCGAGAGCCCGATGACGGTGATGATCGTGCCGGTGACGACCGCGGGGAAGAGCCTGACCAGCTGGGCGAAGAACGAGGACAGGACCAGCCCGATCAGGCCGGCGACGATGATCGCGCCGAAGACCGGCCGCAGCCCGTCCTCGCTGGCGATGGTGACCATCGTCGAGACGCTGGCGAACGAGATGCCCTGCACGATCGGCAGCCGACTGCCGAACGGCCCGAGACCCAGCGTCTGCAGCAGCGTCGCCAAACCAGACACGAAGAGCCCGGCGGTCACCAGCAGTGCGAGGTCCGTGCCCGAGAGGCCCGCGGCACCCCCGACGATGAGCGGCGGCGCGATCACGCCGCCGTACATCGTCAGGATGTGCTGCGTGCCGTAGGCGAGGAGCTGGCCGGGTGGATGCCGCTCGTCCTCCGGTCGGGTCGATCGGGTCGAGCCGGACACAGCCTGCCTCCTACGACCGAACATGGCCGGTCCTCAGCAGAATCCGGGGATGGCGTGCCAGGCGTTGCCGGCGTCAGGGGCCTCGTCGCGTACGACGGAGGCTTCGATCAGGCCGTAGGGCCGGTCCGCGGCGAAGAAGACCTCGCCGGGGTTGTCCAGGCCGAAGGGCGAGAGGTCGGAGAGGAAGTGGTGCTTGTTCGGCGCGGAGAACTTGATCTCGGCGACGTCACCGTGCTGCTCGAGCACCGAGGTGCCCATCCCGTTCAGGGTCTGCTGCAGCGCGAGGCTATGGATCTCCGCGAACCGCTGCAGCAGCAGCGCCCGGATGGAGTCGTACGTCTTGTCCCAGTCCACCTCGGTGGTGGAATAGCGCCAACGAGCCACGAGCGAGGTCGCCAGGATCCGGTCGGTGGTCTCCTGCAGGGTCGTGTATTCATCCTTGAGGAAGCCGTGGAACTCCGAGCCGGTCGACTTGAGCACGACCAGGTCCTTGATGCCGGAGACCACATGCGCGACCCGGTCGGACCCACGGCCGTCGACGTTCACCACCGTCGTCCGTACGCCGCCACCCGATCGCACGAAGGAGTGGTCGTGACCCGCGCCGTCGACCTGGATCCGGTCCCAGGCGTACTCGTCGATCTCGACCCGGGCGCCCTCGGCGGCCGGGCAGGCCTCGAGGTAGCGGTCGGCGAGGGCGAGCGCGAACTCCTCGATCGAGGCGACGCCGATCTTCTTCGCGTAGGCGAAGACGGTGTTCTTCTGGGTGTCGGTGGGCAGCACGTCCTTCTGGTCGCCGCTGGTGTGGGCGTCGTCGAAGCGGCCGCGCAGCGCGGTGGAGACGTTGAGGTCCCGGATCTGGTGGCGAGGCGTGTCGCGGTAGATGCGTACGACGCGGTTCTCGGCCTTGCCGTACTGGTTGGGTCCAAGGCGGATGGGCATGTCAGCTCCCTCGGTAGGTGGAGTAGGCGAACGGGCTCAGCAGAAGTGGCACGTGGTGGTGCCGCCGGTCTGTGACCGCGAAGGTGACGGAGACCTGCGGGTAGAAGCACTCCTGACCGGTCGCCGCGTAGTAGGCGGCGGTGCCGAATCGGAGCTGGTAGGTGCCGGCCGGGACCTGATCGGGTCCCAGGTCGGTCACCCGGCCGTCGTCGTCGGTGACGGCATCGGCGAGGACGACGGCGGACTCGTCGGGGTCGATCCGGCTGAGCCGGACCGGGACACCGGCGGCCGGGCGGCCGAGCGCGGTGTCGAGTACGTGGGTGGTGATGGCACTGGCCCTGTGCCCGCTCATGGGGAGACCTCCTCGACGGCCAGGACCCGCTCGAGACGGAGCAGCGCGATGCGACGCAGCTCGTCGGCGACCACGGCCGCCTCCTCGGCGGGCTGGTGGCGGAGCCGGTCGCGGAGCGAGGCCAGGACCTGGTCGGCGGTGAGGCCCGTGGCGCAGATCAGGAAGACCCGGCCGAAGCGCTCCTCGTAGGCCCGGTTGCCCTCGTGGAGGGCGCGAGCCGTGGCCGGGTCGGTGCCGACCGCGGCCTGCTCGCGCCGCGACCAGGCGGCCTCGGCGTGCTCGCCCTCGGCGCGCTCCCCGATCCGCGGGTGCGCGGCCAGCGCCTGGTCGACGTCGGCGGCGGTGAACCGCCGGGCCGCCTCGTCGGCGGCCCGGACGACGCCGGCCTCGTCGGCGTAGGGCCGCCCGGCCAGCACGGCGGCGACCCAGCTGGGCGCGTCGCAGCAGGCCTTCAGCGCTGACCGGACGACGTCTGCCGGTGCGGTGTTGAAGCTCTGGAGATCCATGAACCGTTCTCTCTCGCTATGCGGAAACTAATTTCCGTACAGCAACAACGATTGCATGTGTCTCTCGTCACAGTCAACAGTTTGTTGAAAAGTTTGGGCTACTCCCGCTCACGGTTGAGATAGTTGTAGACCGTGAACCGGGTGACCCCGAGCGCGGCGGCCACGATCTCGGCGCTCTTGCGGTAGTCGAAGGCGCCGCGCTCCTCCAGCAGCCGCACGGCGCGCTGCTTCCCCTGCCGGTCCAGGGACCGCAGGTCGCCACCGAGCTCGTCGGCGACCTCGGCGAGCAGCCCCTCCAACCCGTTGGCCGTACGCCGCGGCGCACTGCGTCCCTCGACGCGCACCTGGAAGGTGATCTGGTCGGCGCCGTGGTCCAGGCCGGCGGCCACCACGGCGGCAAGGGTCGCCAGGACCGCCTCCCGCTCGCCGCGCACCGACGTGCCCAGCGGCCCGAAGTCACACTCCAGACCGGCCTCGCGGGCGGCCTCCAGTGCCGCCGTCGCGTGCTCGGGCGGCTCGCCCTCGCCACGGAACGGTTCGGTCGTGAACTCGGCTTCGACGCGCATGGCGGCAGGCTACCCAGCCTGCCGCCATGCGTTCGGCATGCTCAGTCGGGGATCCGCCGACGGGCGAGCTCGGCCAGCTTGGCGAGATCGATCCCGGCCAGGCTCTCGACCTCGTCGGCCGCGACCGCTCCGCACTCCACCCCGCGCAGCACGAACGCGGCGAGCGCGGCAGCGGTGGCAGGCTCGTCGAGATAGCTGGACTCGCCGCCGTGGACGTACGCCCGCAGGCGGGCCGAGGCGACCTCGAGCCCGTCCCTGAAGAACGCGTACGTCGCGAGGTAGCGGCTGGGGAGCTGGGCCGGATGCAGGTCCCACCCCTGATAGATCCCGCGGGCCAGCGACCGGCTCACCAGGCGCGAGTGGAGCTGCCAGGCCGAACGTACGGCCTCCGCGTCCCCGACCGGGAGCACGTTGGTCGAGCCGTCGGAGACGAAGACACCGGTACCGGCGGCGGCCACCTGCATCACGTCCTTGGCATGGTCGGCGACCGGGTGCTCCATGCTCTGGAAAGCAGCCGCGACGCCGAGCGAGGCGGAGTAGTCGTAGGTCCCGTAGTGCAGACCCGTGACCCGGCCGGACCCGGCGGCGATCATCCGTGCGACCAGCGCGGTGCCGTCGGAGCCGAGGATCGCCTGCGGTGTCTCGACCTGGATCTCGAACCGCAGGCTCCCGGCCTCGATCCCATGGGCGGCCTCAAGCGTGGACAGCGCGGTGACCATCGCGGTGACCTGCTCCACCGAGGTCACCTTGGGCAAGGTGATCACGAAGCCGTCACCCAGACCGTCCTCGCGGACCAGCGCCCCCAGGAACAGGTCCAAGGTTCGCAGCCCCCGACGTCGCGTCGGCTCCTCGAAGGACTTGATCCGGATGCCGTGGAACGGCGGCGCGGCGCCGTCGCGGACGGTGGCCGCAAGAGCCCCGGCGGCCGCCACGACCGCAGCGTCCTCGTCCTCGTCGGGCCGGTTCCCGTAGCCGTCCTCGAAGTCGATCCGCAGGTCCTCGATGGGCTCGTCGGCCAGCTTGGCCCGCACCCGGTCGTAGATCGCGTCGGCCAGATCGGTGCGCAGACCGAACACCGCGGCGATCTCGGCAGCCGATCCCCCGAACTCGTCCAGCGCGGCGACGGATTCGGCCGACCACTGCGCCACCGTCTTGTCGGAGTAGCGGTCGCCGGGCACGTAGACCGTGTGCACCGGCTGCCGTACGCCACGGTCCCCCGGATAGCTCGCCGCCAGTGCCGCGTCGGCGCCGACGAGATCCCGGTCGAGCCGCCCGATCAGATCCTCGAGATGACTCATGCACCCACCACCTGGTCATAGGCCGGCAGGGTCAGGAAGTCGATGTAGTCGTCCGCGAGCGCGACCTCCTCGAAGATGGTGCGGGCCTGCTCCAGGCGGTGCTCGATCCCGTCGGCCGTCGCGAGCAGCTTCGCCATCTCCTCGTCCAGGACCTGGCGTACGAGCTCCGCGGTCACCGGCGTCCCGTCGTCGAGCTTCGACTCGTTGTGGATCCACTGCCAGATCTGCGAGCGGGAGATCTCGACGGTGGCGGCGTCCTCCATCAGGTTGTGGATGGCGACGGCGCCGGCGCCGCGGAGCCAGGCGTCGAGGTAGACCAGCGAGACCTCGACGTTGTCGCGCAGGCCGGCGAGGGTGATCGCGCCGCCCGCCGAGGCGACGTCGAGCAGGTCCGCAGCAGCGACCGAGACGTCGTCGCGCTGACGGTCGACCTGGTTCGGCCGGTCACCGAGGACGCCGTCGAAGATCTCCCGGCAGATCGGGACCAGGTCGGGGTGGGCGACCCAGGAGCCGTCGAAGCCGTCGCCGGCCTCGCGCTCCTTGTCCTCGCGGACCTTGGCGAAGGCGATGGCGTTGACCTCCTGGTCCCGGCGGCTCGGGATGAACGCGGCCATCCCGCCGATCGCGTGGGCGTTGCGGCGGTGGCAGGTCTTGACCAGCAGTTGGGCGTACGCACGCATGAACGGCGAGGTCATCCCGACCGTGGCCCGGTCGGGCAGCACGAAGGAGGGCCCGGCGTCGCGGAAGTACTTGATCAGGCTGAACAGGTAGTCCCAGCGACCGGCATTGAGGCCGGAGGCGTGGTCGCGCAGCTCGTAGAGGATCTCGTCCATCTCGAACGCGGCCGGGATGGTCTCGATGAGCACCGTCGCGCGCACGGTGCCGTGCGGGATCTCGAGCCGCTCCTGGGCGAAGCGGAAGACGTCGTTCCAGAGCCGGGCCTCGAGGTGGCTCTCCATCTTGGGGAGGTAGAAGTAGGGGCCGCTCCCCCGGGCCAGGAGCTCCTTGGCGTTGTGGAAGAAGTAGAGCCCGAAGTCGACGAGCGCACCAACCACGGGCGCACCGTCGACCAGCACGTGCTGGTCGTCGAAGTGCCAACCACGGGGGCGCATCACGATCGTGGCGAGCCGCTGGTCCTGCTTGAGCTCGTAGAGCTTGCCCTGCGGCGACATCGCCGAGATGTCTCGCCGGATCGCGTCGCGCAGGTTCACCTGGCCGCCGACGACGTTGCTCCAGTGCGGGGTGCTGGCGTCCTCCATGTCGGCCAGCCAGACCCGGGCCCCGGAGTTGAGCGCGTTGATCGTCATCTTCCGGTCGGTCGGACCGGTGATCTCGACACGGCGGTCGAGGAGGTCCTCGGGCACCGGCGCGACGGTCCAGTCGCCGGCGCGTACGTCGGCCGTCTCCGGCAGGAAGTCGAGCCGACCGGTGCGCGCGACCTCCTCGCGGCGGGTCCTGCGGGCGGCCAGCAGCTCGTCCCGGCGGGCCCCGAACCGTCGCTGCAGCTCAGCCACGAAGTCGAGGGCTTCGGGGGTGAGGATCTCGGCTCCTCGCTCGACCTCGCCACCGGTGATCTGAATGTTCACGAGCTCCACCCTCCCAGGGCTACAGTTTTCCTTTGAATGGATTCTTCTTTCCGCATTGCGGATATTAATCCGCGGGAACAACCGGCGCAACCGTCCGGATTTCCTCTAGCCGACGCTAGACTTCCGTCATCCGGAAGAACAGTCCGGACGAACAAAGGAGTTCAGGTGAGCGAGAACGAGAAGGCGCCGAAGGCACGCGCCGGGGCGGTGCAGTCGATCGAGCGCGCCTTCGCGCTGCTGGAGACGATGGCCGACGCCGGCGGGACCATGGGGCTCTCCCAGCTCGCCGCCGCCTCCGGGCTGCCGCTGCCGACCATCCACCGGCTGGTCCGCACCCTCGTCGACCTGGGCTATCTCCGCCAGGAGGCCAACCGGCAGTACGTCCTCGGCCCCAAGCTGATCCGGCTCGGCGAGAGCTCCTCCCGCATGCTCAGCACCTGGGCCCGCCCCCACCTCGCCCGCCTCGTCGACGAGGTCGGCGAGTCGGCCAACCTGGCGATGCTCGACGGCGACCAGATCGTCTACGTCGCCCACACCGAGTCGCGCCAGTCGATGCGTATGTTCACCGAGGTCGGCCGCCGCGTCTCGCCCCACTGCACCGCCGTCGGCAAGGCGATCCTCGCCGACATGGCTCCCGACCAGGTCCGCGACATCATTCGGCGCACCGACATGGTCCCCTACACCTCCACCACGATCACCTCGCGCGACGACTACCTCGACCAGCTCGAGCAGGTCCGCGAGCGCCGCTACGCCATCGACGAGGGCGAGCAGGAGGCAGGCGTACGCTGCGTCGCCGTCGCCGTCCCCGACTACGCGCCGCGCCTGGCGATGTCGATCAGCGGACCCACCGGACGGATGAGCGACGAGCTCATCGAGCGCGCCGTCCCACTCCTCACCGAGGCCGGCAAGCAGCTCGCGGCCGACCTCGCCTGACCTCCCGCTGGAGATCAGGCGCCGCCGTACGGAACCGTGATGATCTCGAGGTTGTGCCCGTCCGGGCTCTCCCAGTAGACCCCCCGGCCGCCGTCGTTGTGGTTGATCTGGCCCTCCCGCCGGTGGAAGGGGTCGGCCCAGTAGGTGATCCCGCGCTCGGTGATCCGCCCGAAGATCTCGTCGAACTCGGCCTCGGTCACCTTGAACGCATAGTGCTGCGGCCGGAAGCCCTGGTCCTCCACCACGTCGAGGCTGACCTGGTTGGAGAGCTCGACGACTCGGAACGGGCCGTAGACCTGGGCCTCGGGAAGCCCGAGGATCTCGGTCAGATGGGTCGCCGTGGCGTCCCGGTCGGAGGCGTGGACGATCGTGTGGTTCAGCTGGACGCTCATCGGATTCTCCTCTCGCGTCATGACGACTCTAGGTCGCGGATACGACGCCGCCGACCGCAATTCGTGGTACGTATTGCGGTCCACGGGTCACCTCGACCCGGTAGATCTCGGGAGATCTGACATGAAGCGCACCACCGTCGGGCTGAACCGTCGCGCACTGCTCCAGGGAGCCGCCGCCATCGCGGGGCTCACCGCCCTGTCCTCGTCGGCGGCCGCATCCGCGACCTCCGCCGGCCCGCCGCACCAGAGCCCCATCCGCATCTACCGCGGCGGCACCCAGCAGGAGCACCTGCCCGCCCTGCACGTCCACTATCCCCACGACGCGACCGTCACGATGAAGTACATCCGCGAGGACGCCGACGAGCCCGATGGCTGCACCGTACGCGGCGACGAGGAGACCGTACGCGCCGAGCTCCCGCCCGGCGTCGGGTCGCTCGAGATGGCCGGCGTGACGTACGGCCTGGTGCAGTTCCACTGGCACACCCCGAGCGAGCATCTGCTCTCCGCCCGGGACTACCCGATCGAGATGCACTTCGTGCACCAGGACGCCTCCGGCCACACCCTCGTCGTCGGTGTCTGGGTCCGCCCGGGCCTCGTCAACCCGACCCTCGGCCGCCTCTACGACCACTTGGTCTCGGAGTGCTCGACCGCCGACCACGTCGGCCACATCGACGTCGGCGCCCTCCTACCCCGCCGGCACACGTCCTACCGCTACGACGGCTCACTGACGACCGCGCCCTACACCGAGCACGTCCAGTGGGTCGTGCTCACCGACCCGATCACCGCCTCAACTCGCCAGATCGACCGGTTCCGCACCATGTTCCCGACCGGCAACCGGCGCGACGCCCAGGACATCAACGACCGCGTGATCCTCACCGACCGCGGGCTCTGACAGCCTCCTACCAGCCCGACGGACGTACGTTGCCCAGCACCCGGGTCACGGTGATCTCGATGACCACGCGCTCCGGGTTGGGCCGCGGCTGCCGGTAGCGCTCGGCGTAGCGCCGCTCGGCCTCCGCGACCGACTCCGCGTCGTCCTTGACCACCGCAGTGCCCTCCAGGGTGCACCACCGCCGCCCGTCGACCTGGCTGACCGCCACCTGCGCACCGCCGGGCCCGGAAGCACGTACGTTGCGGGCCTTCTTGCTGCCGGCGCTGCTGATGACGCGCGCGATGCCGGCCTCCGGATCGAACGTCACGCCCACCGGGACGAGATGCGGGCTCCCGTCCGGCCGGCTCGTCGTCAGGAAGCAGACCCGGCGCTCCCGCCAGAACTCATCGTTGTCCGCGGCGGGCGGAGGTGCGTCGACTGTCATGGTGTTCCCTTCTCTAGCTGCAAGTCACCATCGCGCTTGCGCTGGTAGTGCCGCGCCACGCGGGCCCGGTTGCCACACTCCGCCGAGCACCACTCGCGCCGAGAATGGCTCCGGGCGAAGTAGAGAACGCACCCGGGCCCGCCACAGGCCCGCAGCCCCTGTCCGGTCAGCAGGTCGGCGCCCTCGAGCGCCAGCACGGCGAGCTCCTGCCGGAAGGAGCTGGCGTCGCCCGACCGCCAGACGCGGCTGTAGCCCTGGCCCGCCTCGTGGCGGAGCACCGGCGTGCAGTCCGCCAGGAAGCGGTTCGTCACGGCCAGCGCCGCCTGGGGGTCGATGTCTGCACTCACCGCCCCTCGGCGGTCATCGTGCGTGGCGTCGGCGGCGAGTCGGCGCAGCGCGTCTCGAAGCTCCCTGGCCACGTCGAGGTCGGACTCGTCGACCTGACCGTCGCCGATGCCTGCCCGCACCGCCCACAGCTGCAGGTGAGCGAGCGTCTCGAGCGAGTCGTGGACGCTGGTCCGGTCGGCCCAGACGGTGTTCATCAGACGCACCGCCTTCGGCTGCGTCGGATAGAGGACAGGCACCTCCAGGTCCATCACAACCTCCTCGTCCGGCATCCAGGAAACGTCAGGAGTCTTCCACGCCGGCGGCCTGGCCCGCCCTCGCCTCGACGAGCTCGGCCTCGAGCCGCGCGATCCGCCCAGCCAGCTCGTCGATCGTCTGCTTCACCACGTCCAGCGGCACCAGTCTCGGGATGTGCTGGCGACAGTTCCAGTCCAACGCCTCGATCTCGATCAGCACGGCGCGTTCCACCTTCGCCGGGTAGTCGGGAGGGGCCAGAGACGCGACCAGCGCGGCATCGTCCTCGGGCTCGACGACGCGTGCTCGTCCGAAGATCTTCATCCGGGCCTGGAGCCGGTAGTCGACGAGGAAGAGGGAGACCCGCTCGTCGTGGTCGAGGTTGCCCCGAGTGATGTACTGCCGGTTCCCGCGGAAGTCCGCGAACCCCAGTGTCTGTTCGTCGAGCACCCGGAGGAAGCCGGGCGGCCCGCCGCGGTGCTGGACGTACGGCCAGCCGGTCTCGCTCACCGAGGCGATGAAGAAGCTGTCCCGGGACTCGATGAAGTCCGCCTCATCGGCACCGAGACGGTCGGAGCCGTCTCCGGAGGCGGCCATCCGCGCGTAGGCGTCGGCGCTTCCGTGGGCGGCTTGGTGACTGGTCACGAGAGGTGTGAAAGCCACCTGCGCGTAGTGCCCGCTCATGACTTGCGCACCAGGACTGCTCGCGCCCGCTGGATCCGCGGCAGGACCAGGTATACGACGATCGGGACGGTGAGGCCGGTCACCACCAGGGTCCGCACCAGATGCAGGAGCGGCTCGAGCAGGTCGCCCAGCACGAGGTCGAGCAAGGTCAGTGTGGGGAACACCCCCAGCCAGATCATCAGCGCCTGCTGCATACGTGGAACCGGTGTGGTCGCCGTCGAGCGAGCCTCCACATGTGAGGTCTTCATGATGCTCCTTCTTCCAGGGACACGCGTCGGTTCATCGTGTCCTTGCCCTCGGAGCCGCAACGAGCGGCGGCATCTAATGTTTACGAAGATCTAAAGCATTAGATCCTCGACAACATTCCCGACGGCAGGAAGTCAGGGCACATCTGGGCACAGACTGCTGGAGATCTCCGGACATGACCGGACAAGCGAAACGCCCCGGTGACCAACGTTTCCGCTGGCCACCGGGGCGTTCTCCCAGGCGTGGCAGGTGAAGGATTCGAACCTTCGAAGGCAAAGCCGACGGATTTACAGTCCGCTCCCATTGGCCGCTCGGGCAACCTGCCTGGGTTGTGCGCGCGCCCCGACAAAGGGGTTCGCGACAGCAAGAAACAATAGCGCAGGGGCTGGCGGCGTACGAAAACGGCACGAGGTCCTAGGGTGAGACAGGTACGTTCCCGGGGCACCGTCCTGGTCAGAGGCTAGAGGAGAGAGTCATGGCTGACTCGTCGTTCGACATCGTGAGCAAGATCGACCGCCAGGAGGTCGACAACGCGCTGAGCCAGACCGCGCGGGAGGTCGCGACGCGGTTCGACTTCAAGGGCACCAACGCGACCATCGAGTGGAGCGGTGAGCAGGGGATCGAGATCTCGGCCTCCGCCGACGACCGCGCCAGCGCGGTGCTCTCGGTCTTCCAGGACAAGCTGATCAAGCGCAAGCAGTCGCTGAAGATCCTCGACGCGAGCGAGCCGCGCCAGTCGGGGCAGCAGTCGAAGATCTCGATCACGCTCAAGGAGGGCATCTCCTCCGAGGACGCGAAGAAGATCTCCAAGCTGATCCGCGACGAGGGGCCCAAGGGCGTCAAGGCGCAGATCCAGGGCGACGAGCTCCGCGTCTCCTCCAAGAAGCGCGACGACCTGCAGACCGTGATCTCGCTGGTCAAGGGCCAGGACTACGACTTCGCGGTGCAGTTCATCAACTACCGCTGACGATCACGACGCCGAGCCGGGACCGAGCTCACCATTCGTGGCCGCCGCGAGCGCGGCCGTGAACGCAGCGGGCGAGCCTGCTCCTCGGAACAGGCGACGTTGCCTGTCGGCCCCGCCACCGACGGCGCGTAGACGGTCGATGGTGGAGAGCACCAGGGCTTCGTCTCCGTGTGCGCGCAGCCGCTGTCGAACCCGTGCGACCATGCCGTCGATGAGCTCCCAGGAGGGGACGAGGGTGCCGGTCCGCGGATCGGTCATCATCCCGCAAAGGCCCGCCCGGGCGGCGGACCGACAGGACCGCCGAAGCAGTTCCTGACGAACGGGCACCACAGGTCGACCGGCGGCGGCATCGTCGACCGCCATGCTGACCAGCGCCCGAACCAGTCCTGCGTACGCGACGGCTTCCTCGGCGGTCAGGCTCATGTCAGCCGCTCTGACCTCGATGGTGGGGTATCTGGGCGACAGGCGAGCCAGGAAGTACACGCTGCGCCTGTCCAGCGCCTGGCCCGCCACGACGGCCTGGTCGACCATCTGGTCGTACTCCTCGACCGAGTGCACCGGTGGCGCGGGCATGAGGGTCGGCCAGCTGGACGCGAGGACGAAGCGTCGGCTGGCCCAACCGGTGACCTCGCCTTCCCAGATGGGCGAGTTCGCGGCCAGTGCTATGAGTGGCGGCAACCAGGGTCGGAGCCGGAGCAGGGCTTCTACGGCGACCTGTCTGGTCGGCACACCGACGTGGACATGACAGCCGCAGGTTCCGTTGGTGCGCATGGCCGCCGGGAAACGTCTCGCGAGCTCGTTGTAGCGAGGTTCATCCGTCACCAGGGGTGGGTCGGGCAGCCCGAACGGTGCCACCCCTGTCGCGACGACGATGGCCCCGTGGCGGCTCGCGACCTCCGTGACCCGGCGACGCAAGGTGCTCAATCCCTCGTGGACCTCCGCGAGTGTGGTGCACACCGGGGTCCGCGTCTCCACCATGAACCGCATCGACTCGGCGACCACGCGTGTCGGGTAGCCGCATTCGCGAATGATCTCGATCGCCGCCGGGACGACCGCACCGCTGCATGGGTCCAGGAGGGTGAACTCCTCCTCGACGCCTACGGTCGGCACCTCGATGGCACCAGCCGATCCGTCCAGTGTGCCCACGTGTGTGTCGCGGGCCGTGTCGGTGGGTCTCATCTGTCCGAGGTCCTGCACGCTCACCAGCGTCGACGACTCACCGTGAGGTATGTAGGGCCGATCAGCACTCTGGTTGCGGACGAATGGCCCGACCGATCGTCGAAGTCGGGATGTCCGGTTGCAGTTCCCCGACTCGATGGACCGTGGTCGGGTCGAGAGACACGCCGCCCCAGGACCTTGGCCACTAACCGCTCCGGCCCGAGCGAGGTTGCATCGAGAGGGGCTGATGGAGCCTCGAGAGGAGGGGCGATGGCGCTCACGAAGGAGCCGATCCCGGTCGCAGTCACTCTGCGAGGCAACGTCGGCGAGTACGCCGGCGAGTACGCGCGGAGCAAGATCTCGACCGCGCTGGGCGTAGCGCACGGACCGGTGTTGACCGCGCACGTCGTGCTGGACTGGCGGCACAACCCAGCGGCGGAGAACCATGCCATCGCGGAGGCGTCGGCGAACGTCGACGGGCTGATGGTCAGGGCGAAGACAGCGGCCTCGACCATGCCGGAGGCCGTCGACGACCTGGAGTCCCGGCTGCACCGGCAACTGGCGCAGCTGCAGGATCGCATCCGCACCCGGCACCGCCGGACACGCATCCCAGCCGAGCACCAGTGGCGCCATGGCGACCTCCCGCGCCATCGGGTTCCCTACTTCCCGCGGTCGGAGGAGACCCGGGAGGTGGTCCGGCACAAGTCGTTCGCCAGCACGCCGATGACCGCCGAGCAGGCGGCGTACGAGATGGACCTGCTCGACCACGACTTCTTCCTCTACCGAGACGCCGCGTCGGGCAGGCCCTCGCTGGTGCATCATCTCCCCGCGGGTGGGTACGGCGTCCAAGGAGCTGAGTCGGACGAGACCACCGCCTCGATGTCCCAGGCGCCCCCACCGCCCCCACCGCCCTCGCTGACCGAAGGCCAGGCGCGTGCCCGGCTGGAGGCTGCCGGGGAGCCGTTCGTCTTCTACCTCGACGCAGGCACCGGTGCCGGTTGCGTGCTGTATCGCCGGTACGACGGACACTACGGCCTGATCGTGCTCGCCGACTGAACCCCGGCATCCCTGGCACCACTAGGCTCCGGCTGTGAGCTACGAGCACCCGAGGGCCTCGTCCGAGATCGACGCCCCGATCGAGGTGGTGTGGCGGGCGATGGTCGAGACGGAGTCGTACGCCGCCTGGAACCCGTTCGTCGTCGGGGCCGAGACGGCGCAGCCGGCGGCGGTGGGCAACCCGATCGTGCTGCATGTGACCTGGGCGAACGGTGGCCGCACGCGCTCGCCGGAGCGGATCTCGGCGCTCGAGCCACCGGTCGTCGGCGCGGACGGGGTCGGGGCTGCGTACCTGGCCTATGTCTATGAGGGCTGGCCGGCGCGGCTCGGCCTGGTCCGGGGCGTACGCCACCAGCGACTGACCCAGCAGCCGGGCGGGCCCACGCGCTACGAGACGGTCGAGGAGTTCTCCGGTCCGCTGGTGGGACTGGCCGGTCCCGAGCGGGTCGCCGAGGGCTTCCGGCGTCACGCCGAGGCTCTCAAGGTGCGAGCCGAGACGCTCGCGAATGAAAGTGGACTTGACCACTAGATTGAGCGAAATTCTGCATTCATCTGCAAGAATGTGGCCGTGCGAGTATCTGCCAAGTCCGACTACGCCCTCCGCGCCCTCATCGAGATGGCCGCGCGCGAGGACGGAAAAGCTGTCAGCGCCGAGGAGCTCGGCCGCGCCCAGGAGATCCCCCACGGGTTCCTGCAGGCGATCCTCGCCGACCTCCGCAAGGCCGGCGTCGTCATCTCCCAGCGTGGGCAGTCGGGCGGTTGGCGCCTGGCCCGCAAGGCGTCGGACGTCTCCGTCGCCGACGTGATCCGCGCCGTCGACGGCCCGCTGGTCTCGGTCTACGGGCTGCGCCCCGAGGCGGTCACCTACAACGAGCGCGCCGATGTCCTCCAGCACGTCTGGATCGCCGCGCGCGACTCGCTGCGCGAGGTCTTCGAGAAGGTCTCCATCGCCGAGCTCGCCTCTCGTGAGCTGCCCGACGAGGTCACCACCCGCACTGCGCGCGACGAGGCCTGGCTGCCGCACTGAGGTCCCGGATGTTGGTCTAGGTATGCAGCCGAACCGTCACTTCCCATGTGGAGCTCCGCACGGGAAGTGACGGTTTCTCTGCATACCTAGACCAACCGCCCCCTACGCCGCCGGCGAAGGCGCCGGCATCGTGTAAGCCCCCGGCGACGGCGTCACGAACACGTTGACACCCTCCTCGAGCCGCAGCGCCCGAGCGTGCGTACGCGTCAGCTCGGCGGTCACGACCTCGCCGTCGTCGGTGAGGACCGTGAGGCGCACCTCGAACCCGATCCGCAGGACCCGCGAGACGGTGCCCTCGAGCGAGTGCTCGGAGATCGGCGACGGGGTGACCTCGACGTCGTGCGGGCGGATCAGAGAGCCGCCCAGCGTGGTCACGTCGCCGAGGAACGACATCACGAAGTCGTTGGCCGGCTCGTCGTAGAGCTGCTCGGGGGTGCCGATCTGCTCGATGCCGCCCTGGTTGACGACCACGATCTCGTCGGCGACCTCGAGCGCTTCCTCCTGGTCGTGGGTCACGAAGACGGTGGTCACGTGCACCTCGTCGTGGAGGCGGCGCAGCCAGTCGCGCAGCTCCTTGCGTACCTTCGCGTCCAACGCGCCGAACGGCTCGTCGAGCAGCAGCACGGACGGCTCGATCGCCAGGGCCCGTGCCAGCGCCATCCGCTGCCGCTGACCGCCGGAGAGCTGCGAGGGCAGCCGGTTGGCGAACTGCGAGAGATGCACGAGCTCCAACAGCTCCGCCACCTTCGCCTGGATCTCGGCCCGCGGCCGCTTGCGGATCTCCAGCCCGAAGGCCACGTTGCGAGCCACCGAGAGGTGCTTGAAGGCCGCGTAGTGCTGGAAGACGAAGCCGACATTTCGCTTCTGCACGGGCAGCGACGTCGCGTCCTTGCCCTCGATCACGACCGACCCGGAGTCCGGCGTCTCCAGCCCGGCGATGACCCGCAGGAGCGTGGTCTTGCCGCCGCCGGAGGGCCCGAGGAGAGCGGTCAGCTGCCCGGTCGGGATGGTCAGGTTGATGTCCTCCAGCGCCACGAAGTCGCCGTAACGCTTGTTGACACCACTTACTTCGATGCTCATGGAACGTGGTCCTTTCACCGCACGCGCGCACCGCGGGCGCGCAGCACGAAGACGACGAGGATGCAGATGACCGAGACGCTGGCGAGGAGGAAGGCGACGGCGTACGCACCCTGCTGGTCGAAGTTCAGGTACTTCTCTTCGACCGCGAGGGTGGCGGTGCGGGTCTGGCCGAGCACGTTGCCGGAGACGACCTTGACCGCGCCGAACTCGCCGAGCGAGCGGGCCAGGGTGAGCACGACGCCGTAGATGACGGCCCACTTGATGCCCGGCAGCGTGATCCGCCAGAACGTCTGCCAGGAGCTCGCACCCAGCGACGCGGCGGCCTGCTCCTGCTCGGTGCCGATCTCCTCGAGCACCGGGATGACCTCGCGGATCACCAGCGGCAGCGACACGAACGCGGTCGCCATGATGATCCCGGGCGTCGCGAAGATGACCCGGATCCCCGCGGACTCCAGGAAAGGTCCGAACCAGCCGTCGCGGCCGCCGTAGACCAGCACGAGCGCCAGGCCGACGACGATCGGAGAGACCGACAGCGGCAGGTCGATCAGGGCGCTCAGGACGCGCTTGCCCGGAAACTCCGTCCGGACGAGGAGCAGCGAGATCGAGACGCCGAAGACCAGGTTGATCAGCGTCGCGACCACGGCGGCCATGCAGGTCAGCTGGATCGCGTGCATCATCTGCGGGTCGCCGAAGATCCCGGCGAACGCCTCGGTCGTGAACCCGACGTCGGGCACGTGGAAGGCGTTCCAGGCGACCAGAACCACCGGCCAAGCCACGAGCAGGCCCAGATAGGCGATGACAACCAGACGGAGGACGTACGTCAACGGGGTGCGCGGAGCGCGACGGGTCTCAGCCACGGCGGACCATCCTCCTCTGGACCAGGTCGAGGACGACGATGACGAGCAGGGAGACGACCAGCAGCATCGCGGCGATCGCCGCCGCCCCTTCCCGGTTGTCGTTCTCGATCGCGGACAGGATCCGCACCGAGGCGACCTCGGACTTGAACGGCAGGTTGCCCGAGAGCAGGACCAGGGAGCCGTACTCCCCCATCCCGCGCGCGAAGGAGAGCGCAGCACCCGCCGCGATCGCGGGCGCCAGCGAGGGCAGGATGATCCGCCGGAACGTGGTGAACCGAGAGGCCCCGAGGGAGGCAGCGGCCTCCTCCACGTCGGCGTCCAGCTCCTCGAGGACGGGCTGCACCATGCGTACGACGAAGGGCAGCGTCACGAAGGCGAGGGCCAGGTAGACCGACATCGACGTGTTCGCCCAGTGCAGGCCGAGGGGTGATTCGGAGCCGTAGAGGGAGAGCAGCACGAGACCCGCGACGATCGTCGGCAGCGCGAACGGGATGTCGATGATGACCTCGAGCAGGCCCTTCCCCCAGAACTTGTCGCGCACCAGCACCCAGGCGATGACGGTGCCGACGACGACGTTGATCAGCGTGACCACGATGGCCGCGCGGATCGTCAGCAGGATCGCGGAGGCGGTCTGCTCGTTGTTGAGCTGGTTCGCGAAGGCGGACCAGCCCCCGCTGGACGCGGTGATGATCACCGCGACCAGCGGGATGAGGACGAGCAGGCTGAACCAGAGCATCGTGACACCGAGCCCGATGCCGCTGGTTCTTGTCAGAGTGGTGGTCGGCCGGCTGCGCCTTGTCGAACGGGGGGCAGCCGGCTCGGCCGTAGGGATGGTTGTGGTCATGACGGACTACTGCGAGGCCTTGCCGGACTTGGCGATGGCGTCGGTCACGATGCCGAGGGCTTCGCCGTCCTCACCCGTGCCGAAGAGCTTCTCCTTGACGCCCGACCAGTCGCGGCCGCCGAAGTCGTTCTCCAGGGTGAGGAGCTGCTTCGGCGCCGGGAACGGGTCGGCCGGGTCCTTGGCACCCTTGATGTCCTCGGGCTTGAGCCCGATCGCGTCCCAGTCGACGACGCCGGGGTTCTCGGTGTTGACCGGCCGGAAGCCGGTCAGCGCGAACTGCTTCTGGCCGCCCTTGGGGTCGAGGACGAAGTCGAGCCAGTCCTGGGACGGCTTCGAGGCGTCCTTCAGGATGGCGCCGGGATTCTCGATCAGGACCGTGGAGTCCGGGATGATGTAGTCGAAGCCCTCGCCCTGCTGGGCCGCGAGGATCGCCTCGTTCTCGTAGGCGAGCAGCACGTCACCGGTGCCGCCGAGGAAGGCGGTGGTGGCGTCGCGGCCCGAGTTGGTCAGGGTGACGACGTTCTTGAAGAGCTTGTCGAGGTACGCCTTGCCCTCCGCCTCGGTGCCACCGTTCTTCACCACGGAGCCCCAGGCAGCGAGCGCGTTCCAGCGGGCCGCGCCGGACGAGGCCGGGTTGGCGGTGACCACGCCGACGCCCGGCTTGACCAGGTCGGCCCAGCCCTGGATGTTCTTCGGGTTGCCCTTACGGACACCGAGCACGACGACCGAGCTGGACACGATGCCCTTGTTCGGGCCGTCGTCCCACTTCGGGTCGACCAGGCCCGCCTTCTCCAGCCGCTGCACGTCGGTGCCGACGGACAGGTGGACGTAGTCGGCCTTCAGACCGGCCTCGACCGCACGGCTCTGGTCACCCGAAGCGCCGTAGGAGGTCTCGAAGGTGACGCCCTTGCCCTCGGGGGTCTTGTTGAACTCCTTGGCGATCGCCTTGTTGGCCGTCTCGGGGACGGCGAAGCCGACGATGGAGATCGACTCCGCGTCGCTGCCGCCGCCGGAGCCACCGCACGCGGTCAAGGTCAGGATGCTCGCAGCGGCCAAGGCCACTGCAACCTTGATCTTCTTCATCTGGTTCCTCACTTCCGCCCTGCCGAGCCAAGGTCGATCGGATTACGAATGTCGAGGACAATACTGGAGTTAGTCGAGTGAATGTGAAAACACACGATCGGTCCGCTCCTTGGACGTCAACCAGTCGCCGAGACGTGGCACACGGGGGGGGGGGGGGGGGGGGGGGGGGGGCCGGGGCCGCCCGGCGGGGGGGGGGGGGGGGGGGGGCCCCCCCCCCCCCCGGCGGCGGGCCAGCGCGCGGAGCGCGCCTTGAGTCAGTAGAGAAAGTTCTCAC